>DATEDN010000114.1:0-2024 GCA_035281645.1 Acidimicrobiia bacterium | reverse complement strand
ATGAGGGTCAGGCTCACGGGCTCGTCGGATGCACATCCGAAGGCGGTTGCCGCCAAGACCACCAACAGCACCAGTCGCTTCATCGATCTCCTCCCTACGCCGGCATTACCCGGATCAGGTTTCTACGGTCGGAGTGTTTCTCCCTCTCAGCCCCAGGTGGGCTCCCGTGTGTGTTCTCAGGTTACGACGGCGGCGAGATAACGAGGACGCTGTTGTGGCCGCCGAATCCGAACGAGTTGGTGATCACCGGGGCGGGATCGAACTGCCTGGGCTCGGTGACGATGTCGGTCAAGGGGATCTCGGGATCCTGACGGGTCATACCGAGGTTGGGCGGCAGCTCGCGGTTGGTGATGGCGAGGACCGAGGCCACCGCCTCGACGGCCCCGCTCGCCCCCAGCGCGTGTCCGGTGCTGCCTTTGATCGAAGACACCGGAGGTTGGGGATCGAACACTCGAGCGATCACCGCTCCCTCGGTTCGGTCGTTGAGATCGGTCCCGGTGCCATGGGCATTGACGTATCCCACATCACCAGGCTCGAGACCAGCATCGGCCAGGGCCAAGCGAATAGCTCGCTCGGCTCCCTCCCCTTCAGGATGAGGGGCCGTGAGATGGTGGGCATCGCCGGTGGCCGACGCCCCGGCGAGCTCGGCCAAGATCGTGGCTCCGCGGGCTTTCGCCAACTCCCATTCCTCGATGACAACGATGCCGGCGCCCTCCCCGAGGACCATCCCGTCACGGTCTACTGAGAACGGCCGGGCGGTGGTGGTGGGCGACATTGCTTTGGAGGAAAGAAAGCCGGCCACGGCTGGCTGGCGAACGGCGGCTTCGCAGCCCCCGGCGATGGCGGCGTCGGCATAGCCCCACTGCACGGTGCGGAGGGCGTCGGTGATCGCCTGTGCTCCCGCCGCACAGGCCACCACCTGAGTTGTTACCGGACCGCCGAACCCGTACTTGATCGACACCGCCGCGGCGGCAGCGTTGCACATCATCATCGGTATCAACAGTGGCGATGGGCGGCGCTCGGGGTCGTAGGAGGTTTCAACCAGTTCCTCCAGCGCTGCCAGACCGCCAATGCCACTGGCAATCGCCACCGCAACACGGTCGGTCGCGGCGCTCAATGTGCCCGCCTGCTTCATCGCTTCATCCGTCGCCACGAGGGCCATCTGAGCGAAGCGGTCGAGGCGGCGGGCTTCCTTGCGCGGCATCCACTGCTCGGGATCCCAATTGCTGATCTCGTGATGCTGGCCGGGAACGGGTTCGGTCTGGAGGCCCTTCCAGAAGTCAGCGACTCCGATCCCCGGCTGGCTGACGATTCCAACCCCGGTGATGGCGACTCGCCGCTTGTTCATCTCCCGCGAAGGTTACGCCGGAGCCGGCGCATTGCTTCGAGCCAGCCGTCGCGGTCCTCTGCCCGGCGCTGCTCATACCCCGCCACCTCCGGATGAGGCAGGATCAGAAAGCGCTCCTCGCGCAGGCCCTCAATGACCGACTCCGCCACCGCCTCGGGCGTGACGGCCGTGGCTCGGAGGTAGGCGGCGGTCTCGCCTTCCTTCTCCAGGATCGGGGTCAGCACCCCTTGCGGGCAGAGACAAGAGACCTTGATCCCATCGTCACCGTAGGTAACCGCCAGCCATTCGGCCAGGGCCACGGCGGCGTGCTTGGTCACCGAATACTGGGCGGCGCCGATATTGGTCAACAGGCCGGCCGCCGACGCGGTGACGAGTAGGTAGCCGGCGCCTCGCTCCTGCCAGCGGGGGACGAGATGGCGGGCGGCGTAGACATGGGAGAGAAAGTTCACCCGCCACATCCGCTCCCATTCCTCGTCCGAGCTCTGCTCGGAACCCTCGTATGCGACACCGGCATTGGCGCAGAAGAGATCGATCAGGCCCAACTGTGTCTCCGTCTCCTCGATGAGACGGATGTTGTCCTCCTCCCGAGAGACATCGACCCCGATCGGATATGCCCCGGTCTCGGCGGCGATCTCCGCTACCCGGCCGAGGTCGATATCGGCGGCCATCACCTTGG
>DATEDN010000113.1:0-2608 GCA_035281645.1 Acidimicrobiia bacterium | reverse complement strand
ATCTCGGATCTGCCGATGCTCGAGGCGGTGGGCCATCCGGTTGCGGTCAACCCCGACCGCGACTTGGAGAGGATTGCCCACGACCGCGGCTGGCCGGTGGTGATCTTTGCTCGCAAGACCAAACGCGCCATCGCATTGGGGCTCGGGACCAGTGCCGCAGGTGGTCTCGCCCTTGGCACCTATGCCCTGGGTCGCTATCAGGGTCGGCTGGCCGAGCGCACTCGGCGCTGATCCCCCAGGCAGCTTTAGGCCGGGTTTAAGACGAGAAGGGAGAGTCCTTCTAATGAAGCGCGTTGCTGCCCCCACCCTCGTTGCCATATTCGTTCTTGGGTCAATCGCGACGTGGGTCCACTTGGAGTTGCCCGCTCCGACAGGGCCCTATGCGGTGGGTCGCCTGGAAAGAACCTGGACCGACACCACTCGAGCCGAGGAACACACCCCGGCCCCGGCCGACCGCCGGCAGGTAGGAGTGATCGCCTGGTATCCGGCTGTCGATGGCACCGGCACCCCCGCCACGTATCTGCCGAACCAGAACGACATGATCGAGGCGCTGGCGGCCAGCGGCGAGGTCAACGCTCTTGCGGCCCAAGGGCTGCGCTGGGTCCGTGGGCATGCGCGAGCCGAGGCTGAGATCAATCGGTCGCATCCGAAGTTTCCAGTCGTCTTGCTGTCTCCCGGCAACGCCACCAACGTCGAGTTCTACGGCTCGATTGCTGAAGACCTGGCCAGCCACGGATACATCGTGGTGGGGGTGAATCATCCCTATCAAGTCGCTGCCACCAGGCTGGCGGACGGAGCCATCGCCTTCTATCAGGAAGACCTGTCGGTGCCAGCGAAAGTCATCGAAAGGAACCTCGACCTGCGGTTCGTCCTCGATCGACTTGAACGAGAAACGAGAACGGGCGACCTGCTCGACGGGCGGGCTGATCTCGATTCCTTAGGAGTCATGGGTCACTCGAACGGCGGGCTAACGGCGGTGGAATTCTGCAGAGCCGAGGCCCGCATCGACGCCTGTTTGAACATAGACGGCCAGGCCGCGGGCGGCGCCCTTGGTACCGACCCCAAGGATCAGGTTCCCGAGCAGTCGTTCATGTTCCTGACCAAGGAAGAAGATCTTCATGAAGAGCTCGCTGCTCGCTTCGAGACCGGCCGTCAGGGTGGCTACCGAGTCGTGATTCCGGCCGCCTCACATGACGACTTTGCCGACGGCTCCCTCTTCGTGCCCTCGGTGTGGCCCTTCGACCGGAGCGTTGACAAAGTCAATGAGACGACGCGGGGCTTTGTCAACGCCTTTTTCGACATGACTCTTAGGGGCAGTCCTCAGTCGGTGTTGGGCGAGGTCTCGGCCCCGACAGATGTTTACGTCTACGTTTACCCGCTGATGCGGACCTAGCCCGCTCCCCCGTTCGGGGTACTCCCCGTTCGGGGTACTCCCCCCAACGGTCGCTTCGCTCCCTGGGGGGAGAAACAGGGGTTAGATGACGGCGCCCGGCCCCAGCAGGGCCTTGAGTTCGGCATAGAGGGTCGAGGAGGGCTCCACCCGGTGGCGATCGTCGAAGCGGAGCACCTTGTGGGATTCGCCGGTTTCCATCTGCAGCATCACCGGCGCCGGTCCCGGGTGGCTCTGGAGAATGGTCTTGAGCTGGCCGACCAATCGGGCCGAGATGGCGCGGGCCGCGATCCGGAGGCGAACGGTCGAATCGGTCCGGATCTTCAACTCGCGTACGGATCGCGCCCGCACCTTGACCTCGTCTCCCCGTTGGTCGACCGAGCCATCGATAAGGAGGATGGCGTCGGGGGTGATGAGCTGGCCGAATTCCTCGACCACCCTGGGGAACATCACCACCTCAACCGAGGAGTCGAGATCCTCGACCTGGAGAAAGAGAATCAACTCGTTGTTCTTGGTGTAGCGGCGATTGATCCCGGCCACCAAGCCACCGATCGTCACCGAAGCCCGGTCCTGTTTCTCGCTCAGGGAGTTGATCGGCTCGGTCTCGATGGCCAGGGTGGTGCCAACCATCAGCAGGGGGTGATCGGAGACATACAGACCCAGCATCTCTTTTTCGAAGGAAAGCTTGACCTTGGTCGACCATTCAGCGCTGCTCATCTCGTCGTGGATCGGGCTGGTCTCACTCACCTCGGCAGCAAATAGCGAGAACTGACCCAGCTCTTCGTTTCGACGGCGCTCGACCGTCGAGTCAAGGATCTCCTCATAGCGGAGGAAGAGACCCTTGCGGCTATGGCCCATCCCGTCGAACGCACCGGCCTTGATCAACGACTCCACCGTCCGTTTGTTGAGGGCGAGGAGATCGACGCGATCGGCGAAATCGAAGAAATCGGTGAAGGGACGTTCGGAGCGAGCGGCGATGATCTTCTCCACCACTCCTTCTCCGACATTCCGCACCGCCGAGAGGCCAAAGCGGATTTTGCCGTCGCGGACCATGAAGTCGACCTCGGACTCGTTGACGTCGGGCACCAGGACATCGATTCCCTGGTTACGGCACTCAGCCAAGTAGACCGCGGTCCGCTCCTTGTCGCGCTTGGTGGCGGTTAGAAGTGAGGCCAGATACTCGGGAGCGTGATAGGCCTTGAGCCAGGCGGTCTGATA
>DATEDN010000112.1:0-3317 GCA_035281645.1 Acidimicrobiia bacterium | reverse complement strand
CGAGATAAAAGTCGTCTATGACCAGGAGGCCGATCCGAAACGAATCGGCGCTCCCGGCGAGTATCCCTTCACCCGCGGTCCTCATCCCACCATGTACCGCGGTCGACCGTGGACCATGCGCCAATACGCCGGCTTTGGCACCGCCGCGGCCACCAACGAACGCTTTCGGGGGCTGCTCGCCGCCGGACAGACCGGGCTCTCGGTGGCATTTGATCTCCCCACCCAAATGGGTCTGGACAGTGACCATGCCCTGGCCGCCGGAGAGGTGGGCAAGGTCGGGGTCGCCATCGATTCGATCGAGGACATGCGGGTGCTCTTCGACGGTCTTCCCTTGGGTGAGGTTTCCACGTCGATGACGATCAATGCCACGGCGCCCATCCTGCTCCTGCTCTATCAATTGGTGGCCGAGGAGCAGGGGGTCGACCCCTCCCGCATCAGAGGGACCGTGCAGAACGACATCCTCAAGGAGTACGTCGCTCGCGGAACCTACATCTATCCGCCCAAGCCCTCGATGCGCTTGATCACCGATCTATTCGCTTACACGGCCGAGCACCTCCCTTCCTTCAATCCGATCTCGATCTCCGGATATCACATCCGCGAGGCGGGGGCCAGTGCCGCCCAGGAGCTCGCTTTCACTATCTCCCACGGCCTGGCCTATGTCGAGGCGGCGCTGGCGGCAGGGTTGACGATCGACTCTTTCGCCCCCCGCCTCTCTTTCTTCTGGAACAGCCACAACCTCTTCTTCGAAGAAATCGCCAAGTTCCGAGCGGGCCGTCGAATCTGGGCTGATCTGATGCGCAATGAACTGGGAGCCGCGGATCCGCGCTCGTGGGCGATGCGGTTTCACACCCAGACCGCCGGATCGACCCTCACCGCCCAGCAACCGGAGAACAATGTGGTGCGAACCACCGTGCAGGCGATGGCGGCGGTGCTGGGAGGCACGCAATCCCTCCACACCAATTCCTTCGACGAGGCCCTGGGGTTGCCGACGACCGAGTCGTCCCGCCTGGCGTTGCGCACCCAGCAGATCCTCGCCTTCGAATCGGGCATGACCCATACCGTCGACCCTCTGGCCGGCTCCTACTTCGTCGAGGAGCTCACCAACCAGCTCGAGGAGGCCGCACGAGACCTCATCGATGAGGTGCGCAGGCGCGGGGGTGCGGTGAAGGCGATCGAGGCCGGCTGGATTCAGGCCCAGATCGAGGAATCCGCCTACGCCGAGGCCCGGCGACAGGAAGCAGGTGAGTCGGTGGTCGTCGGAGTCAATCGTTTCAGTGATGACGGGGAGCAGGTGGTACCAGTGCTGGCTGTCGACCCGGCGCTCGCGGCCGACCAGGTGCGGCGGTTGGGCCTGCATCGACAAAACCGAGACAACGGTGAGATCGAACATCTGCTGAAGGCAATCGGCGACGCCGCCTCGGATGGAAGCAATTTGCTTTACCCCCTGAAGGATGCCTTGGCCGTCGGAGCGACCGTGGGGGAGTGCTCGGACGCGCTTCGTGCGGTCTTTGGAACCCATCGCCCCTGATGCCCGCAGAACCGCTTCGCTTCTTGATCATTGGCGCCGGACCCGCCGGCACTGCCACTGCCACGAACGCCGCTGCCCTCGGCGCCAAGGTGACTCTGGTCGAGAGCAGCGTGGTGGGAGGAGCGGCTCATCTCTGGGACTGCATTCCTTCGAAGACCATGACCGCGACCGCGGTCCGCATCGACTCCATGCGCAACGCTCCTCGCCTGGGATTGGTGGCCGCTCCCGGAAGCGTCGATTCGGCCCAGTTGGCCACTCGGATCTCGACCATCGCCGGGGACATCAACCGGAGCTGGGAAGGTCTCCTCAAATCGCAGGGAATCGAGATCATCGCCGGGAAGGCGAAGCTGACCGGGCCCAACGAGGCCCTGGTCGACGACACGGTTCGCATCCGTTTCGACCGCTGTCTGCTCTCAACCGGCTCAAATCCGCGGGTGCCCGATTGGGCCCCGGTCGATGGCAAGCGTGTCTTGATCACTCGGGACGTCTACGACCTTCCCGACGTCCCCGAGAGGCTGGTGGTGATCGGATCGGGAGTGACCGGAGTGGAGTTCGTCCACATCTTCGAATCGCTCGGTTCCGACGTGAGCCTGGTGGTGAGCCGCCAGCAGATCCTTCCCCATCGCGATCCGGAAGTGGCGGCGGTATTGGAGGAGAACTTTCTCGAAAGAGGCGTCCGGCTTGTCCTAGGTGCGCGGGCGGTTGGCATCGATGCCTCTACCGAAGGCGTCAAGGTTCGTTGCGACGACGGCCGGGTGGTGGAGGGAACCCATGCCCTTTTGGCGATCGGGTCGATTCCCAACACCGCTGGGCTGGGCTTGGAGGAAGTCGGAATCGCCACCGAGGGTGGATTCATCAAGGTCGACGAGAACCAGCAGACGGCTGTGACCCATATCTACGCCGCCGGAGACTGCACCGGGCAGATGCTCTTGTCGTCGGTGGCGGCGATGCAAGGGCGGAAGATTGCTCGTCACGCCATGGGTTTGCCCGTGATCCCGATCGACTACTCGAAGGTGTCGCAGGCGATCTTTACCGAGCCCGAGATTGCCTCGGTTGGTTTGGAGGAGGCCGACGCCGCCGCCCAGGGTCGCAAGGTCCGGACGACGAAGGTGCCGTTTGCCGCCAACGCCCGGGCGGTCCTACAGGGAAATCCCAGCGGTTTTGTCAAGGTCATGTCGGATCCCGCCACTGGGGTAATCCTCGGCGGAAGCATCGTTGGCCATCGCGCCTCGGAGCTGATCGGAATTCTGGCCTTGGCGGTGAAGGCTCGAGTCACTGTGAGCGTGCTGGTAGAAACGCTGATGGTCCACCCCTCATTATCTGAGGCATTGAGCGACGCCGCCGAGTGAAGATTTCAGATTTCAGATGTCAGATCTCAGATGTCTGATGTCTGATGTCTGATGTCTGATGTTTGATGTCTGCCTATTGGTAGCTGACGTAGACCGGCACGGGGTCGAGGGCTAACACCTCGGCGGGGGTGGCTCCACCGCGAGGGGTGTCCTCGTCGTAAAAGTTCTTCCAGCCCCAGCTGATCCCGCTTCCCTCGGTGCCGGGGAGCAGCGCATTCCAGGTCTCGTACTTGGTGTGGAGCGGACCTTGGCCATCCATCTGGATCACGGTTGCCAGTTCGGGGTGGATCTGCACGAGTTCCCGGTTTTCGATCATGTCGAGCCTGAACTGATGGAGGAGGAAAAACTTCTGGGGCAGGTTGTTGTCCCGCACCACACTTGCCAACCACTCGCTCACAAGGTTGACCTCGGCGGCCTCGACCGAACCAATCTGACGGAGA
>DATEDN010000111.1:0-3025 GCA_035281645.1 Acidimicrobiia bacterium | reverse complement strand
AGGCGTTCTGGCGAGCCTCCGCCATCTGTCGGATGCGCCGTTCGATCTCGGGATACTTCTTCGTCACCATCTGAAAATCGTCAGCCGTCATCGTCATCATCGACATAACTGACTTGGCGACGACATCTGCGTTGCGGTGATGGCTGCTGAGCAAGGCCATCTCTCCGAAGACATCGCCTTTTCCGAGAGTGGCCAGCACCTCGTTGTTGCGGCGGACTTCGGCGTCCCCGGACAGAATCACGTAAAGATCAAACCCTGCACCATCCTGGCGAATGATGTGCAACCCCGGATGTGCCCCGATGAAATGCGAATGCATCTTTAGATCATCGAGGGTGGCCTCGTCGAGGTCGGCAAACAACTCAACCTCGCGTAGTTGGTCATTGGTGCAGCCCACAAAGAAATTGGACATCAGACCTCCTTCGTCTCCAAGGTAGTGCCCCCTCAGACCCCCGGGTCGCACCAGCCACGAAGTTTTACATCCGCGCTCATTCCGGTAGCGGAGGATCTCGTCGAGCGAACGTTCACGAGCCCGGCCGAGCCAAGCTCGTCTGAGCCCAGCCCGGCCGTGCTCGGCCCGCAGTCCCCTGGCCCGCGAAACGGCATCGCCGGGTCGCGGTCCGGGCCCCACTCCGGAGCTGTCGGGGGTTTCCCGCCCCCTTTGACATAACGATGGCAATCGGCAAATGGTTCACGCCTGCTGGCGGAGCGTGAAAAATGGTCGGCAGTGCAAATCGGTCCCTACTTCATCCCCCCGGGCGAGCTTTCGTGGAGCTTCGGCCCCTCCGGTGGGCCGGGCGGACAGCATGCCAACCGCTCGCACACCCGGGCCACCCTCCGTTTCGACCTCGAGCAGAGCACGGCCTTTCCCCAAGACATCCGTGAGCACATGCTGATGCGCCTGGGCAGCCGGTCTCCGGGTGGTCTCGTCACAGTCACCGTCGACGAAACCCGAAGTCAGTCGCTCAACCGCGAGATAGCCCTGGAGCGCTTGAGCCATCTGCTCAGCGAGGCCATGAGGCGCCCCCGACGGCGAAAGCCCACCCGGCCCACCGCCGCCTCACGCCAGCGGCGACTCGACGAAAAACGACGGCGGTCAGAGAAGAAGGCCCAACGCCGTCAGGGCTGGGATTAGGTCGCGAGGATTCGGACGACCGCCGGGTAGTCGATCTTGCCTAGCTCGGTCCGGGGCAGCGCTTCGAGACGCAGGAGCCGACGAGGGACGGCCTCCGCCCCCAGCGAATCCCGGACCGCTTGGCGCAGATTGTCAGCCCCGACCTCGCCGGTGTAGGCCGCCACCACCATCTCGCCCCACTCGCTGTCAGACACGCCGGCCACGGCCACCTCCAAAGCTCCGGCGGCGACGAGAGCGGCTTCCACCGCCGAGGCATCGATCTTCTCCCCCCCGCTGTTGATCACCCGATCCGCCCTCCCGAATACCTCGATCGAGCCGTCCTCTCGAACAACGCCGCGATCGGAAGTCGTGAACCACGGATCGGGTCGGGGGTTTCCCGCGTATCCCGGTGACACCTGCGCCCCCCTTACCTCCAACAGACCCCCTCGGGCGCGAAATTCGAGGCCGGGGAGGGGATAAAGGCTTCCCCACCCGTCATCCAAGGGCGCTGAGGCCGCCACCGCCGCCGTCTCGGTCATCCCATAGGTGCGGATCACCGGCCAGCCCTTTGCCCGATGCGCCACCTCGGCGGGGATCGATCCCCCGCCGATGACGAGCGCCCGGACTTTTCCGGGGTCAGTGAGGCGACTCAGTTGGGTCGGTACCAACGAGGCAAAGTCGACCTGGTCGAGCTCCGTCATCTCCGGAGAGATAACAACCGTTCCCCCGCTGCACAGAGCGCGAAAAACGATCGAAAGCCCGCCAACATGGTGCAGTGGAAGCGCCAGGAGCCAGGAATCACCTACTCCGAAGCTGAAAAAGGCGGACGATGTGGTTCCGGCAGCTTCCCAATTCGACTCCGGCAAGTGGACGGCTTTGGCGGCGCCGGATGAGCCAGAGGTGAAGATCACGGTGCCGGTCAAGCGATCGGCAGGCAACGTAGCAAGTCGGTCGGCGACCAATGCTCTGGGCCATTTGGAGCCGACCAGGACCGCGCCACCGCTTCTCATCGCCGCCAACAAGTCGAGGATTGAGTCAGCATCGAGGGCGGGAGTGACTATCGGAGTCCGCTCACCACGACCCCCGACCGAGTCCTCCGCCTCGGCAAACGTAACCCTCCGTTCTCCATCGTGGATGAAAAGCTCCTGGCCAAATGACTCGGCAGCGCGGGAAAGGAGGTCGCTCATGAGCCCGGGTTTACGCTACCCCGGTGATCTCCGAGCACTTCGATCCCGACCGCTGGGCCGCGGTCGAGGGATTCACCTTCAGCGACATCACCTATCACCGGGCGCACGATCAAGGGACGGTAAGGATCGCCTTCGATCGCCCCGAGGTGCGCAATGCGTTTCGGCCCCATACCGTTGATGAGCTTTTCGAGGCCCTAAATCACGCCCGCCAATCGCCCGATGTCGGGGTCATCCTCCTCACCGGAAATGGCCCCTCGCCGAAAGACGGAGGCTGGGCCTTCTCCTCGGGTGGCGACCAACGAATTCGGGGAACCGACGGCTACCAGTACGACACCAAGGAAGAGGGGATTCGCGCCCCGGGTCGGCTTCATATTCTGGAGGTGCAACGACTGATTCGATTCATGTCGAAGGTTGTGATTGCCGTCGTTCCGGGATGGGCGGCCGGTGGCGGACACTCACTTCATGTCGTCTGCGATCTCACGCTGGCCTGTGCCGAACATGGCAAGTTCAAGCAAACCGATCCCGACGTGGCCAGCTTCGACGGTGGTTACGGCTCGGCCTACCTGGCTCGGATGGTGGGCCAGAAGCGGGCCCGAGAAATCTTC
This sequence comes from Acidimicrobiia bacterium, assembly GCA_035281645.1. Lineage (GTDB taxonomy): Bacteria > Actinomycetota > Acidimicrobiia > Spongiisociales > ZC4RG35 > JACCTH01. The sequence goes on along the minus strand of DATEDN010000111.1, from coordinate 122 downwards.
TTTCTCGGTCGCACCTACTCGAGCGAGGAGGCGGTGGCGATGGGGATGGTCAACGCCTCGATTCCCCACACCGACCTGGAAAGCACGGCACTCGACTGGGCGCAGGAAATCGGCTCGAAGTC
>DATEDN010000110.1:0-1210 GCA_035281645.1 Acidimicrobiia bacterium | reverse complement strand
GACGTCGTAGGAGGCCGTCTCGCGCATGGCGGTGGTGACGACCGGCTTTCCCCCCGCCAGATACTCGTGCAGCTTGACTGGGGACACGGCGTGGGTGACATCGTTGAGGACGAAGGGGATCGTCGCCACCGAAAACGCCTGTAGGTAGGACGGAAGCTCGTCGTACTCCTTCGGCCCCAGCCAGGAAACGTTGGGCCGGGCAAACACCGGCTTGCCATCCATTGATTCGTCGTAATTGGGTCCTATGAAGACAAAGCGGAATTCCGGAAGTTTCTCGGCGGCGAAATCGAGCAAGTCGTAGTCAATCCACTCCGCCAGCGCCCCGTAATAACCAACGATCGGTTGGTCATCTGTTGGTAGATCCGCAGGGGGCGGACCGGGACGGGGGGCGGCGAAATGATCGAAGTCGACTCCGTTCTGACAGAGGAAGGCATCGGGTCGCCGCTTCTGAACCGTCGCCAAGAGGTCATGGGCGGAAGCCACCACGATGTTGGCGTTCTCGACCGCATCCTCATACCACTGGACGAGGTGCTCCATCTGATGTGTGGCGGTGAATACTTCGAGTTCGTCGATGTGCTCGAACACCGTCACTGGGTCGCGGAGGTGGCGGACGAAGTTGAAGTTGTAGGCGTAGGTGAGGGTGAGAGGGCGGGGGATTCCCTGGAGAACGTCGAGGTAGTTGGGGAAAACCGAATAGAGGAAGAGGTTGGTATCGACCTTGCGAAAACCGTCGGTCTGCTCGCGGCTCCAATGATCGAGGCCGTAGAAGACCAGGTAGCCCTGGCGAGCGAGGGCGCGAGCCATCTGCTGCGGCCGTTGAAAGAGACTCGATCTCCAACCAATGGAGAACGGCAAGAGCGCATATCCCACTGCGTGCCGATGCTCATCCAGGATCTGTTCGAGTTGGCCGGCGTAGTGGGCCCGGAGATCGGAGGGCCCGCCATAGATCGGGGTGTCGTTAAAGCGATCGAACGGCGGGGCTTCGTCGGTGGATCTCGACCGCCCTCTCGGATCGAGTCGCGAGCGAACCCTGGCGACCGTCTCGCGGGCGTCCTGGCGAAGCTTCCAATAGCGGCGCGCGAGCTGCTGGGCTCGGGAATCGTGGACCTCTTTGAGCTCGGCCCGCAGATGATCGATGGTGGCATCCTTGAGGGAGCTCTCGTACCTGGCCCGGTTCAGCAGCTGGGCGTCGTTCGATCGTGCCATGGCG
>DATEDN010000109.1:0-20248 GCA_035281645.1 Acidimicrobiia bacterium | reverse complement strand
GCCGACAGCCCCGAACTTGCGGCCGTGCTCCGTCAGCTTGTTGATCGCGACCCGACGGCCTCCTTCGTACTCCTGGTTCCGGCGACTCCGGTCCAACACGTCCGCGGCTGGACTGAGGGTGAAGCGGCAGCGGTCGCCCTGGAAGCGGGAGAGAGGGCCGGCAAGCGGCTTGAGGGTCAAGGTGTGAAACTCGACGCGATTCGAGTGGGCGACCAGGATCCGGTCGAGGCCGCGGCCGACGAGTGGAACGAGCATCCCGACTACGACCGCTTGATTCTTTCCACCTTCGCCAAAGGAACCTCGCGCTGGTTGCGGGGCAATGCCGTTACTCGCTTGGAGAAGCGGCTCCCGATCCCGGTAACGCACGTGGTCTCGGCGGACCGTTAGGTCCCACCCCGGCACACGCTCTTCATTGCCCCCATTCCTCCGGTGGCTCCAGGCGACCGGGGACGAAGTGCCAATACTCACGAAGCCGGCGGCAAAGCCCGTTGTCGTCGAAGTCCAAGAGCAGACAGCCGGGCAAAGTGGTCTCTTCCCCTTCCACCCGCATTGTGGTCCAGAACTCGACCGCCACTCGGGTGCCCTCGGCGAAGGGCCTTCCCATCCGCACCTGCACCTCGTCCTGGGATTTGGTGACTGACTGCCAGTAGGCCTCGATCCCCTCCCGACCCTGGTGAGGATCTTCAAAGATGTTCGATCGATAGGTGGCCTCGGGCGTGAAGAGCATGGCCGCCATCGCCGGATCTCGCTGCTCCCAAGCCACCCGGTATCCCTCGACCCACAGATCCAAATTGCCAGGCATCGAAACCTCCTTTGTGGTGACCATAAAACAAGAGTTCCCGGGTCTTGGCCCGGGAACTCTATGAGAGTCCTCCTTCGCCAAACGGAGCGCAGCGCCGACATCAAGGACGTATCTGGTCATCTCGAGCCCACAAGTGCAACAGGGGTCAAATCCGTCAATTGTCACCAAGTCGAACCCGCCGGAACGTGAAGTACAGGACCAAGTCATAAACCGCCTTGAGTCCACCCGCGATGGCAAAAGGCAGACCCGCCGCCATCCCCATCGACCACGAGGCCAGCACAGGTCCGGCCGGCCTGACCAGATGGCGGGCAGCATTCGTGTAACCAGCAGCCGCGGTTCGTTCGGCCGGGTCGACTAGCTCGGCGACGTAGGCCTGGCGGGCCGGTACATCCATCTGTGACAGAACCGATCGACCTAGGAGCAACGCGATTGCCCAGCCCAATGAGGGAGCCAGTGGAATGAGAGCCAGGAGCGCGTTCGAGGGGAGATGCGTGAAGACCATGGTGTTGAGAAAGCCAATTCGGCTTCCGAGCCAGCCGGCGGCTACAGATGATCCCGCCTGCAGAAGCCCCACGCCGAAGAACACCAGACCCATCATCTCGGCATCGGCGCCGAACTCGCGCCCGAACCAGAAGACGATGAAGGTCCCCACGATGAATCCCCCGGCGAAAGCATCGAGGGAAAAGAGCGCCGCCAGCCGCCGGACCGCGGCCTTCGACCTCTGCAAGCCCCGGACGGCGCCCGGATGAGGCGTTGACACCTCGATCATCGCACTGAGCCGTCCGGCGCTGAGGATGCATGCGAATGCACCAAGGGGCATCAGCAACAACCACCGTTGGTCCGGTGGCAGGCCCGGTAGAACATCGCGCATCGCACTGGGACCGCCGGCCGTGAGAGACCCAATCGCTCCGGCTAGATAGGCGACTGCGTTGTATCGACCGTAGACCCGGCTCCTCTCGGCTCGCGGCGTCTCCGCCAGCATTGCCTGTTCAACAGACGTGATTGGTCCTGCCTCGTTGGGATCTGTGGAGAGAGTGCCGGTGAGGGCGGCCAGGATCAGAAGCGGAAGGAAGTCGGTAAGTGCAAAAACCGTTCCCGCTATTCCCATGACCGCCAGAAGGGATATGTACGTCCGACGACGTCCAAGAGCTTCACCAAAGCGACCGACAACGAGCGACGAAACTGCCATTCCCAGGAGCATGGCTGTGAAAATCGCTCCTACAGCTACCGAGTCGAGACCGCCTGCGGCCAAAGAGGATCCGATCAGGATGCTGCTGAATCCGTAGAGGAAGGCGCGTACCGCCTGGACCGAAAAGATCAGTCGGACATCGGAGATCGGATCTGTGACTTTCATGGGTCCATTTCGAAGGGGGCACCGCCGCCGAGTGCTTCATAATCAGGATACGAGCGAGAGGTAATACGGTTCTGGCATGCTCCCGATTCGCCCTCCGATCGAACCGATGCTGGCTCGGCTGGTGGACGACCTTCCACCGGGTTGGCTCTATGAGCCCAAGTGGGACGGGTTTCGGGCTCTGATCTTTTCTGAAGGGGAGTCTGTAGTCATGGAGAGCCGCAACTCGCGACCCCTGGCCCGGTACTTCCCCGAGCTGGTGAACGCCATCAAGTCATCCCTTCCCGTACCGTGCGTACTCGATTGCGAGATCGTCGTCCCCAGCCCCGAAGACGGCCGGCTCGATTTCTTCGCTCTCCAACAGCGGCTACACCCGGCATCGAGCCGGGTCAATCTTCTGGCTCAACAGACCCCGGCCACACTGATCGCCTTCGACCTGTTGGCTACTGGTGGCGACGATCTAACGAAACTCCCCTTCCGGGAGAGGCGGGAAAGACTCGAAGAGTTTCTGAGGCAGGCCGGCCCTCCTCTCCGGCTCACGCCCGTCACCGGTGACGAGGACGTGGCGCGGGATTGGTTTGCAGACTTCGAAGGCGCCGGCATCGACGGGATCATCGCCAAACATCCCGAGAGCACCTATCAGCCAGGGAAAAGGGTCATGGCCAAGCTCAAACACGATCGGACCGCGGACTGCGTGGTGATGGGCTACCGCACCCACAAGTCATCGCGCGATGCCATCGGCTCTCTGTTGCTGGCGGTTTACTCCGATGACGAAGGACATGAATGGGCATCGATGTTCGGTGGCCTGATCCCCATCGGGGTGGCGGCGTCGTTTCCTTCCGCCCAGCGCCGAGAGCTGTTCAAGAACCTTGCTCCCTATGTGATGGATCTGGCCGACCACCCCTGGGCGGCCTCAGTGGCGGAGGCGGTCGGCCAGCCCGGGAGTCGCTGGAATCCGGCGAAGGATCTCTCCTTCACTCCCCTTCGTCCCGAACTGGTCGCCGAGGTGCGCTTCAATCAGCTGGACGGGGGACGGCTGCGTCACCCGGCCCAGTTCCTCCGCTGGCGCCCCGATCGCGATCCGCACTCCTGCCGCTTCGAACAGCTCGAGAAGGTGTCGTCGCTCCGGCTCGAGGAGATCCTGGGCTAGCCGCGGCCTCAGCTGGCGTAGCGCTCTCGGGACCGAGCCCGGGCTTTTTCGGCTTCGATTTCGCGATTCTTGGGAGCAGCGTTCGTCACCAGAGAGTCCACCAACGTTCTCGTGGCGGCGCTGACCGCTTCCACGGCCTGCTGAAAGGCAGCTTCATTGGCTTGGGACGGCTTGCTGAAACCGCTCACCTTCCGCACGTATTGGAGGGCGGCATCGGTGATCTCGTCGTTGGTGGCGGCGGGCTCAAAGTTGTGAAGCGGGCGGATATTTCGGCACATGAGGGCAGGGTATCTGCTCTCCGCGCGCAGACCGCTCGGTTTCTGAGCGGTCTGCCTGATAACAACGACAGTGCCGCGGATACGATGAATCCGTGGCCCAAGGCTCCCTCAGCGATCACCAGATAATCGAACTCCAGGCTCAGCCGGCGCTGGCGGTGCGGGTTCGCAAGCCCATGGCCGAGGTCGATCTGCGCCAGCTTTTCGACACGCAGATGCCCCGTCTTTTCGAATTTGCCACCAGCCACGGACAGCCCCCGACGGGCGCTCCCTATGCCCGCTCATATGAATTCGGGCCGGAAATAATCGACATGGAAGTGGGGCTTCCCGTCGCCGAGCCTGTCCCGGGGCTGGCAGCCCCCGACGATCAGCTGGACGCGGTCGGCGCCGCCACTCTGCCCGCCGGAAAGACCGCCAAGGTTGTCCATCATGGTCCCTACCAAACCCTCAGCAAGGCCTACGACTCCTTCCTCGAGTGGATACACGCCCAAGGTGAGAAAGATGGGGTCGGACCCTGGGAGGTTTATGTCGTCGACCCCTCCGCAGTCTCCGACTCGAGCCAGCTCCAGACCGAGCTCTATTGGCCTCTGGCTTGATGGTTAGACCAGATTGCAGACCTTCCTCTTTACCGACATCGAAGGCAGCACCCGGCTCTGGGAAGAGCATCCCGAGCAGATGGCCCCAGCTCTCGCCCGCCACGACGGAATCCTGACCGCGGCAATCGATCGAGCCGGCGGTCAGGTAATCAAGGCGACCGGAGATGGGATTCTGGCGCGCTTCGATTTCGCCCCCGATGCTCTCGTCGCCGCCATCGATGCGCAAAAAGGCCTGGCCGCGGAGCCGTGGGCGACGATCGGGTCGCTACGGGTGCGGATGGGAATCCACACCGGTGAGAGCGAGCAACGGGATGGTGACTACTTCGGGCCGACGATGAACCGAACCGCCCGAATCATGGCCGCCGGACATGGCGGACAAGTGCTTTTTTCGGAAACGGCCGCGGGCCTGGTGGACGGCCGGCTTCCTCCCGGGGCTGCTCTGCGTGATCTCGGCATCCACCGATTGAAGGATCTCACCCAACCCGAGCACCTGTACCAGCTGGTGCACGATGAACTCGAATCCCAATTCCCCGCCCTCGCCACCCTCGACTCCCGGCCACACAACCTGCCGTTGCAGGCCACCGAATTCTTCGGACGTAGCGCCGAGATCTCCACCATCGACGCCATGCTCCGCGCCCCCGGGACCAAGCTCGTCACCATCGTCGGACCGGGCGGGGCGGGCAAGACCCGTCTCGGCCTCCAGGTGGCGGCTGAACAGATCGAGCGCTTCGCCGATGGTGTGTTCTTCGTCGATCTATCAGCCGAGCGCGACCCGGACGCGGCCTACGAGGCGATCGTGCGCGCCTTGGCTTTACCGGTTGCGGGCGACGGAGAGCCTCTGCAGATTCTCCGTTCCCGTTTGCGGGATAAGGCGATGCTCCTCGTACTCGACAACTTCGAGCAGGTGACGGCCGCCGCGGTGGGAGTTTCCGAGTTGCTCAACCACTGTCCCGGATTGAAGGTGATCGTGACCAGCCGGGAGACGCTCAGGGTGCGGGCGGAACACGTCTTCCCCGTGCCCCCGTTATCCCTTCCCCACCCCAAGCACTCCACCGCCGAGATCGCCGCCTCCGAATCGGTTCAACTCTTCGCCGAGCGGGCGATGGCGGTGCGGCCCGACTTTGTAATCACCGATGAAAACGCACAGGTCATTGCCGAGATCTGTAATCGCTTGGACGGCCTTCCGCTGGCGATCGAGCTCGCCGCCGCCCGTCTCAATGTCTTCGCGCCCGCCGATCTCCTCTCGCGCTTGCGTACCCGCCTCGATGTACTGGGAGCCGGTGGGCGCGACCTCCCCGATCGCCAACGCACCCTGTGGGGGGCGATCGCCTGGAGTTACGAACTCTTGGACGAGAAAGAGCGAAATGTCTTCGAGCTGATGGCGGTATTTTCCTCGACCCGGCTAGACGCCATCGAAGCGGTCGCCTCCGAGCTCGGTTATGGATTTCTGATCGACGCACTGGGAGCACTGGTAGATAAGAGCCTGATCCGCAGTGATGTGAGTGGTGGGTCGCAGCGTTTTTCCATGTTGCTGATGATCAAGGAGTACGCCGAGACTTTGCTCGCCTCCCACCCTGAGCGAGAACGAGATATCAGGCGGGCACATGCCCTCTATTTCTCCACCTTCGCTCAGGGGTTAAAGGAGCGGTTGGCGGGCAGCGAGCGTGAATCGGCCCTGGCCGACCTGGTCTCAGAGATCGGCAACTTGCGAACTGCTTGGCGCTACTGGGTGGAGCAGGAAGATCTCGAGCAGCTCTTCGCGCTCATCGACAGTTTGTGGGCGCTGCACGAAGCCAAGGGTTGGTACCGGGCCGCCATCGAGCTGGCTAGCGACACTCTCGAGGTGCTGGGGCGAGCCGAGCCCTCCGAAGAGCTCGCAGCCGAGGAGTTGACGCTTCGCACCAGCCTGGCCCGAGCAGTGATGGCGGTGCGAGGCTACGGACCCGAGGTCGAGGCGGCTTTCAAGCGCGTGTTGGAGATGTCTGAAGCGAGCGGCCCGGCAGCCCAGCGTTTCCCGGTAATGCGAGCGCTGGCGACCTACTACATGAACCTCACCCAGTTCGCAGGCACCGCCGAGATGGGTCGGCAGATCCTCGAACTGGCAGAGCGGGAGAACGATGACTCGATGCGAGCCGAAGGCCATTACGTCTTCGGCATTGGCACTGCTTTCGGCGGTGATTTCGAGACGGGCTTTCACCATCTGGACCAAGCCATCGAGATGTTCGATCCAAGGATGCAGGGGTCCAACCGCTTTCGCCTGGGCACGAGCACTGGTGTCGTCGCCCGAATATCGAAGGGCCTTCTGCTCTGGCAGAGCGGGGCGATCGATCAAGGCATCAAAAGCGTCAGCGATGGCCTGGATATGGCGCGGAAAATCGATCACCCCTTCAGCGTCGCCTATGGCATCTATCACAACGGGTTCCTTGCTTTGGGGAGGAGCCGCTTCGAGGAGGCTTTGGGTCGGGCGAAAGAGCTGGCGGCGGTGGCCGAAGAGCACGACTACCCCCTTTGGGGCACGCTCGCCAAAGTCCTCGAAGGAGTGTCGCGCACCGCTCTGGGTCAGGCCGACGAAGGTCTGAAATTGACCGAAGCAGCGATCGATCTCTACCGAGGCTTGAGTGCCCCCCCAATCTTCTGGCCACTTGTGCTGGGCTTGCGGGCGGTGGTTCACGCCCTGGCTGGTCATCCGGAGCGAGCCTTGGAACTGGTGGACGAAGCCTTGGCAGCCGATCCCGCCGGTCCCGATCCCGACCATCTGGCCATGAAGGGGGATTTCCATCTCATGCTGTCCGACACCGAGAGAGCCGAAGGGGCTTACCTCTCGGCGATCGAGAGCGCCAGGGAGCGCCGGCAGAGGTTGGCTGAGCTCAAAGCACGGACCCGGCTAGTCACGCTGCGCCGTATGACCGCGGGTGAAGATGGCATGGACGAGCTGGCCAGTCTCTATTCCACCTTCGAAGAAGGCTTCGATGAAGTCGATTTGGTGAGGGCCAAAGAATTACTAGACAGCGCCTGATCTCGAGCTACTCGATTTTCGGGGCTCTGATTGCCCTCACGGTGGCGAGTTGTTCTCGTCCACCCGTTACCGACACGACCACAACTGCTATCTCGAGCTCGACCACCACGAACGCTCCCGGCGCAACCGTCAATGAGACCATCGACTTTCCCGATGCGGTGGCAATCAGGGTGGTAACGGGAGCGGACGGGTCGATTTGGGCTGTCTGGGCCAATGGCTCCGACCTTTTCGTAGCTGAGATCGATGCTGCAACTGGCTCGGCCACACCCCCCATCGCGATCACGGGACCCGAGGGGGTTATCAACCATCCTCTTGAGCGGCCGGCGATGGCCATCAACGCCGCGGGCGAGATGTTTGTCGCCTGGATCACTGCTGCCGGCAGCGTCCGGCTCGCCAATCTGGTTGACGGCGCGATCGTCTCGTCGGAGGTGATCAGTGGCGAGGTTCGTAACGAGACGGCGCTGGTGCAGATGATTGTCACCAGCCAAGGGGAGCCGGTGATCTCGTGGCTCGAGGACAGCACGCTGTCGGTGGCAGCAGGTGAACCCCTGGTCGAGCACGAGATGGTCGACGATCTCACCTGCGATTGTTGTCACCCCGTGCCCATCCAGGTCGGTGACGAGATCGGGATCGGTTATCGGGATCTCGTGCATCGGAGCGATGGAGTCGTACGTGACATCACATTCGTCACCGCCTCCATCGCCGGCGAGGTGTTCACTGCTCCGGTGGTGGTGGCAGACGAGCCCTGGTACCTGGATGCCTGTCCCCTCTCGGGCCCAACTCTGGCCTTGGTCAATGAAGACCTCTACATCTCATGGATGGATGCGCGGCAATCAATTCATCCCGATCAGAGCTCGTCGTCGATCTGGTTCGACTCCAGTAGGGACAGAGGGCGCACGTTCGGGACCGACATCCGCCTCACAGGCGATGAAGCCACCTATCGCACGCCGGCGATGGCGGTCGACTCGCAAGAGACGATTCACCTGGTCTGGGAGCGACGGACCCCGGAGGAGGCCACTCTCGAGTACGCCACTTCCACCGACGGCGGGAAGAGCTTCGCCGAGACGCGGGCTTTGGTGGAAGGAGACCAAGAATCGGGTGTGCCGCGGGAGGCGGGGATCGTCGTCGTCGGCGAACAGATGCTGGTTTCCTGGGCCGACGGCGAGGGTGGTCATGTAGGCCTTTGGCCGCTCGACTAACTCAACTTCGCCAGCTCGCCTTCGATTTTCTCCAACTCCGCCTGGGCGAGTTCGGCTCTCTTGCGAGCTGCTTCGGCTGCCAGGGCAGCTTTGCGGGCGGCGGCTTCGGTAGCACGCGCCTCCTTCTCCATTTCCCGAGCCTCGGCCGCGGCTTCCTTGACTTTGTCTCGACCTTCCTTCTGCTTTTCGACCAGCAGGGCGCGTTTGCGATTCGGCTGCTTGTTTGCAGCCTTGGCTCCCTTGGCAGGGGGTGCCATCGCCGGAAGGCTGGCGAAGGCCTCGAAGCCGGCCGGTTCCAGATCCTCGGTGAGCCGGCCCTCCTTGAGTCGAGCGCGGCCGTCGGCCGTCGATGCCGCCCGCAAAGTCTGGGCGATGCGGTCGAGGACCGCCGCCGAGGCGCCGGGAAGTACCTCGATCACCGCCTTTCGCAACGCCCGCACGGCTTCCCCTTCTTCTTTCCTTACTTTTTCGAAGTCGGCCGGCTTGCCGGTCAAAACCGCTCTTTGCGCTTCCTCCAGGGCCTCGCCAGCCTTGAGCAAGCGCGCGATGTCCACCTCGCGGACACGGACAAGCTGATTGACCGCCCAGGCCGAGATCGACGGTTTCTTCAGGCGCTTGATCCGCATCGCCTCCTCTTTGTCGCCTTCCTGCTCAAGACGGGCGGCAAGGTCGTTGCGAGCGGCGGTGAACTGGTCGAGCGGAGTGGCGTAGAGGCCGTCGATTTCGGCTTCCTTGTCGATCATCGCCCCATTGTGCGCATGAGAGGACTAGCGGGCGGAACGGAAGAGCTCGCGCACCGCCGGAAAAAGTACTTCCGCTACCCGTTCGGCTGAAAAATGTGTGTGGCCGGCCAGGGAAAGGAACCGGGCGCCAGGGATCTCCGCCGCCGCCCGGGCCGCCCGCTCGTGCATCTCGTCCTCTGACCCTGCGTAGATCAGGCAGGGGATATCCCATTTGGAAAGATCCTCGGAAATTTCTCCTTCTAGGAAGATCGATTGGAACTCGGCCGCCAGGGCCAGCGGGTCGTTGTCGAGCATCCAGGAGCGGCCCGGTTCGGCAAATTGCTTGCCGATGGCGGACTCCCAACTCGCAACGAATGCCAACATCCCCTCCTCCTTGCCGACGGCTACCGCCTTGGCGACGGCCTCCAGCATCGGCCCGGTCATGGGCCACTCGTAGGGCTGATTGCCACAGAGAACGAGCGAGCACAAGCGCTGCCGGGCGTGTTCGCCCAAGGCAAAGCCGAGTCGAGCGCCCCATGAGAAGCCGAGGTAGTGAGCCCTCTCGATACCGAGGCCGTCAATGATGGCAATGGCATCCGCCACTCGGACCGGCAAGGCGTAGGAACCGACATCATGAGGCTTGTCGCTCCGACCCTGTCCGCGGTGATCGGCAAAGATCAAACGGAACTCTTCGGACAAGGCCTGGCAGAGCGGCGAAGTCCGGGCGTACTCCAATGGATCGGTGAAGCCGGGGTACACCAGAACCGGATTTCCCGTCCCGCCCGAATCTTCGAAGTTGGTGCGAACACCGTCGATCGGGTTGGTGGCGTAGGCCACTGCTCAGCCGTCCTTCCATTTACACCAGGCCTTCAAAACCGCAGTCAGCTCGGCGGCTCGCTTTTTGACATCGTCGGCGTCGGCGAACCGCATCGTGCGGGCGGTGGCTCCCTCACCCTCCAAGCCCTTGTGTTTGCCGGGGATGTGAGCGCCAGTGTGAAAGAGGAGGCTGACGAACTTCTTGGCCGGGTTGAAACTAAAAATGTTCCCCTTGTACTCAAACGTCGGAGTGCTCCATTTGATCGATTCGGTGATGCGCGGATCTGCCCGCAGCGTCACCTCGCGCACCGCTTGCATGGCTTGCTCCATCGGGTGCTGTTTCTGTTCGAACCAGGCGTCAACGACGGGGTTCTTAGGCATCGCCTAACGGTACCGTCGTGTCAATTCGACTTGCCTAAGGCGATGTCCGGCACCTTTGACCAGACGGATCTGCTCAAACTCCAAAGAGATACTTTCGGGTACTACGTACGCGAGACCAACCCCCGAAACGGCATGGTCCCCGACAGCACGAGGAAGGGCGCACCGGCCAGCATTGCGGCCATCGGGTTGGGTTTGGCGGCATATCCGGTGGCGGTTGATCGCGGGTTCGTTTCTAGAGCCGAGGCCATTGATCGGGTCCTCACCACTCTGCGCTTCTTTTGGAAGAGCCGGCAGGGAGCGGATTCCCAGGCAATCGGCTACAAGGGCTTCTTCTACCACTACCTCGACATAGAGAGCGGTCTGCGGACCAACCGCTCGGAGATCTCGACCATCGATACCACCTATGTCTTGGCAGGAGCCTTGACCTGTCGGGCGTTCTTCGACCGGGATACGGATGAGGAGCGAGAGATTCGAGACTTGGCCGTTGAGCTCTACGCCAGAGCCGATTGGCAGTGGGCGCTTAACGAGGGCGACACCGTCGCCCACGCATGGAAACCGGAGAGGGGATTCTCGCGCTACCGCTGGGAAGGCTATAGCGAAGCGCTGATCCTCTACGTGCTGGCGCTGGCCTCACCCACCTATCCCATTTCGCCCGATTCCTACGCGGTCTGGGCCTCGACCTATCGGTGGAAGAAGCTCTACGGTTTCGAATTCCTCTACGCCGGCCCGCTCTTCATCCACCAGCTCTCCCACATATGGATCGACTTCCGAAAGATCCAGGATCAGTACATGCGCATAAAGGGCATCGACTATTTCGAGAACAGCCGCCGTGCAACCTATGTTCAGCAGCAGTACGCCCTTCGCAACCCACGGAAGTTCCGGGGATACAACGAGCACTCCTGGGGAATCACCGCCAGCGACGGACCCGGTCCGGCCACCCGAGTGGTCGACGGAGTCACCCGCCAGTTCTTTGATTACTGCGCCCGTGGTGTCCCGCACGGGCCCGACGACGGCACACTTGCCCCTTGGGGAGTGGTCGCCTCGCTCCCCTTCGCCCCCGAAATCGTTCTCCCGACCATCGCCTATCTCGATGAGAAATATCCGTACATCATCAGCGAGTACGGCTTTCGATGCAGCTACAACCCCACCTTCTCTGACGGCACGGACAACCGCAAGGGGTGGATCGCTCAGGGCTACTACGGACTCGATCAGGGCCCGATCGTGATGATGATCGAGAATCACATTTCGGGACTGCTCTGGACCTTGATGAGATCGTGCTCCTACGTCGTGAGGGGATTGCAGCAAGCCGGTTTCACCGGCGGCTGGCTCGCCAAATAGGAGTCGGGCCCGTCCGCGCCATGAGCTAGGTTCGCTCATGCGTTTTCTCCTCCGCTGGACGAACGCCGTCCCAGTTGTGGCACTGCTGGCCTTGGCCGCCACCTGGTCGGCCAAGCCCGGACCACTGGTCCTGGCCGCGGTGGGATTGTTGCTGGCAGGATCGGTACTGGCGGCCGTTCATCACGCCGAGGTCGTCGCCCATCGAGTTGGAGAGCCTTTCGGGTCCCTGGTCCTGGCCGTGGCCGTCACCGTTATCGAAGTCGCCCTAATCGTCACCCTGATGCTCTCGGGTGGCCCCGAGACCGCAACTCTCGCCAGGGACACGGTTTTCGCAGCGGTGATGATCACGTGCAACGGCATCGTTGGGCTCTCGCTTCTAGTGGGAACGGTGAAGGGAGGCACCGCTTCATTCAACGCCGAGGGGACGGCGACGGCGCTGGCGACGGTTGCCACCCTGGCGACCCTGAGCCTGGTGTTTCCCACATTCACGACCAGCCGCCCAGGGGGCGAGTTCTCCCCCGCACAGTTGGCGTTCGCCGCGGTTTCGTCACTCGCCCTCTATGGGTTGTTCGTCTTCGTCCAGACCTTCCGCCATCGCGACTACTTCTTGCCCCCAGAAGACGAAAAGGGCCATGTGGAGGAACACGTTCCTCCACCGTCCAATCGGAAGGCCGCCATCAGCTTGGGGATGTTGTTGGTGGCCTTGATCGCCGTCGTCGGCCTGGCGAAGATCGAGTCGCCCGCGATTGAAGCAGCTGTCGCCGCCATGGGTGCCCCCCACTCCGCGGTGGGGGTGGTGATTGCGTTGCTGGTGATACTGCCGGAAACCCTCGCCGCCGTCCGCAACGCTCGTCGTAACCGAATCCAAGTCAGCTTCAACCTCGCTCTCGGTTCGGCGATGGCGAGCATCGGCCTCACCATCCCGGTGTTGGCAGTGGCCTCGGTTTGGCTCGAAGGCCCCCTTGCCCTCGGCCTCGCCCCTACTCAGATCGTCTTGCTGGCTATTACATCCATCGTGGCCGGGCTCACTGTCTTGCCCGGTCGAGCCACGGTGCAAGAGGGCGGAGTCCACCTGGTGCTGTTCGGGGCCTTTCTGTTCCTGGCGTTTAACCCTTGAGTATCAGAGGCGCGTCCCTCCCTTGGATCGGGATTACATGCCCGGTACTGCCAAAGCCTCGTATACCTCGATGGCTGCTCCCGGCATTTGCAGATGGGGGTGTGCCTTCATATGTCCAACAGCCTTTTCCATGCTGTCGGCGTTGATAATGGAATAGCCGGCGACCTGAGTGCCGGCCTCGGAGCTGCCGCTGGAGGTGACTCTCATGCCGCCGCCGAGTGGGGTTCCAAGATCCACCATCCCCTGGCCGACTCCGGCCGACCAGTCATTCCAGGCTTTCATCACCTGTTCTGCCATTGCCGGATCGTTGTTCTCCATCTGCTGGTTGGCTGAGACCGGGGCCGTGTAAAGCACGACATATTTGGGCATGACGTTCCTTTCTTTCCGACGTTTTGTAAGCTTTGGCTTACGTTAGCGGACGCTATCAGATGAATATTCCAGATGTCGACTCAACATTTCGTGCGTTGGCAGACCCGACCCGGCGGCGGATCCTCCAGTTGGTGTCGAGCCAGACGCTGAGTGCCGGCGAGATCGCCAATCACTTTCGGGCCACGCGGCCGGCAATCTCTCAGCATCTGGGGGTGCTGCGCTCCGCAGGGCTCCTATCTGAGGAGCGGAAAGGCGCCCGCCGGCTCTATCGCGCCGACCCCGAAGGGCTGGCCGACGCAATCGAGCATCTGCAATCGTTCTGGCCCGGACGACTGCAGGCGCTGAAGGTGGAAGCAGAACGAAAGGAACGTCGCCAACGTGACCAGTGATCCCGTTAAAGGCTGGGCGGTGACCGAAGAGGTTCTGATTGCGGCGGCTCCGGAAACCGTGTTCGGCTTCTTCGTCGACCCCGCGCTGATGCAGACTTGGATGGGAGACCATGCCATCCTCGAGCCCGAGGCGGGCGGGACTTTCCAGGTTGACATTGGTCCCAACCGGGCGCGAGGCAGCTACATCGAGGTGATCGCGCCCGAGCGCGTGGTTTTTACCTGGGGCTGGGAAGGGTCAGCGGCTGTACCTCCCGGGAGCAGCACAGTTACCTTCACATTCGAGCCCGACGGGGAGGGAACTCTTCTGAGAATGGTGCACGAGGGTCTGTCAGTCGAGGAGTCGTCACGACATCGTCACGGCTGGGTCCACTATCTCAGCCGACTGGCGGTGGCCGCGACCGGAAACGATCCGGGACCGGACCCTCACGTGGTGAGCGGCGGCGAGATGCACGAGTCACAATCGTGAGCCCATGGCTTGGACGTGTCCCGAGTGCGGTCGATCATTCCGAAGACCCGGCCAGTCGCGCCTAGTTTCTGCGCGGGTTTCTCCGTCCCTGACACCCAAAAAATCCGCGCAGATATTGCTGAGGTCGGTTCTGTGCAGATTTATCCGTCCTCGGGCCGGGAAATTCCGCGCAGAATTGGTTCTGAGCCATCGAGGAGATCGTCGAGGGCTTTTTCCACCGAGGCGATAGCGATACGGCAGAGGCCGCCTCCGGTGGACACTCTTCGCACCCCGAGAGCGGCGAGTTCTTTCACCGACGGTCCGTTGGCACGGGTGAGGACGTTGACCGGTGCCGGAACCTCGTTCACCACTCGAGCGATCTCGTTGGGGTCGGTCAGGCCAGGGGCGTATGCGACCTCGGCTCCGGCGGCGACGTAGGCCTGAAGACGAGCGATCGTTTCATCGATATCGCCGATTCCGTAGAAGGCGTTCTCCGCACGTGCTGTCAACAACAAGCCAGTCTCTCGAGCCGCCTCAGCTGCAACCGCCACCGCCTCGGCCGCCACCTCGACTGGGTCGATCGCCCGCTCGGCCGGAATCGAGTCTTCGATCGAACAACCTGCCGCTCCCGCTTCGGCCAGCATGCGGACAGTGGTGGCCACCCCACCCGGCTCGTTTGGAAAAAGCCGCTCGGCATCGACGTTGATTGGCAGATCGACAGCCCCGGCGATCATGGCGGTGTGGGCCACCAATTCATCCCGTGTGACCTGATAGTCGGAACGCCCGAGGCTGAAGGCGAGGCCCCAACTGGTGGTTGCCAAGGCCGGAAAGCCGCGGGCGGCCAGGAGCCTGGTCGTGCCCAGATCCCAGGGGTTGGGCATGACAAAGAGGCCGGTTTGGTGAAGCTCACGAAAGCGGTGGGTAGGAGAGGTCATCGGAAGAAGATACCGACCGCTTGGTATGGTCGATCGATGCAGGCGGCAGAAGTTCAGCTCCTCTTCGACCATCTCTACTGGATGCGGGACCAGATCCTGGGAGCCGCCTCCGAGGCCTCCAAGACCTTCGTCGACGAGGAACCGGTCACCATTCGCGACCTCCGCACCACACTCGTACACGAACTCGACGTCGAATGGAGCTGGCGGCTGCGCCTCCAGGGAAGCCCGCCCGAATCCTGGGGTCCCGAGGCAGAGCTGAAGCCCACCAACTTTCCTGACCTGGTCGCGCTGATCAGCGCCTGGCGCGAGGACGAAGCCGAAATGCGAGGATGGCTAGAGAGGTTGTCCGATCGCGAGATCAACGAACCGTGGGAGGTTGAGAAATCGAACGGCCTCCCACTCTGGTATTTCCTTCTCCACATCTACGGACATGCGATTCAGCAGTTCAGCGATGCCGCCACCCTGCTGACGAGGGCCGGTCAATCGCCGGGCCAGCTCGAGTTTCTTGAGTTTGCCGATCCAGGTGAGTGACCGTTGTGGTCTACGTCGCGCTGCTGCGGGGAATCAACGTGGGCGGCAAGAACAAGATGGAGATGGCGCGGCTCAAGGCCACATTCGAGGCTGCCGGGATGAAGGACGTAACGACTTACATCAACTCCGGCAACGTCATATTTAGCGACAACCGTCGCAAGCCGACCACGATCACGAAGACGCTGGAGAAAGCGATCGAGGCCGACTTCGGATTCGCCATCAGGGTGCTGATCCGAGACCTGCCTTCGATCAAGAAAATAGTCAAGGCATTGCCCGATTCCTGGACCAACGATGCCCAGGTGAGATGCGACGTCTTATTTCTTTGGGAGTCCTTCGACAGAAAGGACGTTCTCGATGAGCTCGACTGGAAGCCGGAGATCGAAGACGTGGTCTACGTACCCGGGGCCGTCATCTGGCGAATCGACCGCTCCAACGTCGGCCGGAGTCGCCTGCAAAAGATGATCGGGACCGATCTCTACCGGGGGATGACGATCCGCAACGCCAACACGGTTCGTCGACTGGGAGAACTGATGAAAACGGCTGCCTAGCTCCCCTCAGCCCTTCGGTCGCCTAAGTGCTGACTTGATATATTCCTATATGGGTATATAATGGCCGAATGGCTCGGGCAGCGACCACCACGGATGCTTTCAACGCCGTGGCGGAGCCCCGGCGGCGCCAAATCCTCGACGTCCTCGCTACTGGCGAGCGGCCGGTCAATGATCTGGTGCTGGAGCTCGAAATGGCCCAGCCGCAGGTGTCGAAGCATCTGAAGGTCCTTCGGGATGTGGGTCTGGTGGAGGTACGCGAGGAAGGGCGGCAGAGGGTCTACCGGCTCAACGGCCGTCCCCTGCAGCCCATTCACGACTGGGTTCGGGAGTACGAGCGGACTTGGAACGAACGCTTCGATTCCCTGGACCAGGTATTGGAAGAGCTCAAAGAGAAGGAGGAAGGAAATGGAAACAGTGGCAAGTAGTGGATCGGCCGTGGTTTCGCTTCCGTCGGACACCGAGATCCTGATCACAAGGGAGTTCGCGGCGCCGGCGCATCTGGTCTATAAGGCCTTCACCACGCCCGACTTGGTCAAGCGCTGGTGGTCAGCGAAACGGGGTGAGGTGACAATCGCCGAGATCGATCTACGCGTCGGCGGCAAGTGGCGATGGGTGATGGTCACCGACGATGGCTTCGAAGTGGCATTTCATGGCGAGTACCGAGAGATCAAGCCCAACGAAAGGATTGTCCACACCGAGGTCTACGAAGGTGCACCAGGCGGTGACGAGAACCCTGCCCTCATCACGATGAACCTGGCTGAGAAGAACGGTCGCACCACCCTCACCGTGCTGACCGCGATGACGACCAAGGAGGGGCGGGACATGATCCTCGAGTCAGGCATGGAGGCCGGCATGCAGGACGCCTACGACCTACTGGAGGAAGTGGCAATCTCGCTCAAGTAGTTGAGTCGCACCCCAAGGGACCACTGGACCAGTTCCGGTGGTCCCTTTCGCGTTCATAACATCGCCGGGTGCCCGGCACGAATTCAGTCCTCTCTCGAGACGGGATCGCCGTGGCCTACGAACGGCGCGGGGCCGGAGATCCGACTCTTGTCTTCGTCCACGGCTGGTCTTGCGATCGCACTTATTGGCGTCACCAGGTGGCTCACTTCGCGGCCGATCACCAGGTGGTGGCGATCGATCTAGCCGGTCATGGTGAGTCCGGACTCGGTCGGGTCTCGTGGACGATGCCAGCCCACGGCGAGGACGTCGCCGAGGTTGTCAAGGAGATACGGCCGGATGAGGTGATCCTCATCGGTCATTCAATGGGTGGCGACGTGATAGTGGAAACGGCGCTGTTGTGTCCGGCCGTCGTCAAGGGACTGGTTTGGGTGGACGTGTACTCGACTCTCGGCAATTCCCGCGCTCCCCAGACCCTTGAGCAATTCGTTGCTCCGTTTAGGGCCGACTTTGCTGGGGCAACCGATCAGTTTGTTCGCGGAATGTTCCTTTCCACTTCCGACCCCGCCCTGGTCGACTGGGTAGCCCGTGACATGGCATCGGCCCCGCCCGAGGTCGGCCTCGATGAACTCGTCTACGCGATAAGCAACGACGGGCCGGTCATCGAGAGACTTGAGCGGCTCCTCGTGCCGAAGATCGCGATCAACCCCGACTATCGACCCACAGACCGAGAGTCGCTCGCTCGCTACGGCTTCGAGACGTTACTGATGCCCGGGGTCTCCCACTTCATGATGCTGGAAGACCCCGCAAGGTTCAATCAGTTGCTCACCGAGGCGATCGCTCGCCTCGCTGGCTAGTTCGAACCTTCCTTCGTTTCGATATTGACTTCCCCGCTCTGGGCTCGGCCTTGGCCGTTGCCCCCAGATCCTCCACGGCTGATCTGCACCCGATGCGGCTGGGGCTGGGACGGCGTCGGAACCGGTACCTTGACCGTGAGGACCCCGTTGTCATAGGACGCCTTCACATTGTTCGGCTCAACCCCGTCGGGGAGAGCGATCCGGCGCTCGAATGAGCCGTAGCGCCGCTCGCGGATGAAACGGTCCTCATCCTTGGATTCGGTTTCCTCTGTCTTCTGCCCCTTGATGAGAAGGACGTCGTCCTCGATCGTGATGTCGAGGTCTTTTTCCGGATCGATGCCGGCTAGCTCAACCGTCACCACCAAATCGCCATCTTGGCGACGCATGTCGATAGTGGGACGGATGGTCCGCGCTTCCTCGCTGGGAAAACGTTCCATGAATCGCCGCATATCCCGTTCCAGATCGAGAAACGGTGTCCAAACCTTGAGTTGCATGCGACCTCCTATCGCAGGTTCTCAACCTGCCAATTCCCGCGCCGAGGCCAAAGCAAACGCCATTAGACAACTGCGCCCGAGGGGGGCGCTAATCGAACTGAACCGAGCGCTTCGAGAGCCCGAACCAGAACCCTTCGACCACGCTTTTGGCCCGGTCGTCTCTTCCGCTGGCCGCCCCGAGGGCAACGAAGAGAGGGGCGAAATGCTCGGTCCGAGGATGAGCCATGTGAGCTGCCGGCGCCGCCCGCTGGAAATCGATCAGTGAATCGACGTCACCCGCTTGGAGGCTCTTGTCGAGCCAATCGTCGAACTCGCTGGACCAACTCGGGGGGTAACTGCGGGGCCCAGCATGCCAATTCATCTCCCGCAGGTTGTGGGTGGAAAAGCCGCTCCCCACAATCAGAACTCCCTGTTGGCGAAGAGGAGCCAGTCGACGTCCGATCTCGAAAAGAGCCTTGGGATCGAGGGTCGGCATCGAGATCTGCAGGATCGGCACGTCGGCCTGCGGATACATCTCCACCAGAGGCACGTACGCGCCATGGTCGAGGCCTCGAGTGGGGTCGCGATGGACTGCTTGTCCCTGCTCTTGGAGTAGCTTCGTGACTTCGTTGGCGAGCTCAGGTGCACCTGGGGCCGGATACTTCACCTCGTAATAGTGCTGAGGAAATCCGTAGAAGTCGTAATAGAGCGGGACCGTGGTCGTAGCCGAGACGGTGAGCGGATCCGCCTCCCAATGGGCAGAAACCATGAGGACCGACGAGGGCTTCGGCATCGCCGCCGACCATGCGGCCAGCTGGCCCGCCCACTCTTCGTCGTCGGCCAGAGGCGGAGCTCCGTGGCTGAGGTAGATAACCGGCATCGAACGATCGGCGAACTCGGTCGACTCCATGGCCGTAGGCTATCCCAGCGGCACCAAACCCACGTCTCCTTCAAGCCGGATCAGAGTTTCTCCGGGCTCATCGGCAATGTTCCATTCGGTGAAGAATCGGTTGGCTCCCTCGGCCGTCTGCCAGTTCGCCAAAGCCCAAAAAGCGGAACCATCTTGTGCATACCAGGCTCGATGAAAACGACACCCGTTTGCCTTTGCACTCTCCTTCATGGCATCAGAAATTCCAACCACCCTTTTCATATAGAGGTCGTGAGCAGATTGGCCGTCGGGTGTCGGGCAAGGGACATGGAAGAGCAACCACATTTCCGGGTCCTTTCGATCGCTTAGCTCTGCTGGCGGCGACGCCAGATCTCCTCGGCCGTCTTGAACTCGTTATAGGCCCGGCTCCCATTGCGATGAAGTCGCTCGTAGAAAGCCGGCCGGTCGAGGTCGCGGAATTCGACCTGCTCGGTCAGATAGGGGCCGACCGTGCCCGCCACCGGACGCCGAGTGCGCCCGGCTTCGTATCGCTCCACGAACGCTTCCACATTGGCCGCACTCGTCCAATCCGACTTGTAGAGGATCTGGCCCCCGCGTCCAATCACCCAGCTCATGTTGGGGAGGAGGCCGTAAGCGTGATGAGCGGTGCCAGATATGTCGTCGACCAGAATCGGCCTTCTGATCCCGATCTCGTCACGCAAGAGCCGGGCGTGATTGAGCTTGGTCTCGAAAGAGTCATGCGGACCCACTCGTTCGCCGGGATGGGCTTCGCGCGTGTAAACGAAGATCCAGGCAAATTGGGGATGGCGAATTGCCGCCTCGCAAAGCAGAGGACCCTCTGCCGAGCAGTACGGTCAGGTGAAGGATCCGAACTCGATGATCAAATGTCGTTCTGACCAAAGGTCGGAAAGGCTGACTGGGGCACTGTCGTCGAGCCGGGTGAGAGTGGCGTCCGGTGCCGACATCCCCACATGAAGGTGACTCGCAAAGCTCGAAAACTCGAGGTCGTCTTGCCCCGACGCGACGTATTGGTCGAAGTGTGGATAGTTGTACTCGGAAAGCATCGAATCCGAGATTACGGTCGCCATCCCCCACGGTGCCCCGGCCTACCGGCCGGGGCACCAAGTCTTTGGCCTAGCTGCAGCCCAA
>DATEDN010000108.1:0-1860 GCA_035281645.1 Acidimicrobiia bacterium | reverse complement strand
ACGTCCCTACGAGATCTGGGCAAACACCGGCTCAAGGACCTCAGCAGCCCGGAAACGATCTTGCAGCTCGAGATCGAGGATCTGCCAAGCGAGTTTCCTCCTCTTCGGACTCTCGATGCCGTCCCCAACAACCTGCCGCTCCAGGTCACGAGCTTTGTCGGCCGCGATCGACTCCTCGAGGAAGCCCATCGATTACTCGATCGCACGCGGTTGCTCACCCTGTTGGGGCCAGGTGGGACCGGCAAGACCCGATTGTCACTTCAGTTGGCGGGCATGGTCTCAGAAGAGTTCGAAGACGGCGTGTTCTTCGTTCCTCTCTCGACCGTAACCGACCCTTCACTTGTGCCCTCCGAGATCCTTGAAGCGATTGGCAGCAGGGCCTCGGGGGAACAAGTACCGGCCGAGCGCCTAGTTGAGGTCGTCAAAGGCAAACGAGTGCTTGTGGTCCTCGACAACTTCGAGCAGATCCTGGAAGCGGCCGGAGCGGTGGCGGCGATGATCAAGGCATCCCCAGAAGTAAAGGTGGTGGTGACCTCGAGGGCTCCCCTCCGTCTGAGCGGCGAACAAGAGATGCCGATCCCACCATTGGAGGTCTCCGGAGTCGATCCTCAAGGCACGCTGGACCAGCTGGCGGCGATGGAAGCGGTCGCGCTTTTCCTGGAGAGAGCGGCAGCCGTGCGTCCTGACTTCGTCCTCACCGAGGAGAACGCCTCCGACATCGTCGAGCTGGTCGGACGTCTTGATGGACTCCCTTTGGCCATCGAATTAGCCGCCTCGCGCCTTCGCCTACTGCCGGTGCGCTCCATTCTGCAGCGATTCAACGCCCGAGCGCTGTCGGGCGGGCCCTCGGACCTGCCTGTGCGCCAGCAGTCGATCTGGGGCGCCATCGACTGGAGTTACGACCTACTGGACGAACCCAGTCGCGAGCTTTTCGCCATGCTCTCCGTCTTCCGGGGCGGAGCTCGCCTGGAGGAGATCGAGTTCGTTTCAGGTGAGTCGCTGCTTGATCTCCTCGGCACCCTCGAAGCACTGGTGGACCACAGCCTTGTCCGCCAAGTCGAGGGAACTACGGGCCCGCGATATCGAATGCTCTACGTCATTGCCGAGTACGCCGCCGAACAGCTTCAGCGGAGCGGCCTAGCGGAGACGACCCGAGAGAACCACGCTCAGGCCTATCTCGGCTTGGCCGAAAACGCGGCTCCGGAGTTGCTCAAGCGTGATCGAAAAATGTGGCTCGATCTCCTGGCCGAGGACCATGACAACTTGCGGGCGGCTCTTGATTGGGCCGTTTCCAACGAGCGGCCCGATCTGGCGATGCGCCTTGCCTACCACTGTTGGCGGCTCTGGCAGGCCCGAGGTCACTTGTACGAAGCTCGGGAGAGAATCGAGCGAATCCTCGACATGAGTGGTGGGGAGCCGTCGAATCGCGCCAAAGCTTTGGAGGCGCTTGGCGGCGTGTGCTGGTGGCAAGGTGCTCTGGCCCTGTCCGTATCGGCTTACCGCCAGGCTCTTGAAATCTGGCGCCACCTAGATGAACCACGCGAGCTTGCCAATGCCCTCTACAACTTTTCGTTGGCGGTCGGATTTGGAGAAAGCGATCCCGACCAGGCAGCGGAGATCCTGAACGAGGCAGACGAGCTCTATCGAGCCCTTGGCGACGAGAGTGGCTTGGGGGACGTCGCCTGGGGGCGAGGCAACACCACCGGATACCTAAGAAAGGATCGAACCCAGGGCCTTCCATACCTCATGGAAGCGGCGGAACACTATCGGCGAGCCGGAAACGAGTTCGGCCGGGGATGGGCTCTATTTGAGATAGGTGATATCTCGTATCAAGTCGGCGACTATGAAACCGCCCGTGCG
>DATEDN010000107.1:0-1152 GCA_035281645.1 Acidimicrobiia bacterium | reverse complement strand
GGTGTCGTGTCCCTTTTTGCTCCTTCTTTTTCACTCCCGGTAACAACCCAGGCCGTCACCGACACCGAGCTTCTGGTCATGCGGGCATCTGTGGTGAAACGGATGGCCGAGCGCGACGTTCGGATCGCGAACGTGCTGCTTCGGGAGCTGAGTGAACGCGTCGTTGCCTTTGTTGGTGAGATTCCTGGCAGCGCTTTTTCCACTATCCGCCAGCGAGTCGCTCGCCACCTGCTCGATCTTGCGACCGAAAGCCAGGATGGATCCGCGCTGGTAGCCGACATCGATCAACAGGACCTCGCCGACGCCGTGGGCACACTGCGAGAAGTGGTCGTGAGGGCACTTCGGGAGCTCCGGGAGAGGGACCTTCTCCGAACCGAACGCCATGGGATCGTGATTCTGGATGCCGAACGTCTTGCGGTTGAGGCCGGCGGGAACATAAGTTCCAGGTCCGTGGAGTAAATGTCGCAGACAGCCCGAGGACTGGAGACGACAATTACGTCATGACTACGAAGACTTCGGAAACCGTTACCCCCTATGAGCCGACCGATGGTCCCCTCCACGTGGAGGAGTTGCAACTCGCCTTCCGAAATCGGGGGATGCCGCTCGAAGCGATGCAATACGATCTCACGCCCACCGGGCTCCACTACTTGGTTGCCCGCTGGGATGTTCCCCGGATCGATCCAGAAAATTGGCGTTTGACCATTGGCGGGGAAGTTCGGACGTCTCTGGAGCTATCACTGGACGACATCCACGCTCTGCCTCGGAAAACTATCCCGGTCACCCTCGAGTGCGCTGGCAACGGGCGCGGTTGGCTGAATCCCCGTCCCGTGAGCCTGCCGTGGCTTGGTGAGGCGATCGGCACGGCCGAGTGGACCGGCATACCACTGTCGGAGCTTTTGGAACAAGCGGATTTGCATCCCGACGTGGTCGAAGTTGTCTTTTGGGGTTCGGACCGTGGGGTTATGGGCGGCGAGGAACAGACCTACGCCCGAAGCCTGACCCTTGTCGAAGCACTCCGCCCAGAGGTCATGCTCGCCTACGAGATGAACGGGCGGCCACTCGAACCACAGCATGGTTTCCCGCTTCGCCTGGTCGTCCCCGGGTGGTATGGCATGACGAGTGTCAAGTGGCTTTCGGCCATCGAAGCGGTGG
>DATEDN010000106.1:0-1516 GCA_035281645.1 Acidimicrobiia bacterium | reverse complement strand
CGGCCGCCGCGCGTAGGGAGTCGGCAGATGCCTCATCGCCGAGACCTACCGCGATGACGTCCTTATCGAGTTGGGCGACCTGACCGAGCTTGGCGGTGAATCCCTGGCGGGCGATCGACGCCTTCGAGCGACTGAGGGCAGCCTGATAGCCAGGGATCGCTCCTTCGATTCCGGTCAGGACCGGAATGGCGAGAGGTACCGACTTCGAACGCGAGCGCGGGACTTCAAACTTGATCATTCATCCCATTCTTGCGTAAATCCCGTCACGTAAACGTGACGAGATTTACGCAAGAAGTGATCACCCTGGAGGGTGACGCTTTTACCCAGCCGGGGGGACGACAGCCGAGATCTCATTCCATACCTTGCACGGATGGAAAACCTCATAGCCGACCTTCGCCTCCGATATCCCTACTCACGCCTCCTCGGTCGTTTCGCCCTCGCCCTCGCCTTCTCCGCGGTTCTCCACCTGAGTGTGGCGATCGCCAGGGGTGGGGACTGGCTGGGAGCGGTGTCGTTCCGCAAGCCGGTTACCTTCGCCGTCTCCTTCAGTCTCATGTTTTGGGCAATGGGCTGGTTGATGGATCGGTTCCCTAGGCGTCCGCGGCTCGGCTGGCCCATCGCCATCGGGCTCGCTGGCGGCGGCCTGGTTGAAACCGGGCTCATCACCATGCAGTCCTGGCGGGGCCAGGCATCGCATTTCAACTTCGCCACCGAATTCGACTCCGGGGTGTTCAGCGTGATGGGCATGACCATCGGACTAGTGAGCCTGGCCCTACTGGCAATCGCGATCTGGACCTTCGTCGAGTCTCCCCCCGGAATGAAACTGCCCATGGGAACGGGCATGGTCTTGGTCATGCTCGGGCTCGGACTAGGCGTGCCGTTGATCGAGATGGGCGTCCGGTTCTGGGAGGCGGTCGGAACGGTGCCGGATCATCTCACCGTGGGAGCCGTCGGGGTGGCCAAATTCCCCCACGCCATCGCCCTCCACGGAATCCAGGTCTTCATCCTCGCCGTCGTCGTCGGTAACCGCCTGGCGGCTCAAACAGCATTGGTCCGCTTGGCAGTCGGCGGATACCTGGCCATCGTCGGCTGGTCGATCGTGCACACCAACTCAGGGAGAGCTCCCGTCGACCCCACCGGCATCGAGTCGATCCTGCTCTTCGCGGGACTGGGAGCATTCATGGCGGCCGCGGTGCTTGCTTGGACGCGGTCGAGGATCAGCCGATCCCCGAGTACTTTGCCTGCCTGAATGGGGTTACTGCGCAAGCTTTCCTTCAACCGAGCCGAGGTGGCCGTCAGCCTGCTGGCGGCCATCCTTCTCCAGCTCGAGGTTTGGCTTTTCGACCCCGGCCCACCCGCCACCGCCAGAGCGCTGGTCTCGCTGGTGGCAGCGGGAGCCCTCGCATTCCTGCGGGCCTATCCGTTTGGTGCCTATCTCGCTAACGGCGTCGCTGTCTATGCGTTGATCGCCATCGGGTATCCGAGCGACTACTACCAGTGGACCAACTTCATCGCC
>DATEDN010000105.1:0-3904 GCA_035281645.1 Acidimicrobiia bacterium | reverse complement strand
GTCGACGGACTCGAGCTCCAGCTTGAGATAGCGCTGGGCGACGGCCTCGAGGTCGTAGTCGCGGGCGGCGGGATTGAGGAGGTAGGAGGCGAGGGCGCTGTCGAAATCGAGGCCGTTCATCTCGTAGCCAGCTCCCAAGAGCGAGGCGATCAGAACCTTGCCGTCGTGGGTCGCCTTGGCCACCTCGGGATCAGTCAACGCGGAACGAAGTGGATCGAGCCGGTCGAGCGGAATCGCCGCCGCCTCCCCTTCACCAAGAAATATCGCCACCCCCCATGGCTCGGGTCCGATGAGATCGATGACGAGCGGTTGGGCTAGTTTTGCGAGAGCGGCGACCTCGTCGGCTCGGGTGATTTGGTGGGTCTGGGTGTCGAGCACGGCGCCGGTGGGACCCGTGCCGGCGGCGGGTTGGACGTCGAGCAGGTCCTCCCACAGGCTGTAGAACTCGAGGCTTTCGAAGAGCTCCTTAGCGGCTTCTCGATCCCAGCTCCCTCTCCGCACCCCCTCGAGGTCGAGGTCGATGTCGAGATCTCGGACCAAACGCATGAGCCGACGGTTGAGGAAGACCTGCTCGCGATGCTCTGCCAGGTTCTGACGGAGGCGCGGTGGCTGCTGGTCGAGATCGGCGTAGATCCCCTCGAGGTTGCCATGCTCGGCCACCAGCTTGGTAGCGGTCTTTTCCCCCACTCCGGGCACGCCGGGAAGGTTGTCGGAGGTGTCTCCCCGAAGGGCGGCGTACTCGACGTACTGGTCGGGCCGGATCCCATAGCGATCCGCCACATATCCCTCATCGGCCACCACCACGTCGGTTATCCCCCGCCGGGTGTAGAGCACCTTGAGGTGGTCATCGATCAGTTGGAAGGCATCGCGGTCGCCTGTGACCAACAAGACGTCCCATCCGGCCTTGGCGGCCTGCTCGGATATGGAGGCGATGAGGTCGTCGGCCTCGTACCCCTCCATCCGGAGCTGGGGGATCTCGAGCACGTCGAGGACCGCCGTGATCAGCGGCAGCTGGGATCTGAAGCCGTCGGGAGCCGAGTCCCGCTGGGCTTTGTAGGCGGGGTACTCGGTCGAACGGAAGGTCTGGCGAGAGACGTCCCAGGCAACCACCACCGAGTCGGGGTTGTGGTCGCCGAGGAGCTTGATCAGCATCCGGGTGAATCCATAGGCGGCGTTGGTGACCTGCCCGTCCCGGGTGGCGAGATCGGGGGGAAGGGCAAAGAAGGCCCGATAGGCGATCGAGTTTCCGTCGAGGAGTGCGAGGGTGGGCATCCTCACCTACCTTCCGCGCCGGCCGTCAAGACTTCAGCTGAGCCGTCAGCTTCGACTTGACCTCAAGCAATCGCTTCTGTCGAGCCTCGATGTCGGCCAGGAGCCGCATGAAGCGCAGGACCTCGTTGCGGGTAGCCGTAGCTTCGAGACGATCGATTCCCATGGCGGCGTCGCGTTGGGCATCGTCATTGAGGTGAGAGTGCGCCGATAACTCGGCCTCGACGATGCGGTGCTGTTCGGAGAGGTTCTCGAGCTCGTCAAGCACCTTCAGTAGCCGTCGCTCGGTCCGCCTCAACATGACCCCCACGATAAAGAACCTGGGGGACGAGTCGGTCAAGATGGCCCTGTCATGACCGACAATGATCGAGCTGTGATCACCGCCCCCGAGAAGGCCCTCGCGCCTCTGGTGACCCGCTCGACATGGGCGTTGCCGGCTTGCTTCGGATTTGCCGGCTTCCTGGCGGCCTTCCTCCTTTTCACCATCGAACCGTTGGCGGCCAAGGCGCTTCTCCCCAATCTCGGGGGTTCCGCCGCGGTCTGGAACACGGCCATGGCCTTTTTCCAGATCGTGCTCCTACTCGGCTACCTCGCCGCCCACGTCACCAACACCTGGATTGGGGGCCGAACCCGGGTCTGGGTCCAGCTGGCTCTCCTCGTGGCGCCGGCCTTCTTGCTTCCGTTTGCTTTCCCCTCGGGAGCCCCCAGTGATTCACCGGTGGCCTGGGAGCTTTCCGCCTTGTCGCTTGCGGTTGGTGCTCCGTTCTTCGCCCTCGCCAGCTTCAGTCCCTCCCTCCAGCGGTGGTTCTCGTGGACCGATCACCCGCGGGCTCACGATCCCTTCTTTCTCTATGCAGCGAGCAACGTCGGCAGCTTCGTGGGACTCCTCGCCTACCCGTTCGTTATCGAACCGAACCTCGGCCTAACCACCCAGTCGAATACGTTCCGCTGGCTCTACATCGTCTTGATCGTCTTTGCCGCCGCTCTCCTCATCCGGGTCCGGCCGGTCGATCAGTCTCTCGTCCAACGTCACGTTTCAATCTCTTGGCAAAGGCGAATGCGATGGGTCGGGTTCGCCGCCGTCCCCTCGTTCGCACTGCTAGCGGTTACAAGACATATCGCTACCGATGTCGCCTCGTTCCCGTTGCTCTGGGTTATCCCGCTGGCCCTTTACCTGGCAACGTTCGTCCTGGCGTTCTCAAAACAGTCACAGGTGCTGGGTGGGATTGCTGCCCGCGCCTTCCCCCTGTTGGCGGTGATCGCCTTGACCGCGGCCAGCGGAGTCTTGCCGAATCTCTTCGTCGGGATCAGCCTGCCCCTGGTCGTGTTGCTGGCCTCGGGTCTGATGGCTCACGCTCGCCTCTACGCCGATCGACCTTCCGTCTCCAACCTGACCGAGTTCTATCTGTGGATATCGGTCGGAGGAGCGGTGGGCGGGATGTTGGCCGCGTTCCTCGCTCCGGTGGCATTCAATTCGATCGCCGAGTATCCCCTTGCTTTGGTGGCTACGGCTCTCTTGCTTACCGGGAAATTCGAATCACGCAAGCGCGTTCGATTAGTGCTGCTCTCTTTGTTTGCGGTATTGCTCCTCTCTGCAGTTGCGATCAGCGACGTCAATGCCGTCGCTCTCGCGGTCGGAGGGGCGGGAGCGGTTGCTTTCCTCCTGGCTGGCCGGTCGGCATGGTTTGCCCCGTTACTGGGACTTGCCCTGTTGATCGCTCATGGCCAGAGCGATGGCCGGGTACTCGCTCAGGAGAGAACCTTTTACGGCGTGTATCGGGTCATCGCCACCAACGACGGAAACCACATGATGGTCTCTGGGACCACCATCCATGGGGTACAGCGGTTTGAACCAACCCCAACGCTTGAACCTCTGGCCTATTACGTAGAAGACGGTCCCTTCGGACAACTAATGAAAGGTCCCGGCTCTGAAGCCAAGAGCATCGGAGTAATCGGGCTGGGAGCGGGTGCGCTCGCTTCATATATCGAACCGGGCCAAGAGATCACCTTTTTCGAGATCGACCCGGTAGTGGTGGACCTAGCGAAAAATCAAAATCTGTTCACGTTGACGTCCTTGGCCAGAGGCGACGTCCGATTCGTCACGGGCGACGGGCGTCTGAAGATCCAAGACTCAGCGGCAACTTTCGATCTGGTGATCATCGACGCCTTCACCTCCGATGCCATCCCCACCCACCTTCTGACGAGCGAGGCCATCGAAGGCTATCTACAGGTACTTTCCCGAGATGGTGTTGTTGGCTTTCACATCTCGAACCGACACTTCGATCTCGAGCCAGTTGTGGGGCGGATTGCCCAGCACCTCGGCCTCATCGCTCTTGCTCGGCATTACCAGCCGACCGGATCCGAAGGCTCACCAGTGTCCTTTGTCGTGCTCGCTCGCGAAGCCGCACCCCTTGCGAACTTTGCCGACCTACCCGGGTGGCGAGAAGCCCGGGTATCCGAGGACCTTTGGACGGACGAGTTCTCAAACCTTCTCTCAGTCCTCCGCTGAGGAGTTGGGCCGCCCTTTAGAATTAGTCCTTGGGCCGGAGTGTCGAAATTGGCAGCCGATATGGATTCAAAATCCATTGTGGGAAACCACGTGCGGGTTCGAGTCCCGCCTCCGGCACCGAAGTCT
>DATEDN010000104.1:0-1790 GCA_035281645.1 Acidimicrobiia bacterium | reverse complement strand
ATGACCAAAGAATTTCGCCGCCGAACCGGATCGGTCCCCTCGGTGATGAGGTCGCTTCTCGCGGGCTGAGAACCGCAAGGATTTACAAGACAGTTCCCGCCTGGTTTGCGAACAATCGGTCGGATGCGGTCAACCAAGGGTTTCCGTCGCCTCCTGGCGGCCTCCACCATCTCCAACCTGGGCGACGGTGTGGTTATTGCCGCCTTCCCCCTCATAGCCGCCTCCATCTCCTCCTCACCGCAGGCGGTGGCAGGGATGACTGCCGCCGCCACATTGCCATGGCTTCTCTTCGGCCTCCCGGCCGGCGTGGTGGTCGACCGCGTGGATCGGATCCGGCTGATGTGGCTGATCGACCTGGTGCGGGCTGCTGCAGTGGGGCTGTTGGGATTCGCTTTGGCTCGTGGCAACGTCACCCTGGCCACTCTCTACGCGGTGGTGTTCACCCTTGGCATCGCCGAGACGCTGTTCGATTCCGCGGCAATGGCCGTGGTGCCGGCGGTCGTTGGAGAGGGTTCGCTGGAAACGGCCAACGGTCGACTTTTCGCCGGACAACTCACAACCAACCAGTTCATCGGTCCTCCGATCGGGGCGCTGCTGTTTGGCGTGATCGCGGCCTTGCCTGCCTTTTTCGACAGCCTCACCTTCCTTGTCAGCTCGCTCTTGTTGTTGGGACTTCGCCTTAATCGAGCCCCGAGATCAAGGGAACGCCGGTCGATGCGGGCGGACTTGGGAGAGGGTTTGGTCTGGGTATGGCGCCACAAGAACATTCGGATCCTGGCCATCGGCGCCGCGGTGATCAACCTTGCCCAAACCGGGGCGATGGCAATACTGGTTCTCTTCGCCACCCAAGTTCTCGGGCTTCCCGAGATCGGTTTTGGTTCGTTGTTCGTAGTCGGGGCAGTGGGAGCGCTAGCCGGAAGCCTCGGCGCCGGAAAGGCGACGGCCATCTGGGATCGTCGTCGCATTGTCGTCGCATCGGTGGGGGCCATGTCGGTGAGCCTCATCGCCATCGGTCTGGCCCGCTCGGCTCCGGTGACCTTCGTGGGCATGGCAATCATGAGCCTCAGCGCCGAGTTCTGGAATGTGGTCGCCGTCAGTTATCGCCAGGGCGCCACCCCTGATCGCCTTCTCGGTCGGGTGATGAGCGCCTATCGATTCATCGCCTATGGCTCCTTTCCGCTAGGAGCGTTGCTCGGCGGCTGGGTGGCTGCCCGGTTTCGGCTGGAGACCACCTTCTTGGTCGGCGGGGCCTTTCTGGCCGGGCTTGCGGTCTTTGTCGCCCGAGCTCTTGGCGACCTGACGCCGTTGGCGGAGAGGGAGGGATTTGAACCCTCGGGAGAGCTATATCACCCTCCACTCGCTTAGCAGGCGAGCGCCTTCGACCACTCGGCCACCTCTCCAGGGCTCTGCTGCCTAGAACGACCTCAGTGCCGACCCCTATTCCATCATGGATCGCCGGCCTTAGGAAACCGTATGGAGGGCCCGAGGGGTCGTTAAGAGGCCATTAGGCCGGGCCAACCAACACTCAGCGTCGGTTACACCAATGGAGTGACCGGGATGTGTCGATGAGTGATCCGACGACCATTGAGAGAAGTGAACCCGAGCCTTTCATCGTCGTCCAGGGCCCGCGCAGTTGGCGGGGTGTCAAGGAAGATCTGCATCCGTTTCTGGCCCTACTGGGCGCAATCTACGGCTGGGTTTTCGCCATGCTGGTGGCTCTGATCGCCGCCGTGATCCTGCTCGCCCGTTAGACGGCGAGGTCAGCTCCGGGCGGCCAAAGCCCCTTCGAG
>DATEDN010000103.1:0-4869 GCA_035281645.1 Acidimicrobiia bacterium | reverse complement strand
AACGGTCTTTTCGGGTCGGTCGAAAAGCAAGGCATTGTGAACCACACCCACGCCGCTCCCCACCGACTCGACCGTGTTTCCGGGATATGAGCCCCAGGATGCCCTTGGCATGAGGAAGTTGAGCGCGGTCCAAGTGTTGACGGCGATGGCGCCGTACTTCAGGTTGGAGACCGCCTGGTCGAAGTGGGGCTGGTACTCACGAATCGTCTGTGGGTGGATGATGAGATTGGCCCCGAGCGATCCGTCGAGTTCGTTATTGGCAAATGCCACCGCCGCCTGCAGGAAGTAGGCGGGGTCGGAGAAGTCGATCTTGACCACTCCGAGCACCGGCCCGAAGTATTCGATTTGGAAGGCCTCCTCTCGCGCTCCCGGTGTGAGGTCGGGGAGGATCGTGGTGGGAAAGCCCCCTACGGTCACCGCTCCCGGGCGCCGGGCGACGCCGGCACGGCGCTCTTCGCCGCCTGGGTAATAGGGATGGCGAGCCTCGAGAGAATCGATCACCTCGCCGATCGCTTCGATCAGCCGGCTCGATCCCTCCCAGTTGGCGGGGAGAACGAGGATCTGGGGGGCGATGCAGTTGTAGCCAACGTTGATCAGCTTGGCAGTGGCGATCTGAGCAGCCTGATATTTGAAATCGGCATCGCTCCACGTACCCGGGACCACGATGATCGGACTGACACCGCCGAGCTCACTGGTCACGGGTTTTTCCAGGCCAGGAGCGAGGGCATCGTGGGTGGCCCGGCTCCCGGTGATGTGGACCGATGTCACCGCCGGGTGGTGCACGAGCTCACGTCCGACGTCATTTCCTCCGGAGATGATCCTTACGTACCCCCCGTCGATGAGCTCGGCGAAGACGTCTTCGAGGAGTGTTCTCAGATAGTCGTTAACCGGGCTCATCTTGAGGATGACGACCTGGTTGTCGGCCATCAGCTTGTAGAGGACATCGAGCGGTGCGATCGAGCCCACGTTGCCGGCCCCCAGGACCGCGCCCACGCCCGGTCGCGCGGTCTGGCGGTAGGCAGAGGCGGTGTTCTCGGCCAGGGTGGTCGGGGTGACCGACGGATCCATCCGGACTTCGATGGTGTACCCGCTCAGCAGCAGGTAGTCGTACCAATCGAAGGGGAGCACGTCGACGATCGCCCTCCCGTCGGAGCCAACCTTGACTGCCCGGGAGGAGTACGGGTTCCGCCCCTCGCCCACCCGTCGGAGAGTCTCGGCGAGGGCCCGGCAGTAGGCGACAATGGCGAAGGGTCCACTTAGCCACTCCTCGGCCGCGGCCGGGGTGTCGAGCGAGAAACGCTTGGCGGCCGCCGCCGACTGCACCCAGCGCTCGGCCACGAAATCCATTCTCCTGGCAACCGATAGCAGGAGCGCGACCCGATCAGCAATCGAGGTCTTGATCCACGTTCCTTGTGACCGATCCAGGTCGTCCAAAGGCGCCACTAAATCGGATGTCACGGGAGCGGCGGCGGTCATCGAGCCAATGGTACGTCGGAGTCTTCGACCGGAAGAGCCGCGTAGGCCCGCACCGGGAATGTGCCCATCCGTTTCACTTTCACCGGGACGGCGGTAAAGCGGGCACCTTCCGTCGGCAGCTGCTCGAGTCCGCGCAGGTGCTCCACGATCGGAATGCCGGCGGCGAGCAAGGCGGTGTGGGCCGGGCGCTCGCCGGTGGCGGTGGAGTCGATGTTGTAGGAATCGATTCCAACGAGCGCCGCTCCCTTCTCGACCAGCAAAGCTGCCGACGGCCCTGTGATGTGAGGATGATCCTCGAAGTACTGCGGGGTTCGCCACCACGAAGCCCAACCGGTGTGGATCAAAACTGCCTTGCCCCTCAGGTCAGGGGTGAGGAAGGGCTCGACATCTATGGCGCGATCAACGGCACCGGTCACACGGACGACGACGGCCGGGAGATCGGCTAGCGACTCCAGGGGGAGCTCGGCCAGGTCGGCGCCTTGAGCATATCGATGGAACGGGCTGTCGACATAAGTTCCAGTGTTGGCGACCAGGTCGATGCGTCCAATATGGAACTCGGTCCCCAGGGCATAGCGCTGGCGCGACTCCTCACGGGTCAGAAAATCCGATACCACCGGCGACGGCAGGCCCTGATAGGTGACCATGCCGTCTTCGACAACATGGCTGAGATCAACCAGACGGGCGGGCATCACCCGCCGAGGCTAACTGTGGAGGCCCTCCGGCTCATCTTTGGTCGCTTCGTACCATCAGCTCAGTGTCCCCACGCATCTTTCGCCTCACGGAACTCGATGACCAAGCCATCGCCGCTTCGTTGGTCGACCTACGAAAAGCCCTCGATGTAGAGCTGGGATTCCCCGAAGAGGTCCTCGCCGAAGCCGACCAAGCGGCTGCCAACCCCCGCCTACCTGACGTTGACCTGACGGGGATTCCATTCGTCACCATCGATCCACCGCAATCAATGGACCTCGACCAGGCACTGTTCATCGAGCGGCGCCCCGAGGGATACCTGGTTCATTACGCCATCGCCGACGTCGCCGCCTTTGTCAAGCCCGGGGGTGAGGTCGATGCCGAAGCTCACCGGCGCGGTCAAACGTTTTATGCACCCGATGGCAACGCCCGCTTGCACCCTCCAGCCATCTCCGAAGGGGCCTCCAGCCTCCTCCCCAACCAGGTACGGCCCGCGCTGGTGTGGCACATGTACCTCGAAGGGGACAGTGAGGGCACCCGGCTCGAGGTGCGCCGGGCAATGGTTCGGAGCCGGGCCAAGCTCTCCTATCAGGAGGCCCAAGACCGAATCGACCATGGGGTGGCCGATGACTCCCTCTCTCTATTGAAGGAGGTCGGCCTCCTTCGCCAGGAGCGGGAGGCACGCCTGGGAGGCATCAACCTGCCGCTGCCCGAGCAGGTCGTCCGCCACGACGAGGATGGCTATGACCTCGAACTCCGCTCGCCGTTGCCGGTTGAGGGTTGGAACGCTCAAATCTCGCTGATGGCCGGCCAGGCCGCTGCCACGGTCATGCTCGAGGCCGAGGTGGGCGTGTTGCGGACCTTGCCCCGAGCCGGTCCGGTACGGATTAATCGGCTCCGTCACACCGCCCGCGCCCTGGGGGTGACCTGGGAGAAGGAGAAACCCTTCGCGGCCATGATCCGCGAGCTCGATCCCAGCCTTCCCAGCCACGCTGCCCTGCTCAACGAGGCGGCCAGCCTCCTGCGGGGTTCGGGCTATGCGGCTTTCGACGACGAAGTCCCGACCAATACCCGCCATGCGGGCGTGGGAGCCGAATATGCACACACCACCGCTCCTCTCCGACGGCTCGTCGACCGCTACGTGGGCGAAGTCTGTGTCTCCGTGTCCTCGGGGAACGCGATTCCGGACTGGGTTCATGAGGGTCTCCCAGAGCTTCCGGCGATCATGGAACGATCGACCCGCCGGGCTCAGCAATATGAGGCCGGAATCGTTTCCACGCTCGAGGCGGCGGTCTTGCGAGAAAATATCGGCGATATCTTCCCGGCTGTGGTCGTTGAGGTCGACAAGGAGGGCGGTGTCATCCAGCTCACCGCACCGCCTGTCACCGGCCGCTGCCGGGGGGCCAACCTTCCGCTGGGAGCACGGATATCGGCTCGGTTGATCCTGGCTGATGTCGCCGCCCGACAAATCGCTTTCGAGATGGCGACTGATGGAACCGGGGAGTGAGAATCTCCGTCGAAGCAGCATGAAAACCAGAACGTTCTCCTTGACCGTCTTCATGATCTTCTCCCTTGCCTGTAGCCAGGCGGCCCCCTCAGATGACGGCGAAGGCCTGGCGATGTGCGCTCCGGGGGTTACCGATTGCGTCGATCTCGTGATCGAAGACGGAGAGACGGGCGAGGAGGCCGAGCCCACCGGCAATGCCCTGGACCCGACCCCCATCACCGAAGGTGAGTTTCTGGGAGCGGAAGGCAACGAGGTGCGGGTGCGAGTTTGGACCGGGGTCGAGCCCTGCGACACGCTGCACAGCGTCGAGGTGACCGAGACCGCTGACTCCGTCGACCTGGAGGTGCTCCACGGCGCCATCGACCCAGCTGCAATCTGTCCGGCCATCGCTATGGAGCGGATCATCGTGGCTGAGCTCCAGGCGCCGCTCGGCGACCGCACACTCACCCTCTCAGGGGTCGAACTCGCCTGATCCTTCGAAGAGGTCATTAGGGGTTTCGACCCGACCGCGGCGTCCGAGATATCCATGCCACAGGAGTCGGGCCGCGGTCGAGCGGTGAGGCCTCCATCGCTCGCCGATGAGTTCAAGCTCCTGGGGAGAGGGTGCGGCGGCAAGCGTCAGGGCTTCGGCCGTCGCCACCTGGAGGGCACGATCGGTTACCGGCCAGAGATCGGGCCGGCCGAGACACGCCAGCAGGTAGACGTCGGCGGTCCAACGACCGATGCCCGGGATACGTGTCAGTTGAGCTCGGACGGCGTCATCGCTCAAGGTGGCGAGCAACGGCAGATCGAGTTCTCCGCTGGTCACCGACCTGGCGAGCTCTCGGATGTAGCGGTCCTTCTGTCGAGACACTCCGTCGGCTCTCAACTCCTCGGTGGTGGTGGCCAGTAGTGACTCCGGCTGCATGGAGCCGAGACGGGCGCTGACCCGGCGATAGGCGGCCGCCGCTGAGGCGAGTGAGACCTGCTGTTCGAGAATGAAGAGGACCAGGCTGGGAAACCCCGGCGGGCGTTGCCAGAAGGGCGGGACTCCGAAATCCTCCACCAGCCGGGCGAGATCGTGATCGGCCGCAATCAGGCGAGCCACCGTTGCCGAGAAGGGGGTGCGGGTCACGATTCAAAAATAGGTGGTTGCTCTTAGGATCGAGCCATGCCGGAAGGCGACACCGTGCTCGTCGCCGCCCGCCGTCTCCACGACT
>DATEDN010000102.1:0-4785 GCA_035281645.1 Acidimicrobiia bacterium | reverse complement strand
TCGACCCCAACAAGATCGGATCAGGAGCACGAACTGAGTCGCGACCCGGCCGAAAAA
Organism: Acidimicrobiia bacterium; assembly: GCA_035281645.1. Taxonomy (GTDB): domain Bacteria; phylum Actinomycetota; class Acidimicrobiia; order Spongiisociales; family ZC4RG35; genus JACCTH01. Next base: position 4,728 of record DATEDN010000102.1, on the reverse strand, counting down.
TGGCCAGGCCCCGGTCGCTGAATTTGATCATGTCACCGGAAATGGAGCATCAATTCGACCAGCCTTGGTCAACAGCCTGCTAAGGAAGCTTGGCTTTGGGCACCATCGATTCATCAGGGGCCAGGTGATCGGAATCCCGAGTCTTTAAACTTCCTCGGGCTACAGGGGCCCTCGACGGGCGGGGCTGCGGGCGTCATCGTGCCACACTAACTCGCTGTAGAAATTGGACTTAGGAAAGATCGCTCTGAGGCGGAATCTGTGATTGGGTGTTCATCCATGCCGCCCTTTCGAGCCTGGCGCGGGCGGTGCTTCTCTGGACTTTGAGGATCAAGTACTCGTGGTCGCGATAACCTCGGCCACGCCGGATCACCGACCGAATGTTGGCGTTGATGGCCTCCACCACTCCGAAGGGAACCTTGTGCCGGCAGTAGTTCAGGATCCCTTCCAGGTGACGCGTGAGGGTGGCGGCGAGTTTCTTGAAAGCCGGCAGTCGTTGCCATCTCAGGCTGCGCACCCAATCGGTGAAGAAGGTCCTGGCGGCTCCCTCGTAGGTGTAGCTCCAGAGACGCTCGATCTGCTCCTTGAGGGAGTAGGCCTTGAAGAGCCGACGGTTCAGGACGAAGACCTCATTGAGTTCGCCCCTCTTGGCCTTCGTGAGACGGCTCCAGCGGGTGAGGAACAGCCACCGCTTGCCACGAACCACCGCCCGCAGCCGTCCCCTCTGCCGGAAGAACTCCTGGCGTCGTGTCTCGTCCACCGCCGCATTAACGTGTTTCATCACGTGGAACTTGTCGATGACGATCGCGGCACGGGGCAGATGCTCCCGCAGGCTCTGCAGGAATGGCTTCCACATGTCCACACACACCGCCCGCACGGCTCGACGGCGGCGCGGCGGCAACCTCCGGTCGAGAGTCTCCTTCTTGCGCTCCCGGCCGGCCCAGATCGGCTCGCCCGCCTGAAGGTCCGACACCACCGTCAGGCAGGCTCCCTTCTTCCAGAAGATCTCATCCACCCCCATGTGCCGCAGTGGCTGACGCTTCCGACTCTCGCTCCACTCCTGCAGCGCTCTCTTGTCAATGCGACGCACCGTTCGGCACGAAAGACCCCACTTGGAGGCAACCCGGCTCACCGCCGCATCCTCACAATCCCGAGCCACCGCCGCGCTGAAGCGCCTCGTGAAGGGGTTGCCCTCCAGCCAGTCGATACGCTCCGAGCTGACCCCGCACCGCCGACACTTCACCCGGTGCATCGTCACCACCAGCCAGACCTTCCACTCTCCCCAGGGAAGATCCCGAACGCGCCGCTCGCTGCGGCTGTGGACTCGACGCGTTCCGATTCCGCAGCCTCGACACGTGTGAAACGGGTCGGCTCCAACCTGCTTGATCCACAAGGTCACCGTCGAGACGGTCTCGTCGAACTCGTAGCGATGAACCTCGTAGCCTGTCAGCCGCAGGATACGGCGTATAATCTCCTCGGGCATCGTCTGCGTGGCCTCCCTTCCCGATTCGCGTCAGGAACGGAGGTATACCACGACGGACGGTGCCCACTACGCCGCCTCTATCGGACACCATCGAGAATCAAATGAAAGGCCCGCTCGCTGAGCTCCTGCTTGCGCTCATCAGGAAGCCGGAACCGGCCCTGCTCCAGCCGCTTGGCGAACAGGCAGTAGCCCGTCCGATCCCAGATCAGGATCTCGAGGTAGTTCCCCCGGCGGTTGAAGAACACGAACAGGCTCCCCGACAGCGGGTCCTCCCCAAGAGCGTTCTGCACCTGGCCGACCAGCCCGTCGAAGCTCTTGCGCATGTCCACAGGCTCGCTCCAGGCCAGTATCCGCCCGGTGCTGCCAACAGAAACACCGCCTACCCTCGAAACCGCAGGCACATGCCGCCCGGAAGCGTCAGCTCCACCATCCACGGCGACGTGGCTCCTGCTTCGGCCGCCGGCGGTGGGATCAGTTCGACGAACTCGCCCGAAAGAGAAGGCTCCGTGAGTCGCGCTCGCCAGCGCTGAAGGCTGCTCAGCGCGAGACCCTCACGCCGGCAGAACTCGCTCGAGCTCAAGCCGGATGTCGCGGATCTGCGAATAATCTCTCCACTCGGCTCGCTGCGGCGCTTGCGAAGACCACGGCTTCCGGGCATGGGCGGCCTGCTAGGTTCGTCCCGCCGGGAGAAGCTGGGAGGATCGCGCAATCCCGGGTCGACAAGACGATTGCGGCAGGCATAGGCGGTGCGGCGATGGGTGGCGCCATGGGCGGACCCGGTAAGTACATCGACGGCGTCCGCAGAGGGCTGGGCGCAGCCGCAGGAGCTTTCTTCGTTGGAATTAACAACGACGCCAACGCCTTGCGCCTCATCGCTGAAGAGGCGCGGCAGTGGCTCGAGGTCATACGACTTGTCAGCATGGCAGCCAACCTAGTCAACTCGGGAGACACGGAAGGTGCGCGGGCGGCCTTGCAGGCGGCACGTCTCGCCGCGGAGAAGGCAGGAGGAAGCGCCGGACGACAGGCCGTCGCCGAGATCGACAAGGCGCTCGCTCTTCTCGATGCCGCGGTCGAGAAAGCTCAATCGAAATGGATCCCTCCATGGGCTCCCGATCCAGGTGATGACGGCAACCAGATAGGAAGCTATGGTGGCGGGACCGCCGGCTGGGACACTGGATGCATGGCACGAGGCGGCGGATACACGCCCAGGGGCTTCGGAGGCACCTCGTACTACTTCTCATCGGGGGGCGCCCGTTTTGTCCTATGATGGATAAGCAGCCTGATGGTTGCTTCCCGTCAAGCCGTATGCTAGAAGACCAGGCCATGACGTCCACTTTGCCGGATGGCTCCGAGAGCGCCACGCGCGACGCCGAAGTGTCTGAGGATGGACGGAGAAGTCTTCTGTATCCTCCCGCTGAGTTGGTGGTAGCCATCGTCTTATCGGGCGTGCTAGGTGTCTGGCTACCCTCGGAATCGTTGCTGAGCGTCCTGCCCACCATGGCGTACTGCTCGGTGCTCGGCCTGTTCGCCAGCTGCTCACGGCCTTGGGGTAGCCTTCCTCCCCGCTTCGCCAGGAAGCCGGGTCAATATGTCGTTCTTCTGGGAATCGTATCCATACCCGCAGTCCATCACGCATGGCTCGTGGCCCTTCACGGGCTGGGAACGGATCCGGACGCGGACATCATGCCGTCATCCTTTTGGGACGTGTTCGCCGTCGTCGTCGTTGCTGATCTTCTCGGTCCTGTGGTCGAGGAGGCGTTTTTTCGCGGATACTGGCTGGTGGTTGTCTCGAGGTGTTTCAGTATCAACACGGGCTGCATCATCACTTCCGTAGCTTTCGGTCTGCTTCACGCACCCGACCTAGGTTTCATGGTCTGGATGACGGTCCTCGGCTTCTTGCTCGCCTGGATCAGGATTGCATCGGGATCCCTGATCCCCTGTGTTATCTCTCACTGCCTCATGAATCTGGGTGTCACTGCCAGGCAGCTGTTCTTCTGATGTCTCCTCGGCCGTGGCGGGTTGTGATCCTATCCATCATGCTCACTACTCTGCAGGCGGCACTGTCCATCGTGACGCTCCGCTTCGTCGGTGCTTTGGAAGCACTCATTCTGCAGGGGGCAACAGATGGCGGTCTTCCCTTGTCCGCGCGTATCATTGTTTCGAGCTACCGGCTGACCCTGCTAGTCCCGCTGGCGGGGGTAGTGGTCTCCGCTCTCATCTGGCGGAGCAAGGGAGTGTCGTCGAGAAGGACCCTTCTACTCGGAATCCTCCTTGTTTTGCTCTTGAGCCAACTCGTATTTCTGCAGATCTCCGCCCGCGTTCTCTATCCCATCGTCATCGAACTCTCGAACGAATTGGGCGCAGATCCCTAGTGCGACGTAGCCGCAACCAAACAATTTGGATGATTCCTCCTCGCCTCGTGCGCGCCCCGTGCGGGGGCGAGGGTCGCGCCTTTCGGAGAGGAGCCGGGTGGACGTGGTAATCCATGGCGCCACGTCGGCATGATGGTGTTTGAGCGCAACATCGTGCCGATAAGGAGACGCCATGGACCGATTCATTATGCGCCACAGCGACTTGGATTCTGGAAACGTTGTCGTGCCTCGACCGGGTCATCCTCGAGTAACATCTGCCGATCAGCTACCCGGCCGGGATGGAGAGCAGAGCTTCGATTCCGACGCCTCGAGCGGTACATGCTAAGCCGGTATGGCGATCCGTCCTCGCTCTTGCCGTCGTGGGCGGCGAGGCCATGAGCATGGTGACGACGATTCGCTGGGTAGACGTTCTAACCACCAAGGGTGTGCCAAAGTGGTTCTGCGCCGGTCACTATGTACCCGTGCCAGATGCGCTCGGGAATGTCCCCACAATGCCGTTTGCCTATGGGTACGCAGTAGACATGGAAACGGCCAATGTGTATGCTCGATACTGAACCGCCCCGGGTTTCCCGGAGACTCGGTCACATGAGTCCAGCCGCCAGGGCTGGGGTTGTTTGGTTGCGATAGTAAATCAACTCGAACTCGACCGGTGGGATGTTCCCGATCGGCTCGAGCAGCCGCCGGTTGTTGAACCAGTCGACCCATTCCAGCGTCGCGAACTCCACGGCCTCGAGATGTCGCCATGGTCCACGACGCATGATGACCTCGGTCTTATACAGCCCGATGACCGATTCGGCCAGGGCGTTGTCGTACGAATCACCGATGCTTCCAACCGAAGGTTCGATGCCCGCTTCTGCCAGCCGCTCCGTGTAGCGA
>DATEDN010000101.1:0-2379 GCA_035281645.1 Acidimicrobiia bacterium | reverse complement strand
CCACCCCCGATGCCGGCAAGACCTCGGCCTCCCGACAAACCTACGTCAGCGGCAACGCCGCCTTTGCCGCCGGCCAATCATTGCGCAAGCAGTTGCTGGCGTGGGTCGGGGCATCGGAGGAGTCGTCGTTCGAAGTCGACGGGGCGAGTTTCCTGATCCACGATCGCGGGGAGGTCAAGGCTGTCGATCTCAACGCACTCCCGGCGGTGGAAGGAGACTTGGTGGCGGTGGCGGTGGCCACTTACGATCCCCCCACCACTCCCCTGAACGACAAGGGCCAGGGCGAACCGTATGCCGTCTTCGGATTCGGCGCCCAGCTCACCGAATTGGAAGTCGACCTGGAGCTGGGGACCGTTCGTCTTTTGAAGATCACCGCCGCCCACGACGTCGGCCGGGCGGTGAATCCCGGTCTCTTGGAAGGCCAGATCGAAGGCGGCATCGCCCAGGGAATCGGTCTCGCTTTGATGGAGGAGTACATCCCGGGGCGAACCGAGAACCTCCATGACTATCTCATTCCCACCATCGGCGACGTCCCCGAGGTGGTCAGCATCCTGGTGGAGTCGAACGACCCCCGCGGGCCCTATGGGGCCAAGGGGATCGGCGAGCATTCCCTGATCCCCACCGCCCCCTCCATTCTCAACGCCCTGCGTGATGCGATTGGCGTCGGGATCCGAAAGCTCCCGGCCACTCCCGACCGGGTGCTGGCGGCCATTCGGTCCGCTCCGAGTCATGGTTAATCCGGACCGCCACCGAGCCTAAGTAATCGTCGTTACCCGGGCGGAACTTCGGTTTCAGATCGGTTTGATCTGGACCTTTATTCCTCAAACGCGTCGTGGAGGAGTTCGGCATCCCAGTCCGAACGATCGACCGGTTCAAGCGTCTCCCGAAGATGCTCGCAGCTGACGATGTTGGGGCCTGTCCCGCCTGTCAGCTCGATGATGCCAAAGAGAAGCTCCGAGACTTCTTCACCGTCGGAATCTCCCCACACGCCGTTGGTCAACACGACCCACTTCTCTCCGAAGACATAGGCCATGTACTCACCCCTGGAGTCACATCCAGGGTCGAGCAAATTGAGGATGCCGAACAATCGGTCATCTTCAGAGGGGAAGGTGGCGACCGCCAGTCCAGCGGGGACGATCTCGTTCTGGCAATCTGCGTGCGGAACGATTGCGTTGGGGTCGTCAGGCACCGTTTCTGTGCGTTCCACGTTGGCGCAGAAGCCGCTGTCCACGAGCGTCGCCACGAGCTCGTCGAGCGTGTAATCCGGAGCTGTTTGGCACGCTCCCAACAGAAACGCCAAGCAGACAACAACCGCACGAGACCGAAAGATCGGTTTCATGCTCTTAGGTCTAGCCTCCTACCGATTGGACGAGCCTGTCAATCGGGAGTGCGATAGGTTTCGGGCGTGGCCGATCTCCGTTTCGGGACTTTTCTCGCCCCCAACATGCTCCGGGTCTATCAAGGGATTGCCGACGCTGTAGGTGAGGCTTTGGGCATGAGCACCGAGCTGGTGGTCGAGACCGATTACGAGAACTGCCAGAATGACGTCAACGACGTCTGCTTCGTTTGCAGCCTTCCTTACGTGATGTTCGAGCGGCAGGGAGTGAGCCCCGCTGAACCCATCGCCGCACCGGTCCTGCGCGGTGAGAGGTATGCCGGCCAGCCGATCTACTTCTCAGACGTGATCGTCCACCGTGACAGCGATGCTCGCTCGTTTCTCGATCTGAAAGGGCGGTCGTGGTCGTTCAACGAGCCCCTATCTCAGTCCGGATACGGCATCACCCGCTATCACCTGGTCTCGATCGGTGAGACCGGAGGCTTCTTTTCGGAGGTGATCGACGCCGGCTTCCACGAGGAGTCGGTGCGGATGGTGGCTGCGGGCCAAGTAGATGCCTCGGCCATCGATTCCCAAGTGCTGGCGATCGAGATGCGAGACCATCCCGAGGTGACCAAGGACCTTAAGGTCATCGACTCCCTGGGGCCCTCAACAATCCAGCCGGTGGCGGTGTCGAAACGCTTTGACTCTCAGTTCCGCGACGCCGTCCGGAAGGTGATGGTCGAGTTCCACACCACCGAGCCGGGCCGAGAGATCCTCGAGCTGGGTCTGGTGGAGAAATGGGTGCCGATGCAGGGCGCGGACTACGACGACATCCGGGCCATGGTCGATGCCTGCGAGCAAGCGGGGTTTATGACCATCCGTTGAGGCTCTCGAGTCTCAGAGTCGGTCGAAGCCCGCCATGTGGGTCGGCTCGATTCGAAGCAGACTCGCCATGTCGCCCATGGCAGCCTTGAATCTCTCGGTCGGTTGGCCGTACAGCTCGAAGCCGATCGGCTCGAGGAAATCCATCGCCGACCGGCTGCGATCGGAGGCCCCCTCCA
>DATEDN010000100.1:0-22994 GCA_035281645.1 Acidimicrobiia bacterium | reverse complement strand
CTCCGACCTCTCCTCGGGAGAGGTGGAAGCGGTGATCACCAACAGCAACTTCCAGGTCCCAACGACGGTGGCTCGTCAGGGCAATCGGCTGGCGGTGGTCAACGCCAAGTTCGATACCGGATTCCCCCCGACGGCCACGTCCTACGAGGTGGTGGTCTTCACCAGCAACTGAGTGATCAGCCGAGAAGCCTGAGCCCTGGCGTCCTCAGACCTCGTTGATGGATCGCCTAATGCGCCACGTGAGCTCGCATCAGATCATGTGTCCATGATTCCTTTGCGCTGGGAGCCGTCAATGAGGATGTGGGCGCCGTTTATAAACGAGGCGCGATCGGAGGCCAGGAATACGACCAGGTTGGCGACCTCTTCTGGTTCACAAATACGCCCGAGAGGGATGCTTCGCACAGCCAAATCGTGAGCATCCCTTTGACTGATGCCCTTGTCGCGGGCAAAGGCTTTCTCGAGCCCATCCCACCGTCCGGTGTTGACGGGACCTGGATTAACCGTATTCACCCGAATGCCTAGTGGGCCGTATTGCTCGGCCATTGAGGAAGCGACGTTGATCCCCGCGGCGTTAGCTGCTCCCGCGGTGGTTTCCCAATAGCTCGGTTTGATCCCGTCATTGCCAACGACGAGCACGATGGAACCAGACCCGCGCTCCCTCATGTGAGGCAAAACCGCCCTCATGCTTCGCACATATCCCATGAACTTGAGCCCTAATGAGGAGTACCACTGCTCTTCTGTTAGCTGTTCGATCAAGCCTCCTGGAGAGCTCCCGGCGCACGTCACTAGCACGTCGACTCCCCCTAGCTTCTCGATCGCAGAACGCGTGGTCCGCTCGGCGTCCTCGGGAACGCTCATATCGCCAGTGAGGGGATAGACAGTCCGTCCGGTGGCATGCTTGATCTCGTTAGCGGCTCGCTCCAGGCTTTCAGGGGATCGGGCGACGATGGAGAGATCGCAGCCCTCTTCGGCAAACAGTTGGGCGCAAGCCCTCCCGATGCCCTGGCTCCCCCCGGTAATGAGAACCCGCCTGCCTTGCAATCCGAGATCCAACCTGCCCTCCTCAGCGGCGACGATATATCATATGCCAGGAGTCTCGGGAGGAACAACCCCCTGGGCCAGTAGGCCTTCCCTGCTGACTTTTCCTAACTCGTTGCGGGGGATTTTTTCAAGTCTGACGAATCGTTTGGGGATCTTGTAGGAAACCAACTCGGCTGACGCGGCCCGGCGAAGGTCCTCCTCGGAAATGGGCTGACCCACGACAAAGGCCACCACCTCCTCTCCCCAGGCGGAGGAGGGCATTCCAACCACGGCTACGTCTTCGACTCCGGGCAGGCCGGCCAGGACCGCCTCGACCTCTTTGGGGTAGACGTTGAGGCCGCCAGAGACGATTACCTCTTTAGTGCGGCCAACCAAGCGAAGATGGCCCGAAGCTTCCTGCACCCCAAGGTCCCCTGTCCGAAACCAATCGAAAATGAATGGGTCATCGCCGATCCGGTCGCCCCGATAGCCGTTAAAGACCTGCGGGCCCCTCACTAGAACTTCTCCTACCTCTCCAACGGAGACCGTTTTGCCGTCCCCATCGCCCAAGGCAAGTTCCACGCCGGGTAGCGGCATACCGACGGTCCCCAACACCCGGGGACCTTCGTAGAGGTTGGAAACGTCGAGGCCACTTTCAGTCGTGCCATACCGTTCCAGAGGTGGAGTTCCGATTTCTTCGATGAGCTGCTGGCCCAACGCCAACGGAAGGGCAGAAGAGCCCGAGGTAAAAAGCCGCAACCCCTTAAGCAGGGCCAGCCGGTCAAACGCCTCCTCCGCCAAGCGGCGGTAAATAGTGGGAACTGCGAAGAGGACCGTGGTGGCCTCAGTAACGACCGCGTCGAGCAGCTGCTCGGGATCGAACCGTCCCAAGAGCGTCGCCTGGCTTCCCGCCAACAAGGTGGCGTGGACTCCCCCCAGACCATGCTGATGAGCGATTGGAAGCGCATGAACGAGTCGGTCATTGGCCGACCACCTCCACGCCCACATCACACCTCGAATTGAGGCAAGCAGGTTGCGGTGGGATAAGGGAACGCATTTCGCCTCGCCAGTGGTGCCCGAGGTGAAGGCCAGTACGGCGGGAGCGTCGGGGTTCAGGGAAACCACCGGTGCCGGCTCTTCGGATCGATCGAACAACAACAATGAGGCATGCTGACGATCCTCAACGGCGAGTCCGATCAACTCGCGGACGGGGACGCTCGTGGCGGCTAACCGCTTGACGCCCTCGCCTGTAGCGATGGCAAGGTCGGCGTCACTGGCGGCTATCAGTCGTGAGAGTTCTGAAGGTGTGTATGAGGGGTTGGCCAAAGCCACCGCAGCACCGGTCCGGAGAACCGCTATGTAGGCGATCAGGGTCGGGAGGCTGGTGGTTGCGCTGAGCAGAACAGCCCGTCCCGGACCGGCCCCGAGGCGGAGCAGGGTCGTCTGTGCCCTGGCCGCAGCTTGGTCAAGCGCCGCGTGGGTTATGCCTCCATCGGGGAGGAAGAACGCTGGTGCGGACCCGGCGGCTGCTGCAGTGCAGGCGAATGCCTCGGGCAAGGTCCCATCCGCCAAATCACGCCGCAAGGCGACCGGGTCGGAAATCGGCTTCCCCAGATGAGACGACCAGGCCGTTATTGAAGACGGATCTATCTCAGGACGATCTAGCCGTGCCGTCATATAGGTCCGGTTCCAGGAATCGATCCCCGCCACCCCGAGTTGAAGGAACGTTCAGCCTGGAGCGCCTTGTCCGGGTCGCTGATGGCGACGATGGTCTTGGCTATCGCGTTTAGAGCCGGATCGAGGGCCATGATTGCAGTACCCACCTCGATCGCTTCGGCCAGCGGATCATCCACCACCCTCTCGACTAGTCCTTTGGCAAGTGCTTCGTCGGAGCCGATCGGCCGGGTTGTCAGGCATAATTCCAGCGCGCCCCCGCGGCCGATCAAGGACGGCAGTCCCCAGGCGCCCACCACCAATCCGTGACCAACCCCTACAAAACGGATAGATAACGAACGACCAGCGACCCTGATATCTGAGGCCAGCAGAAGTTGAGCTCCGCCACCGATCGCGTGGCCGTCGGCGGCGGTGATGATGATCGTGGAGGCAGCCCGCATGGCCGCATAGAGGCCATAGAGCGACTCGCTAACGGCGGCGCGCTCAGCATCGGAGACACTCGTGTCGGCTCCCGAAGAGAAGGCCCGTGAGGAGGTCGATGCCAATATCAAAACGGGCTTCTTCTGATCGATTACCGCCCTGACGGCGCTAACAGTCGCCAAGTCGAGAGCATTGAGCCGATCGGGCCGATCGAGAAGTGCCACCGGGAGTCCGCTCCGCTCTTCCAAACGAACGCTCATTTCTCCTCCGAATTTGACATATCATCTTCCATGTACGACCACGAAGGACCCAGGACATGCCGCCCGGCATCAGCTATCGAAGTAAGACCGATCTCGTCGCCGATGCCCTCAAGGAGATGATCCACAGCGGCGAGTTGGCTCCCGGCGCAGTACTCCGCCAACGAGATGTGGGTGAACAGTTCGGGGTGAGCCCGACGCCTGTTCGCGAGGCTTTCCGACGATTGGAAGCGGAGGGCTTCATCGTCACTGAGGATCATCGGGGGGCGGTAGTGGTGCGTTCCGAAACCACCCGGATTTACGAAAACGCGGTGATCCGGGCCGCGATGGAGGGGCTTGGCGCCAGGTTGGCGGCCCAAAGGATCACCCAGAAGGATCTCGATGACCTGGAATCTCTCAATCGACGCTTGGCTAGGGCTCGAGAAACCGCCACGATCGGAGCTCTTAACCGCCAATTCCATTTCAGGATCTACGAAATCACCGAATCCCCGGTGCTGCTGGCTCAGCTCAACCTCCTCTGGAGAACGCTAGGAGAAGGCCCCCCAGTTGACCGCCCGGTTTCGGTATCGGTGGCCCACCACAATGAGATCATCGACGCACTCCGAGAGAAGGATGGCGACCGAGCCTCCGCTGCCACTAGCAGTCACATTCTCGATGCTTTTGCCTCCCTAGCTCCGGAGCCCGAACGGGCCTAGGCAGTTGGTGTATCATATATCAAATGGGTCCGAGGACGTATCGGATCACGTCCGTGGATGGCGCCGCTCTGCATGTCGAGGAGGAGGGGGCGGGGGCACCGATCCTGTTCATTCATGAGTTCGCCGGCGACCATCGCAGCTGGGAGCCTCAGGTGCGGTACTTCTCAAAAGCGCACCGCTGTATTACCTACTCCGCTCGTGGTTATCCCCCTTCAGACGTGCCTGACGATGCTGATGCATACTCACAGGCCCACGCCATCGACGACGCCTTGGCTGTCATGGACGGCCTGGCGGTCGAACAGGCTCATGTGGTAGGTCTCTCGATGGGCGGATTCTGCGCCCTCCATCTCGCCCGCTTGCACCCCGAGCGTCTGCTCTCGACGGCAATCGCCGGGGTGGGATATGGAGCCACTCCCGACAAACGCATCTCTTTTCGACGCGAGTGTGAAGCGATTGCAAAGGCCTTTGCCGAGGAAGGATCCGCCCAGGTCGCCGCTCGATATGCAATTGGGCCGGCGCGGGTGCAGTTTCAAAACAAGGACCCTCGTGGCCATGCCCGGTTCGCTGCAGCGCTGGCGCAACATTCCCCCATCGGTTCGTCGCTGACCATGCGCGGGGTTCAGGCCAACCGACCCTCGCTTTACGACTTTGAAATGGATTTTGCGACGATGACCACCCCGGTCCTGATCATGGTCGGAGATGAAGACGAAGGGGCGATTGAGGCCTCACTAATGCTGAAGAAGGCGATTCCGACAGCAGGGCTTTCTCTATTCCCCAAATCCGGCCACACGCTGAACCTCGAAGAGCCCGAGATGTTCAATGAGTCCCTTGTCAATTTTTTCAAGGCGGTTGCGGGTGGAAATTGGGGCCCTCGTGACCCTCGATCCTTTTCGTTGAGTATCACCGGCATGAGTGAGCCGAACGAAGCTGCTGAGGAAATGCTTTGAGACTGGTCCGTTTCAAGGAGTCGCAGGGGTATGAGCCCAGCGGGCACCACGGCGTCGTCAATCATTTGCTGGCGGGACGGGCGCTAGGAACCCCGGCGATAAGTGTCTGGCATGGCGAGATCCAACCCGGTGGAGGTTCCGATCTCCACGCCCACGCCAACTCGGTGCAGATCTATGCCGGGTTGACTGGTGAGCTGACAGTCTCGAACTCGTCCGAAGAGATCGTCATCGGGCCTGGAGACGTAGCCATTCTCCCTGCGGGTGAGCAGCACGACATTCACAACCGCTCATCGACTTCGGCGACTCTGCTCGTTATCAGTTCACCCGCGCTGAGGTGATCACCGGAGCGGTAGAGCCAAGGGGCGCATCGGTCCGGCAGTAGCACCTCTCAGCTTGAGTGCCGCGCCTATGAAACAGAACTCGTGACAGCCCTCCTCTGCCAACTCCTCCAAATTGACGACCTCGATCATTGGAATACCTGCCTCGGCCAGCAGATAAGTGTGCACGGTCATCCAGTTCTCGGGGTCGTCGGCGGGAAGTTGCTCAACTGCGATGTTGTCAGCACCGATCACCGCTGCTCCTGCCTCTGCCAGAAACCTGGCGCCCTCTCGGTTGAGCCCTGGTTCTCGTGGCAAGTATGCCTCCGGATCGGGCCAGAGACTCATCCTTCCGGTGCGCACCAGAACCACGTCTCCTGCCTGGAGGACGGTGCCCTGCCGGCTAAGGGCCTGCTCCAGGTCCTCCCGTCCGATGCCATAGCTGTCGGGCAGAACGGATAGCGAGAGGGCGGCGGGGACATCGATCATTACCCCTCGGGCGATAATGGGGGGATAGCGGTCCGGCCCTGCCACCGTCCAGTGAAGGCTTCCCAAATGTTCGCTGGCAGCGAAACCGTTCCAGATTTTTCCCTTGTAGCCGAAATGGTTGAGAGTGTCGATGTGGGTCCCACAGTGAGTGAACATCGATATGGCATCTGCGGACCAGGCCACCAATTCGTTCTGACCGCGACCAACCCTGACGGGATCATCGACCACCGTTCCTTGCGGAGTGTGCACCATCCAGATGCTGTAGGGCGGCTCTCCTCCCTCAGTCCACGTGGGCATATCCACAAACAGGTCGACTGAAAGGTCGAAGACCTCAGACCCATTCGCTCGGGCGAGATACTCCCGGGCAACCTCAGAGGTAAGCAAGTTCAGCATTCCGATCTGGTCATCAGGCCCAAAAGGGCTCGAACTGACCTGACCCTTGGTGGCGTGGTAGGCAGCTACCCGCCGTCGAAACTCATCGCTTACGAGCCCAGGACCGCACACCTCAGATGGCCCGGCCGCCCAGCAGAGCCAGAGCCCGCCCTCTAACGAGATCTTCCAATTCGGAACCGACTGCCCCGGTCGCATCTAGTGCCTCCAAAAAGGGAGTGACGCCACCTGGAACATGCGGATAGTCGCTTCCGAAAACCAGCCGATCCATTCCTAGGGTGTCGGTCGCACAGCGCACAGCCGGGCGATGCGACGAGGCGGTATCGAACAGTAGGCCTTTGATGTATTCCGACGGAGGTCGCGGAGCCTTTTCGCGGCACTCCGGAAATTGCCGGTGATAGTTGTCGAGTCGAGGGAGCATGAACGGCAGAGTGCCGCCCAGATGGCTGAATATCCACCTTATCCTCGGGAATCGCTCAAACACACCGGAGTAAGTGAGACGGGCGAGCGCGAGATTGGTGTCAGCGAGAAACCCAACAGCAATGGCCAGGGCATAGTCTGACATGTGATCCGCCTCCGGGACCGTCGGATGAACATAGATCAGCAGAGATCGATGATCTGCTTCTTCCCAAAACTCCTCGAGACCAGGATCGTCGAGCGGAACCCCATCGATGTTTGTGAGAATCATGATCCCATCCAACCCCAGTTCATCGAGTGCATAGGGGAGCCCTGCTAGAGCGAGGTCGGGTTTCTGCATGGTCACTGTGGCCAAGGCGCGGAAACGACCTGGGTGATCTCGACAAATCTCAGCGAATTCTTCATTGACTCGACGGGACAGTCGATCTGCGATCTCCCCTTCAATGAAGTAAACGCTTGGTGATGGGACGGAAAGCACCTGCATGGCGATCCCGGACCGGTCCATCATTTCAAGGCGCTCGGAGATGCCGGGGTGAGGCTGGGGCACGGTCAGGGAAACTCCGCCTCGCCAGAGCGCCACATAACGTCCGTCTTGGGGCCGCCGGTAAACTTGGATGGCGGGAGCGTCCTCTACAGCTGCGAGGTATTCATCCGTGTAGTAATGGACGTGAAGATCGATCACGCCTTCCGGCAGGAGCTGTTCTGATTCAGCCATCTTGTGAGTCCGAGCCGTAGAGCCAGCGAAGAGGAGTAACCGATTGAATTTGAGAGATCTGGCCCTCACTCAACCGGGGAGCTGCGGCCAGAGACGCCAAAGGCGTCGCATCCTCCATGTCGAAGGGCGCGTCGGTGCCAACAACCACATGCTCCGCGCCAACCAATTCGACTAGAAACGAAAGGGTTGCCGCGGAGTGCGTAAGCGAGTCCCAGTAGATCGAACCCAGCTGTTCCAACGGGGCGATCGTCGTGTCCGCTCGGGTGTCGGAGCGCGTCTTCCAGCTGTGGATCCATCTGCCAAGCAGAGAAGGAGCCACTCCTCCCCCATGCACGAAACACACCCGCAGGTCGGGCAGCTCCTCCAGCATCCCTGAGAAGATCATCCCTGCCACGGTGGCGCCGGTCTCGACCGGCATCCCCAAGACGTTGACCAGGTAGTAGCCGGAGTAACGGGGACTGGGAACAAACTCTGGATGGACCAGCACCGGGGCTCCACGCTTCGCCACCGCCCGAAAAAACGACCGGTAAGAGTCGTCGGACAATAGGCTTCCGGCGACGTTGGTGCCCACCGCAAGTCCTAGCAAACCGAGCTCGTCCATCCCTCTTTTGAGTTCCCCGAGGGCAAGGGCCGGATCCTGCAGGGGCACGGTGCATAGGCCAAATAGGCGATGGGGCTGGCTAGCAACCAGGCCGGCCAGCGCATCGTTGAGGAGCCGGCACAGTTGGAGGCTGTCGGCGGGGTCGTCCCAGTATCGGTATGTGAACGGGGGTGGGGTGAGGATCCGTCGGTCCAGGCCGGCCTGGTCCATGGCGGCCAGGATCGACTCGATGGAGGCGAGCTGGGTGACGGTGGCTCCGACCGGCAGCCCGTTGACGGTGATCGACTCAGCAAGGCCGTTTATCTGCTCCACCTTCACTTTCGCTTGGCCCTCAACCATGAGGTCGAAAGATGCCTCCGGGAGGTAGTGGCCGTGGACGTCCCACACTGGGCGAGAGGTCAAGCGGCAGCCTCCGGCTCCAGATTGCTGGCGCCACCGTGCCTGAGCCAGGGCATCGCCCTCTGCTCGAAAAAACGAACTGTTTCCATGCTCAAGAGGCCGAGTAGTCCGACAAATAGGATCACCGCATACAGATCCTCCACGGCAAAAGCGCCTCCGAGGCGCTGGATCAGTCCACCCAGACCGATCAGACCGATCACCTGCTCAGCAATGATCACAGCCCTGATCGAACGGCCGGTGGCAATGCGGATGCCAGCGAAGATCAGGGGGAGGGCGGCGGGAAGCACCACGCGCCTAAGAATCTCCTGCTCCCTAGCCCCGAACGACACCGCCATCTCGATCAATCGGGGGTCGGCCGTCTTCACGCCAGCCACGGTGTTCACCACCACGATGAAGAAGGTATAGATAACGATGGTGGCGAGAACGCTGCCCCGACCCAGTCCAAAGATCAGGAAGAGGATCGGGATCAGTGCCACTAAGGGCAGAGATAGAAAGATGTTGACATAGGTGTCGAACAGCCACTCGATGACCGGGAAGCGGCCCATCAGGAGCCCAAGCAGAACCCCCAACAGGACGGCCGGAGGAAGCGAGATGACGACACTGATGAGGCTGTCTCTCAATGCCTCGAGGAAACGGGCACTGGGCCAAACTTCGACTATCGATCGAAGCACATCGGTCAGAGGCGGAAAGGCCGGGGAAAGCTCCAGCCTGCCAATGATTTCCCAAATAACCAGGCCCGCCAGCAACCCAAGCATCGAAAGGCCTGATCCCCGAATCCGCTTCAGCATTCGCCTACTCCGGAGCCGGCTCGCCCGCTTGCCCGATCATGCCGCGCAGCTGATGCCACATGTGACTGGTCAGCTCGGTGAAGACCGGTGACCGTCGTACGCCCTCGTCCCTCGGCCTGGGCAAGGGAATATCGATTATCTCCTTGATCCGGCCCGGTTGAGTGTCCATCACCAGGACTCGGTCGGATAAATAAGCGGCTTCATCCATGCTGTGGGTGACGAAGACGACGCTCTTCTGTTCCGCCTCCCACAGCCGGACGAGGTCCTCCTGCATGATTTGACGCGTTTGGGCGTCGAGAGCTCCAAACGGCTCGTCCATGAGCAGGATGTCGGGACGTACCGCGAGGGCGCGAGCCAAACCAACCCGCTGTTGCATTCCTCCCGACAATTCGTGCGGATAGTGCTCATAGAACCTGGTCAACCCGACCCGGTCCAGAAAAGGTCGGGCCTGCTCCCGACTCTCCCTACGGCTCAATCCTCTCATTTCCAGTCCGAAGCCGGCGTTGGTGAGAACGTCGGCCCACGGGAGTAGCACGAAGTGTTGAAACACCATTGCCCGATCATTCCCGGGACCGTCCACGACCTTTCCGTCGATAACGATCCGGCCTTCGCTCGGGCGCACAAGGCCAGCGATCATCTTCAGAAGGGTCGTCTTTCCACACCCGCTGGGGCCGAGAATTGAGAAGAACTCCTTATCGCGGACCGAGAAGGAGATCTCCCGAAGAGCTTCGAACGATCCGCCGTCCCGGGTCTGGAATCGGCGACCCACAGCTTCGATCTCGATCACGACACGGCCTCAAGCTCGAGCTTCCACCTTGACACTCGACGTTCGACCCAGCGCGCCAAAGCCAGAAGGGCGATGCCAAAGATGATGAGCGAAAGCACCACGGCATATAGCTCCGCACTCTGAAACCTGCCCCGGAAACGGAGGATGAGCCGTCCCACTCCGACCGCAACGAGAAGGATCTCGACTACGACCATGCCCACTACAGCTCTGCCGGTTCCGATTCGAACGCCGGCCATGATCCCCGGACCCGAAGCGGGAAGGATCACCTTTCTGAACAGCCGCCACTCGTTGCCGTGAAAGGATCGACCCATTTCGACCAGTTCGCGATCGACGTAACGGACTCCGGCGGCGGTGTTCAAGATGATCTCTACCACGGCGAACAGAAAAACAACAAGTATTCGCGATGGATAGCCGATTCCGAGCAGAATCACCGCCACCGGCACCAGAGTCGAAACGGGCAGGGCGTTTAGAAAAGTGAGATAGGGCGTCGTCAGCGCCAGCGCAACACGGAACCGGCCGATGATCAGCCCAGCAACGATCCCCACTCCCATCGCGAGCAGCCAACCCCAAAGGAAAGGGGTCATTGTCTGGCGGTACGCGTCCCAGAACTCCCCCGACTGAATCAGGTTCCAAAGCGCGCCGACCACGACACTGATAGGGACGAAAAAGAGACTCGTCTCTTGCTGGCGTCCTACGTATTCCCAAACTCCGACCAGAGCGACCAGAGAGGATGACCGCACAACCCAGGGCAGCCAAGCCGCGTCGACCAGCGACGCTGGCGAACGAGTAACCGCCCCTCCAGTCATTTCCCCATCATGGTGGGTTTCGTGGGCAGGTTCAGCGTCTCCACGGGGCCAGCCCACCACTCTTCTGACCCTGAGGTCACTCCTGCCCGAGCTCTGTGAGGGCACCTCCCAACAGGTCAAAGTTGAAGTAATCGGTAAGGGTTACTGTGGCCGGATCGACATCGATCTCGCCGAGATCGGAGAAGAACTCGATCGTGAACTGGGCGGTTTCCTCGGTGAGAATCCCATTCGGATCCCAGATTCCTCGTTCTGTGTATTCGGTGATCAGCTCCGAGAGCACCGCGGGATCCTCATCCGGAAGCAGTTCTGAAGCCAGACTGAGTGCGTATTCGTGGTCGTCTCGCAGGTTGCGGATACCCTGGACTAGCGCCGTCACCACTTGTTGGGCCAATTCAGGATTCTCTTCGATCCATGCTGCGTTCATCCAGATGTCTTGCTCGATCAGGTCGGGAAGTGTCTCTCCAATCGTGGCTAGGACAACGAAAGAGTCGGGGTACGTCGCCTCCAAGCGAACGATGTCGGGGAAATCGATTACCGAGGCGTCGATCTGATCGTTGGCCAGCGCCTCGGCCCGTACCTCGCTCCCAGGAATGATCAATTGCGTCATTCCCAGCGAATACTCGCGATCGTAAAAGTCTGCGATGGCCTTCGTAAAGGACGTTTCCCCGTGGACTCCCATGGTCAAACCGGCGAGATCCTCAATCGCTGCGATCTCGTTTCTGCTGACCAGGGCCCAAGTGGGACGCTGGGTGGCCATCACGTCGATGATCGAGGCTCCTTCTTGGACCGCTAGCAAACCGACGTTGACCCCGATGTTGGTAGCTACTTGCGCCTCGCCTTGAGCGAGAGCCTGAATGGCGATCGAGCCATCCTCGACGTACTGCTGATCCACTTCCACGCCCTGTTCGGCGAGAACATCCCACGCGGCCGCCGGCACCAGAGCTATGAAATCGGGGCTGCTGCCGTGGACCGCAACCAGCGAAGTCGGCTCTTGGGCGGCGGCTGTTGTCGTTGCCTCTTGACCGGCGGTGGTCGTAGTTACTTGCCCGCCTGTAGTCACAGCACCGCCCTCGGTAGTAGTGGCTGCCTCCCCGCCGCCACACGCGCTTAGCAAGCCCACGAGCACCAAAAGCACCATGGAAAGCTGGACGACCCCGCGGTGTTTACTCATCTCGCCTCCTCTATCGGCGTGGTCGAATGGCCACGGCGTATGATATACCATATGTCGGAGAGTGGGCTTGACGCCAGGCGACGAAACCTTCATGAGATGTCCGGGAATCGAGAAGGTAACGAGCCCGCTGGAGGAAGAACCGCGTTGAACTGTGCCTGATCAATCCCTCGGCGCTTGGATCGACCGCAATGGCCATGACCTTGGTCTGGTCCGGGTCAAAGACCTGGTTCGCCCTACTCAATACGAGGCCACCGCCATCCTGGCGCAGCTCGAGACCGCCGACGGAGCCCCGCCAGTGTTGTTCACTCAGGTGGGAGGCCGTTCCGGCTCGGCCTCTCAGGCCAGCATGTTGTTCAATGCCTACGGACGTCTCGCCTCGATTGAACGTGCCCTCGGCATAGAGGCGGGAACCTGGCCTCGCCTCCTCGAACATATCCCAACTCGCTCAGCTCAGGTTCGGGAACCGATAATTGTCAACGAGGTCCCGGTGCAAGACATGGTCTTCGATGGGATGTCGGTCTCCATGAGCAATTTGCCTTGGACCCGACACGTCGAATTTGAGGGGGGCGACTATTTCACTCCCATCATTGCCGCCCGGTCTCCGGACTCGGGGAGATACAACCTTTCTTGGAACCGAGTGATGTTCCTCGACGACCGCCATGCCGGAGTTCACATTTCTCCGCGCCAGCTGTGGAGCTTCCATCGCCAGGCCGAAGAAGCGGAACAAGACCTGCCAGTAGCCCTTGTGCTCGGACATCATCCCGCCTTCAACCTCGCCGCAGCGGCCCTCACCGGATTGGCGATCGACGAGTACCGGGTCGCGGGGGCTTTACTAGGAGAGGGACTGGCTGTGGCACCGTCGATCTCCTACGGAGGGGCACTACTCATACCAGCGCACGCGGAGCTGATTCTCGAGGGAAGACTTCTAGCTGGCCGCCGCGTGGTCGAGGGCCCGTTCGGCGAGTACATGCGCTACCTGGGACCGCAGAAACTGTCTCACGTGTTCGAACTTGACGCGATCACGTCTCGCCCCCACCCGGTGATCTTGGAGATTTTCGCCGGACATCACGATCATCTCAACGCGCATATCTCGATTCACGCCAGCCTGCTCGCGGCCGCCCGGGCGGCCGTGCCACAGGTGACCAGTCTGGGATGGTTTCGAGGAGGAGGCCCGACAACCGTCGTAGTAGCACTGCGCAAGTCAGCCGAGGGACAACCAATGCGCGCCGCGTTGGCGGTGCTCGCCGCCGGGAACCTCGTGAAGCAGGTGATCACGGTCAACGACGACATCGATGTCTTCGACGCCCAGCAGGTGATGTGGGCGATTTCGACTCGAGTCCGTACTGCAGAGGATCTGACCGTTCTCAAGGGTCTGCAAGGTTCATTGCTCGACCCCTCCCATCCCGGATTCGGCACCACCAGCGGATTTGTTATTGATGCCACCTGGCCCCTCGATAAACCCGCCCCACCCATGGCCAGGGTGCCTGCCGCGGCGATCGAACAGTTCGCCCTCAACCGTTACACCCTCGAGGAAGATTGAGATGTACATCAAGGAGCTCACCTGTCCACGATGTCGGGGGAAAGTGGTGGTGGACGGTGCGTTGTGGGAGATCGGGACTGTTCGGCTGCGGTGCCCCAATTGCGGCAACCGCTTCCTGCCACCAGGATCGCCCCACTCACGCTCGGTGGAGGCGGTCGCCAACGCCAACGTTCCTATAGAGATATGGGAATCGGAGGAGACCGATTGACCCGCCTCGTCGACAAGATCGCCGGCTCGGTGGACGCCGAGGAAGTAGCGGATCTGGCGTTGCGTCTGGGAAAGATCGAAGCTCCGGCTGGGGCCGAGGGCCCTGCTGCAGAAGAGGTTGCGATATGGATGGCGGAGGAAGGCTTCGTTCCCCGTCGGATCGGCCTGGTCCCGGAGCGCCCCTCGATCGTCGCTCGATTGCAGGGGAGCGGTGACGGTCCGACCCTAGTCCTCAACGCCCATCTCGACACCGCCATCAGTCGTCATGACACCCTGGTCTATCGCAATCCAGCTCAGTCCAAATACATTTCCGCCTGGCGGGAGGGCGACTTCGTCTACGGAAACGGGGTAGTGAATGACAAGGGTCCAATGGCCGCCTTCCTCATTGCCGCCGCCGCCATCAAACGATCGGGCACTCAGCTACGGGGGGATGTCATCCTTCACGCGGTCCCCGGGGAGATCGGGTTGGAGCCGGTCGATGAGTTCCAGGGGCCCGCCCACCTCGGCAAAGACCTCGGTGCCCGGTACGCCATCGCTCACGGGGTCATCGGCGACTCCGCCCTGGTGGCGGAGGCAACCGGCAACGCCCTCGGCTGGGTACAGGCCGGAAAGGCTTTCTTCCGGATCACCGTCTTGGGGGGCGAGCCGATGTACACGCCCTTCACGGCTCCTGACCCCAATCCTGCCTCCAACCCCAATGCCATCGTTCGGCTGTCCCCGGTGATTGCCGCCCTCAACGAATGGGCGAGCCGCTACCCGCAGCGACGCTACGAATGCCCCGGCGGAATCGTGATACCGAAAGCCAACATCGGCGCCGTCCGCAGCGGCCGGCCCGACAAGCTCACCAAGTCGACCGAACTCGCCCACCTCTATCTCGATGTCCGCATCGCACCCGATGTGACCGCTATGGCCATCCAGCGAGAGCTCCGCTCGGTTTTGGACGAGACCGGGGTGCCGTTTGAGCTGGAGTGCATCCTCTACCGGCGGGGCTATGAGGCCACAGGAATCGAAGACCTGGCGGAAGCCGTGCGGGCTGGCCACAGAGAAGAGTTTGGGGAAGAGCCCGGGCTCCCGTTGCCCCCGGTGACTTCAATGTGGCGAGACATCACCCCGTTCAACGAGGCGGGGATTCCCAGCCTTACATATGGCCCCTCCTCCTCGACCGGGGGTGGCAACTTCTCTCTATCGGTGGATGAGTTGGCTGCCAGCGCTCGGGTCTATACCCGTTCGATCCTTCACTACTGCGGAATCTTGGAATAGCCAGGGTGGGATTTTGACCCCCGCCGTGGTCAAGCTGGAAATGGATCTCACCTCTCTTCAAGGGTTTAACCATCGACTTGGCTCCTGGTCGGCGAGCACTCCTCAAACCGCCCAGGAGTTGGAGCGATGGCAGCTGGATAGCGCTTGGTCACTGGCCGAGCACCTGGCGACGATCAACCCCTATTACCGGGAGCGGCTTCGACTTCCGAAGGATCGCGATCGGGAGTCGTTCGCGGCTTTGCCCCTGACCCGCAAGGGCGACGTGGTCGCCGACTGCGAGAGGCACCCGCCCTTCGGCTCGCGCACCGTCGTTGCCAAAGAGGATGTGCGGATGGTGGTACAGACCAGTGGAACCTCGGGCATGGGCGTTGAGGTGTACGCCCTCAACCAAGCCGATCTCGCCGCCATCCTGCAAACCGAGGCTGTCGGATTCGCCTGGGCTGGGATCAGAGCAGGCACCCGGGTGTTGCTCACCTTGCCGATCGGAGTCACGGCCGCGGGACTTTGGTATTTCGCCGCCCTGCGAGCATTGGGAGCCAACGTTCTGGCAGTGGGCAGCTATCCGACAGAGCGCAAGGTCGAGACGCTCGCTCGCTTCGGCGCCGAGGTAATCGTCGCCACTCCCAGTTATTTGAGTCGACTGGCGACCGCCTGTGAAGATGCCGCCCTAGACCCTGCTCGCCTTGGAATGAGGTCGCTGATCGTCGCCGGCGAGGCCTTTTCCCACCAGTGGGCGGGGGAAATCCAAGAGCGCTGGCAGGCCACGCTCTATGAGCAATACGGTTGTACCGAGCGGGCGATCGCATGGACCTGCCCCGGAGGAGTGATCAAGAACGGCCAACTGGGAGTCCTCCATTTTCCGCCGGAGTCCGGCTACTACGAAGTCATCGACCCCGAGACGGGGACCCCGGTCGGAGAAAATGAGGATGGGGAACTGGTGGTAACGCCCTTTGGCGCCTCGGCCTCCCCACTCCTTCGTTACGCCACGGGTGATCGGGTGCGATGGATTCCTCCAGGTGGCTGTCCCTGTTCGCGGCCGCTCAGGGGGATCGCCGCCGGAGCAGTGCAAAGATGGGATGACATGATGAAGATCCGAGGGATCAACGTCTGGCCGGCGCAATTTGATGCCGCGGTGTTTGCGGTTGAGGGGATAACTGACTACCGGGGAGTAGTCGCCACAGACCAGCGCAATCGCGAGATCATCACGATCCGTCTGGAAACGACACGCGAGGGCGCGGAGCAACAGGTCGTGCACGCCGTCCGCAACAGCATTGGACTGAGGGCACAAGTGGTCGTCGAGCCGCCTGGCACTCTCGCCCGCGAGGTCCCCCCAGGGTTCGTCAAAATAAGGCGTTGGCAGGACGCACGGAAGGTGAGATGAGATGAAGGTGGCCCGCCTGGACGAGACTCGATTGCTCGCCTCCGACCCGCAGATGTTCGGTGGCTCCCGGGTCGGTGACACGGAGACATTTCAGGTGGAGTTCCTCGTCAACGACCCACGGGGCAACATTGCCCACGAAGCCTTCCTGGCTGGATCGACGGTTAATTGGGCTTTCTGGCACGACGAGGTCCATGTTGTGACTCGGGGACAGGCAAGGGTCACCTACACCCTGGGCCCTAACCACCGCAAGCAGATCGAGAGGACTTTTCAGGCAGGCGATGCCTATCTCATTCCCGCCGGTGCCAGGGTTCGCTTTCAGATTGGCGAAGAGCCTTATGTCCACGTTTGCGTGATCATGCCCCGCTTCGACTACAGCAAGGAGGAGCGTCACGACAGCTACGAGTGAGGCGATCAAAGTCGAGGTCCTTTCCGATGTTTGGCTGGTTGGGGGTCTGCGGTCGCCTTTCGGTCGCTTCGGAGGGGCCCTCAGCCAGATCCCCTTGGTCGAGCTGGGTCGCCAACTGATCACTTCCACGTTGAAAAAGCTCGACTGGCCGACCGAGTTGGTAACCGAGCTGATCGTCGGCGTCGGGATGATTGAAGGGGGACTGATGGTGCCGGCGCGCCAGATCGCCTTCGACGCTGGACTCCCCGAATCGCTTCCCACCCTCACTGTCGATCGAGCCTGTTGTTCAGGTGCGACGACGATCGGCTTGGCGGCTCGTTCGATCGGGCAGGGAGCCACGTCGGTGCTCTGCCTGGGGATCGAGAGCATGTCCCGCACACCCCGGTTGCTGCATCGAAGCGGTGACACGAAGGTGGGCGATCTGGAGGTAGAGGACCTGCTCTTGCTGCGCTCTCCCCTCACCGGCACGTCGATCGCCAAATACGTTGGGGAAGTCGCGCTCGACAACGGAGTAAGCCGGTCGATGCAGGACCAGTGGGCCCTCCAAAGTCACCAGCGTTACTTCCGGGCTTTCGAGCGGGGATTCTTCGACGAAGAGATTTCTCCAGTGGAAGTCCCCGGTGCCCCTGTGTCGATGGATGAGCCCCCCCGAGTCGACACGACTATCGAGGCCCTTGCCGCTCTTCCCACCGTCAGGGACAGCCCAACCGTCACCGCTGGCAACGCACCCGGTCTCAACGATGGCGCCTGTGCCCTGATAATTGCTCCCGGTCCGATCGCCAAGGAGCAAGTGAGAGCCCCTCTGGCTCGGGTTTCTGCCTACTTGCAAACCGCCGAGTCGCCGACCTCGTCGGCGTACCTACCGGGAGTGGCGATTGAACGAATTCTGAGCGAGTTCGACCTCCGCCCGAGCGACCTCGACGTGATCGAGATCAACGAAGCCTTCGCTGCCACCCCTCTGGTCAGCATCCGACGACTCGCTGCCGGGGATCGCAACCTCGAAGCGGAGCTGCTTTCGCGCACCAACCGCAATGGAGGGGCGGTTGCCCTCGGTCATCCGGTCGGGGCTAGCGGGGCCCGCCTCGCCCTGACAGCTGCCCGCCAACTCCATGAGCAAGGAGGCCGCTTCGCCGCGGTGGCGATATGCGGCGGCTTTGGCCAGACCGATGCGTTACTCCTCGAGCGGGTTGATGACTGACTCGATGGCAACCCCGACGGTCGCGCGATCCCCAGACATGACCGTGGCGGTGGCCCAGATCCCCGCCCGCCAAGCCTGGGCCGATGATGAGGCAGTGCCCGAGAACGCCCGCGTTATTGCAGATCTCTACTCAGATTTGGCGGACCACGTCGACCTGGTCGTCTTTCCCGAACTCGCCCTGACTGGGTACATACCGCTGAAGGGTTACGACCAGCGGCGCAAACGAATCCTCTCTCAAGCCGCTCATGCCGCATCAGCAGAGCTGTCTCGTCTGATAGACCTCACCTCCGGCCGCCGAGCCGCCCTGGTAGTGGGCCTGATGGAGCCAGCGTCAATGCGCCACGAATTTCACAACAGCGTGGTGTTGGCCGACGACGGCGACCTCGCTGGCGTTTACCGGAAGATCCACCTCCCAGTTGAAGAGAACCATTACTTCGTGCCCGGCGACGAAGTAGTCGTGGCCGAGGCTCGCTTCGGCAAGGTGGCTCTGATCGTCTGTTACGACCTCCTCTTTCCCGAGGTCAGCCGCATCGCTGCCTTGAGGGGTGCAGATCTCTTGGTGGCTGCCTCCAACTGGCTCGACATCGCCCACCTCCGCCGTCTGGGGGAGTTCCTGCCTGTTGCCAGAGCGTTGGAAGGCCACATGCACGTGGTGTTCGCCAATGGGGTGGGTGAGCTCGAGGCCCGAGGGCGGCGCTGGTCGCTATTTGGGGGCTCGCGCTTGGTCAGCGCCCGGGGTGACGTTGTGGCGGCGGCCGGTGCCGACCAGGAGGTTCTGATCGGTTCGCTCTCAGGAGCGGATCTCGACGGGGCGTCCGATGTCTTCCCAGTCATGAGAGACCGTCGACCGGAGATCTACAAACCTTTGATCGCTAAATCATCATCTTTTGCCGCACTGGCCTCAAGAAAGAAACAGCTGTGACCCAGCTCGGAATCTCGCTTGGTTGGAGCCAGCGGGAGCCTCCCGAGAAAATGATCGAATTGGTCCAGGCCGCCGAAGCCGAGGGCGTGGATGCCTGCTGGGTGATCGACTCCCAGCTCGCGATGAGGGATCCCTTCGCTTTGCTCGCCCTCCTCGCCCAAAACACAAACAAAATTGCCCTCGGGCCGGGAGTCACCAATTTGGTCACGAGACATGAAACGGTCGTGGCTAACTCACTGGCTACCTTGGCCGCACTGGCCCCCGGCCGAACACTGGCGGGTGTCGGCGCAGGCGATAGTGCCGTCTTCCCAATCGGAATCAAGCCGCAAACCGTGCTGGAGCTGAAGGCCGCGGTTCCTCGTTTGGCCGCTCTGCTCGACGGTCGCGAGGTAGACGGCCCGACCAGCACTTATTCCGTGGCGGCCGCCACACCCCCACGCCCTCCCGTATTCCTCTCTGCTAGCCAGCCGCGGATGCTGGAGTTGGCGGGAGCCGTAGCCGACGGGGTCATTGTCATGGGCCCGGCCAACCCCGAGGTCTGGGAGAGCCAGTGGGGCCACATCAACGCCGGTGCTCGAGCGGCAGGAAGGGACCCCACGGACGTCGCTCGCGACTTCTGGGTGACCATGGCAGTAGGTGACGATGCCATCGCCTCGGTCAGATCCTGGGCCTCGGCGCAAGCCCGCTGGCTGGCTCGCTGGCGTCAGGTCCCTCCTTCGCTGCAGCCTTTCACCGCAGAGATGAGGGCGAGCGTGGAGGCCTATGACTTCGCCAAACATCTGTCGGTATCGGCGACCCATGCCCAGGCGGTGTCAGATGAGCTGGCGGGTGCGCTGGCTGTCACAGGGACGGCCGCGGAATGTATGCGCAGGCTCGAGGAGCTAATCGCTATCCAACCGGATCGGATCACGATCACTCTCCTTTCGGGTGGACGACGACGCAGGCTCGATGATCTGCTTGAGGTATGGGCCGGCGTGTCAGCAGTATCCCTCCCGTGAGTGCGAAGTGAAGCCCTCCAACCGGCTTGTGGTCGGCTTCTCGGGATCGAGCGCTCCTCAGATTGGTGTCGCATTGCTGGAGGCATTGCGCGAGGTGGAGACAGTGGAATCCCACCTGATCATTTCGGTCGGAGCTCGTAAGACGATCGAGGTCGAGTTGGGGTTGGATCCAGCCGAAATCGAAAAGTTGGCCGATGTTGTCTACGACCCATCCGACCTCGCCGCCGGACCTTCTTCAGGGTCGTTCCTGACGATGGGGATGGTGGTCGCACCATGCTCCATGAAAACCCTCGCCGCCGTGGCCACCGGAATGTCAGAAAGCCTGCTCACCAGAGCAGCCGATGTGTGCCTCAAGGAGCGTCGGCCTTTGGTCCTAGTGCCACGAGAAACGCCCTTGTCTCTCATCCACCTCCGCAACATGGAGACGGTGACGCTCGCAGGTGCGACGGTTCTCCCTCCGGTACCCGCTTTCTACCACCGGCCTTCAACTATCAAGGATCTGCTCCGTCACACCGCGGGGAAAATTCTTGACCAGTTCGGCATCGAGCACGACCTATTCCGGCGGTGGTCTTAGAACGAGACTGGCCTCAGGTGCAGGTTCAAGCTCGAGACCCTCGCACCCAGATCATGGTCGAATCGGGCTCGACGGTGCGGGCCAGGACCGCCCGCAAGTCGTCCAGCACGTCGCCCAGGTTGATCCCGGACCGGAGCCGCGCCGAAAAGGAATCGATCAGGACCTCGGCGTCGTAGCGAGAACGGTTGAAGCGGCGATCGACCAGCTGTTGCACCCGATGTCGCAGCGGATTGAAAAGCCCGGCCACCGCCAGGGTGGAGCCGGCCACCGCTAGATCCCCGGTGGCCGGAAGCAATCGGGTCAGTCCAAAGACGATGACGGCGTAGAGGCCGGCCAGCAAACCCGCCACCACGGCGTAGGTGACGGTGCGGGAGATGATCCGATCGATCTCATAGAGCCGATAGCGGAGAACCGCGAAACCGCTGGCCACCGGCAACACATAGCTGCCGGCGGCGGCGGTCAACAAGGCGGCGGCGATCGCCGGGGTGGGCGCTCCCAGGCCCCGGAGCAGAATCGCTCCGAACCCGCCCAGGACGATCAGCGAGAAACCGAAGAGAACCCAGCGGGTCTGCAGCCGTTCGAGCTGAGTCGAATGGTGCCTATAGCGATAGACCTGACTCGGGAGCCAGGTGGCAAGGGTCAAGAAGGCCAAGGCGCTCACCAGGGTCGTCAGCCAATCGGCGAACACGACCGGGGTGCCGGTGCCGGCAGCCCGAGCGGCGGCGGTCAGATCGGGGAATACCCAACTGGAGATGATGAAGAGCGCCGCCGGCCAGGCGGTCCAGCGGGGAACGAAGCGGCCGTTGGGAAACAAGTACAAGCCCAAGATGGTGAGGTCGAGGGCAAGGACATCGACCAACAGAGCAGCAGGGCGAGGAATGACAGTGGCCAGCGCCGTTCCCACTCCGTCGACGATGAGGAAGAGCCCAACCATCGCCAGCCCAAACAGGAGGGCATTGGGGTCATCGGACCGCCGCCATCGAATAGTCAGAGCGACGATGAAAGCCAGCAGGGTGGGAACCACGAAGCCGAGCCAGGCGGCTTGAACCGCGCTGACCCCGATCAAGTCCATGACGGCGAGAAAGGCTGGAGAGGAGACCAGTTCCGGTCGCTGCACCACTACCGCCAGACCGAAGACCGCGGCAGGAAGCAGGATCGCCATGCAGACCAGCCAGCCGAGGCGGGCGGTGCGGAGCGAGAGCATGGAAGAGCTTACGTCAGCGTGCCCAGCCCCGACCCGCGATCGGTGGCTTCCCTAGCCTGCGTGGCCGTGACTACGGCGAGGGGCCTATGAAGGCGATGGTGCGCACCGAGTACGGGTCGCCCAACGTCCTCTCGCTCCAAGAGGTCGATAAGCCGGAGCCCGGTGCAGGAGAGGTCTTAATCCGGGTCCGCGCCGCCTCGATCAATGCCTCCGACACCGAGGGATTGCAGGGGAAGCCCCTCTACGCCCGCATCGACGGCCCCTTCCGCCCTCGCACCAGGATTCTCGGATCGGACGTGGCCGGGACTGTCGAGGCAGTAGGGGAAGGAGTCGAACAGTTCCAAGTCGGCGACGAGGTTTTCGGTGACACTCTCTATCACGGAGCCGGCGCCTTCGCCGAGTACGTCTGTGTGAAGGAGACCGCTCCCCTGGTACTCAAGCCGCCCCACCTCACTTTCGAACAGGCGGCAACTCTCCCCCAAGCGGCGGTGATCGCCTTGCAAGCGATCACGAAACGAGTTCAGAGCGGCGACAGGGTTCTCGTCAACGGGGCGGGGGGCGGAGCGGGGACCTTTGCCATCCAACTGGCCAAGGCGGCCGGGGCCGAGGTGACCGCGGTCGACAACGAATTGAAACAGGAGCACATGCGCGTCCAGGGAGCCGATCGGGTGATCGACTACCGACAAGAGGATTACACCCAGGATCGAAGTCGATACGACATGATCCTCGACCTGGCCGGTCATCGATCGATATTCGCCATTGCCCGGGCCCTGGCTCCCGGTGGTCGTTACGCCGTAGTAGGGGGCTCGGTGGGAGCCTTGCTCCAGGCTGCGGTCCTCGGGCCGTTGCTCGGAAGGAAGAAGCGATTCGGAGTATTGGTCGTTCGCCCCAACAAGGGCGATCTGGAGAAAGCGGCTTCCCTGGTGGGCGAGGGCTCCCTCCGCCCGGTGATCGATCGTGTAGTTCCCCTGGACGACCTGGCAGAGGGACTGCGCTATGTAGGCGAGGGCCAGGCCCGGGGCAAGGTCGTTGTTGCGGTGACCTGACGGGAGGACCGGGCTCCAAGTGCGCTTCGTTTTCAACGGTGAGATGTGGTACTGGCGGGGCCCCGCCCCCTTTCACTTCGTGACCGTGCCCGAAGAGCAGAGTCAAGACATCAAGGAGATATCAACCTTCGTCACCTACGGATGGGGGATGATTCCGGCCAAGGTCGGGATCGGAAGAAGCGAATGGAAGACCGCCCTCTGGCCCAAAGATGGGAAATACGTGGTACCGATCAAAGACCGCGTCCGTATGGCGGAGAAACTGGAGCTCGGTGACGAGGTGACGGTTCGACTCGAGGTGGTTCGATCTGAGCCCTGATCCCCAGCGAGGTCTGGTTAGGAGACCGAGCGGATCCTCCGAGTCCACA
>DATEDN010000099.1:0-77348 GCA_035281645.1 Acidimicrobiia bacterium | reverse complement strand
CGCGGTTACGTCAGCGATCCAGCAGGCGACGGAAGAGCTTCTCACCGCCGCCCGTACGCAAACCTAATGCTATAGGAGGCGGTTTCCGCGGCCTATAGCATTAGGTTTCCCTCAGGCGAGCTCGATGCGCATCCGCTTGTTCGCCCGCCCTTTCGACTCGGTCTTGGTGACCCGAATCTGACCCACCTCGAGTGTCGAAGCCACGTGGGTGCCGCCATCGGCCTGACGGTCGAGGCCGACGATGTCGATCACCCGTATCTCCTTCACGTACTCGGGAATGAGGTTGACCTTGGTCCGGATCAGGTCGGGGTCGGCCAACGCGGCTTCCCGGGCCATGAATATCACCTCCGCCGGGTATCCCTTGACCAACTCGGCGTTGAGGACCTCCTCCACCTGCCGACCTAGCTCGACTGACATCGAATCGAGCTCGAAATCCATCCGCGCCATTCCGGGCTCCATGTTTCCCCCCGTGACCCTCGCTCCGAAATCGCGATAGATCACACCCGACAGGGCATGCAGGGCGGTGTGTGTGCGCATCAATTGGTAACGACGGTCCCAGTAGATGATGCCTTCGAGCGCCATACCCGGTTCCAAGAGCTCGGGGCTCTCAACCACATGCAGGATCCGACCCTGAGCGCGGACCGTGTCGGTGACCGCCACACTTCCGTTGGGTGTCGCCAGGACCCCGATGTCTCCCGGTTGACCGCCTCCCCGGGCGTAGAACACCGTCCGGTCGAGCACCACACCCTCCGGAGTGATCTCTTCGACGTGTCCCTCGGCCCGAGCCTGGTAAGCGTCGCGGGCGGCGATTTCTTCCGTGGGCACCGAGCTACCTTAAGTCTGGATGAGATTCGCCATTGCCGGCCTCGTGTTGGTCTTGGCGTGCGGCGGTTCCAGCGGCGGGGTCGACCTGCCGGAGAACTATCGAGATCAGCTTCACGCCGTCACCGGCCATGAGCCCTCCGAATGCACAGACCTCAGGACCACCGAAGCGGTGATCACAATCAGCGACACCGGCATCGCCCCGGACTGCGCCATCGTCGGTGCCGCCCAAAACGTGTCCATAGTCAACCAACAATCGATCGACGACACCTGGATCGTGGCCGATCCACCTACCCAACTCGAGATCCCCCGACACACCCGGCTCGTCTTCGATGTCGCGGCCGAAACCACGGAGACGGTGGAGCGAATTGGAGACCGGGTGGGCACCGGGGTCTGGGTTTGCTACGGGCGAGAAAGCCGCCACGAATGCCAGGTGGTGGTTGTCCCATAGCCGCCCCGGCGTTCGGTCTTGAGTATGATTCCCCCGCTCCACTGCCCACAGGCGGTGGAATTCGACTACGGAGGAATGACTAAATGAAGCTATCGCGCTTGCTAGTCATCGTCGCAGTTCTCAGCCTCGTTGCTGTGGCCTGTGGTGGTGGCGGCGGGGGCACCCCCGACGAATGTGAAGCAGACGAATTCGGCTGCGTCACAGTTGGCGCCGGCGAGCCCATCAAGATTGCCACTTTGATGGTGATCACGGGCGAGAACCAGACCCTGGGCCTCGACAGCCAGGCTGGAGCCGAGCTGGCCGTCGATTA
This sequence comes from Acidimicrobiia bacterium, assembly GCA_035281645.1. GTDB lineage: Bacteria > Actinomycetota > Acidimicrobiia > Spongiisociales > ZC4RG35 > JACCTH01. The sequence goes on along the minus strand of DATEDN010000099.1, from coordinate 75,765 downwards.
CTGGGGCGACAACGCCTTCGATGGGACCGTCGGCCAGATCGCCGGCCATGACATCGAGTTGGTCAGCGAGGACGAGGGCTGCTCGGCCGAAGGCGGCACCGCCGGTGCCCAGCGCCTGGTTACCGACACCCAGATCGTGGCCGTGATCGGCACCAGCTGCTCTTCGTCGGCCCTTGGTGTTGCCGACAAGATCTTCGGTGATCAGGGCATCCCCTTGGTTTCACCATCGAACACCAGCCCGGCCCTGACCAACCCCGGCACTCACAATCCGTTCTATCTGCGTACGGCTCACAACGACTCCATCCAGGGAGCAGTGGTGGCTGAGTTCGCGGCTCAGGAATTGGGAGCAGCCTCGGCGGCCACCATCCACGATGGGAGCCCTTACGCCGAGGGCTTGGCCAACGCTTTCGCCGCCGCGTTCGAAGAGGCTGGTGGGACCATTACCGATCAGGTGTCGATCCAGACCGGTGAGAGCGATTACAGCTCGATCCTCACCGACCTCGCCACCGGCGGACCCGAATTGCTCTACTACCCGATCTTCGTCGCCGAGGGTGGCTTGATCACCCAGCAGGCGGTCGAGAACGGAAGCTTCACCTACCTGGCCGGTTCTGACGGCATGTTCACTCCCGACTGGATCGCAGCGGCCGGGGCCGAGAACGCCAATGGCGTCTATATCTCGGGTCCGGACCTCTCGCAGTTGGCTGGTGATGCCGACTTCTACGAGAACCAGTTCCTGCCGGCGTACAACGAGGCCTACGGCGAGCCGACCTCGGTGTTCCATGCCCACGCCTTCGATGCCACCAATATCGTCTTGACTGCCATTGAGTCGGTAGCCATCGAGGACGGGGACACACTGCATATCCCGCGGACGGCGCTGAAAGACGCCCTCTTCGCGACCGAGAACTTCCCGGGACTCACGGGAACTCTTACCTGCAACGAGAACGGCGACTGCCAGCAGTCAGCCACGATCGGAGTCGTCACCGTCGAGAACGGAGAGTTCTCCGACTACGTGTACTCGGCGACCAAGGGCCTCGAGGGCTAACAGCACCCGAGGACTTACTTGAAGGGAGGCGGGACCTCGGTCCCGCCTCCCTGCTTTTCGAGGAGGAACACTGCCCAGGTTGCCGACGCCGCCGCTCGGCGGACCGTACAGTGTCGCCGACATGACCCTCGATCGGCGACCATGACTACCTCGGCTCGGCGGTCGTCGCTCGGCATCTTCAGTCGTCTGCCGGTCCGCCGGATCGTTCTGATCGTCCTCGGCGTCATCATCACCGTCGCCGCCATCGCTGGGGCTCGTGCCACCCTCGCCACCGGCCAATACAGCGGGAGGGTGTGGCAGGACCTATTCGTACAGGGACTGGCCCGAGGGTCGGTCTACGCCTTGATCGCCCTCGGATACACGCTCGTATACGGAATCCTCTTGATCATCAACTTCGCCCATGGCGAGGTCTTCATGGCCGGAGCCTTCACAACCCTGTTCCTTGCCGGCTATCTCTCGAGCTCAGGCTTGATGGCCGCCCAGCCCGTGATTTCCCTTCTGATCATGCTTGCTTTCTCAGCCCTGGTTTCGATGGGAGTGGCCTTGTTGTTGGAACGGATCGCCTACCGACCGCTGCGAGGGGCACCGCGCCTCGTCCCGTTGATCACCGCCATCGGCGCAGCGCTGTTTCTGCAATACACCTTCCGCGGCTTCTACGGCGAGCAGGTGCGGGCCTATCCGAACATCCCTGGCCTGGCGGGCGACTGGAACATTTTCGGCCTTTCGATCGATCGCCCGCGGGTGGTGGTGATCGGAGCCGCGATCTTGATTTGGTCGAGCCTCTACCTGTTCATCGAACGCACCAAGACCGGTCGAGCCATGAGGGCGGTGGGTGAGGATCGAGAGATCGCCTCGTTGATGGGGATCGACGTCGACCGCGTCATCGTCATCACCTTCGCCATCGGCGGCGCCTTGGCAGGGATGGCGGGAATTCTCTTCATCCTCCTTTTCAACCAGGTGAGCTTCGACATGGGATTCGTCCCCGGATTGAAGGCATTCACCGCCGCCGTCCTCGGAGGGATTGGCTCCATCACCGGGGCTGCCCTGGGCGGACTCGTCCTGGGATTGGTCGAAGCGGTGGGGCCGATTCTGTTTCTCAGCGGCGCCGGGATTCCTTCGGTGGGTCAGCTGACGTCGGTGGTCAGCTTCACGATTCTGGTCCTTGTCCTGATCTTCCTCCCGGGAGGATTCCTCGGCGCACCGGAGGAGAAACGAGCTTGAAACTCCCACAAGCGGTGCGAGCCGGACTTATTGGAGGCGCGGTTGTCGTCTACCTCGGCGCGGTGGGAATGCTCGAACGATTCAGCGAGCGGTCGATCATCGTCGGCCTCATCCGATTCAACGTGGTCGTCCTCATGGCGGCGTTCTTCGTTTTCGCTCTCTTCGCCTATCGGCGAGCGAGCGGGGAGGCCAACACGAATCTCGGCATCGGGATCACGGCGGGAACTGTGGCGGGGGTAACGACCGGAGTGGTCGTGATCATTCTCTCGCTGCTGGTCGATGCCGGCGTCGATGTCCGCAGCATGTTTCTCCGCATCTCCCCTGCCTTCTTCGAAGCCATCACATTCGGAACGAATCCCTACCTCGGTCTGGTCATTCTGACGCTGGTGGGAGCCGTGATGGGAGTCGCGGCCGGGCTTTTCCGCCGGCTGGCCCCCACTCCCCGGACCATCGTTGTCACAGTCGTGGGGACCGTGTTGCTTCTCGGACTCGGGGCCCGTCTATTTATCCCCATGTTGCAGGGTCTGGGGATTCCCACCGCTTGGCTCTACCGAAGCGATGCCCTGACCATCCTGGGAGCGATCGTCGTTTCGATTCTGGCGGTGGCAATCCGCCTCTACCTCCGACGTAAGGGCGGTTTCCGGAAGGCACTGGTCGAGGTTCCGGGTGTAACTCCCTCCAACCTACGACCGATCCTGTTTGTTTTGGGAGCCATTGCAGTGCTGGCCGCCCCCTGGATCGGCAAACAGTTCGTGGCCGATGTGTTGGGCACGGTGGGCCTCTACATCCTCCTGGGATTGGGTCTCAACATCGTCGTTGGTTATGCGGGGTTGCTCGACCTCGGTTATGTCGCCTTCTTCGCCGTCGGCGCCTACACCGTGGCGCTTCTCACCGCCCGCAGCTCCTCGATGGTGGGGGCGACGATCTTCGATCTGGCGCCGGAACCCCTGACCAATTTCTGGGTCGCCCTCCCCATCACCCTCATCGTCGCAGTTGTGATCGGTATTTTGATCGGCGCCCCAGTGCTGCGGCTGCGCGGCGACTACCTCGCCATCGTCACCCTCGGCTTCGGCGAAATCATCCGCGTCCTGATCCTCAGCGACTGGCTCAAGCCGATCTTCGGCGGACCGCAAGGAATCACGGAAGTGGCCGACGTCCCTGCCTTTGGAGCGGATACCAACGATCCCCGGGTCCTCTACTACCTGATCATCGCCTTCGCTCTGATCTCACTGTTCATCGCTGGACGCTTGAAGAACTCACGGGTGGGGAGGGCGTGGGCAGCAATGCGCGAGGACGAGGACATCGCCGAAGGGATGGGGGTTTCGGTGATCAAGTACAAGCTCCTCGCTTTTGCCATGGGCGCCGCCGTGGGCTGTCTGGGAGGAGCGTTCTTCCCTGCCAAGCTCGGAGTAGCCAATCCCGGATCTTTCACCCTCCTCGTTTCCATCAACGTCCTGGCGGTGGTGGTGCTGGGCGGGATGGGATCCATCCCCGGTGTCATCGTCGGCGCGGCGATCCTGGTGGGGCTGCCCGAGTTGCTACGGGAATTCGGCGAATACCGGCTCCATATCTACGGCGCCATCCTGGTGATGATCATGATCCTGAAGCCGGAGGGTCTCATCCCCGACAAGCGCCGTGCCTTGGAGCTCCACGCCGAGGAACCGCACGAGTCGGTGGGGCCCCTGACTGCTGCAGCAACTCCGGGAGTGCAATGAGCCTGCTCGAGCTGAAAGGGGTTTCCATCAGGTTTGGCGGCGTGCAGGCCGTCAAGGATGTCGATTTTCACGCCGACCTCGGTGAGATCGTTGGGGTTATCGGGCCCAACGGGGCGGGGAAGACAACCCTGTTCAACATCGTCACGGGCTTCTACACCCCCGACGAGGGCACCATGGTTTTCGACGGCACGAACATCTCAGGGCTCAAACCGAACGCGCTCACCAGACTGGGGATGGCCCGTACCTTCCAATCTGTCCGCCTCTTCAACGCCATGACGGTTCTCGAGAACGCCATGGTGGGACAACACACCCGGACCAAGGCGGGTTTGACCGGGGCTCTGCTCAAAGGAAAAGCCACTCTTGAGGAAGAGGCAATGATCACCGCCAAGGCGCGGGAGGCGTTGGGCTTTTTCGGGCAGCGACTACTCCCCCGTCAGAATCAACTTGCCTCGAGCATGGCCTACGCCGATCGGCGACGGCTGGAGATCGCCCGGGCGATGGCTACCGAGCCCAAGCTGCTCCTGCTCGACGAACCAGCCGCTGGCATGAACCCGGCCGAAAAAGAACAGCTCATCGAGCAAGTGGGACGGCTCCGGGATGAAAAGGGCTATGCGATCGTTCTCATTGAGCACGACATGCCGGTCATCAAGAGCGTCTCCGACCGGGTGGTAGCCCTGGATCACGGCATCAAGATCGCGGAAGGCACCTACGACCAGGTGGCGAGCAACCAACAGGTCATCGAGGCCTATCTCGGGAAGGCGGGCGAGGAGGCCAGAGCCGAAATGGACGGCGAGGTCTCTTTGTGAGCACTCCGGTCCTGGAGATGGACGAAGTTGTTTCCGGTTACGGGGCGTCTGAGGTGCTCCACGGCATCAGCCTCACCGTCAACGAAGGGGAAACGGTCTGCCTCCTCGGTTCAAACGCGGCCGGGAAATCGACCACCCTTCGAACGATCCTCGGCATGGTTCCGACTCGCCAAGGAAGCGTGACCCTGCGGGGAGAGAGAATCGATGGCCTGGCGACTCCCGCCATCGTGGCCAAGGGAATCACGATGGTTCCGGAGAACCGGCGCCTCTTCGCCAAGATGACCGTGCGCGAGAACCTCGAGATCGGCGCCCAGCTGCGCGATGATCGACCGGCGATCGAATCCGACATCGATCGTGTCTTTACGATGTTTCCCCGGCTAAAAGAACGGGTGGCCCAGAAGGCGGGGACGCTCTCCGGTGGGGAGCAGCAGATGCTCGCCATCGGCCGGGCATTGATGGCCCAGCCCTCGGTGTTACTCATGGACGAGCCATCGATGGGCCTGGCGCCGATTCTGGTCGAGCAGGTATTCGAGACCATCGCCGAGATCTCAAAGCAAGGCATCACCATCCTCGTCGTCGAGCAGAACGCCAATGTCGCGCTCGGGATTGCCGATCGGGGGTATGTGATCCAAACCGGCCGGATCGTCATGAAGGACAGCGCCGAAGCGTTGCTGGCCAACCCCGAACTCTCGAAGGCTTATCTCGGCGAACTCGAAGGCTGACTTCCTTTCCCTTCTTGCGTAAATCTCGTCACGTTTATGTGACGAGATTTACGCAAGAAGGAGGGGGGGTTACTTTTCGACGGGGACGGCGGGGCGCTCGGCCGTGTCGAAGAGTCGCTGCTGGCCGGCGACATTACGGCGGCGAATCCCGACGATCCGGTCGGGCGGTGGTCTCAGTTCGATCATCCGCTGGGAAGCCTCGTCCCAGCTCTGGCCGAGCATCCGGGTTCGCCACAGGTGACCGACGACGATCCGAACCGCGGCGGTCAGTGGAACCGCCACCAGCACTCCCAGGAGCCCGGCGAGCGAGCCCCCGACAATCAGCGCCAGCACGATCACCATCGGCGACAGTTGCACCCGGGCCCGCTGGACAAGTGGCGTGATGACGTGGTTGTCGATCTGTTGGATCAGGGTGAACACCAATATCGCCAGCAGAGCCTTCCCCACCGACGCATCGAGCAGGGCGACGATGGCTGCAAGCGCCCCCCCGACAACCGGACCAGCGAAGGGGATGAGATTGAGGATTCCGGCCAGGATCCCGATGATCAGCCAGAAGGGGATGCCGAGAAGCCAGAGGCCGATGGACGATGCCACCCCAACGATGAATGCGACGAGGAGTTGTCCACGGACAAAGGAACCCAGCGCGGTCGCCACCTCGCCGGCGACATAGACCGCCTCCTCACGATGTCGGGGGGGAGTTAGCTCGACCGCCAACGCCTTACCGCGGCGGAGGTCGATCAACATGTAAAGGGCAAGCAAGGGAGCCAGCACCAGGACCGCCAGGCCTTCAGCCACCCCTCGGACCAGTCGTCCTCCCAAGGATCCGAAGTTGCCGACCACTTGCTGGATCGTTTCCTGATTGGCGGGATCCGCCAACCACTCGGCGATCGCCCCTTGCGACAGATCGACTTCGATATTGAACCTCTCTGCCACGTCGTCGATCCAGGTCAGGACCACGTCATAGGTTTCGGGCAGCGAAGAAGCGAAGGCCTCGGCCTGGGTTCGAATCGCCGGTACCAGCAGCGAGAAGCCGGCCACGATCACGGCCACAAGAAAGGCGAAGGCGAGGAAGGTGCCCGCCACGCGGGGGATCCGGCGAGCCTCGAAGTAGTTGACGAGTGGATTTAGTAGGAAGACGAGTCCGGCAGCGAAGGCCAGCGGTAGCCAGATGATGCGAATGCTCTCGGCGATTCGGATCAGCAGCCAAACCAGGGCCAGAACCCCGATGACGCTCCAGACGAGGAGGGCGAAGCGTTGAATCCGCTCGCGGGTCGTCTCCTCGATCATCTGGGCGGAAGTTTACTTAGGGCTGGTTGACCCGAAGGGAGCCTTCCTCGGCAACGCTGATGATCCAACCCTCTCCCTCCACCCCAGAAGCGAACCCATCCTCGGTCTCGATCCATGACTCCGGCACCTCCGCTTGGCCGCTCACGCTGGCGAACGCTCCGGCCGGAAGGTTGATCACATACGAGCCGAGCACCGCCAGAGGCGTTGACTGAGAAGCAGTGTTCAGAGTCACGGTGCCGGATCCATTGAGGGTCAACGAGCCCAGGGTCAGGGCGCTGAGGTCGCCGCTGACATCCCCGCCCAGATTTAGGTTCCAGACCGTCTCGGGGCGAAGCAAGAGCCGCCAGCCGGCATAGCGGAACCAGCGAGTGGTCCCCCGATCGGCGACCGAAATGTTGAGACCTGTGCCCCCGGCGACCTCGGTGGCGGTGGGGATTCCCACCGGGCCTCCCAGCCGCAGGAAGCGCACCTGGTAAAGAGCATCGTCGGTGCTCGGCTCGATGACGAGCCGCCCCGCCGGAGAGATCGATGCCGTGGCCAGCTCGACTCCTGCCCCGTTCGCGGGGCCGATCAGCTCGCCGGATGATGAGGGAAGGGCCACCCACGCCGAGAGGTGAGCGGCACTGGCAAGGAGCAGCCAGGTGATGACCAATAGCGGAGGAACCGCTCCCGCTCGTCGACGCCAGGCCTTCCGAAACGCCACTACGAAAAGGGCCATCAAGGCAGGGACGAGACCCGGCCAGAGCGATATGGCGTCGAGCAACAATCCGGGAGCCAGAACCGAAGTCGAAATGGCGACTGCGGCGGCGGTCGTCAGCATCGCGGCCATGATCCAGGCTCCGAGCGGCCAGGCGCTCTGTGGCCGCTCCCAGCTACCGGTCATTCGTCCCGCGGGAACGGCTCCGACATTCAGCGCTCGAACGAGGCGCCCAAGATCACGACGATGTCGGCGTCGGTGGTCAGCTCATTGTTGAGCTCGACGAGGGCGTCCGGAAAAGCCACTCCAGCCAACTCGAAAGCCTCAGCCTCGAAAGCCGGCCAGTACCAAACCCGAGATTGCTCGAGGGCGGGCTGATAGTTGGAAGGGGTCAGGACCTGGTATCCGAATCCCTGCAGGTCTTCGGTCACGTCCGCCGCCAGCCCGGTGACGCCGACTGCATTGAGGACCAGGACTCGAACCTCTTCGGGCGCTCGCAAGGTGACGGCAGTCGTCGTGGGGACCTCGGTCGTCGAAGTCGAATTGCTGACGAGCTGGCGAGTCGTGGTCACCGCAGCCGTAGTCGTCGTCGGTTGCGCGGCCTGCGATGTGGGTGGTGGAACGTTGTCGCGGCCGGCGAAGAACCAGAGCAATCCATAGACCAGGATTGCGACGACGATGATCCCTCCCAGCATCGTTGCCAAATCCCGGTAGAAGTTTCGCCCGACGGGTGCTGCATGCCGACCGGACATATCAGTTCCGACGCAGATGACGATCGAACATCGGCAAAAAGGCTATCGAGCCTGCAGGTGTAGGGCGGGCATTTGAATCCGATCGAAGACGACGGCGTGGCCAATAAAATTCAGCTCGCGCTGGCGTAGCTCAGTTGGCAGAGCACCCGCCTTGTAAGCGGGAGCGCGTGGGTTCGATTCCCTCCGCCAGCTCTCTAGAGACTGCGAACTCGGGAGACCTCAAACGCCGCCAAAGCCGCGGCAACGGAGGCGTTGAGGCTCTCCACCGAGGGAGCGATCGGAATACGCACCCGGACTTCGACTCGCTCCCCAACCAGTCGGCTCAGGCCGGTTCCCTCCTCTCCAACGACGAGGGCCGCCGGTTCGCTGAGAAGCGGCAAACCCCAGAGGACCTGTTCCGCCTCCTGGTCGAGGCCGATCGACCACAAGCCCATGCGTTGGAGACGACTGAGGGCCTCGGCAATCGAGCTGACCCGAGAGATGGAAACAGTCTCGAGCGCTCCGGCGGCGGCTTTGAAGGCGGCGGCCGAGAGAGGGGCCGCGCGCCGGCTCGGCAGGACCAAACCCGAGAGCCCAGCGGCGGCTACCGAGCGGGCAATGGCACCGACGTTGTGCGGGTCGACGACATGGTCGAGGACCATCACGGCCGCAGGGCCGGCTCCACTTGTCAATTCCTCCAGCGAGGTCTCAAGGCGCGGCACACATCGGGCTACGAGACCTTGGGGCGCCGTTGTCTCAGCTAAAGAGATCACTTCGTCGACCTCGGAGACCGTGCCGCCCGCGGCCAGCACCATGTCGACCACGGACTGGACCTCCGGACGGCGAAGACGGCCGCGTTCCACCCAAAGCTGAACGACCCGTCCCGCCGCCGCCGCAGCTGCTACGGCATGGAGGCCTTCGACCCTATCGCCGAAACCAGCGAGCGCCATCAGGAGTGTCCTCGACGACGATTCCCGCTGCTTCCAGGCGATCCCGAATGAGATCCGACCGAGAGAAGTCACGCTGGGATCGAGCCTCGGCCCGGGCGGCAAGGATGGCGTTCATGGTTTCGTCGAGGCCATCTGCTGACAGCCCGAGCTCGGTCGCCAATCGGTTGATGTCCTTGTCGTCAACCTTTCTCGGTGTGAATCCGAGCACTGTCAACATCTCCCTGATGGCGGCTTCGTGGCCGGGTAAGGAGCCGCCGGCGTCGAGGGCGCGATTGGCCTCACCGACCGCTTCGAAAACCAGGGCCATTGCCTGTGGCGTCCCGAAGTCATCGTCCATAGCGGTCACGAATCGTTCCATCAGGTCGGGGTCGGGCGGGACTTCGGTTGCGCTCTGCGATCGGGCCAGGAACCGTTGCAGCCGCTCGTAACTGGAGGCGGCGCCTTCGAGGAGCTCCTCGGAGAACTCGAGAGGCGAGCGGTAGTGAGCCCGGAGATAGAAGAGTCGGAGACTCATGCCTCCGAATCTCTTGATAGCCTCGCTGAGCTCGATCAGCCTCCCGGTGGACTTCGACATCTTCTCACCAGAGAGGTTGAGCATCCCGTTGTGCAGCCAGTACCTGGCAAAGGTCTTTCCGGTCGCGCCTTCGGACTGGGCGATCTCATTCTCGTGGTGAGGAAAGATGAGGTCGTTCCCGCCTCCGTGAATCGCGAAATCCGCTCCGAGATAGCGCGCCGCCATCGCAGAGCACTCGATGTGCCATCCCGGGCGCCCGGGCCCCCAGGGTGAATCCCAGGAAGGCTCCCCCGCCTTGGCCGCCTTCCACAGGGCGAAGTCAAGCGGATCGTTTTTCATATCCGATACTTCGATGCGCGCCCCTGCCCGCATCTCTTCTGGGTTTCGGCCGGAAAGCTTGCCGTAGCTTTCCAAAGCCCGAACCGCGAAATAGACATCTCCATTTGGGGCTGGATATGCCAAGCCTCGCTCGATCAGGGTTTCGATCAGGGCAATCATGTCGGCAACGTGTTCGGTGGCCCGAGGTTCGACATCGGGTGGAAGAACGCCCAGGGCCCGATATGACTCATCAAATAGAGCCTCGATCCGTTTGGCGCGATCGGCGACCGTTTCGCCAGCCGCGGCGGCAGCAGCGATGATCTTGTCGTCGATATCGGTGATGTTGCGCACGTATCGCACCCTGTTCCCCCGCCAGGTCAGGTAGCGACGGATGACATCGAAGACAACGGCGTAGCGACCATGGCCGACATGGGGCTCGGACTGAACCGTCGCTCCGCAGACATAGATCCCGACTTCACCCGGTGAAGCCGGTTCGAGCTCAATCAGCCCGCGGTGAAGAGTGGAATGGACCCGCAAGCATCAAATCGTAACGGTGACCACTGCCAGGGCAGCGAGGCCTTCTCCCTTCCCGATTGCCCCCATCTGGTCGGTGGTGGTCCCCTTGATCGAAACCGCCTCGCACTCGAGCAGGGACTTGAGCGCCCCGGTCATCGCCTCACGGTGAGGGGAGACTCTCACGTCTTCGGCGATGACCGTCACGTCGACGCTGTTGATCCACCACCTCCAGGCCCGGGCAAGACGAAAAACCGTTCGCAGGAGCAACATGCTGTCGGCGCCCTGAGACTGAGGATCATCGGACGGAAAGTGATCGCCCAGGTCGCCCAGGCCACAGGCCCCGAGAATGGCATCGGCAATGGCGTGCGCGACAACGTCCCCGTCCGAGGTTGCCTCGATCCCTCGCTCCGTGTCGACCACGACCCCCGCCAGCTTGATCGGGGGATTGGGCCCAAAGCGGTGGGCATCAAAGCCGATCCCGGCCCGAAGCTCGCTCAATTTCAGTCGATGGGGAGGAGAGCGCCCTCGACCTTGGGCAACGCCCGATCGAGACGATTGGTTGCTTCCTCCTCGTCGACTTCGAGCGAGAACGAAAGCTCCGATATCAAAGTCATGCGGGCCTTCGAGAGCATCCGCTTCAACGCTGGCGAAATCCCCTTGGTCTGTTGCGAGAAGGAAAGGTCTCGAACCACCTCCGCCACCTGGAAGATGTCGCCTGAATACATCTTCTCGGTGAGGACCTTGTACCAGCGGCTCCAGTTGGCGCCGGCCTCCTGAGGTTCACCCTTGAGAGAGGCGAGCACGTTCTTGGAGGCGGTCTTGGAGATCACCGATCTCACCACGGAATCGACCCTGTCGACTGGGATCATCACCGTCAGCGATTCGGTCGAGATGTCGAGTACGTAGTACTCGCGGGACTGTCCGTCGAAGGACTGCTTGACCCGCTTGGCGATGGTGGCAGCACCGTGCTGGGGGTGAACCACCTTGTCGCCGACGCTGTAGCGCGAGGTGGCGGGACCCTTCTTGGGTTCGGGCAGCTTGGTTTCCTCGGGAGCTCGCTCGGCTCTCTTGGCCACAGCCTTGGGAGGTGGCCCGGCCTTCTTGGCGGGCGCCTTGGCAGGGGCCGTCTTCTTGGCGGGGACCTTCTTGGCCGGTGCCTTCTTGGCGGCAGCCTTCTTGACTGGAGCTTTTTTGGCCGGTGCCTTCGCCGTAGCCACAGCCTTCTTGGCCGCAGCCTTCTTGACCGGTGCCTTCTTGGCGGCAGCTTTCTTGGCGGTGCCGCTCTTCGTCCCAGATTTCTTGGCGGGAGCCTTCTTGGCCGGGACGGTCGAGCGCTTTAGGGAGCGGTTGGTTTTCTTTGCAGCCAAGGGACGGGCATTGTACCCGTCAGGTCGGATCCGGATCCCAAGCGGCGGCGGCTGTCCGCCACCTATCGAAGTAGCGGCGCAGCATCGAAGCCCGGGCGTCGCCGATACCTTCTACCTCTTCAAGCTCGGCTGTGGTTGCCGCCAAGAGTCGCTCCACGGTCTTGAAATGGCGCAGCAAATTCTCACGGGTAGCTTCCGGCAAACGGCCTACTTTGGCGAGAAGTCTCACCCCGCGGGGCCGGGCCAGCTCGTCGAGGTCTCCGAATCCAACGGCCTTACCGACGAGAGTGGCGTCCTCCAGCTCCTCGTCGCTCAGCAGAGCCAGGCTTTCCGTCGCCTCCGGCACGAATCGGGCCCGACGGCCCCCCAGGTAATCAGTCAAGGTCGAGGCGACTAGCTGTTCGATCCCGCGAGTGAGCTCGGTCAGCTGCACCACGATCAACCGCGCTTCTCCTCCCAGGGTCACTGTCTGCGTCTCGATCTGGCGTCCGATTCGTCGAACCAACTCACCTTGTTGCAGAACATGAACGACGTTGCGGAAGGTCGCCAACCCGGTGATTTCGAGATGCATCAGCCTCTCGTCGGAGTCATCGAGCCGGCGCCGCAATCGTTCCAGCGTGTGGAGATCCTGATTGGCCCTGGCCGCCTGGACCGTGGGTCGGGCCAGCTCGACCTTGCGTCCATCGTGGAAAAGGGTCGCCATACGCCGGCCTTCGGAGACCGACACCACCGGCTTTCCGGTCTGACGGGCGAGGCGCTCGGCGGTTCGGTGGCGGGAGCCGGTCTCGTCGGTGGGTAAATCGGGATCGGGGAGGAAATGGACGTTGGCCGCCAGGATCCGATCCCAGGTGTCGTCGAGAACGATGCCTCCGTCCATCTTTGCGAGCTCAGCCAATCGGGGGGGACTGAAACCGACCCCTTGCAGCCAGAATCCGCCCGAGCTCGTGTCGTCGACCAGCTCATCATGTCCCAGCACGACCAGGGCACCGTTGCCTTGCTGGATAATGCGCTCGAGCGCTTGCCGCAGAGGGGTCCCCGGAGCCAGCCGCGACAGCACCTCGAGAAGGACCGAGTCGTGCATGCCCCCCGAGGCTATCACCAACGACTTTCCTTCTGCCTCCCTGGCTAGGGCCGTCGAACCCTTCTCCAGACGAGGTAACCGATAGCTCCAAAGAGCAGGAGGGCCGCGAGAACGGAGAACGCGTTCCAGGGCTCGGCTTGCCTGATGTCGGCTCCGCCCGCGATCTCCGCAAAAAGCATCTGCGTGGCACAATACCGGCCCGAATGGCCCGTTATGTGTGTGACAACTGTGGTGCGACCGTGGTCGACGAGGAGTTCTGTCCCACCTGCGGGAGCTGGGTAGACACCCTGGGTAAAGACGAGGACGAGTACGAGGAGTTCGACCTGGAGGAAGGCCCGCCTCCACCGCGGCGGGGCGAACCCACTCTCTGTCCATCCTGCGGGGCCCCTAACCCCTCGACCAATCGTCACTGCGAGGAGTGTGGTGCCCGGCTCCGCCAAGGTCCGCTACCAACCGCACCCCGGCCTGCCGTCCAGAGCACAGCCGGGGTCCGCGCCCTGGGAGCGCTGTTCGGCCTCATTGCCCTGGTCGTCATCATCGCAGTCTTGATCAACCTGATCAACGGCGACGACGCGACAACAGCCACGACATTGGCAGCCGACGCCAGCACGACTACCGCCGGCGCAGTGCAGATCGAGAACCCCGCCCCACTCGACATTCTCACGGCTTCCTGTGTTCCCGAGGGACTCGGTGGGGATTTCTCTTGTACCAACCTGATCGATGGCAACGCCGGCTCGTTCCAGGTCAACTACAACGAGCTGCCCGAAGGCGAGAAGGAAGTCGAGATCCGTCTTACCTTCCCACAGCCGATGGAGGTGACCAGGATCATCTGGCTCAATCTCGAGGATGAGACCCGGTTCCGGCGCAATTACCGAGCCAAGGGCATCACCATCGAGGCGGAAGGCAACCCCTTTGTGGTTCCCCAGGAGCTGCAGGACGCTCCGGGCGAACAGGGTTTCGACTTCGCCACGATTCGAGCCAACTACATCGTCATCACTGTCCAGAGTGTCTATCAGGCGGAAGTGGTGGAGGGTACGGAGCCGTTTGACGAACTGGCCATCGAGGAGATCACCGTTGTTGGCCGGCCGGCAGAGACCACCACCAACACCACGTCGGCCGACACGACGACTACTACCGGGGGCTAAGGGCCAAGGGAAGGGTGCGCACGCCCCGAAAGACCAGGGAGCGCAGTCGCTCGGGTTCTCCGCTCAGCTCGAATTTGGCGATTCGGGCGGCAAAAGAAGCGAAAGCAATTTCAAGCTCGACCTTGGCCAAGGGAGCGCCCACGCAGTAATGAACCCCGCCGCCAAAGGAGACGTGGGGATTCTCGGTGCGAAGGAGGTTGAGACGCTCCGGTTCGGAAAATACCGATTCATCGTGGTTGGCGGAGCCGAAGAGGAGTCCCACCTTGGTCCCGTGTTGGAGTTCGTTTCCCGACCAGTCGAGATCGGTCAGGACCCAGCGTTCGAACATCTGCAGAGGCGAGTCGAAGCGCAAGATCTCGTCGGTGGCTTGACTCGCCAGCCCGAGAGGGTCGCGCTGGAGCAGCTGGAACTGCTCGGGATCGGAGGCGAGCGCCAGGAGCCCGTTGCCGATGGCGTGGACGGTGGCTTCGTGGCCGGCGTTGAGGGTCAAAATGCAGGTGGCGATTAGCTCCTCGTCGTCGAGGCGATCTCCTTCGTAGTCAGCCGCAATCAGCGACGAGACCAGATCGGTGCCGGGGCTGCGCCTCCTCTCGGCGAGAAGCTGGCGAACATACTCCACAAAGGCCATCACGGCCTTTTCGGCCCGGGCACCCTCCTCGGGGGTACAGCCCTGGTCGAAGACCCGGACGATGTCGTGCGACCAGGAGACCAACTGGGGTTGTTCGGACTGGGGAATGCCGAGGAGGTCGGCGATCATGACAAGCGGGATCGGGGTGGCGTATTCGGAGATGGCCTCCATCGCTCCCCGCTCGATGGCTGTTTCGATTGCGGCCGCCGCCGTTGCTTCGAGGCGAGAGCGATAGGTCTCGGTCGACCGCCGGGTAAAAGCCCACTGCACCAGTCGCCGAAGGCGGGTGTGACGGGGTGGTTCGAGGTCGATGAACGACCCCCGGATGTATCGATTCCACGTCGGGAGATGATCGGGATAGTTGCGGGAATAGAGCCGAGGGTCGATATCGCCGGGGACGCCCCGAATGTCGCGCCCGAACCGCCGATCCTTGAGCATCCCCGCCACGTCGGCATGGCGGGTGAAAAACGTCAGCTCCCAGTCGGGGTCGTAAAAGACCGGGCGCTCGTTCCGTAGGCGGGAGTAGATCGGATAGGGATTGTGCTGGAAGGCGCTCGAATAGGGGTCAAAGTCCGCCCGGTCGATCCTTCCTTCGATCAATTCTCACCCTTGCGGTAGCGAAGACCGTCCGCCGCCGGCGCCCTCAACCTTTGGGCGAAGAAAACCAGAACGATCAAGACGATGACGAAGGGGAGGATATTGATCCACACGTCCGGCAAGGTGTCAGAGGTGAGGTACCACGCCGCCGCCGCCAGTCCAAGGACCGAGGCCAGCACCGCGTCGCTTCGCTTCCCCCGGGTGACAGCCCACACCGCCACCGCCGCCAGACCGATGGCGTTGACCAGGATTAGCGAGTGGGAGGCGCTGCCATCGAGATCGCGGAGCCCGATCCCGAAGGGATATCCGAAAAGAAGTGCTCCACCCAAAACTCCGAATGGCTTCCAGTTACCGAATATCAGGGCTGCCAGGCCGATGAAGCCGCGTCCCGTCGTCTGCCCCTCCAGGTAGATCCCCGAGAGCTCGGGGCTGGCGATGAAGGCACCGGCGAGGCCGGAGAGGGCTCCGCTGATGACGACGCCTATGTATTTGAAGCGATATACGTTGATCCCCTGTGCCTCACCTGCTTGGGGTCTCTCGCCGCAGATCCGGAGCCTGAGGCCGAACCGGGTGCGCCAGAGCAACCAGGCGGTGAAGGGCACGAGCAAGAGCGCGATCAGCGATACCCAGGAGATCCGCGTAACCAGGCCTTTGGCCAGGCTTGCCAAATCTGAGATGAGGAAAATCTCCTGACCTGCCAACCAGCCAAAGAAGTCCGGGCTCTGCCAGGAGCCGATGCTGCCCCCGCCAAGGATGGGCAGGGTGAACGTGCCGACGCCGGGAACCCTGGGAGATTGGGTGATGGAGCCACCGGGGAGAGTTGTCAGGATCTCAGAGGAGAGGAAGCGGGTGATGCCCGGGGCGAGAATGTTGATCGCCACACCCGAGATGACGTGGTCGACGCCGAAAGTGACTGTGGCGATGGCATGAAGCAAGCCGCCCACGGCCCCCGCCGCCACCGCCAACACGATCCCCCACCAGGGTCCGTATACCACCGCCCCCCACGCACCGAACCAGGTGCCGAGGATCATCATGCCTTCGAGACCGATATTGATAACACCCGCTCGCTCCGAGAAGAGTCCGCCGAGTCCGGCGAGGAGGATCGGGACTGCCCAGCGCAGCATCGACTGCGAAGACCCGGCCGCGGTAAGACTTTCGGTTTCATCGAAGCGTTGGACGATGGTGAGGACCAGCACTCCGACGGCGGCGTAGAGCGCCCAGCGCAGCCAAGCGGGAACCTTTTCCCAGTTCACGCTGCTTCCTCCGAAGGTTTGATGTCTCCCAGAGCCTCGGCAGCCGACTTCGCCTCCTGACGCTCCCGGGCCCGGCTGGCCACCTCATAGGCAACGACCGCGGCCAGGATGATGACCCCTTGCATGATTACGACGATTTCCCGCGAGGCGGCGCCGGTGAACTGGAGGACGCCGGAGGAGACGTCGAGAAAAGCAAAGATGAGGGCCGCCAAAATGATCCCTCCGGGGTGATTACGGCCCAGCAGAGCAGTAGCGATCCCCGTGAACCCCAGACCCTTGATCGGGTTGGCGGGGAAAAATCCAACCTGATTGATCTCGGCCATCCCCACCAGCCCGGCCACCGCTCCGGAGAGAACCATGGCGCTGACCACCATCCGTTTGGCGGGGACTCCCCCCACCTGGGCCGCGAAAGGATTGATACCGCTAGCCCGAAGGTCGAAGCCAAACCGGGTGCGGTTGACCAGCACGTGGTAACCAATGCCGACCAGGATGGCGACAACGAGCACACCAGTGAGTTGCTTTCCCTGTCGGATCTCACGAGTGAAGAACTCGAGCACCGAATTGAGGTTGGGGATCAGACCTGATTCCGGGATGGGCGTCGTCCCCACCCTCCCAACTCCCGACTGGATCCCACCGCCGGCCTGCCATTCCCGAATTAGATAGGCAATCAAACCGGTGATGGCGATCGCATTGAGCATGATCGTGGAGATCACTTCGTTGATACCGCGGGTCACCTTCAGTACTCCGGCGAATCCCGAGTAGGCACCTCCCACGGCCATCGCCACCACCAGGATGAAGAGGATTCGAAGCGGACCAGGCAGATTGACCAGGGCGCCTAGGTGGGCTGCCACCAACGCCGCCAGCAGATACTGACCTTCGACGCCGATGTTGAAAAGGTTCATGCGGAACCCGATCGCCACCGCCACTCCGGCGATGTAGAGCGGGGTGGCGCGATTGAGGATGTCGACCATGGTCTCGAGGCGGCTGGCATGACCAACCATGTCGGCAAAAGCCTCGATCGGGTTGCTGCCCGAGAAGATCAACACTACCGATGACATCGCCAGGGCAAAGATCAGCGCCACGACGGGAGCGGCCAGCGTCAAGAGGATTCGGCGGGAAAGATTCACGCAGCCCCTTCCTTGGCCCCGGTCATGTATGCCCCGAGCTCGCGCGGAGAGACTATGGCCGGATCAAGCGTGGCCACGAGCCTTCCCCGGAGCATCACGACAATGGTGTCGGATAAGCCAATCAGCTCGTCGAGATCGGCCGAGATCAAGAGGGTCGCCATCCCCTTGGAACGTGCCAGCCTGATGTCATCCCAGACCTCGCCCTGGGCTCCGACGTCGATGCCGCGAGTTGGATGGGCGGCGAGCAGGACCACCGGCTCGGCAGTCATCTCCCTCCCAACGATCAGCTTCTGCTGGTTGCCGCCGGAGAGGGCATGAGCATGAACATCGACATTGGGTGTGCGGACGTCGAACTCTTTGCGAATGTGCTCGGTGCGCTCCTTGCTACCCGCCCGGTCGATGAAGAAACCCTTGGCGAACGGCGCTCTTGTCTGATGGCCTAAGGCGGCGTTCTCCCAGAGAGGGGCGGTCAGTAGCAGTCCTTCTCGATGCCGGTCCTGAGGGATGTAGCCAATCCCCCGCTCTCGCCTCTCCCTGACCGGCAGCAGGGTTATGTCCTCTCCCATCAGCTTGATCGAACCGCGATGGACTGGTCGCGTCCCGAGAATGGCATCGACCAGTTCCGCCTGCCCGTTCCCTTCGACCCCAGCGATCCCCACCACTTCCCCGCGACGAATCCGGAACGTGACATCGTCCACTAGGACCCGTTCGTCTTCGTCGAGCACCGTGACCGAATCGACATCGAGAGCCACCTGGTCGGTGACGGTGGACTCGGTCGTCTCTGGGGTTGGCAGCTCCGATCCCACCATCAGCTCGGCCAGGTCGTGCGCTGTCACCTCGTGGGGCTTGACGGTGGCGACGGTCTTGCCGTCGCGCAGAACCGTGATGGTGTCGGCGATGGCCAAGACCTCGTCGAGTTTGTGATCGATGAAAAGGATCGTGGCCCCGTCCTCCTTGAGGCCCCGCATGTTGCGAAAGAGCTCCTCCACCTCCTGGGGCACCAGAACCGCAGTGGGCTCGTCAAGGATGAGGATCTTCGCACCCCGGTAGAGCACTTTGATGATCTCCACTCGTTGCCGCTCACCGACTTCCAGCTCTTCAATCAGGTCGTTGGGATCAATTGTCAGTCCGTAGGCCTGACCGACCTCGCGCAGATGCGCCCGGGCCTTTTCGAAGTCAATTCGACCCAAAGCCCTGGTCGGTTCCGCCCCGAGAATCACGTTCTCGAGGACTGTGAGCTGGTCGGCGAGCATGAAGTGCTGGTGGACCATGCCGATGCCGGCGCCGATCGCCTCGGTAGGAGAAACGAACCGAACCTCCCGGCCGTGCACCTTCATCGTGCCGGAATCCGCCTGCTGCATCCCGTAGAGGATCTTCATCAGAGTGGATTTGCCGGCTCCGTTCTCTCCACAGATGGCGTGGATCTCACCTTCCTCGACCGTGAGATTGACTTGATCGTTGGCAACCACTCCGGGAAATCGCTTGGTTATGCCCGACAACTCGATCGCGGTCGCCAACTAATCCTCCGTGAAATAGGGGAGCGGGACCGGACAATAGGCCGGTCCCGCTCGTCGAGGCTGTTGGATGTTGTTACTTGTTTGGGCGCTGCCTAGGAGGGCTCGGTGGGGACGACGATGTCGCCACTGACAATTTGAGCCTTGAAGTCCTCCAGCTGGTCGGCGATGTCATCGACAAAGCCACCTGAGGTGGAATATCCAACCCCGTCCACCGTTAGGTCGTAGGCAGTTGGTCCAGAGGTGAAGGTACCTTCGCACTGGGACCTGATCGCCTCGAACACCGCAACGTCGACCCGCTTCAACATCGAGGTGAGGATGAACTCCTGCACCGCTGGGTCCGCCGTGTTGTACTGGTCGGAGTCGACCCCAATGGCCCAGACCTTTGAACCGGAGGTATCGCTAGCCACGGAAGCGGCCTCGAAGAGGCCGGCACCCGAGCCGCCAGCGGCGTGGTAAACGATGTCGGCTCCGCCGTCGTACATCGCCAAGGCGATCTCGCGGGCACGGTCGGGAGCGTTGAAGCCATCGAAGTCAGGGGCGGCGGTGATGTACTCGCTGAGGATCTCGATGTCGGGATTGACCGCCATCGCGCCAGCCTGGAAGCCAGCTTCGAACTTCTCGATCAAGCCTCCGACGCCACTGACGCCGCCGATGAAGCCGACGGTCCCCGTGGCCGACTTGAGAGCAGCAGCAGCGCCAACCAGGAAGGAGCCTTGCTCTTCGGAGAAGACCAATCCAGCCGAGTTGTCGCCGTAGGGAACGGGCGGGTCAACGGTCAGGTCGAGCATCGGGGAGTCGACTACCGCAAAGTTGACATCGGGGTTCTCTGCCGCCACCGCCGCAGCGTCGCCCTCGAAGAGGAAGCCCACCGCGATCACGATGTCGCTGGCATCGGCCGCGAGCTGGAGTAGCTCAGCCCGGTTCGAGCCGTCCTCGTTAGGCGAGGCCTCGGTAAAGGTGATCCCCATCTCGTCGGCGGCTCGTTCGAGACCGGCCGCAGCGGAGTCGTTGAACGATTGGTCGCCCCGGCCGCCGATGTCGAAGACGAGTCCGACAGTGGCATCGCAGGCGGCGGGAGCCGCTCCCGTCGTGGTCGTCGCCTCGCCGGCTGTGGTTTCCGTGGGGGCTTCGGTCGTCTCGGTCGGGGCGGCGGTGGTATCGGTTGTAGGGGCTGTCGTGGTAGTCGCGGCACTTCCGCCACAGGCAGCCAGCACCAGCATTGCTACCGCCAGAAGCGACAGCACGCGTAGGTGTTGTCTCACAGTTGTATTCCTTCCAATTGGTGTGATCGGCGAGCGCTTTGTCCCGCCGGGGCCGGAGAATAGCGAGCGAAGCGCCCGGTTTCCTCCCCCTTGATACCTTCCCGCCGGAAGGGAGACGGGGAGCTACTCGTTGACCGCGGCCACCGGCGAGGGTGCCGGCTCGGGCGGGGTTGCCTCCACCGCCTCGAACGACAATTCCTCGGCCCCCTCTTCGACGCTCACCAGCACGGTCGAACCGGCTTTGAAGTCGCCAAGCAGCACCCGCTCGGAGAGAGGATCCTCGAGTAGCCGCTGGACCGCCCGCCGCAAGGGACGGGCACCCATTTCGCGGTCGTACCCCTTGTTGGCCAAGAAGACCTTGGCGTCATCGGTGAGAACGAGGTCAAGACCCTGGCTAGCGAGCTGGGTGCGAACCCGCTTCAGCATGAAGTCGACGATCGCCTTGATCTCGTCCAAGGTCAGCTCGTGGAAGACGATTATCTCGTCAAGACGGTTGATGAACTCAGGCCGGAAGTGGCGCTTCAGCTCCTCGGTTACCTTCTCCTTCATGGCCTCGTAGGTGACGTCATCGGAATCGACATGGAAACCGACGGACTTCTTGCGCAGATCGCGGGTGCCGAGGTTGGAGGTCATGATGATCACGGTGTTCTTGAAGTCGACCGTCCGCCCCTGTGCATCGGTCAGGCGCCCGTCCTCGAGGATCTGGAGCAGGGTGTTGAAGACGTCGGGATGGGCCTTTTCGATCTCGTCAAAAAGGACCACTGAGAAGGGCTTGCGGCGCACGGCCTCGGTCAACTGACCGCCCTCGTCATAGCCGACGTATCCGGGTGGGGAACCGACTAGCCGGCTGACGGTGTGTTTCTCCATGTACTCGGACATGTCGAGTTGGATGAGGGCGTCCTCGTTGCCAAACAGGAATTCGGTCAGCGCCTTGGCGGTCTCGGTCTTTCCGACTCCGGAGGGGCCGAGGAAGATGAACGAACCGGAAGGACGCTTGGGATCCTTCAGGCCGGCACGGGTGCGGCGGATGGCTTTCGACACCGCCACGATGGCGTCGTGTTGGCCGATGATGCGCTGGTGGAGCTCTGACTCCATCTGAACCAGGCGTGCGGTCTCCTCCTCCGTCAAGCGGTGGACGGGGATGCCGGTCCACTGAGCCAGCACCTCTGCGATCTCTTCTTCGTCGATCACCCAGCCGGTCTCGCCGCCGGTGTCCTTCAAGGACTGCTCGCGCTCGATGCGGTCGGCGAGCAGGCTTCGCTCCTGATCGCGGAGCTGGGCGGCCCGCTCGAACTGCTGGGCGGAGGCGGCCTCGTTCTTTTGCTTGCGTATGTCCGTGACTTTGCGATCGATTTCCGCGAGGTCGGGATCTGAGCTGGAGCGGTAGATCCGCATCCGACTGCCGGCTTCGTCGATGAGGTCGATCGCCTTGTCCGGAAGGTGACGATCCGAGATGTATCGATCGGCCAGGTTGGCCGAAGAGACGATGGCCGCGTCTGTGAATCGGACTGAGTGGTGGGTCTCGTAGCGCTCCTTCAAGCCCATCAAGATCTGAATCGTGTCGGTGACTGATGGCTCCTCGACTCGGACCGGTTGGAAACGCCGTTCGAGGGCGGAGTCCTTCTCGAGGTACTTGCGATATTCCTCGAGCGTCGTAGCACCAATGGTCTGGAGCTCACCGCGGGCCAGCATCGGTTTGAGGATGGAAGCGGCGTCGATTGCTCCCTCGGCGGCACCGGCACCGACCAGGGTGTGGATCTCGTCGATGAAAAGAATGATGTCGCCCCGAGTGCGAATCTCTTTCAGCACCTTCTTCAGGCGCTCTTCGAAGTCGCCCCGATAACGCGATCCCGCCACGAGAGCTCCGAGGTCGAGGGTGTAGAGCTGGCGATTGTGGAGCGTCTCGGGCACGTCGTTGGCGACGATGCGCTGGGCCAGGCCCTCGACGATGGCCGTCTTGCCTACGCCCGGCTCGCCAATGAGGACCGGATTGTTCTTTGTGCGGCGGGAGAGGATCTGCATGACCCGCTCGATCTCCCGGGTGCGGCCGATCACCGGGTCGAGTTTGCGCTCGCGGGCGAGTTGGGTGTAGTTGCGGCCGAATTGATCGAGGACGGTGGAGCCCGAGGTGGAGGACTCGCCCCGTGAGCTGCCGGACCCCGCAGAGCTCTGCTGAGGCTGATCCTCGCTCTGACCGGAACCGTTGAGAAGCTGGATCACGGCATGACGAACCTTGGTGAGTTCGGCTCCCATCTTTTGCAGGACTTGCGCCGCCACCCCCTCCCCCTCGCGGATCAGACCCAGGAGGATGTGTTCAGTCCCGATGTAGTTGTGTCCAAGCTGGAGTGCTTCTCGCAATGAGAGCTCGAGGACTTTCTTCGCCCGGGGAGTGAACGGAATGTGTCCGCTCGGAGCCTGCGCTCCCCGACCGATGATCTCGACCACCTGGTCGCGCACTCCGACAAGATTGATATTGAGGCCTTCGAGAGCACGGGCAGCGATGCCTTCGCCTTCGTTGAGGAGACCGAGGAGGATGTGCTCGGTTCCGATGTAGCTGTGATTGAGCAGGCGTGCTTCTTCCTGAGCGAGGACGACGACTCGTCGTGCCCGGTCGGTAAAGCGCTCAAACACTCTCAATGCTCCTGACTGCTACACCCCTGGCGAGGTAGTAGCGATTATATCGGCAGGGTCTCACAACACCTTGTGACCAACTCCGAAGTGCTCGCGTAGATCACTCCGCCGGAGTCCGGAGCCCGCCATGTCATTACGATTTGACCATGCAGGAACTCAGCGCGCTGGTTCCCCTCCCTCAGGTCTGGGACCGCCTCGCCACGGTCGAAGCACGGCTGCTCGAGGTGACCAATGCCGACGATCCCTACCTCACCAAGATCTTTCAACACCTGCTGGTGGCGGGGGGGAAACGCTTCCGGCCCCTGCTGGCTTTGCTGGCGGCTGAGTTTGGTCCCGAATCCGACACTCGACGACCCGTCGAAGCCGGGGTGGCGGTCGAGTTGATTCATGTCGGGAGCCTTTATCACGATGATGTCATCGACGAGTCGGATACCCGTCGGGGAGCGCCCTCCGCCAACGTCAACTGGAACAACACCGTCGCCATCCTCGCCGGCGATTTTCTCCTCGCCCGCGCCTCGGAGGTCGCGGCCACTTACCTCTCCCAGGAGGCGGTTCGTCTGCTGGCGGTCACCTATGCCGAACTGGTCGTCGGCCAGAGCCGCGAGTTGCAATTGGTGGATTCGCTCGATCATTCCCGGTCCGAGTATGAACGCGTTATCGGCGGAAAAACGGCATCTTTGATCAGGACTTCGGCCCGGCTCGGTGCCATGGCCGCGGCAGCTACCGATGACATCGTCGACACTCTGACCGAATGGGCCTGGGAGCTCGGAATGGTTTTCCAGCTGAGCGACGATGCGCTCGATCTGGTGGGAAACGAAGCCACCCTTGGGAAACCGGCCGGTTCCGATATTCGCGAAGGCACATTCACCCTTCCGGTTCTGGCGGCCATCGCCGCCCCCGACGGCGATCGGCTGCGGGCCCTGCTCGACCGACCCCGCCCCTATTCCGAGGAGGTGGTGGCGAGCGCCATTGCCCACCTGCGCGACGGTGGCTGGGTCGATCAGGCGGTCGATGCCGCCCTCGATCGGCTCCACAAGGCCCAGCGATTGCTGCTGGACCTGCCCGATACCAAAGTGAGGGCGGTGCTCACGAACCTTGGGGAATACTTGGTCGAGCGGGTCCAGGCAGCTCGGCCTTAGCTCACAGTTCGATTTCGGCGATGTTGGGAACTTCGGAGCGGGCCGTCCGCGCCGCCTCCAGAGCCAAGTCGAGATAGTCCTCGGGCCGGGCGCTGTCACCTTCCACCGCCACTACGAGACCGAACTTGATCTCGGCCGTGATCTCGGGCTCGGCGATAGCGTGGCGCAAGGTCGTCCGAATCCGGGAGGTGACGGTCGAGGCCCCATGGCGCTGAAACTCGCGCAGCACGACGGCAAAGGTGTGGCTATCCAACCGACCTGTGTCGTCGACGGCCCGTCCGGCATCGGAGAGGGCGAGGGAGACCAATCGCGCCAGGCTGGCAGCCTGCTCCGCTGAACGATCGGCCATGGCCGGGATCACGATCACCATTACCCCAAATGGTTCTCGCCGCCGATTCCACCAGGCCCAGGCTCGACGAATGGCTTCGATGGTCCCGGTGCGATTGAGCATGCCGGTGTCAACGTCGACCGGTAGGAAGGTGTCGACCAGCTGTCGCAGGCGGGCGATCTCCTCGTCCTTCTGGTCGATCAGGGCCAATAGACCAGACACATCGGTTATGGGGTGCTCAGGATCTCCCATGGCATTAAATCGGCCAGATTCGGCCCCTACTTGATGGTCTCGGCTAGGGCGCGGGGCTCTCCGGACGGAGAGTCGGAAAGAGGATGACGTCCCGGATGTGATGGGTGTCGGTGACGAGCATCACCAGCCGATCGACTCCTATGCCGAGGCCGCCGGTGGGGGGCATGCCGTACTCGAGTGCCCGCAAGAAGTCCTCATCGAGCGGGTGGGCTTCGACGTCGCCCGCCGCCCGAGCGGCGGCCTGTTCTTCGAACCGCGCCCTCTGATCGAGCGGATCGATCAACTCGGAGAAGGCGTTGACATACTCGGATCCCGCAATGACCAGCTCGAAGCGCTCGGTCAAGTCGGCGCTCGAACGGTGGACTCGGGCCAATGGCGAAATCTCTTTGGGGTAATCGGTGACAAAAGTCGGCTCCCAGATGCTCCCCTCGACCACCTGGTCATATATCGCCTCGATCACCCGACCCGGACCCCAAGCGTCCTCGACCTCCGTCCCCAGCTGGTGAGCAAGGCGGCGGAGCTCGTCGAGAGGACGTTCGAGGGAGACGGGCTCGCCGGCGGCCTCGCTGACCAGGTCCAGCATCGTCGCCCTCCGAAATGGCGGGTTGAACTCGAGTGGCTTGCCCCGATAGCTGATGGTCGTCCCGCCTGTGACCGATTTCACCACTGCGACGAAGACCTCTTCGACGAGCGTGATCATGTCGTGATAGTCGGCCAGGGCCTGATAGGCCTCGAGCATCGTGAACTCGGGATTATGAGTGGAGTCGATGCCTTCGTTACGAAACACGCGTCCGATCTCAAAAACCCGCTCCATTCCTCCGACGACGAGCCGTTTCAGATAGAGCTCGAGTGAGATACGTAGCTTCATCTGCAGGTCGAGGGATTCGTGATGGGTAAGAAAGGGTCGGGCGATGGCCCCGGTGGCCTGCGATAGGAGCACCGGGGTCTCGACTTCGACGAAGCCGCGGGCAAGGAACTCGGAGCGAAGCTCGCTGACCACCTCCGAGCGGGCCTGAGCCACGGCGAGGGAGCGGTCGTTGACAATGAGGTCGAGGTAACGCTGACGAGACCGGGCCTCGATGTCGGTCAGGCCATGCCACTTATCGGGGAGGGGACGATGAATGCGGGCCAGAACCACGAACGACTCGAGTCGCACCGAGAGCTCGCCCTTTTTGGTCGTGACCATTTCGCCCACCCCGCCTACCCAGTCACCAAGGTTGGCCTCCGCCACTTTCTCGAAGGCGTTGCCTGCCAGTCGAGACGACTCGGCAAGGAGTTGGATCCGCCCCGAGTAATCACGAATTGTGAGGAAAATGAGCTTGCCGAACGAGCGCTTGAGCATCACCCGACCGGCCACGGCCACCATCTGTCCGGTTGCCGCTCCGGGACCGAGATCGGCGTGGGCAGCCGCTAGGTCAGCCGCCAGGGCGCTGCGCTCGAACCGGTAGGGAAGCTCGTCAGTGCTCACCGTCAGACCTTATCCGCGCCCGGTTGCGCTCCGCTGCCAACTAACCGTCGTGGTTCAAGGCGAAGATCTCGGCCAAGCCCACGAGGGTCAAGTCCGTTTGGACCTCCTTCACCAGGCGGGTGTGGGCAACGACGGTCGGCGCCAGCCCGCCAGTAGCCACAACGGGGACTGGAGTGTCGACCTGAGCCAGGATGCGCTCGACGAGGCCGTCGACCAGACCGGCGTAGCCATAGATGAGGCCGCTCTGAATTGCCTCGACGGTCGAGCGCCCGACCGGGCTCCGGGGGGCGGACAGCTCAACCCTTCGCAGGGCGGCAGTGTGGGTCACCAGGGCATCCGCCGAAACTTCGAGGCCGGGGGCTATCGCTCCCCCCCTGTAGGACCCGTCCGGACCAACCAGGTCGACAGTGGTGGCGGTCCCAAAATCGACCACGATCACCGGGGCGCCGAGGAGGCGGACCGCCCCAATGGCGTTGGCCACCCGGTCGGCCCCGACCTCGCGGGGATTGTCGACCGATAACGCAATCCCCGTCTTGACACCGGGTCCAACCACGACCAGGCGGCCGTCGATGAGGGGAGCAAGCGCCTGCCGCCAACTCTCGGTGCGTTGTGGCACCACCGAGGAAAGGCAGCCGCCGCTGACTGGGCCGGCGTACTCAGCAAGCATCGATCTCAGGAGGAGCCGACATTCATCGGCGGTGCGCTCCAAATCGGTGGATATCCGCCAGCGGTGGACAGCCGCCTCGCCATCCCAGAGGCCGACGATGGTGTTGGTGTTGCCGACGTCACAAAGCAGCAGCATCAGCGGTAGAGGACACTTTCTCGCTCGAGCCGACGGCCTCGATCGGCCATCACCTGACCGACGACGAGGTCGAAAGCAACATTGTCGATCAGGCGCACCTTGCCGACCTGGGCGGCGACGGCCAGAAAAGACGGTCGGTCAAGCTCGTCGAGCGGCTGAGCATGATTCTGGGAGGCGAGGGTGACGTACTCGATATCGACCCCGTCGGCCACCTGGCTCGCGACCTCGAGCAACCGTCCGCCATCTCGCTCTCCAGCTTCGGCCAGGTCGGCGGCGGCGAAGAGTCCGGCGCTGATAGACAAGGCCGCCACCCGATCTTCGGGGCTGAGAAAGACATTGCGGCTGGAGAGCGCGAGTCCATCCTGTTCGCGGATGGTGGGCTGACCGCTGATAGTCACCGGAAACGAGAGGTCCTTTGTCATCTGGCGGACGAGAGCGAGCTGTTGCGCATCTTTCCGACCAAAGAATGCAAGGTCGGGCTGAATCCCGGCAAAAAGCTTTGCCACCGCCGTCGCCACGCCCTCGAAATGACCCGGCCGCCTGGGTCCTTCCAGGTGATCCCCTACTTTGGCAACCCTGACCCGGGTGAGCGGAGGCTCGGGGTACATTTCCTCCGACGAAGGAGCAAAGACAACGTCGACCTTCTCGGCCCTCGCCATCTCCAGATCCCGTTCAAGGTCGCGGGGGTATCTCTCCAGATCGGCGGGGTCATTGAACTGAAGGGGGTTGACGAACAGGGAAACGATGACGGTCTCTGCCGCCTGACGAGCCGCAGCCATCAATGCCAGGTGCCCCTCGTGCAAATAACCCATAGTCGGTACGAGGGCGGTGAGCCCCCGCCGCTGGAGACGGCTTTCGAAAAAGGTTCGGGTGACCTCAGTCACGATGAAGCTTCAGATCAGCCGGAAGCTCGACCGATGCGGTGATGGCGGTCGCCGCCGTTAGGAGGTCGAACTGCCTCAAGGCCTCCTCTCCCAATTCGGCCGCAGCCGATCTTTGCAGGCGAACGGTTTCCCAATCCTGGCGCAGGATGGGCCCGGTCAGCGACCGCCTTGCCCCCAGGGCGAAGGCATGGCCCACCACCGCTTGGGACAAGGGCTCGGCGGCGGCGAATGGCACTTTGGCCTTCTCGAAGAACTGCTGGGCGAGATCGAGCGCCGCCACGAGGAAATTGGAGGCGGCGGCCGCCCCCGAGTGGTAGGTGGAGCGGACCTCGTCGTCCAGGTCGAAGTCGTGCATGCCGAGGCTGGCGGCCAGCACCCGCAGCAGCTCTCGCAACCGACCGCCGGCCGTCACCGCCACCCAGGAACCAGCCAGGACCCGGGCGCCGTCTCGTGGGTCGGGAAGGGATTGCAGTGGGTGAAAGGAGCCGACCTCCCATCCCAATCCCGCCAATTCGGAGAGAACCGAAATACTGGTTGCACCAGACAGATGCACAGCGGCGGCCGGGAGGTGGTGGTTGCCCGCTTGGCGGGCGGCTTCGGCGATCTCCCCGTCGCGAGTGGCGATCACAACAAGATCGGCCGCGGGCCAATGGCCTTCTACCAGCGGAAACCCGAGCTCCCAACGAAGGGGTGAGCGAGCGACCAGGCCGCAGATCTCATGGCCGGCGGCGGCGCCCGCCAGGGCCAGCGCTCCCCCGGCCCGGCCGGGACCTATCAGCAAAATCCTCATCGCCAACCCGGAAGAATGGTCGCCCGAACATCTCCGGCATAGTCGGCGTACTCCGGATAGATCACCCTGAGCCGCTGTTCTTCAAAACGAGCTTTGAGCCAGAAGAAGCCCGCCAGCACACCGACGAGCAAAAAACTCCACCAGGCCCGCCACAAGATCACCGCTCCAATCGCGCCCAGCAGCAGACCCAGATAGATCGGATGGCGAACGACTCGATAGACGCCCCCCTGGGCAAGCTTGGCTTGGCGTGGTGTGGGCATGGCTGTGAAGGCGTCCCCCAGCTCTTTGGCGCCGGCACCGATGAAGAAGAGACCGGCCCCGATGGGAATCAGACCCAACCAGCTCCAACCGGCGGGCGGCCAGGCGCCGCTGACGACGACGAACACCGCGACCGCGATCAGCAGAACGAACTGGGCAGCCACCCAGGGAGCGCCCTTCTCGACGAAGTGGATAGGCCCGGTCAGCCAGGAATCCGCCAGGCGGACCACTTGCTGACCTCGCACGGTTCTCAATAGGCTCGCTGCCGGCCCGCCGCTCAGGGACGCCTCCGGCCACACCTCGGTCAGCGGCTCGACCACAAACCGTCTCTGATGACTGCGGGGGTGAGGAAGCTCGAGGTCGGCGCTGGCCCAGCTGATGCCTTCGACCGCGATCAGATCGAGATCGAGCGTGCGGGGCCCAAAGCGCTCGTTTCGAACCCGTCCGGCTGCTGCCTCGATGCCCTGCAACTGTCCCAGGATCTCGAGCGGGGGTTGATCGGAATCGATCAGCGCGACTGCATTCAGAAAGTCGTCTTGGGCAGGCCCCCCCACCGGAGCCGTCAGATAGAGAGATGAAACCGCGGTCAGCGAAAACGACCTCGAGATTCGCTCGATTGCGAAACGGAGGTTGGCCAGGCGGTCGCCGAGATTCGATCCGAGTGAGATCGCAACCTTCGGCACCTAGCTCCTAGGCCTGGCGATGGCGTTCAATTGTCACGCTGACATCGGCGAAATCGACGGCGATGGGTGCGTTGGGTTTGTGGACCGTCACGGCTATCGCCTTCACGGGGGGAATCGATAGAACCAATTTGGCAATTTCCTCGGCAACCTTCTCGATCAAATTCCACCGAGACCCCCCGACTAACTCGTGAATTTTCTCCGCCAGGCTGCCGTAATCGATGGTGTCGTCGAGGCTGTCACTTTTTCCCGCCGCCTTGAGATCGGCTTCTATATCGAGATCGATCAGAAACCTTTGACCGATCTGTTTTTCCTCGGGCAGGACTCCGTGGTGAGCAAAGACCTCGATGCCGGTGAGTTGGAGCCGATCCACTAGCTGGGCACGAGGGCGCGCCCCTCGGGGCCGAGCGGTCGGCGCAAAATCTCTTCCACGAGGGAGACCGCCATGATTGGCTGTCCCACCATTCCCGACCAGACCAGATAACCGGCCAGAAGCCCCGCGAGGTCGTCGTTGATGACTTCACCATGGACCAGGACGCGGGCAGTGGGATCCGACAACTCTTCGTGCACGGCCTTGAAAACTCGCTCGGCCTCCTGTGGAGTCGGGCGTTCGGAGATCATGACCTGGCGAGCGTTCAGGCCGGCATCGCGGTACGCGGCCAAGTTCTGATTGCCGGGCAAGAGGGTGATGACCGATGTCACTTGCGCCCCCCGCTTCAGCCAGTTGATCTCTTCCTCGCGCCGGATCTTGCGATGTTGAAACCCGTGCCCCCCGATGCGCTCGGAGACTGCCAAGCGATCAGCTATCACCCACATGAATCCTCGGGGCTTTAAACCAGTATTGATTTGTCAGCCTTTCTCGCCCGGCCAGCTCAAATTTATGTGAAGCCGACGTGCTCTAGACCTGTGTTGTTTCGTCACGGTGATCGACAGGCGGGACGATAGCCATAGCCACCAAAAGCGCTTCTCGACAAGCGGCCACATTGTGAACGCGAAAAACGTCGACTCCCCGGTCCCAGAGGGTGGCGATGCCGGCCGCGGTGGCGACATCCCGACGCAGCGGATCCTTCTCGCCGGTGATGCGCCCGAGAATGGCCTTGCGCGAGATACCGACCATGATTGGAAACCCCAACTTCCTCAATCGGGGCAGGCCGGCGAGCAAGGCGAGGTTGTGCTCGGCCAACTTCCCAAACCCGATCCCGGGGTCGACGCAGATGTGGTCGGGCGACACCCCGAGCTGCATGGCCAGACGGGTCCGTTGGGCCAGGAAGTCTCCGACCTCGGTCACGACGTCGGCATAGGTCGGATCGTCCTGCATGGTTTGGGGAGTGCCTTGCATATGCATCAGCACCAGCCCGGCGTCGAATTGGGCCACGGCATCTACCAGGGCCGGATCCGCGCCACCGCTGATGTCATTGACGATGACAGCCCCGGCTTCGAGGGCCGCTCGGGCAACGCCCGCTTTCGTGGTATCGATCGAGACCAGAGCCCCCAACGCGCTGAGCCCTTCCACCACCGGAAGGATCCGCTCCAACTCCACCTCCAAAGCGACCGGTTCGGCGCGAGGGCGCGTTGATTCACCGCCGATGTCGAGCAACGCCGCGCCGTCTGAAACCAACCGCCTTCCATGCGCGATCGCTGACTCCGCGGTGGGAAGAAGTCCACCGTCTGAGAACGAATCCGGGGTGACGTTGACGATTCCCATCAGGAGGGGCGCCTCGAGGGAAAGCTCACCCCGGGCCGTGCCCCACCGGCGGGTCATCGCCCGCGATCGATGAGGGCCAGTGCCTCCGCTCGCGTGGATGGGTTAGTGGCCATGGTTCCCCGCACCGCCGAGGTGACGGTGACGCTTCCCGGCTTCTTCACCCCTCGCATGGTCATGCACAAATGCTCGGCTTCCAGCACCACCAGGACCCCCATTGCCTCGAGACGGTCCATCAGAGCGTCGGCCACTTGAGAGGTCAAGCGCTCTTGCATCTGCAGCCGGCGGCAATAGCCCTCGAGCAACCGAGCAAGCTTGGACAGTCCCGTCACTCGCCCCTTCGGAATGTAAGCGACATGGGCTTTGCCAAGGAAAGGAAGCATGTGATGCTCGCAAAACGTTTGAAACGGAATGTCGCGCACCATCACGATCTCCTGGTAGTGCTCATCGCCAAAGAAGGCGTCGACCTCATCCGCGGGATCGCGATGGATGCCCTCGAAGATCTCTGCGTACATCCGCGCCACTCGCTCTGGCGTTCCGACCAAGCCCTCGCGAGCGGGGTCCTCGCCGATAGCGATCAGAATTTGGCGGACCGCGGCTTCGATGGCGTTGGTGTCGATAGCCCCCGAGGGGGCGGGCTGTCGGCGATCGCCCATGTTGGGCTAGGAGCCGGGGGCGTCGGCCGGCTTCATCCGCGGCAGCAGGACCCGAGGCTTGCGTCCGGTCGGTTCGGGCGGGGTCGGAGTCTCCTGAGCGGCTGCGGCAGCGAGGTCGGGCTTCTTGGCTCCCGTCCCTCCTTCGGGCTTGCGAATGCGGAGCCCACCCTCGGGGTCGTGCTCCCACTTGGGCACCTCGGCGAAGATCTCGGCCAGCTCTTCCGGCCCCACCGTTTCCTTCTCGAGCAGGATCCCGACCATCCGCTCCATGGCATCGGTGTGGGATTCAAGAATGAGTAGTGCTTCGGAATGGGCGGCGTTGATCATCTGCCGAACCTCCTCGTCGATGAAGGCGGCCACCTCGTCGGAGTAATCCTGCTGGCGCACGTAGTCGCGACCCAAGAACACCTCACCCCCCGGCCGGCCGTACTGCATCGGACCGAGCTTGTCGCTCATCCCGAACTCCATCACCATCCGTCGAGCAATCTGGGTTGCCTTTTCAATGTCGTTGGCTGCGCCGGTGGTGGGGTCGGCATAGATCAGCTCCTCAGCGGTGCGACCCCCGAGCAGCATCGCCAGCTGATCTACCAGCTCTGACCTCCGGGTTAGATATTTGTCGTGAGTCGGCAGGGCCAGTGTGTGGCCGAGGGAACGACCCCTGGCCACGATTGTGATCTTGTGGACCGGGTCGGCCATCGGCAACGCCCAACCGACCAGAGCGTGGCCGGTTTCGTGATAGGCGATGAGCCGCTTCTCGTCGTCGGTCATCACCTTGGTCTTGCGCTCGGGACCGGCGATAACGCGATCGATCGCCTCTTCCATCTCCAGCATTGAGATCGTGCTCTTGCGGCGGCGGGCCGTGAGGAGTGCCGCCTCGTTGATCAGGTTGGCGAGATCGGCCCCGGTGAATCCGGGAGTGCGGCGAGCCATCACTTCGAGGCTGACGTCGGTGCCCAAGGGCTTGCCCTTGGCGTGCACCTGGAGGATCGCCTCGCGTCCGACGATGTCGGGAGCATCGATCACCACCTGGCGATCAAATCGACCCGGTCGCAGCAAGGCGGGATCGAGGATGTCGGGGCGGTTGGTGGCGGCGACGACGATGACGCCGTTATTGGTGTCGAAGCCATCCAGCTCGACTAGCAACTGATTGAGGGTCTGCTCGCGCTCATCGTGTCCCCCACCCAGGCCCGCTCCGCGGTGGCGGCCCACGGCGTCGATCTCATCGATGAAAACAATGGCGGGAGCGTGGCTCTTGGCCTGCTCGAAGAGGTCGCGCACCCGCGAGGCACCGACTCCCACAAACATCTCGACGAAGTCCGATCCCGAAATGGAGAGGAAGGGAACGCCCGCCTCGCCGGCCACCGCCCGAGCGAGAAGTGTCTTGCCGGTTCCAGGAGGCCCGAAAAGGAGCACGCCCTTGGGAATCTTGGCTCCCAAGGATCGGTACTTGTCGGGATTTTGAAGGAAGTCCTTGATCTCCTGCAGCTCTTCGATCGCCTCGGACAGGCCGGCGACATCGTTGAAGGTCACCCGCGGCTGCTCCTTGGAAAACATGCGGGCTCTCGCCTTGCCGAACTGCATCACCCGGTTTCCGCTCCCCTGCATTTGCATGAAGATGAAGATCATGAAGCCGAGAAGGAATACCCAAGGCAAGAGGCTGATGAGGATCGCCCAGAGACCATCGGGTTGGTTGTTGACCTGGAAGAAGACTCCGCCGTCCTTGAGAAGCTCGGTGAGCTCGCCTTCCCAACCGTCGGGGTAGTCGGCGATGACGTCGTAACGATCGGCGGGAAGCGGGGACCCTTCCACCCGACCCTGGACTTGGTTGGACCGGGTGAGGACCTCAACCGCGACGATCTGTTCCCGGTTGACCTCATCAAGGAACTTGGTAAGGGTTACTTCCTGGGGCTGGCCCCACTGGTCAAACCAACGCTGCGCCAAGAGCGCAAGGGCCATGATGGCAATGGCATAGATAGCCAAAGTGCGAAGGGAACGATTCACGGGTTCCTAGATGCTACGACCAGTTTCCAGATATCAGACATCAGATTTCAGACGTCAGATGTCAGATTCGGCCTGTTGCCGGATGTCTGAAGTCTGATGTCTTGAGTCTGATGTCTCAGTTCTCTTCCATCACCCCGACATAGGGGAGGTTGCGGTAGAGGCCGGCATAATCGAGGCCATACCCCACTACGAACTCGGGGCCGATTCGAAAGCCGACGTACTTCACGTCGAGGGGAATCCGCTGGATTCCCTCCTTCAAAAGCAGGGCCGCCACTTCAAGCGAGGCCGGGCGCCGCACCTGCAGCGACTTGAGGAGATAGCTGAGGGTGAGCCCGGAGTCGATGATGTCCTCGACGATCAGAACGTCCTTGCCGGCGATTTCGTTGTCGAGGTCCTTGAGGATCCGCACTACTCCGGATGTCTGCGTCGACGCTCCGTAAGAGGACACTGCCATGAAATCGAACGCGACCGGAACCGAGATGTGCCGGGCGAGATCGGCCATGACGATGAAGGCACCCTTGAGGACCCCAACCATCAAGAGGTCGCGCCCGCGGTAGTCGTCGCTGATCTCCTTGCCCATCTTCTCCAGAGCGGCCGAGATCTCGTCCGCCGAGATCAGGTTGCGAATGTTCGACTCCACGTTCCAAACCTAGCGCCGCCGATCGACCTCGCCGCCGAGGCCGGGGGGAGCGCAGATAAGCCAGGGACCCTCCCTATAGACGCGTAGCCCGCCGGTCAACTCCGTGGCGGTGGCGCCACCGGTGACCACCTCCCAGATCCTCGCCAACTCTGCCCGATCGGGACCATATCCCCCGTAGAGCCGGCGCAGCGAGGCTCGGAGGATGGCAGCCGCCCGCTCGAACCCGACCGCCCACAGGATCGAATTCGACACCCTCCAGTCTCCGTCTCGATGCTCCCCGACGGGATCCTCGGCGCTAACCGCCGCGAACGCCTGCGCCGCCGCCACTAGCGCCGAGCGGATTCCCGGATTGAACTCGGCCTCGATGGTGGGGAGCAGCCAGTGTCGGATGCGATTGCGTCGATAGGAGAGGTCATCGTTTTGAGGGTCGTCAATCCATGCCAGCTCCGCCAGGGTGGCGAGCTCTCGGGTCTCCGATCGGGTCACCTCCAGGAATGGGCGGACAATTCGTCCGCGTCGGGCGGGAATTCCGGCCAGGCCGCCGCTTCCCGCTCCTCGCATCAAGTTGGCGAGAACGGTTTCAGCCTGATCGTCGCGGGTGTGGCCGGTGAGGAGCCACTCTTCAAAGGTGAGAGCCGATTCGAGCAGCCGATAACGCTCGTGGCGGGCGGCATCCTCCCGAAAGGGCTCCGCTTTCAAGGCCGCGATCACGAGCGGCAGATCGAGGCGGTCGGCGATTGCCCGGGCGGCTTGCTGCATCCGATCGGAGGTCGGCAGGCCGTGATGGACGTGGATCGCCCGGGTCGATTGCCGACCCGCCACCAGCGCCGCCAGCGCCGCCGAGTCGGCCCCGCCGGAGAGGGCGAGGACTAATGGGCCTGCAGGCAGGCTGGTCCGGGCCTCGACTTGTCGGCGTAGCTCCTCTAGGCGACGCGTCGCAGCCATTCGCCCGGGCTGTGGATTTCGGAGAGGGTGGGGAGTGATTCGGGTCCAGCCCAAGCACGGTCGAGCGCGGGCCAGCCGGCCTCCTTCTCGATTTCGACGATGAAGGCCTCCCCCAACTCGTACTGCTTCATCTTCATCTCCATGCCGAGGAGCCGGAACAACGCAGCGGTCCGCGGGTCGCGTCGGCGCGCCTTGAGAATCGCCGACATGCGATCCTGACTGGGAAGGAGTCGAGCGCCGATTCGATCCATCACCACGTGGCCGTGGCCCTCCAGCAGAGACATCAATGCCTGCACCCGATCGATGACTGACTTTTGTTCGGGAGTGGCAAAGAGACCAAGCAGACCTGAGTCATCGATAAGCGGTCTATTGCTGCGCCCGGCCTCGATGACCTCGGCCACCAGTCGCGAGAGGCGGCCGGGGGTAGGGCCTGCACTGGCGACCAGCTGATCGATCAGCGAGAGGAAATAGTCCCGTAACCAAGGCACTCCGAGAAATTGCGCTCGGTGGGTGGCCTCGTGGAGCACGATCCACATTCGGAATTCCGAGGGGCGGAACTGATGCTGTCGTTCGAGGGCGAGGATGTTGGCTCCGACCAGCGCCACCACATCGCCTGATTCATCCTCCGGCAAAACCAGTTCGTATTGGCCCAGCACTCGCTTGGCGAGCAGGCCCAGCAGGGCTCCGGTCTCGATGGCGATGACTCTGCGGGCGAACGCCGGGCTGCTGCGACCGGCTTCCTCCAGCCGGGAGGCAATCTTTTCCTCCAAGGGCGCCAGCATCCTGGCGAATGTCGCCAGATTTCGCTCGGCCCACTCGCCCCGGGAAACAACTCTCACTTCGGGAGCACCCGGAGTGGTGAGGCCGGTCTCCTTTTCGACCAAGCCGGCCGCCTCGGAGAAAAGCTCGGGCACCTGAGCCTTCATATGAGCGAAGTGGTAGGTGTCAGCGAGTGGATAGGTCCCGGCGATCCTGGTCGCCACTGGCACCGCCAGTGGCCAGCGACCCTCGCTCACCGGATCACGCGATAGCGCTTGCGGACGACGCGGGTGAAGTACTGGATGACGGTGACGATCACCACCAGCGCCGCCAGCACCAGCAGCGTGGGGATGAAAAAGCGATACGTCCAGTCGGGCTGGGTCTCAGGAGGTTCGGTCACCTCCACCGAGACCGCGGGCACAATCGCCTCGAGCGTGGTAGCGGACTCGCCGGCGGTAGTGCCGGTTCCCTCGGCGACGGTGGTTGCGGTGCCTGCACCCGTGGTAGTGGACGCCCCCAGGGGAAAGGTCAGGCCAAGGACGAGGAAAGAAACAATGAGGAACGCCAGCAAGCGACGAGATCCCATCCGAGAGGTGAGCCTAATCAGAGGTAGGGAAAGCTACGGACCGTTTTGGATCGCCTGGCGAAGCCGCTCCATGAATTCAGGCGAGACCTCTTCGTGTAGGCGCTCCTTGACGACCACCCGCAGTCTCTGCTCAAACTTGTAGGCCTGAACACAGGGTGGGCAACCCTTGAGGTGGCGACGAATCATCCAGGAGCGGTACCAGTTGACCTCTTGGTCGAGGTAGCTGTAGACCTCGTGGAGGGCGTCGTCGCAATCGCTCAAAGCTGTCTCTCTGGTTGATTCATCGGGGCCGGTCGCCTTCGCCGACCAACCCGCGCTTGGTTGCAAAATCCCACAACGCCACCTGGAGCGCCTTTCTTCCCCGATGGAGCCGAGACATCACGGTACCTATGGGAATGTCGAGGATGTCGGCGATCTCCTTGTAGGAGAATCCTTCCAGATCGGCGAGGAGAACCACCATCCGAAAGTTCTCCGGCAAGCTCTCGATCGCCTGCTTGATGTCCTCCTCGACAAGGCCCTCGAGGAGCTGATCCTCGGCCGAGCCCGAGCTGGTGGGCGAGGTCTCTCGTGCCAGGCGCCGAAACAGATAGAGATCTTCGAGCTCGCCGAGATCGGTTTCCTGGGGCCGTCTGGTGTCGCGGCGGTAATTGTTGATGAAGGTGTTGGTGAGAATGCGGTAGAGCCACGCCTTGAGATTGGTGCCCTCTTCGAACGTGTTATAGGCCCGGTAGGCCTTGAGGAAGGTTTCTTGGACGAGGTCTTCGGCGTCGGCGGGGTTTCGTGTGAGCCGCACCGCCGCCCCGTAGAGCTGGGGGGCGAGAGGCATGGCATCGCGCTCGAAGTTCGCCTGATCCGCCATTCCCCAACGGTAGCTAGAGGCACTGACGGTTGATTTTGTCGCACGGAACGCTGCCTCTGGGGCGCGTTCCGTGCACCAAAAGTCGGAGGAGGGAGCCGGAGAGGGGAGTCGAACCCCTGACCTGCTCATTACGAGTGAGCTGCTCTGCCAACTGAGCTACCCCGGCCGGTCGGTCAAAGGATAATTCCGCAGCCCTGCTCAGTCCGCGGCCAATGCCGAGAACAGCGCCGCCAGCACCGGGACCGGCCGCAGATTGCCCGCCAGATCGACGATGGCGTCAAGCACCAGATGGGAGGCAGCCACAGCCCGCGCCGGTGAGGATCGAGTGAGTTCAGGAAGGGGGACATCGGTGTTGCGAATCGGCCCCCCCAGCTGCAGCGAGGCCGAGTCGAGATAGAAGGAGGCCAGAATTTCGAGCCCCCCGGCCAGCAAGGACTGGCTCGCCCGGCGCTTGGCCCGGTCGCGCTGGTCGGCGGACGGTTGCGGGGAAGCGACCTCGGTCGCCAGCGGGTCGATTCGGGCCAGCATCTCCTCAGCCATGGTGATGGAATCGCCCGGACGGGCGCTGAGCCGGCTCGGGACCGACAGCCATGCTTGGCGCAGCTCGGCGATCTGAGGCTGGCCGGCCAGCTGAAGGGCCAGACCAGGTCGACCACCACTCACCAGAGCCAGAACCCGAGCCTTCTCCTCCTCGATCCCTCGTTCCATCAAGGCCGCGGTCAGATCGTCCTCGGGAACTCTTCCCACTCGGACGATGCGACAACGGCTCGCCACCGTTGCCGGAAAGTCTTCTTCCGACTCCGCCACCAGCAGGAACACCACCGCCGCGCTCGGCTCTTCCAGCGTCTTCAACAAGGCGTTGGCGGCTTGATCGGTCATCAGCCCTGCCTCCTCGATGAGGAAGAGGCGCCGGTCGGACTCCACCGGAGTCAACACCGCCTGTCCGACCACCCATCGGGCGGTGTCGGCGCCGAGGCTCGTCCGCCCTTCGGGTTCGACCAGCACCAGGTCCGGATGGTTGCCGGTTCCGATTCGCCGGCAAGAAGAGCAGGCCTCGTCGTGTTTCCCGTGCTCTGGGCAAAGCAGGAGCCGGGCGAACTCGCGGGCCACGGTTGCTTTGCCGGTGCCGGTCGGGCCGACGAAGAGGTAGGCGTGGGAAGGATTGCGGAGTTCGCTTTCAAGGAAGACCAGAACGTCGTCATGGCCGATCAGCGGGACACCAACATCAGCCAAGCGGGCGAGATCGGTCACGTGCCTGAGCGCTTGCCGTCGATGAGGTCGACGATCTCTTTGGCCACCGCCTCAGGATCGTCCCCCGCAGGGACAATTGTCACCCGCTCCGGTTCGGCCGCTTCCAGGTGCCGATAGGCCTCGGCCACTCTCAGCTGGAATTGGTCGTGCTCCCGGCCGATCCGATCCGGAACCTCCTGGCGTAAGCGACCGACTTCGGGGTCAACCCCAAGCACGACCACCAGATCGGGAACCAGCCCACCCACGGCAAGGAGGTTCGCATTGAGGACATCCTC
Organism: Acidimicrobiia bacterium; assembly: GCA_035281645.1. Classification (GTDB taxonomy): domain Bacteria; phylum Actinomycetota; class Acidimicrobiia; order Spongiisociales; family ZC4RG35; genus JACCTH01. Next base: position 36,363 of record DATEDN010000099.1, on the reverse strand, counting down.
GTACGCAAGGCCCCGGCCCCCAGCCTGATAAGCGAGCGAGGAATAGAGGGAACGGTCGGAGATGACAATCTCTCCCCGCTCCAAGGCCGGGCGCACGACTTCGCTCACCAGCTGGGCGCGTTGGGCGGCGAAGAGCATCGCCTCTGCCCATGGAGTCATCTCCACGGAGTGAAGGACCAGGAGGCGGATAGCGTCGCCGAGCTCGGTGCCACCCGGCTCTCTCACCAGAGTCACTCGCTCGCCCCGTTTCTCGAGCATCTCTTGGAGGAGGGCGGAGACCGTGGTCTTCCCCGCTCCTTCTCCGCCTTCAAGAGCGAGATAGAAACCCATCACTGCCCCGCCTGGTCATCGCGGCGGAACGGCGCACCGCTGCGATCACCTCGCATCCAGGTGATGGCATCGCTGGCTTCGGCGAGAGTCGTCAGCTGCTCGTGATTGAGATGTGCCCGTAGCTCCTCCCGAGAAGCCCAGAGCACCGCGATACCGACCACCGTGACGACGGCGCCGCCAAGGACGATGACAGCTCGAATCCCCTCGTTGAGCTCCCCCGCCAGAACACCATCCAGAGCCGCGGCCCCAACTCCCGCTAGGGCGAAGGAGATCAGGAGGGCTACACGAGCAAAAGCGAACATTGCCGCGAAGGTACGGCCCCGAAGGGAATCGTCAACCGTGGCGTGGAGTTGGGTGAAGCCGGTGACGTAGGCGACTCCGGTTCCGACGCCGGTAAAAAAGGTCCACCCCGCGGCAATCGAGACGGTGTTGGCAAACCCGGTGAAGACGATCGCAATGCCGGTACCGAGCAGCGCCAGTGAGAACAACAACTGACGACGGGTGTTCATCGTGCCGAGGATGGTCACTCCGAGCATCCCCAGCCCCACCCCCACTCCCAACGAGGTGGCGATCAAGCCGTAGCCCGAGTCCGAGGCTCGCAGCACCTGGCGGGCAAACGGCTGACCGATGACAAATAGCGCCCCTCCTCCGAAGAGCCCGGCAGCCATTCCCAAGATCATCCTCCGAATGGGACCGCTACGAGTGACGAAACGAAAGCCGTCGACCAGGTCGCGCCAGGGAGCCCGGAAGTCGGTGCGGGTGCGAGCCTTCCGCGCCCGGGGGACTCTGACCTCGGGAACGTCCGTAAAGAGGACGATCACCGCCGAAACCAGGAACGTAACGGCATCGAAAACGAAGGCTGCCCCGATGGATGGCCCGAAGCTTCCAAACTCGGGCAGCCTCGATCCGATCTCGCTCAAACCGGCGAAGAGCGCCGACCCGATGGGTGCGGTTCCATAGTTCGAGAGCAGCGAGAGTCCGTTGGCCGTCAGCAGGTGGCGCTCCGGAATCAAGTTCGGGACCACCGCTTCGCGGGCGGGCTGGCGCACCATCGACAGGAGCTCTGTGATAAACGTAAGGACGAATAGCTGCCGGAAGTTGTCGACGAAAAGAAACCCGCCGGCCAGGACAGCCCTCCCCAGGTCGCTCACCAGCATGGTCGCCTTCCGGCTCCAGCGATCGGCCAGCACCCCGCCCACAAATCCCAGTACCAACGCCGGGAGAATCCTTCCCACCAGGGGGACGAGGATGCCGAGGCTGGCACCCCTTCCTCCCCCGGAGATCCTGGCGGCGAGGGCAAAGCTGGCAAAAAGCGTCACCCAGTCGCCCAGAGACGAGATCGCCTGCGACCACCAGATACGGGCAAAAGGGCCCCTTCTGATCAGATCCCGGCCACGCAGTTCAGAAATGGTGTCCATGTGCCGCAGAGCTAGAGCTTGACAGTTGACGCCAGACGGTAGACAGTGAAAAAAGGGAACCCGCCACGCAATGAAGCTTGTAATCGTCGAATCACCAGCCAAAGCCAGGACGATCGCCCGCTATCTGGGCGATGACGTGGCGGTGGAAGCATCGATGGGCCACATCCGCGATCTGGCTGCCAAAAAGGACCTGCCGGCCGAGCACCAGGACAAGTACTGGGCTCAATTCGGTGTCGACATCGAATCCGGATTCGTCCCCTATTACGTGATCCACCCGGCCAAGAAGGCTCAGGTCAAGAAGCTTCGGGATGCTCTCAAGAAAGCCGACGAGCTCTATCTCGCCACCGATGAGGACCGCGAGGGGGAGTCGATCGCCTGGCACTTGACGGAAGTGTTGAAGCCCAAGACCGCGCCCAAGCGAATGGTCTTCCACGAGATCACCGAGGGAGCGATCCGGGCCGCGTTCGACAACCCGCGAGCCATCGATCAGCAGCTGGTGGACGCCCAAGAGGCCCGTCGAATTCTCGACAAGCTCTACGGATACGAAGTCTCACCCGTCCTCTGGAGGCGGGTGAGAACCGGGCTCTCGGCAGGACGAGTCCAGAGCGTGGCAGTGAGAATGGTCGTCGAGCGGGAACGGGAGCGGATGAGCTTTGTCTCCGGCAGCTATTGGGACCTGCTCGGGACCTTCGCCACCGATGCGGAGCAGATTCACTTCCCGGCGACTCTGGTCGCCATCGACGGCGTTCGAGTCGCCAACGGCTCCGACTTTGGATCCAACGGCCAGCTGCAGAGCGATGGCGTGGTTCTGGTCGACGAGGCGGTGGCTCGCTCCTTGGCAACCGAATTGGAGGGGGCGGATTTTGCAGTTCGCTCAGTGGAGTCAAAGCCCTACCGGCGCAGCCCATACCCCCCCTTCCGCACGTCCACCCTGCAACAGGAGGCCCAGCGCAAGCTGCGCTTCTCGGCCTCCCGCACCATGCGGATCGCCCAGCGCCTCTACGAGGCGGGTTACATCACCTACATGCGCACGGACTCGACGGCGCTGTCCGAGTCGGCGGTGGCCGCCGCCCGTTCCCAGATCGGATCCTTGTTCGGGTCCGAATACCTGCCGGCCAAGCCCCGCACATACACCAACAAGGTGAAGAACGCCCAGGAGGCACACGAAGCCATCCGGCCAGCCGGCGATCGATTCCGGACTCCTGCCCAGGTGGAACGGGAAGTGAGCGAGGACGAAGCGCGGGTCTACGAACTCATCTGGAAACGGACCGTGGCATCACAGATGAAAGACGCCCTCGGAGAATCCATGGCGGTACGGCTCGGGGCAGTGAGCAGCGCCGGGAGGGATGGCGAATTCGCAGCCAGCGGGCGCACAATCACCTTCCCCGGATTCCTCCGAGCGTATGTCGAAGGATCAGATGATCCCGAAGCCGCCCTCGATGATCAGGAAACCCCGCTGCCTCCACTGGAAGAGGGCGATCCCCTGACGGTGGTCGAACTCGAAGCTACTGGCCACAGCACCAAGCCTCCCGCCCGCTTCACCGAGGCGTCGTTGGTTCGGCAGTTGGAGGAAATGGGAGTGGGCCGGCCATCGACGTACGCCTCGATTCTGGAGACGATCCAGGAGCGTGGGTACATCTGGAAGCGGGGACAATCCCTTATCCCGACCTTCACCGCCTTGGCGGTGGTGACGTTGCTGGAACAGAACTTCGAAGACCTCGTCGATTACGCCTTCACCGCCCGGATGGAGGACGATCTCGACCGAATCGCCGAGGGAGAGGAGGAAACCGCCCCTTGGCTCTCTCGCTTCTACCTCGGTCCGGAGGGATTGCGCCAGCAGGTAGTCGACCGTTTGGAGAGCATCGATGCCCGCGAAGTCAACTCGATGCCTCTCGGGTCCGACGACCAAGACCGGGAGATCGTTGTCCGGGTGGGTCGATATGGCCCTTACATCCAGCGGCTCGACGATCGGGCCTCGATCCCCGACAACCTACCGCCGGACGAGCTCACCATCGAGAAGGCGATCGAGTTGCTCGAGGAGCAACCCTCGGGCGAGAAAATACTGGGAACGGATCCCGAGAGCGGTCTCACTGTCATCGCCAAAAGCGGTCGATTTGGGCCCTATGTGCAGCTGGGCGAGGGCACCAGCAAGGACAAACCGAAAACGGCGTCGCTGTTTCAAAGCATGAGCCTCGACTCCATCTCGCTCGAACAAGCCCTGCAACTTCTCACTCTCCCCCGCCTGGTAGGGATCGATCCCGAAACCGGTGAGGAGGTGATGGCTCTCAACGGCCGTTACGGACCCTTCCTCAGTCGAGGAGCGGAGAATCGCTCCCTGCAAAACGAAGAGCAGCTATTCACGGTGGACCTCCCCGAGGCGCTAGCGCTGTTCTCCCAGCCTCCGAGCCGGCGAGGGCGGGGTCCCCAAGGTGGCGCCTCCGGACGCGAAGTCGGCGTCACTAGCGACGGCAGGACCATCTCGGTGCGGAGGGGACGCTACGGCCCGTACGTGACCGATGGGGAGGTCAACGCCTCGCTGAGAGCTGGCGACGATGAGGAAAAGGTTGACCTGGCGAGGGCCCTTGAGCTCCTCGCCGCCCGCCGGGATCGTCTCGCCTCCGAGGATGGGTCCCCTCCCCGAAAGGGCGGAGCCAAGAAATCGGCCAAGAAAGCGTCGCCGACCAAGAAGAGCGGGACCAGGAAAAACACCCGCAAGGCGGTTACGGCATCCAAGAAAAAGACGGCGAAGAAGACCTGATGTTCGGGCCGCTCAACGGCGTTCGCACCACACTCGTGGCGGGAGCGGTGGTGGCATCGATAGTGGCCCTGATCCTCGGCTATCCGATTGTGGCAGTGGTCCTGGGGGTGGGGATCGCCGCCCACATCGGCCTCTGGATTTGGCTCTACCAAAAACGGCCTCAGGGTCCGCCCTCAAATTAGCCATCGCCCTTCGCTCCACGATTCGGCGAGCTGGCACGCTCGATCGAGATCGCCCGGATAGGTCACCTTGATGTTGCGCCGGTCGCCGGGGACGGCCGCGATTTGGAGGTCGCCGTGGCGCATGACTGTCTCCGCCGTATCAGGTGTCACCCCCGTTGACCGCTGAAAGGCTCGTACCAATGCTCCAGCCCTAAAGACCTGTGGGGTCTGAGCTTTGCGGACCCCATGTTGCAAAGGTGACAAGGCACCACTTTTGAGGCGGTAGAGAGGGCCCGCATCCAGAGTTGGGACAGCTCCTCCGTGGGCAGTAGCCACGTTCGTACAGGCTTGCCAGAGGTCGACGGTCAGAAATGGCCGCGCTCCGTCGTGGATCCCGATCAACGCGTCGCCCCCAACCTCTTCAAGGGCAGCTTCGATTCCCTGTCGTTCGCTGGCATGGCGAGTCGGTCCTCCGTGGACCAACCGTGGTGGGTTCGGGAATTCGGCCGCCAAGGCGGATGCCAGGTGTTCATCCTGCGGGCGGGTCACGACGACGATCCTGGTGGTCTCGCGGAAGTGGGCGGCCGCCTGCAATGGGTACCAGAGGAGGGGCCTACCGTTCACCTCCGCGTAGACCTTGTTGCTGTCAGAACTGCCGGCACGGGCACCGCTTCCACCGGCGAGAACTACTAGCGCGTTAACCGGCTGCTCCAGGCTTCTCGGACAGGGTGGCGTATTCGGGTGAGGGCCAAAGACGACGTTGTGATCGAAGCGGAGTCAGACCGACTCCCCAAAGCAAGGTCTCCACCCGGCCGGGATTGAGCTTGTGGACGTGGACTTGACGAGCCTTGAGTGGGTTGCCATGAAGAATCACTGCCGTTGGAACTGCAAACAAGCCCCGCACCGGCTCGGCTGGATAGATCAGCAACACCTTGCCGCCGGGACGTACCACTCGCGCCATCTCCCCCAGTGCCGCTTTGACATCAGGGATGTGTTCAACGGCGTGGAAGGAGACGATGGCATCGAAGTATCCATCTTCGTAGTCGAGCGAGGTCGCCGACATGGTCTTGACCTGTGACACCATCGCCACCTCTGCTGCGTTGGGGTTGAGATCGATGCCCTCAGCATCGACACCTACCGATCGCAAAGCATTCACCAGGTGCCCCCTACCGCATCCGACGTCGAGGATTCGATCACCGGGCTTTGGTTTGACCCAATCGCGGATGATCTCGAAGTTGCGGGGGTTCCAGCGATTGATGAGCGCATAGCGACGCGAGTCATAACGCGTCATTGCAGCGAATCGTCCAGGTGGGGTGCCAGCCCGTAGTCGATCACCGTTGGTGTATCGCCCATCACCAAATGGGTTACCGATGTGTTGGCGGGGGTCAGAATGTTGGCGGCACCCCGCCATCCGCTCCCGGTCAGAGAGGTGATTACTGCTCGGATTGCGGCTCCATGGGTGACAACTCCGGTGATCTTGCCTCCAGCCGGTTCGATCTCCACGAGCGCCTTGCGCATACGCCGTTCGAGAAGGGCCCAGGTCTCTCCGGTTTCCCCTCGGGGGTGGTCGCTTCCATCGACGAAGATCTGATCAAAGAGCCCTCCGGTCGCCCGGATCTCTTCGGTGGTGAGACCCTCCCACTTGCCGAAATTGAGCTCCACCAAGTCGGGGTGATGGCTCGGCTGGGAATGGAGTGCGGCCGCGGTGGCGGCGGCCCGCCGCGCCGGTGAGGTCCAGACCGATTCCAAGCCGCCGTACCAACCGAGGAGAGCGGCTGCTTGCTTCTCACCGATCTCATCCAGGACGTCATCCATACTGCCCTGCCACCGCCCGGCCAGGTTGGCGGCGGTGCGACCGTGGCGAATCAAGGCGACCACCGGCAAGCCCCCAGCGAGGGCGGCCTCTAGCGCCCGGGGGCGCCGACCAAGTCGCGTCGTGTCATTGAAGGTGACGAGTCGTTCCCGGCCGCCGAGCTTGATCAAGCGGGTTGAAGAGCCCTCGTCGGCGAGAGCGGTCACCGGCGGGATCCGGTCGCCGAAGAATGCAGACATCATCGCCGACAGGTCGTCGGCGGACACGGTCTTGCCGGTGATCAACTCTCGACCAGAGCCCATCGTCAAGGGCCGAGAGATCCGTCGACGAGATCCCCGAACATCTCGCCCGCACCTGGGGTGAGGTAGACCACCGAGGCGGCGCCGGCAGTGCCGATTCGTCCCGGCGCCACCGCGTTGGCGACGGCGGGAAGGGGAGTGTCAACAGCGACGGCGGCCACGGCGAGGATCTCCCCGGCGGTGAGATCGGTAACCAACCACGGCCAACCTCGTTGCATCATGGACGGGAGCGCCAGCGGTCCGAGGTGCTGCACCGCGCTGAGGGCACCCTGCAACAGCATTCCGCCGTGCAATGACCTTTGCAGGTCGCCTCCGGAGAGGTTCTTCCGGGCGCGGGCAAAAGAGAGCGCCTGGGGACCGTTGAAATACTGAAACCCGGGGCTGAAGTTGGCCCCGGAAGAGCGGTCAACGAGAGCTGAGGCCAGCTCCAGGTTGGCTCCGCCGAGGACGTTTCCCCACAACTCCTGGAAGCCCTCGAATCCGGTGAGCAGGTAGCCGTCATAGTTGAGTCCGGTGACGTTGGCCAAGGTCTGGAGAAACAGCTCTGGCCCCCCGAGGGATAGTGACCCGTTGATCTTCCCTCTTCCTCCGCCGGCGTAGTCGACCCAAGAGTCGCGTGGTACTCCGACGATCGCCCCTCGTCCCTTGCCATCGAGGCCGAAGATATGGATGCTGTCGGCCCGGGAAATGCTGGCCTCCTCCCCGGGCCGGGCATCGGAGCCGATCACGGCCACAGTTTTGGGAAGCGGTCCGTAATAGGCACCCTCCAACGATGGCACCCGGGCGGCGACGATTTGGAACCCGCTCCCCTGGTCGAAGCCGTAGATCACATCGTTTCCGAGTGCGGCCACCGCAACGGTGGTTCCCGCGATCATGGCGCTCGAGGCCGTGCCATCGAGAGGACACTCGTCAGCCATCGCCCAGTCCTTCATCTCGGGAGGGACAAGCGACCGATCGCCGTCACAGGCTCGTCCGTAGACGTTGGCCACCGCCTGACGCCACGTGGTCCCTCCCCCTCGGAGAGGCGTCGGCCGGGGGGCGGCTTCGGTGGTGGCGGTGGTAGCAGACGTGACCGTAGTGGACGGTGGTGGAGAAGGGGGCGTCACCGTCTCTGTCACCGCCGGGCTACAGGCGAGGAAGAAAACGAGCGCGACTACAGACCATCTCATACTTGCGTAACAACCCCCCCGATTTGGGGCGCGATTCTACGCAAGAAGCTCAGCGGCGAGACCTCGCGAAGTCGAGGAAGGCCGGGGAGTCGAGGGTGTTGAGGACATCGGCTGAAGCGGCCCAGCCCCTTTGGGCGTTCGCCACCCCGAACTCCATGCGACGGAGGTCGGAGGTGTGGTGGGAGTCGGTGGAGATGACAAGCTTCACCCCCGCGGCCACCGCCCGGCGAATGGTCTCAGCCGACGCGTCCAGACGGTCGAGGGCGCCGTTGACTTCCAGGGCCACTCCCGAAACGGCGAGTCCCTCCAGCACCGAGTCCAGGTCGAGCTCGATTCCCGGTCGCCGGCCGATGTAGCGACCGGTGAGATGTCCAATCACGTTCACGGCTGGATCGGACATGGCTCGCAACAGACGCGCGGTCTGCTGCTGGGCGGGGAGGTCGAACGAGGAATGAACCGAGGCCACGCACCAGTCGAAGAGCAATCGGAAATCAAGGTCGTAGTCGAGGCCACCTGTGGGACCGATATTGAGTTCGCATCCGTAGAGCAACGTCATATCCGGGTACTGCTCACCGACACTGCGGATCCGGTCTCGGTGAGCAAGCATCTGCTCCCGGCTCGACCCGTTGATGGCGAGATCTTCGCCGTGCTCGGTGATCGCCAGGTAGTGATAACCGCGAGCCGCGACCGCGGCCACCATCTCCTCCAGGGTCGAGCGGCCATCGCCGGACCGGTCGGAGTGGAAGTGGAGGTCCCCTTTGATCTGGTCGAAGTGGACGAGGGCGGGGAGAGTGCCCTTGGCGGCAGCCTGGATCTCGCCACTGTTCTCGCGGATAGGAGGAGGGAGTAGCGGGAGATCGAGGGACTTGTAGATCACCTCTTCTGTCTCTGCGGCGATGACCGTGTCGCCCTCGAAGAGCCCATATTCGTTGAGCAACCAACCTCGATCGATCGCTCTTTGGCGGAGTGAGATGTTGTGGGCTTTCGATCCCGTGAAGTAGAGAAGAGCCGCACCGAGCTGAGAAGGGGACACGACCCGAACATCGATCTGCATACCCGATCGAGTTATGACCGAGGTCTTCTTCTCCCCGCTTCCCACCACCGATTGCGCCAAGGAATGGCCCGCTACTGCATCCATGACTGGCTGGGCGTCGCCCGCCGCCACCACGATGTCGATATCTCCGATGGTCTCAGCGAGGCGACGCAGCGATCCAGCGGGGACCGCCGCCGTGACCCCATCGATCGCGGCCAGCTCCGTTGCCAATGAGGTGGCCACGGGCCACGCCTCGGCGATCGGAGTCCGTCGATCCTTGCCGTGAAGTCCCAACCGGTCGATCGCCCGGGCGATCTTCTCCTCCGAGGTTTTCCCCATGCCCGGCAAAGCCCGAAGTGCCTCCCGCTCAAGGGCGGCTTTGAGGTCGTCGAGATTTCCGATGCCGAGCTCGCTTCGCAGCATTTTCAGGGTCTTCGGGCCAAGGCCGGGGATCTTCAACAACTCGACGAACTCCGCCGGATACGAGCTTCGCAACTCGTCGAGTCTTTTCACCGAGCCGGTCTCGATGAACTCGACGATGCGAGCGGCAATGGATGGCCCGACCCCCTTTATCCCTGCCATCGCCTTGGCATCCAGCTCGGCCACATTGCCTGAGTAGCCCTCGATGCCGTGGATAGCGTTCTCATACGCTCGCACTTTGAAGGCCTGAGAGGTGCCTTCGTCGATCGTGATCAAGCGCGCCATCTCGGCGAGCATCCCGAGTATGCGTCCATTGGAGATCACCGTCGAGAAGTTAGACCCGGTTCCCTAGAAGGGCGCGATCGGTACGATTCCGACACCGAATGACCGGCCGCTCCACACCGCAAGCCGAAAAGAAGCCGCCAGGCTGGAAAGTCGAGGGCGTGAAGAAGCCTGAGCCTGCTCCGGAGGAGCAGCCCAACCTTCTCCGCCGCCCCCCCAACCGCCGTCTGCTGATCATCGCCCTGGTCCTCTTTGCGGTGAACTGGTATCTCACCTCGCTCTTCTTCGCTCGGGCCGAAATCGAGCTCTCCTACAGCCAGTTCCTCGACGCGGTCGAGGACGGCGAGGTGGAAACTGTTTTTTCACAGGGCGACAGCATCGAAGGGCTTTTCCGGGAAGCGCAGGCCAACCCCGAGAACCCAGAAGAAATGGCCGAAGCCTTTTCGACCGTGCGACCGAGCTGGGCGGACGATTCGCTCGTGGAGACGCTTCGGGAGAACGGCGTCGAGATCTCGGCGGTCGATCCCGAGCAGCGCCCCATCTGGCAGCAATTGCTTTTCGGGTTCGGGCCGACCCTCCTCCTGCTCTGGCTTTTCGTTTCGATGTGGAGGCGGGCCGGGTCGGCGCTCGGCGGCATCGGCGGGCTCGGTCGCAGCCGGGCCAAGCGCTTCGAAGCTTCGACGCAAAGAACTACTTTTGATGACGTCGCCGGCATCGACGATGCCAAGGCGGAACTTTTGGAGATCGTCGACTTCCTCAAGAATCCGGGTAAGTACACACGGTTGGGAGGTGCCATCCCCAAAGGGGTGCTGCTCTCAGGGCCTCCAGGGACCGGCAAGACTCTTCTCGCCCGAGCCGTGGCCGGGGAGGCCGACGTACCCTTTTTCTCCATCTCGGCCTCCGAGTTCATCGAGATGGTGGTCGGTGTTGGGGCGAGTCGGGTCCGGGACCTATTTGATGAGGCCAAAAAGGTCGCCCCCGCCATCATCTTCATCGACGAGCTTGACGCCATCGGCCGCACCCGCGGCGGAAGCGTCTCTCTCGGCGGCCACGACGAACGCGAACAAACCCTCAACCAGATCCTCACCGAGATGGATGGCTTCACTGGATCCGAAGGAGTGATCGTGATCGCCGCCACCAACCGGCCCGAGGTTCTCGACGTCGCCCTGCTCCGGCCGGGTCGATTCGACCGGCATGTGGCGGTGAGCCCGCCCGACCAACGCGGGCGGCTCATGATTCTCGAGGTCCACACCCGGAATGTCCCCTTGGCCGAGGATGTCGACCTGGCATCCATCGCTTCTTCGACCCCGGGCATGGTGGGAGCCGACCTCCGCAACCTGGTCAACGAAGCCGCGTTGATGGCCGCTCGACGGAATCACGAGAAGGTGACGATGCCCGACTTCGCCGACGCTCTCGAGAAGATCGTTCTCGGGACCGAGCGTCAAATAATGATGAGCGAGGCTGAGAAAGAGCGAACCGCTTTCCACGAAGCCGGCCATGCTCTGTTGGGCATGCTTCTTCCGGGCGCCGATCCCGTGCGGAAGATCTCGATCATCCCCCGCGGCCGTGCGCTCGGGGTGACCTTTCAGTCCCCCGACGCCGACCGCTACGCGTATGACCGCAACTATCTGGAAGGTCGGATCGTCGGAGCCTTGGGAGGACGTGCCGCCGAGGACGTCGTCTTTGGAACGATCACGACCGGAGCTGAGAACGACCTCGTGCAAGTCACCCGAATCGCCCGTTCGATGGTTGGCAAGTGGGGGATGTCCGAAGCCATCGGACCGATCACGCTGATCGACGAGAACCGCGAGCCGTACTTCGCTTCGGAGGTAGGCGAGCGAACTCAAGAGCTCATGGACGAGGAGGTGCGGCGCATCGTCGATGACTGCTACCAGCGAGCCGTGACCGTACTCAAGGAGCACCGTTCGCAACTTGACGCCATTGCCGGGGCCCTGTTGGAGAAGGAAACCCTCGACGAAGCCGAGGCCTACGAGGTTGCCGGGATCAAGCGTTCCGAGGCAGTAACGGCATCAGGCTAAACCTGCGATGGGTTGGGACCCAGAGCTCGTCCTCAAGCGGTGGGACGACGAAGACGAGCTTTCGCATCGACGCACCATCCCGCCCCGCGAGGCTCGGTTCGGCTCTGTCGACCTAGATCCGCTGCTCGAGACCCGGCTCGGCGAACGCGGGATAGAAAATCTCTATCTCCATCAAACCCGTGCCATCGAAGCGATCAGAGCGGGGCGTCACACGATGCTCTCTCTCGGCACCGCCAGCGGCAAATCGCTGGCCTTTCAAATTCCAATCCTCGAACGGATCATCACCGAGCCCAAATCGACGGCCCTCCTGATCTACCCCACCAAGGCCCTCGCTCAGGATCAGGCCCGGTCGATGCGGTCCTTCAAAGTCCCCCTCGCTGGCGTGGCCATCTACGACGGCGACACGCCTCCCGAGGAGCGGCCCCAAATCCGACGCCGAACCAATATCGTCCTCACCAATCCCGACATGCTTCACGTCGGGATCCTTCCCTTCCATAACGGCTGGTCGGATTTCTTCCACCGGCTGGCGTATGTCGTCATCGACGAAGTGCACCATCTCCGAGGAGTCTTCGGGACGCACGTAGCCTTCATCATTCGCCGGTTGCGGCGGATCTGTGAGCATTACGGTGCTTCGCCCACGCTGATCCTCGCCTCGGCCACGATCGGCAATGCTGCCGAGTTGGCCGAGCAGTTGACCGGGCTCGACGTCGAGGTCATCGAAGGCGACTACTCGCCCGCCGGCGAGCGCAGCTTTGCACTCTGGAATCCCGGGCTTATCGATCCCGAATTGGGTCTGCGCCGTTCGGCCCTAGGTGACGCCACCTCTCTCTTCGCCGAGTTGGTCAAGGAGGGCGGAAAAGTGATCGCCTTCACCCGGGGGCGCAAGAGCACCGAGCTTATGTACCGGTGGGCTGCGAGCCGCCTCCCTCCCGAGCTCGCCGCCGAGATCGCCCCCTATCGGGCGGGCTACACGCCGGCCCAACGGCGCCTGGTCGAGTCGCGGCTTTTCGGCGGGCAGCTGGCGGGCGTCATCGCCACCAACGCCCTCGAGTTGGGAATCGACGTCGGCGGTCTTGACGCGGCGGTTATCACCACGTTCCCGGGCACCATGGCCGCCTTCCGCCAGCAGGCGGGAAGGGCCGGCCGCAGCGGTCAGAGCTCCCTGGTGGTGTTGGTGGCGGGCGACGACGCCCTTGACCAATACCTAATGCGTCATCCTCAGGAGCTGTTTGAGAGACCGTCCGAGGCTGTGGTCGTCAACCCCAGCAACCCTCTCCTGGCGGCCGCCCATCTGGCGTGCGCGGCATATGAAAAGCCCCTTGAGCTCGACGATCGGCAGTTTCTCGGTCCCGCCACCGAGGAAGTCGCCAACAGCCTCGTCCAAAGCGAGCATTTGAAACTGAAGGACGGAAAACTGCACTGGGCGGTGCGACAGAAGCCCGCCCCATCGATCGATCTCCGCGCCAGCGGAGGTTCCCCCTACACCATCAGTGCCGACGGCAAATTCCTCGGGACCCTCGACCAGGCGCGGGTCAACCGCGACGCTCACCCCGGGGCGATCTATCTACACCAGGGTGATTCCTTTCTGGTCGAAACCGTCGACCATCAGCTGCGCGAGGTCGGGGTGCGGCCGGCCACGGTCGACTACTACACCCAGACCCGAACCGAGACCGACCTGGGAATCGTCGAAATGGAGATCAGGAATCAGATCGGGTCCCGGGGGGTCCACATCCACCTCGGAATGGTCGATGTCGAGAATCAGGTGGTCGCTTATCAGAAGCGCCATATCCGTACCCGCGAGGTCATGGAGACCGTCCCTCTCGACCTTCCCTCCTACCGGATGACGACCTCGGCGGTCTGGCTGACCATCCCCGACCCGCTTCTCGGAACCCTACGAGGCGACTTGCTTGGGTCCTTGCACGCAGCCGAGCACGCGGGGATCGCGATGCTGCCCTTGATGGCCGTCTGCGACCGCTGGGATCTCGGCGGCCTCTCGACCAACTGGCATCCCGATACCGGGACCGCCACGATTTTCATCCACGAGGGCTACCCCGGGGGAGCGGGAATCGCTCCTATCGCCTACGAACGACGACAGAAGCACTGGCAGGCGACCAGGGAAGCCATTGCCGAGTGCCCCTGTGTTGCGGGATGTCCCTCCTGCGTGCAGTCGCCCAAGTGCGGCAACCTCAACGAGCCCCTTTCCAAGAGCGGAGCGGTCGAACTCCTCGACTTCATCCTCTAATCGCTGCGAAGCCTCCCTCGAGAACCGACAGATAGTCATCGGCTCCGATGATCGAGGTAGGAGGCGAAGGCCAAGACCACGTAGACGATCGCAAGCCCGATCGGCACGAACCGGAATTCCGCATCGGTCAACGGAATCAGCGCTGCCACTAGAGCGGCGGCGAACAAGAAGAAGAGGGCGCGGCGATCCATCAGGACAGCGCGGCGATGATGGCGTAGGTCAGGCCGGCGATGATCCAGGCTCCAGGAATGGTGAGGATCCAAGCCCACACCACCCGCCCCGCAATTCCCCAGCGGACCGCCGACAGCCGCCTACTGGCGCCGACCCCGACGATGGCGCCGGTGATGGTGTGGGTGGTCGATACCGGAATGCCGGCAAAGGAGGTGAAAAAGAGGGTGGCGGCCGCGGCACTTTCGGCCGCTACCCCGCCGATCGGCTGCAGTCGGGTGATTTTCGAGCCCATGGTCTTCACAATCCGCCAGCCGCCGGAGAGGGTGCCGAGGCCAATGGCGATATGGGCCGACAGCACCACCCACAAGGGCACGTCGGAGCCTGCGGGCAGGTAGCCGGCGCCGATGAGGACCGCCAGAATGACTCCCATCGTCTTTTGGGCGTCGTTGCCGCCGTGTCCGAGACTGAAGGCAGCCGCCGATACCAGCTGTGCTCGGCGAAAGAAGCGATTGATGAGATCGACCTTGGGATAGCCGGCAACCGCCCATTGCAGCCCCACCATCAGGATCAGGCCCAGGGCGAGGCCGAGCAGAGGCGAGAGGACGATAAAGACCCCGATGGTGCGGATTCCATCGCCGATCAGGACCGAGAAGCCGCTCTTGGCCACGGCGGCTCCGGCGATGCCGCCGATGAGGGCATGAGAGGAGCTGGACGGCAAACCTAAATAGAAGGTGATGAGGTTCCAAGCGACCGCACCAATGAGCCCGGCGAATATGACCCCAATCGACAGGGCTCCGGGCTCGACGACCCCCGAAGCGATGGTCGCCGCGACGGCGGTCCCGAATACCAGGAAGGCGACGAAGTTGAAGAATGCCGCCCAAGCCACCGCCAGACGGGGCGAGAGCACACGGGTGGAGACGACCGTGGCGATCGAATTGGCGGCGTCATGAAAGCCGTTGACAAAGTCGAAAGCCAGGGCGATGCCAACCACCAGCACCACAGCGGCGAGTTCCATCGACTAGGCGTGCTTGAGGACGATGCCCTCGAGAACGTCGGAAACATCCTCGAGAGCGTCAAGGGCAGCCTCCATCGTCGATGCGAGGTCTTTCCAATAGTGCACATATCCCTTCGGCTTGAACTCGGGCGAATAGATCCGCTGCAACGCCTGGCGGTAGACGAGGTCACCTTTGGTTTCCAACTCGTCGATGGCGTCGAAATGCGGTTGCAGACCCTTCAACGAGGCCAGCTTGGGCATCATCGCGGCCGTCTCCTCGGCCATCTGCACCAGTAGCTCGGATTGCAGCTCGAGCTCGGGCATGATCGAGAACTCGCGATCGCCGTAGTCGAGTCGATAGGCGACCTCCACCATGGCGTCGATCACATCGTCGAATTCCACGACCAAGGTATGGATGTCCTCTCGATCGATGGGAGTGACAAACGAAGTGTTGAGGCGACGCATCACCGATTCCGTCACCTCGTCGGCTCTGGCCTCGCACGCAATCACGTCCTCCAGGCCACCGTTGCCGCCGGCCAGGAGCTTGGCGAGGCGTCGGCTGCACTCGGCAACGTTGCCAGCTGCTTCATCGAAAAGTTCGAAAAAACGCTCGTCGGTCGGCAGCAACCGGAACTTCATCACCCGAGAACGTAGACAGGCTGGAGCGAGGTTGCACATCGGGCTTGCCGTCGCTCCTGACCGGTAGCCTCTCCTGGGGTATGGGCTTGGCGATGCGCATCGATTGGGATGTGGCGATCGAAATGGACGACGGCCAGGTCCTCCGGGCGGACGTCTACCGGCCGGCTACCGATGCCTCCTATCCGGTCATCGTTTCCTATGGCCCTTACGCCAAGGGCCTGGCCTTCCAAGAGGGCTACCCCGACCAATGGCGGATCATGACCACCCAGCATCCCGACGTCGAGGCGGGGTCGAGCAACCGCTTCCAGAACTGGGAAGTGGTCGATCCCGAAAAGTGGGTACCCGACGGGTACGCCGTGGTGAGAGTCGACTCGCGAGGCTGCGGCCGATCGCCCGGCTACATAGACGTATTTTCAACCCGGGAAACCGAGGACCTCGTGGCCTGCATCGAGTGGGCCGGAGTCCAGCCCTGGAGCACGGGGAAAGTGGGTTTGAACGGGATCTCGTACTACGCCATCAACCAGTGGCACGCCGCTTCTCGACAACCCGATCATCTGGCGGCGATATGCGTGTGGGAGGGCGCTGCCGACTGCTATCGAGACATGACGCACCACGGCGGCATCCTGTCCACGTTCTGGGCCAACTGGTACGACATGCAGGTGAAGACCGTCCAGCACGGCCTGGGCGATCGTGGCGCGGTGAGTCGAGTGACTGGAGCAGCGGTCACGGGCGACATCAACCTCACCGACGAGGAGCTGGAGCGCAACCGTGCCGATCTGGGCGCCGATGTTCGGGATCATTCCCTCGACGACTCGTTTCATCGTGACCGATCGCCACGGTGGTCGAAGATCGACGTGCCGCTCCTCACCGCCGGCAACTGGGGAGGCCAGGGCTTGCATCTCCGCGGCAACATCGAGGGATTCGTACGTGCGGCCACGTCGCGGAAATGGCTCGAGCTCCATGGCCTCGAGCATTGGACCCACTTCTACACCGACTATGGGGTCGGGTTGCAGAAGCGGTTCTTCGCCCGATTCCTCAAGGACGAAGACAACGGCTGGGACGCAGAACCCCCGGTCCGGCTCCAGGTCCGACATCTCGACCGCTTCGAGGAACGGATGGGAGAGGGCTGGCCGCTTCCGGAGACGTCATGGACGACCATGTTTCTCGACGCCGGCAACATGAGCCTTTCTCAGGAGACCCCGGTAACGAGCGGAGAGATGCGTTACGACGCCACCGGCGAGGGCGCCACCTTCCTACTCGACCCCTTCCAGTCGGAGACGGAGATCACCGGGCCCATCTCCTTGAAGCTGTTCGTTTCCTCGGAGACATCCGACGCCGACATATTCGCGGTGTTGAGGATCTTCGATCCCCAGGGTGGAGAGGTCACATTTCAAGGTGCCATCGACCCGCACACGCCCGTGGCCCAGGGTTGGCTTCGGGCATCGCATCGTCGCCTCGATGAGGAGTTGTCCCTCCCCTACCGGCCCTATCACACCCACGACCGGGTCGAGCCGCTCGCTCCCGGCGAGATATACGAGCTCGATGTCGAGATCTGGCCCACCTCCATCGTCGCTCCCCCCGGCCACCGGCTGGGCCTCTCAATCCGAGGCAACGACTACAAGTACGAGGGAGATCTTGGCGAGGCGTCGCTGACGACCTTCAAGAACCGCCTTACTGGATGTGGGCCCTTTCTTCACGACGACCCTCTCGACCGGCCTCCGGAGGTTTTCGGAAAGGGGGTGACGATCCACACCGGGCCCGATCACAAGTCGGCGCTACTGGTGCCGGTGATCCCTCGGCCCCTGCTATCCGGCGGGAGGTCCGGTCGAGGACCTGATGGCGATGGTCGGTGAGAGCGACACGCGACCTGGGGGAACCTCCTCACCGGCCATTAGCGCAAGAAGCGTGCTGGCGGCATCGGCGCCCATCCGGCGATATGGCACCCGAACCGCGGTCATGGAAGGCTGCATTAGATCGAGCAGGGGCATGTCGTTGTAGCCGGTTATCGACACGTCAACGCCGATGACCTTGCCGAGGGACCTCACCGCCCGGTAGCACCCCAGCCCCAACAAGTCGTTGGCGGCGACGATCGCAGTGAGGTCAGGGTGACGGCTGAGTAGGGCCAGGGCCGCCGTCATCCCCGGTTCCACCTGATACCACTCGGCCTCCTCGACCAGATCGCGGTCGGCCTGGAGACCCACGGTCGAGATCCAGGCGAGGAAAGCATCGCGTCTCCCGCGACCAGTCGAGACCCATTCCGGCCCGGCCACATGCCCGATGCGCTCGTGGCCCAATTCCCGCAGATGCCTCACCGCCAGACCGATCCCGGCGTGGTCGTCGCCGACGATCGCCGGGATGGAGTCGTCGTCGACCGAGCGGTTGACGAGGACCATCGAGACGTCTCGCTGCGCTTGTCGGGCGGCCTCGGAAACGATCCGACCAGGGGTGGCGAGGATCAGGCCGTCGACATGACGCTCCAGCATGTCCTCCACCAGGCTGTCAGCGTGATCCGGCCCCCGGTCGGCATTTCCGATGAGCACCGAATAGCCCTCCTCGACCAGCACCGACTCGACTCCGGCGATGATCGGCCCAAAGAGAGGGTTCTCGACGTCGGGGATGATCACTCCCGCCGACATGGTGCGGTTGGTCCGCAGACCCCGCGCCAGAGGGTGGGGCCGGTAGCCCAGCTTGCGAGCAGCCTCGGCGACCCTCTCCACCGTCACCGGGTGGACGATGAAAGCGGTGCTCGGGTTCAGAGCTCGCGATGCCGTCGAGATGTGGACCCCCGCCTCGCGGGCTACGTCTTTCAATGTGGATCGGATCGACGACACGTTGGTCTCGAGGCTATTCGTTGCTCAGCTGCCGGGGCGAGCTCTGCGGCCGACAGGAACAAGGGCTGTTTGCGCTGCCCAGCCAAAGATCCGATACTACAAACGATTGCGGAGCGATCAGAACCGGTGACCGCCAGCGTGAGGGGAGACATGGCCGAAAACAAGTACCCGCACCGGGTGGGCTGGATCGGGGCGGGTCGGATGGGCGCAGCCCTCGTCGATCGCTTGCTGGCCTCGGACGTGGACCTCTGGGTCTACAACCGAACTCGCTCCAAGGCTGAACCCTTGGCGGCGAAGGGTGCGAAGGTCGTCGACTCACCGGCCGACCTCGCCGAGCGGGACATTGTCTTCACCATGGTTGCCGGTCCCGAAGATGTCCTCGAAGTGACGCTCGGTGCGGAAGGGGTCCTCTCTCGGTCCGACCGCCGACCGGAAATTATCGTCGACTCGACGACTATCGACGCCACGACCTCACGGACGCTCACCAAGCGGGCCGAAGAACTGGGGACCGCGGTGCTGGCGGCGCCGGTTTCGGGCAATCCAAAGGTCGTGAAGTCGGGCCGCCTCACCTCGGTGGTGTCGGGGCCAAAGGACGCTTATGAAACCGTGCTGCCCTATCTCCAGTGTTTCGGGCGCAAGGTCACCTATGTCGGTGAGGGGGACGAAGCCCGCCTGGTCAAGATTTGCCACAACCTGATGCTGGGGGTGGTGACGCAATCGATGGCGGAGATCACTCTCCTGGCCGAGGCTGCCGGAGTGTCGCGGGCCGACTTCCTCGAGTTTCTCAACGACAGCGTGATGGGCTCCACCTTCACCCGGTACAAGACCCCGGCGTTCGTGAACCTGGACTACACCCCTTCTTTCACCTGGCACTTACTTCGTAAGGATTTCGAGTTAGGCCTCGAGTCCGGAAGGCTGCTCGGGGTCCCGCTTCCAACCGCCGCCCTCGTGCACCAGATCGTCATGGACGGCATCGGCCGAGGTTTTGGCGACCAGGACTTCGCCTCGATGCTGGCCAGACACGCCGAGGGCACCGGGATCGACCTCGCCCCGGAGAACAAAGACATCTCCGACGGGCTGAGCTAGAGAAGCCCCTCGCCTGCGTTCTCCGGTCTAGAGATGCCGGTCTAGGTAGTCGAGGACGCCGGCGATTGCGGCTTCGGCGACCTCGTTGACTTCGTATTGGCCGTCAGGACCGCGTAATGGGTAGATGTAACCGTGGAGATCGTGGTCCCAGCTCACCCACTCCACAGGTTTACCGGCCTCAGCCAGCAACTCGTAAGAGACCCGGAATATCCCTTGCAGGTGATCGTCTTCCCTCCCCATGACCAGGATCGGGGTGTCGATCGTCGAGATCCGTTCGGCCGCCTTCTCCATATCGATACGCGAGCGCACCTTCTCCGTTTCCACCATCTGCATTTCCTCGATGTTGCGCATGCCCGTGTCGGGTGCGACGAAGGCGGTGTCGTCGGGAGTCAACGCTAGGAACTCGTGCGAGGCGGGTTCGGAAGCAACCGCCGCTTTGACGCCTTGGTACTCGGAGGTGAGCTTGAGCACCATTTCCCCACCATGGCTCATTCCGATCAAACCCACTCGCTCGGCATCGAAGCGTGGGTCCTTCTTGAGCTGCTCGACGATGGCGATTTCATCCTCGTACTCGAGAGGTGAGCGGTTGAACATGTCACGCCCCTGTCGGGTGTCACGGATCAGGCGCCCCCCGTTCTCGTAGCCGAGCTCAACTTCGGTCCGATAACGAATCCAGGCGCATGCGTACCCCCGCTCGAGGAGACGCTCCATGATGTAGCCACGGTTGGCGACCGCGTTCCTGATCCAGGACATGCCTCCCCCACCGTTGCCGGAGGCGAGAAGGACGAGGGGGAAGGGACCCTCGCCCTGAGGGACACGAAGGCCGATTGGGGCATAAAGGCCGTCCCAAGTCTCCAAGTATCTGAGCTCGACGGGGATGTCGGAGCCGGCTACTTCTTCGGTGATGCTGATGTTCTCTGGATCCATGAGCTATCCCTCTCCCTTGTCCGTCTTCAACCTGCTCGAACGGTCTTTCGATTGTGCCAGCGCCGTCCACACCGTCGCCGGGCGGAGCGGCATGTCGATATGGGTCACTCCGTAGGGGGCGAGAGCGTCGAGCACGGCATTGACGATCGCCGGCGGAGCGCCGATGCAGCCCGCCTCCCCCGTTCCCTTCGCCCCGAGGGGGTTGGAGGGGGCCGGATGAACCAGGCGTTTGGAGGTGATCGGAGGAGCGTCGTTCGCCCGTGGAAGCGCGTAATCGACCAGGGTGGATGTGAGCAGCTGTCCCTGGTCGGAGTACTGGACTCCCTCGTAAAGGGCCTGGCCGATTCCCTGCATTAGGGAACCATGGAGCTGGCCCTCCACCAGCATCGGGTTGAGGACATTGCCGCAATCATCGACCGCCACCATGCGGAGGAGATCCACCTCTCCGGTCTCGAGGTCCACTTCGACCACGGCGGCGTGCACTCCGTACGGGAATGTCTGGGCGCCGGGCACGAACCATTCCTCGGCCGTGAGGTCGACGCCGCGTTCGTGGGCCGCCTCGGCCACCTCAGACCAGCTCATCTCGGTTCCTGGCACCCCGGCGATCGAAAAGATCCCATTTGATATCAACACATCCGTCGACGCCGACTCGAGGAGGTCGGCGACCAAATCGATCGCCTTCTCCCTCACCACGTGGGCAGTTCGCCAGATAGCCGCTCCACCAATCTGAGCCGAGCGGCTGGCGAAGGTCCCGGTGCCCTGGGCGACTTCGTCCGTGTCGCCCGCCACGAAGCGCACGTCCTCCGGGGCAACACCGAGGGCGGCCGCCGCCAGTTGCGCCCAGGCGGTCTCGTGGCCCTGGCCGGAGGAAGCCGAGCCGGTTCGGACAGTGATCGCTCCCGCCCGGTCAACTTCGATACGACCGTATTCCCCGCCTTCGACGGCGCCCCCGGCGCGCTCGACGAAGGCGCCAAAGCCCACTCCAATGGGATTGCGCCTCTCGGCGCGACGCTCCTTTTGCTCCTGGCGGAGGCGATCCAACCCCACCAGGTCGATGGCAAGTCGCAGGGCGGCGCCATAGTCGCCAGAGTCGTAGACAGCACCGGTCGGCGTGCGGTGGGGCAGGGCCTCTGACCGTATGAAGTTGGCCAACCGCACCTCGATGGGATCGAGATTCGCCTCCCGGGCGAAAGCATCAACGGCCCGCTCGATGGCGTACGCGGCCTCGGGGCGTCCGGCGCCTCGGTATGAACCGGTCGGCGCCGCGTTGGTGACCACCGCGGTGGTCTTCACCGACACGTTCTCGATGTCGTACAGGCCGAGAGCGACCAGCCGGGAGAAGTTGGGGATCCCGGTCCCATTGTGGGGATAAGCACCGACATCGGCCAGGATGTCGATCTCGGCCCGCTCGATACGACCACTCCGTTTCCCCATGAGCCTCACTCGGTGGAACGAGCCCCTGCCGTGGGTGCCTCCGCTCAGGTGTTCGCGACGTCTTTCCGTCCACAGCACCGGTTGGGCGAGGCGGAGGGCGAGAGCCGCGGTCACCGTGTGCTCGGGATAGGTCATTCCCTTCATCCCGAAGGCCCCTCCCACGTCGGGAACGACGATGTGGAGCTTGGTTCGATCCATCGGAATGAGCTGGGAGAGGCGCGCCTGCACGCCATGAGGTCGCTGGTGGCTGATGTACACCTCGAGTCCCCCGTCTTCCTGAGGGATGGCGATGATGACGAGAGGCTCGATGGGATTGGGAGCGAGCCTCTGGTTGACGACCTCAACCTCCACTGCGACCTCGTAATCGCCCGAGGACTCTCCCACGGCGAGGTCCGTCCGGTGAACGACATTGGTACCCGCCGCCTCGTGAATGATCACCTCGTCGGCAAGACTTGCGCGCGGATCGACGACGGCGGCAATGGGCTCGTAATCCACCCAGACCGAGTCGGCGCCGTCGACCGCCGCCGACTCGGACCTCGCAGCCACCACGGCGATGGGTTCGCCGACATAGCGAACCTTCTCGTGGGCGAGGTGGGGCCGGGAAAACGCGGGGGCAGCGGCGGCAATGCTGTCCCCTGGGATATCGGCAAGGTTCAGGTCCTCGGCGGTAAACACCCCAATCACGTCTGCTCCGAGAACGGCGTCGGTGTCGATCCCGGTGATCAGGGCATGAGCCTCGGTACTGCGCACGAAGGCGATGTGGACGCATTCCGGGGGGGCGAGGTCGGCGACGTAGCGCCCGGCACCGGTGATGAAGCGAAGGTCTTCCCGTCGCTTGGACGAGCGAGCCTCGAAATAGGGGATCTCGACCACGCCCATCCTTTATAGCCCTGCCAGCCGCGCCCGCACAATCGATTGCGGGCGAGGTTAGGATCGCCTTTGGGGGAGACGATCAGGCATGAAGGAGAGTCATGGCCGAGAGGGTGAGGGTGGCCAGCATCGGCTTGGGGTGGTGGGGGAAGGAACTCGCTCGCGGGGCCGTGGCCGCAGGCATGGACCTGGTGTCTTGCTACGCCCGCACCGAGGAGACCAGGAAGGAGTTCGCGACGGCCCTCGGCTGTGAGCCGGCATCGAGTCTCGAAGACATTCTCAACGACCCCTCGATCCAGGCGGTGCTCATCGCCACCTCACACCAAAGCCATCGTCAGTTGGTGGAGGCCGCGGCCCATGCCGGAAAGCACGTTTTCATCGAGAAGCCTCTGGCGTTGTCGGTCGAAGATGCCCGAGCCTCCCTCAAGGCGGCGGAAGCGGGCGGCATAGTCCTGCAAGTTGGATTCCAACGACGACGTCATGCTGCTCATCGAGAGATGAAGCGTCTCATCGACGACGGCGAAATCGGCGAGATCGAAACGCTGGAGGCGAATCATTCCCTCCCCAATCGCCTCGCCGAGGGTGCCTGGCGCTGGGACGAAGAAGAGAGTCCTCTCGGGTCGATGACCTCGCTGGGAATCCATCAGATCGAGAACTTTCACTACCTTGCGGGCCCCATCACCAGGGTGGCAGCGGTGTCTCGTCGCGGCCGCACGGTTCCGATCGACGAATCCACCGCCATGGTCTTTGAGTTCGCCAGCGGAGCGGTAGGCGCCCTCGTCTCCTCCTTCTTCACCCCCTGGCGCATCAGCCTCTCCGTCCACGGCACCGAGGGGGCTGCCTTCGCCGATCGCGACGGCGCCACTCTCAGCTACCAGCGTCGGGGCGAGTCCGAGCCGGCTGAGATCCAACTGAGCGAATTCGACGCCGTCACCGATCAACTGATCGAATTCGCCACTTGCATCCGGAGTGGCAGCCACCCGGAGGTGTCCGGAGCCGAGGGTCTGGCTGTTGTCGCCGTGCTGGAGGCGGCCCAGCGAAGCGCAACCAGTGGGTGCTTCGAAGCGGTAGATGCTGGGTGACGAGGGCGATGGGCAAGGGCCGACCCAAAGTGGCGATTCTCGGAACCCGCTTTGGCGACTTTGATGTCGAGCGCCAGATCCTCGGCGATGTCGAACTCAGTTCGGGTCACGCCCGAAACCGCGCCGAGATCTTGGCGGTGGCGACGGGAGCGGATGTGATCCTCGCCGGTGCCGCTCCGGTGTTCGACGCCGGGACACTGGAAGCGTTGCGGGCTCGGGCGATCGTCCGTCTCGGTGTCGGCACCGACACTGTCGATCTCGACGCCGCTCGCCAGCTGGGCATGTGGGTAGCAAACGTCCCGGACTACGGAACTGAGGCCGTCGCCCTGCACACGGTGACCCTGGTACTCGCCTGCCTTCGCCGATTGACTCAGGCCGACCGCCAGATGAAGAGTGGCTCGTGGGGTGTGGCCGACTTGCGTCCGCTCCATCTACCGCCGTCGCTCACCGTCGGATTGATCGGGTTCGGACGGATCGGTCGGCGTGTCGCCCGGATGCTGAAGGGTGTCGGGTTTGACCGCTTCTTGGTCGCAGATCCGCTACCCGCTGCTCTCAACGGAGACCTCGCAGACCTCAATATCGAGTTCGTCAAACTATCTGACGTTCTCAGCACCGCTGATGTCGTGAGCCTGCACGCTCCCCCGGAAGCCCGCGGCCATCTGCTCGGGTCTCAGGAATTGAATCTCATGAAAGAGGGTTCGGTTCTGGTCAACACGGCCCGGGGAGCCTTGGTTGACACCGTTGCCCTCATTAGCGGACTCGCCCAAGGCCGGCCGGCGATGGCGGCTCTGGATGTGTTCGAGCACGAGCCGCCTGATGTCACCATGTTCGAGGGCATCGGTGATCGCGTGATCCTGACACCGCACATGTCCTGGTACACCGAGGAGAGCGAGCTGGCTCTTCGTCGACAGGGAGCAGCCGAGGCCCTCCGAATCCTCCAATCCCAACCGCCCCTCCACGCGGTGGTGATCCCTGCCGGGAGGGGAGTTTCATGAGCCCGACCCCCCGCTCGATCTACGACCTGACCTCGCCCGACGTCCGTGAACTCCTCGACCGCAGCCAACGCGTCGTGATGCCGTTCGGAAGCATCGAGCAGCACGGGCCGCATCTCCCCTGTGGAACCGACACGATGGCAGCCGACCTGGTGGCGGTGGAGCTCGCCGAGATCCTCGACGCGATCATCGTCCCCGCCGGCCCCTACGGGGTTACCCCGATTCATGCCGGCCACCCCGGCTCTGTCTCGTTGCGACGAGACGTATTCGAGGGGTATCTCGCCAACCTCTGCGAAGAGATGGTTGCGATGGGTGCTCGCACCTTCGTCTTTGTCAATTGGCATGAAGGCAACATCGCCTCGCTCGACTCGGTGGCCACCGACCTCCAGTCCGAGAACGACGTGCTCGTGGTTACCGCCCACGCCTGTTACACGGCGCAGCGCATCTATGCGCCGGCTGGGGGCGAGCTCACTCACGGGGGAGGAATAGAGACCCTCGCTGTCCTCGCCCACGAGCCCGAGCTGGCCCGCCTCGACCGGGCTGGGATGCCCACGAGACCAGAAGGAGCCGAAGAGCTCGATGCCATGCGACGTTCGCGCGAGGTCTACGGCTACATAACTGATGTCACCGAGATCGCAAACCAAGGCTGGTATGGAAATCCGGCCTGGGCCGACGAAGCAGCGGCGGCTGACTTTGCCCACACCGTCGCCACTGAGATTGCGGTAGCCGTCGAGGAGATCTTGAAAATGAGAGGTCGGTCATGACCGTCGTCGGCCCAGGGGAACTCGAATTCCGCGAATTCCCGGGACGGACGACCTCCGATCCCTTCCGGAGTGCGGGGCAAGGCGCTTCGACCGTGCGCCAAGTCACGATCGAGTACGTCCCCGCCAGGTCTCCTCACCTACATCCGGAAAGCGAAGAGATCGTCTACGTGGTCGCCGGGACGGGCCGGGTTTGGCTCGATGGGGTCTTCCATCCGGTCGGACCTGGCAGCTGGTACCGAATCCCGGCGCGGACACCCCACGCCACCTTGGCCAATCAGGGCGAGACGATGTCCCTTTGCTGCTTCTTCCCCCACGACGACTTTGCCAGCAACATCGAAGAGCTCGACCTGACGATCAACGCCGAGGCAGGAGGACGGGAGTGACCAAGGGGGTGAAGCTCGCATCCATCGGGTTGGGGCGGTGGGCCAGGGTTCTGGCACGGGGTGCTCAAAGAGGATCGGTGATCGAGATGGCGAGCTGTTTCTCGCGCTCGGCCGAGCGCCGCGCCGCCTTTCAGGAAGAGTTCGGCATCCCCAAAGCGGCAGCAACCCTGGACGAGCTGTTGGCCGACCCCGAGATCGAGGGGGTTCTGGTGACCACGCCCAACGACACGCACAAGACGGTCATCTTGGAGAGCTTGGATGCCGGCAAGGCGGTGTACACCGACAAGCCGATCGCCCACACTATGGAGGATGCGGGAGTGATCGCCCGGGCGGCCGCCGCATCGGGCCTGCCCTTCGCCGTCGGCCACAGCGCCCGCCGGCTTGGTGGGCATCGAGCAATGAAGCAATGGATCGAGACCGGGAAAGTGGGGAGGGTCTCGCTGGCCGAGGCGAACTTCTCGAACGAGCGAGGGCTGGAGCTGACCACTGACACCTGGAGGTGGTTCGCTGACAAGAGCCCCGGCGGGGCGATGATCCAGCTCGGCGTGCATCACGCCGACAATTTGCAGTACCTGCTTGGCCCGGTGGCGGCCGTTTCCAGCCACGCCCGCAAGCTCTACACCCGGGCCGAGGTCCCCGATGCGGTCATGTCGATCCTCGAGTTCGAGTCGGGACCGCTTGGCTATCTGGGAACGGGATGGGCCTCACCTGGGGTTTATCAGCTCCGGCTCCAAGGAACCGAGGCCAATCTGTTCTACGACCTCGACTTCAACAATTGGGATGAGTCCCACCTGGTCGACTCGAAGAGCACCTTGGTCAGCCAGGCCTATCGGGAGTCGGTGAGGCCCCCAGTCGACATCCCCTCCACCGACATGTTCCGCGAGCAGCTGGAGGAGTTCGCACTCGCCATTCGGGGGGAGGCCGACGTCGAGGTGGGAGCCCTGGAGGCCATTCGAGCCCTGGCTGTGGTCCACGCCGCCTTGGAATCCTCACAACGAAACGGTGAAGCAGTAGCGGTAGCACCGATGGTGGAGAGCGCCGGAGCCCTCCAATGAGAGTCGATCCCGCCACCACTCGCACCCTGCACCACGAGGACCCGCAGGTTCAAGAGGTCCTCGACATCTGGGCGGCGCGGTTTCTCCATGGTCAGATCGAGATCGGCGACCTCACGACGACGGTCGGCCGGATCAAAGCATGGTCGGACTGGGCCCCGGAATGGATGAAAACGGCTCTGGGCCACGAGGAGCTGGGTGAAACAGCCTGGGCTGAGGGTCGTCGCCTCTCGGCGGTGGGCCATTTCGTGTCGGCGGCACGCTGCTATCACCTCTCCTACTTCCTCTCAGTCGATGACGAAGAGGCTCATTCCCGCGGCTTGGCCAAGATGTTGGAGTGTCACGATCGCGTTCTCCCCTACATGGAGCCCGCGGTTGAGAAAGTCGCCATACCCTTTCCGAAGGCCGATCTCTCAGGGCTGCTGAGCATCCCGGCCGGCGACGGTCCCCACCCGGTGGTGATTTTTCTCCCCGGCTTGGACTCGACCAAGGAGCAACGCCACGGTGGGCGAGGCTCCCTGCTTCGCCGCGGGATGGCCGTGCTCAGCCTCGACGGGC
Source organism: Acidimicrobiia bacterium (assembly GCA_035281645.1). Classification (GTDB taxonomy): domain Bacteria; phylum Actinomycetota; class Acidimicrobiia; order Spongiisociales; family ZC4RG35; genus JACCTH01. The sequence goes on along the minus strand of DATEDN010000099.1, from coordinate 8,616 downwards.
CCGGCCAAGGCGAGATCAGCCCCAAGCTGCCAATCCGCCACGACTACGAGGTGGCCGTCTCCGCCGCCATCGATCTCCTGGAGAGTGATCATCGAATTGACGCCGGCCGGGTGGGCCTGGTCGGAGCCAGCCTGGGTGGCTATTACGCCTGCCGGGCGGCCGCCTTCGAGCCGCGGGTGAGCGCGGCGGTGGCCAACTGCGGCCCCTATCGCTGGATCGATTGCTGGGACGAGCTACCGGCGGTGACCAGAGATGCGTTTCGCAAGTACTCGTGGTCGTCATCGGCGGAGGAGTCTCGAGAAAAAGCCAAGGCCCTCGACCTCACCGGCGTCGCCGAGAAGATTTCCCAGCCCTTGCTTGTGGTCCACGGCATGCTCGATCCTCTGATCGGTGTCGACCATGCGCAGCGCATCGCTGCGGAGGCACCCAACGCCACTTTGATCACGATTGACGAAGCCACCCACGGGGTCAGCAACCTGGCCTACAAGTTCGCTCCCTGGACAGACGATTGGATGGCGGAGAGGTTGGGCGGACGGGTCAGGTGACCTCCCGCGGCGACGAGCACACGTTCACCGTCTCCGCCGACGGAATGTGCATCGACTACCAGGTGCCGGTGACGATGAGCGATGGGGCCGTTCTGCGAGCCGACGTCTTCCGACCCGAGACCGACGGCCAGTACCCGGTGATTCTCTCCCATGGTGTCTACGCCAAGGGTCTCCCCTTCAATGGCCCCATCTACCGGATGCAGTGGGACAAGCTGGTGGCCAAGGACCCATCGCTTCTCGAAGGCTCGACAGGGAAGTACCAGGCGTGGGAGGTCACCGACCCCGAGCGCTGGGTCCCCTCCGGCTACGTGGTGGTGCGGGTCGACTCGCGCGGGGCCGGATGGTCGCCGGGCACCCTCTGGCCGCGCAATCCGAAGGAGTACGACGACATCGCCGAGTCGGTGGAGTGGGCGGCATCCCAGCCTTGGAGCGATGGTCGGGTGGGGATCATGGGCATCTCTTATTACGCGGTTATGGCGTGGGCGGCGGCTGAGCGCCAGCCCGATCACCTCGCCGCCATCATCGCCTGGGAGGGTTTCAACGATCCCTACCGGGATGCCTATTACCACGGTGGCATCCTCAGCGAATTCACCAGGCGCTGGCAGGAGCGTCAGATCAATCCGATCCAATATGGGCGCGGCTCGCGCGCTCCGGTGAACCCCAACACTGGACAGTCGGTCGCCGGCCCCGTCGATCTTTCCGAAGAAGAGCTCGCCGCCAACCGAGTGGAGTCGTTCCCTGACATCAAGGCCCATCCCCTCGACGACGAATGGCATCGAGCCCGCGCCATCGACCTAGAGAAGGTGACTGTTCCATTTCTGTCGGCGGCCAACTGGGGCGGGCAAGGAATCCACCCCCGCGGCAACTTCCGTGGATTCGTCGAGGCGGCTTCGAGCCAGAAATGGCTTGAGGCCCACGGCGACACGCATTGGACCCACTTCTACTCCAAATACGGGCGCGACCTGCAGAAGCGCTTCTTCGACCATTTCTTGAGAGGCCAGGACAACGGCTTCGACCGCACACCGCGGGTTCAGCTCAACATCCGTCATCCCGGTGAGAAATTCGAGTGGCGGGGGGAGAACGAGTGGCCCTTGGCCCGCACCATCTGGACGGCGCTCCACCTCGACGGCGACCAGGCCCTTTCCGCAGAGCCGGCCGCGACGGCAACGTCGTGGCAATACGACCCCATGGGCGAGGGGCTCCATTTCGCCATGGCGCCCTTCACCGAAGATACGGAAATAACGGGGCCGCTTGCCGCCAAGCTGTTCGTCTCCTCGACGACGGCGGACGCCGATCTCTTTCTCATCCTGCAGTTGTTCGATCCAGGCGGCAACGAGGTGACGTTCGAAGGTTCCACCGATCCCAACACGCCCATCGCCAATGGATGGCTCCGCGCCTCCCACCGCGCCCTCGACCCAATGAGAAGCAAGCCATGGCAGCCCTTTCATCCCCACGATCGCATCGACCCTCTCCAACCGGGCGTGGTCTACGAACTCGACATCGAGATCGTCCCCACCTGCATCATGGTTCCTCCCGGCTATTGGCTCGAGCTTTGGGTCAGGGGTAGGGACTACGAGTATCGGGGACCGCTCGACGAGTATGGCCAGGCCTTTTACTACGCCACCCGCGGCACCGGAGGTATGACCCATGCTGACCCCGACGACCGGCCGGAGGAGCTTTTCGGAGGACAAGTCACCCTGCACGCGGGGCCGTACCATCCTTCCCATCTTCTCCTGCCGGTGATCCCACCCAAAAAGACTGAGGAGGCCGAATGACCGTGTCCACAGATTTCGTCGTTGCCGGTGGAGGTCACAACAGCCTGATCACCGCGGCTTACCTGGCAAAGGCGGGTTACGAGGTGGTGGTCCTCGACGCTCGGCGCGAGGTGGGGGGAGGCGCCGCCACCGAAGAGATCTTGCTCCCGGGGTTCTGGTTCGACACCTGCTCCACCGGCCACACCCTGATCCAAGTAAACCCACTGCTCGCTAGGGACGAGCTGGGATTGCTATCGGAGTTCGGCCTCCAGTATGTCGATCCCGATCCGGTGGCGCATGTCGTCTTCCCCGATGGCGAACGGTTCACCATGTGGCTCGACCTCGACCGCACCCTCGGCGAGATCGGGCGGTTCTCAAAGAGCGATGCCGCCGCCTACCGACGGATGCTCGAGGAATTCGACGCGGTGAAGGGAATCTACGGCGAGTACCGCTTCACCCCCATCGGGTATGGCCCTTCCCTCGAGGAAAGACTCGCCAGCCACCCGATGGGCACGGTGTGGATGCGCCGCAACGTCATGTCGGCCTGGGAGGTGATCCGACGGGAATTCGAGAGCCGGCACGTGCGCGCCTTCATGGCGTGGATGGCGTTCCAAACGGCCCAGCCCCTCGAGTCACCGGGCTCCGGCTATCTGGCTTACTCCTTGGTCGGCGGTCGTCAGCGGCGGAGTTGGTCGGTTCCGGTCGAGGGTTCTTCGAGCCTGCCCAGAGCCATCGTCGCGGCTCTCGAGAAGGCGGGCGGCACAGTGATCACCGATACGTTGGTGACCTCGCTGATCGTCGAGGGGGAGCGGTGCGTTGGGGTGGAGACCGACGGTGGCACCCAGTATCGGGCTCGTAAGGGCGTGGTCTCTTCGATCCACATCAAGAGGCTGGTGGAGATGGCGCCCACCGCCGTCTGGGGTGACGGCTTTCTCTACGGTGTCGACACCTACGATCCGGGGCTCTCCTCGTTCGCTTCCTACTACGCCACTAGTGAGGCCCCCAGATTTCCGACCGACGACGGAGAAATCGAACCGGTCTCGGCGGGACCGGCGCCGTGGGTCGAAGACGTCATCGAGTTCGGGCGGGGGTTGCGCGAGGGTCGGCTGCATCGACCAGGGACATTCCTCCTCTTCGCCACTCCCACAATCATCGACCCCTCTCGCGCCCCGGAGGGAAAGCACACGGTGAAGATCCTTAGCCTCGCTCCCTACGAAGCTCCCGCCGATCTTGGTGATTGGGAAACGGGAAAGGAAGTCCTGGCGGAGGAACATCTACGGGTCCTCCAACAGTGCGCTCCCAACCTGACGGATGAGACCATTCTCGCCCGCAAGGCCAAGAGCCCGGTCGACATCGAGGCAGCCAATCCCCACATGTTTCGAGGGACGATCCATGGCGGCGACCGGAGTCTCGCCTACGGCGGCGCCCAGCGACCGGTCCCCGGTTGGGCCCAACACCGGATGCCAATCCCCGGTCTATATCAGACCGGTGCCACCACCCACCCCGGCGGATCGATCACAGGAGGCCCGGGCAGGAATGCAGCAATCGTCATCCTTAATGACCTCGGCACCACTATCGAAAAAGTTATCTCGCACGAAACCTAAGGCTTCAGCAGGCGGATTCCGCATGTTTCAGCCTTGGGTTTGCGAAAGGAGGTTGGTTTGACGCTCGAGCTGGGCTTTGCCCCCAACGAGGACCCCTTTGTCATCGTCCACGGTGGCTTCTACCGGCGCTGGTACTCAATGATCGACGACATCTCCGAACTGGAATCAGCCGTCGCTCGCCTGGAGGGAACGACCCAGGACAAGTGGGTCCCGGTGTGGGAAGAGCTCGGACGTCGGCACGAGGCGGACGGGGATCGGCTGGAGGCGACGGGTGATTTCGAAGGATCGAGGCGCTCCTATCTCCAGGCCAAGACCTACTACGCCATCGGCCGATTTCCCGGCGAAGTCTCGGAGGTCAAGCAGCGAATCAGCGACGACTGCGCCCGCGCCTATCGGAAGGCCTGCGCCCATCTCGACCCGCCGGTCGAAATCGTCGAGTTCGAGCATCAGGGCAGGACGATTCGGGCCCACTTTCGAGCGCCTCATTCCAAAGTCCCGGTTCCGGCGGTCCTCGTCATGTGCGGCGCAGACGTTTTCAAAGAGGACCGTGGCTGGGCACAAGACATGTGCATCGAAAACGGCCTCGCCGCCCTGGTAATGGATGGTCCCGGGACCGGGGAGAACCCATTCCCCTGGGCACCGGAGTCAGTGAGTGCCTGGGAGGCGGCGGTGGACTATCTCGCCGCTCGCCCTGAGGTGGACGGTGACCGGATCGGGGCGTTCGGGATCAGCCGCGGTGGCTACTCAGTCCTGCAGCTGGCCGGGACTGCCCCCCACAAGCTCAAGGCGGTTGTGGCCAGCGCGGGCCATCCCTTCGGGTATGTCATGGATGACGAGGAGCTCGAGGAGTTCGTGCGGGTCCGCAACGAGCGAGCCGAATGGCGCTTCGGGGCTCCTGAGGATCCTCCGTCGTTTCCTTCGACCTCTATCGAGCAGGAGCGGGCTGATTTCTCCCGCTGGGCGCTATCCGAACAGGGGATCCTCGACAACATCACGATGCCGGTGTTGATGATCAATGGCAAGCTCGACCATCTGGCACCGATCGGGAACATCTACTTCATGCTCGAGACCGGGCCTGCCACCGGCAAGGAAGCTCGCATCTATCCCGACGATGGTCACTGTGCTTTCAAACACTTCAATCATTGGGCCCCTGCGACGTTCCGGTGGCTGGCTGAGAAGCTCGGTCGGTAGCCGGGAACGAACCTCGCTCGACTTGAACGTCAGCGTGTAAGAACGGCCGAGCGGGCCCGTGGACTGATGTTCTGGTTGTGGTGAAAGACGTTCTCCGGGTCGTATTCCGCCTTGACCTCGGCCAGTCGTTCGTAGATGGCGCTGCCATATGCCTCTTCGACCCGGTCGGGTTCTTCATCGCCACCTAGGAAGTTGACGTACACCCCTTCCCGGTATTCATCAAGGGCGGCGAAGAAGCGCTTGGCCCATGCGGTGTCTCCGTCGGCATAGTCGTCGCCAGGCCGCCACACGCCGTCGAGAGTGACGGCATGAGAGGCCTGTCGGTTACCGAACGCGGTGGCGCCCACCGGCACCCGACTTACTGCGCCGCCCAGGTGAAACATGGCCACGTAGGACCGCGGTGAATTAGCGGCGAAAGCGTTCTCGACCATCACCTTGATCAGCTGGTCGCCAAGCTCGGGGAGGTACGTCGACTTCCAGTAGTAGTTCCAGCCGTGCGCCACGGTGGAGTCGAGAGCACTTTGGTGATTGACATACGGGGATGTTGCGATCAGATCGAGGAGCGGCTTTCCAAAATCTCGCAAAGGTCGGATTACATCCTCGGCCTCCTCGACCGGTCCTGCGTAACAGACGCCCACCAAAACGACTGGCCGCCAATGCAGATCCTCGGGGATGACGGCAAGAGGCGGGGCGGTGCCGAATCTCACCACGGTCCCGAGTTCGTCAGGGGCATACCGAATGAACTCGCAGTAGAAGTGGAGAACTTCCGCCGCGTCATCGGCGCTCCACAAAATGGGGCCCGCCAAGACGTCTGGGCCGAGGGGATGGAGCTGGAACTCGAATGAAGTGACGACCCCAAAGTTGCCGCCCCCGCCCCGCAGCGCCCAGAAAAGGTCGGGATGCTGGTCCTCTGATGCCCGCAGGAAGTCGCCGTCGGCTGTCACGACGTCGGCGGCGCGCAAGTTGTCGATCGTTAGACCCTGCTTGCGCATCAGCCAGCCGATGCCACCGCCAAGGGTTAGTCCGGCGACACCGGTGTGGCTGATGATTCCGCCGGTCGTAGCCAGTCCGTGGATCTGTGTTCGCTGGTCGACGTCGCCCCACAAGGCCCCGCCCTGCACGTGGGCTGTACGGCGGTCAGGATCGACTCGCACCTCCCGCATCGCCGTGAGGTCGATGACCATGCCGCCGTCACAGACGGCGGTCCCGGCGACGTTGTGGCCCCCACCCCGGATCGCGATCTCCAGGTCGTGCTGGCGGGCGAACCGTAACGCGGCGACTACGTCAGCGTTCCTCCGGCATCGTGCAATCACGAGCGGGTGGCGGTCGATGATCCCGTTCCAGACGGATCGGGCAGAGTCGTATTCGGCGTGACCAGCCGTGATCACCTCGCCCGAGAACTGGTCGATTTTCACCGTGGTTTCCTCCTTGGGATGGTCCACCATTTGGTGGTCGGCGATTGCTGAAACGTTCTCGATTGCACCACCCGAGACCACCTCTGTGAAGTCAAGAATCTGGACTTCCAGGCGACCGAGCGGGAAGCCACAATGGCGTTATGCGCACTTACGGGCAGTACTGCCCTATCGCTCGCGGTGCCGAGATTTTTGGCGAGCGCTGGACGCCGCTGATCGTTCGCAACCTTTACCTCGGTTGTAGAAGCTTCGGCGAGATCCTGGAGGGAGCGCCTGGGCTATCGCGCACACTGCTCTCGCAGCGTCTCCAGCAGCTGGAGCGGCTTGGGATCGTCGTCACCGCACCCAAAGCCGTAGGGAGCGGACGCTTTTATGACCTCACGCCAGCGGGAAGTGACCTCTTCAAGGTCTGCGCCTCACTTGGCGAGTGGGGGGCCCGCTGGCTCGAAATCGCTCCGGAGAATCTCGATCCTTTCGTCGCCTTGTGGTCGATGTGCAACGCTTTGCGCCGAGACCGCCTCCCAGACCGGCGTGTCGTGATCCAGTTCGACTTCATTGATCGGCAACCGCGTGAGCGGTACTGGCTGCTAATCGAGGCTGGCGACACCGAGATTTGCAAGACCTATCCGGGCCTGGACGAGGACCTCTACGTAACCGCTGAAGCAGAGGCGTTCGTCAAGTGGCACGCCGGGCAGCTCAGCTGGGCCGAGGCTATTCGCGACGACCGCATTCACCTGCATGGGCCGTCATCGTTGGTACGAGCCTTCCCGACCTGGAATAGTCGGAGCATGTTCGCCCATGTGAAGCGAGCCGCTCGGACCGAAGCCAATTGATCAGACGACGATCAACTCGTGGGGGAAGTTCGTCACCTGCTCGTGGCCTCTGTCGGTGAGGACGTAGGTTCGCCCAAAGAAGATCCCAAGCAGCCCGTCGGGGGTGATGATCGTCGGCTCGAGCATCGCCACGATCCCCGGGGCGAGGTCGAGTTCGTTGTCGTTGGCGATGACGTGGTCCCACATCACATGCGGGGTGTGACTGGTGAAGTCGATGCAATGCAAGAAAAGCGGCCGCGAGTCGTAGCCCTTGTCACGGAAGAACTGGCTCGCCTTCATCACATCATCCCAGCTGTTGCCCCCAACGAGCTGTTGCGCCATGAGGTCATAGCCCGGGAGGACCACCTCGTCGAAGAACTCTCGTACCCACGACGGTGGTTCCCCGATGCAGATGGGGCCGCCGATTTGCACCGAGTAACCGTTGTAGCCACAGGCCAGCTCGTTGATGATGATGTCGCCTTTCTCGAGGCGACGGCTCGACGGCCAGGGATTGCCGAAGACCATCCCCGGGTTTTCCATCGGCGTCGACCCGATGATGTTGAAGTCCATTTGACCGCCACCGTCCATGACGGCGTGGGTAGCAGCGGCGGCAAGTTGGTATTCGGAAATTCCGGGGCGGGCGGCGGCGACCATGGCCCCGAAGGCCTGGTCCATCAGCTTCCCGGCCTGGCGGACGCACTCGATCTCCTCCGGGCTCTTCACATGGACGAGCTCATGGAAGAAGTCCCCAACTCGCTCCAACTTGGCCTCGGGGAGTCCTTCGCGAAGACGCTCCCATTCGTCCACTGGAAGGTGGTGTCCGTAAACGGGATCGACATGGGAAATGCCGACCGTGGCGTCGCCCAGGCCCCATTCCTTGATGAGCTCGACGATCACCTCGCCTGAACGACCCCAGCGCGAGTGGCGAACGTCAGTCAAGGGAGTGGCGCGGCGCACCGCCTCGCGATGAGCGCCGCCGGGCCCACAGATCAGAACCGGCTCCCCTTCAGGAGGGACCACCACATAGGCCGACATCCCGTGCCATTCCCAGTGACCCGAGAGCCACCGCATCCCACCGCCCCAGCTCCAATGGTTGGGTCCACCGGAGGCAATGAGCACGTCGAGGCCGAGCCGCTTCATCTTGGCTCGGGTGGCGACGAATCGACGTTGGTATTCGGCATCGGAGAATCGCTCATAGACCGCGTCGAAGTACCACGGCGAGTTGGTGACCCCGCCGAAGACCTCTGAGTGCATCCGGCCTACTGCGTCTTTGAAGTCAATGTCACCAGGTCTCATGA
>DATEDN010000098.1:0-6061 GCA_035281645.1 Acidimicrobiia bacterium | reverse complement strand
GAGACGGAGCCGACCTGGCCCAGATCGAAGAGGCCTTCGCCCTCATCCGCCAGCTTCATCCCGGGATCCGAGACGCCTCCTGGGGTCCCGATGCCGGTCTCCGGGAAGGAAACGCCGGATACACCTCGGTCTGGGACTTCGTCGACGAGGCGGCCTATCGGGCCTGGGACACCAATCCCGAGCACGAGCGAGCTCGCCGGGAACTGATCCTGCCCAACGTGGTCGGGGTCCACCGTGGCCAGTTCCGCCTCGACGCAGCCACTCCCTAGAACTTCGACTCCGTCCGTCCTATCCCTCGACGGTGATCTCACGGGTCATCCCCAGAAGTGACGTTGCCGGTTGTTGTCGTCGGGGACACGGCAAACCAGGGCATAGTTGCCCGCCGACAGCTCGGGATTGATCCAGATCGTCTGCCCAGGTGCTACCGCCCAGGTGGGAACAACTGTCTTCTGCAATCGAGGATCGATCACATCTATCTCCGCCAGCAAGCCCTCGAGCGTTTGGTCCTCCAACAAGAAGATGCCGACATCGTGGAGCTGCTCCCCGTTGTTGGTGAGTTGCCACCAATGCGGGCCGCTGGCCACCGTGTCTGGCATTGAGAAGGCAAACTCGGCCAATCCCACGGTGACATCGGGCGTGGGGGCTGCGGTCTCGCTGTCGGCGGTGGGGGCGGTGAACTCGACATCGGGCGGCCTGGAGAACGTCAGGAGCTCCTCGAAGACATAGGTGAGCTCAGAGACGAATTCGACCACCGCCTGCGAAAGCAAGCCCGAACCCAGAAAGACTCCGTAGAGAATGCTGTTCTCGGTGACGAAGACGGCATGGGGGTCTTGCCCGATGTTGACGAATATTACGTCGACGAAGCCCGAAGATACCTGGGCCGGGGCCCGTGCGGTCTCGTCATTGATCTGGAACATGGAGCCGTTCCCAACCACCTCGACCTGCGCCGGCTCGGTCGTGGTGGTGGCCGAGGTGGCGGTGCCAAGAATGGTCTCGGTGGTGGTTCGGGCCACCGCGCTAGAGGTAGTGGTTCCGATCGCCGAGGTGGCCACGTTGGTCGTCTCCGTTACCGGGGGCGAGGAGCAAGCCACCAGCAGGCAAACCATGGCCGCGCCAAGACGATGAGACTTCATCACCCTTGATCGACGTTCGGGCCTATGCGGCAGGCTCTTCGGGGACGACGATCCAAAGGATCAGGTAGATCAGCACCTGGGGGCCGGGCAAAATCAAGGAGAGCACGAACAAGAGTCGCATTGTCTGCCGGCTCATTCCGAAACGATCGGCCAGGCCCGCCGCCACCCCGGCGATCACCCGCCCTTCGCGAGGCCGTACCAGGCGCGCAGTCGGTTGCTCGGTCACGGCCTGAGGCTAGAGGTTCTGGGCGTCAGTCGGTTGAGTACTCCGACCGACCGCCCCCAACGGCCCGGATCTTCCCTTCAGCGGACGCGGGCGTAGCGGCAAACCTGGGCCCCGGTTTTGGCTTTGGCTGTCGAAACGAGTTCCCATTCGAGCGCCTGGCCGTTATCCGACCAGATGGTCTTCCCCCCGCCCAGCACTATCGGCTCGATGGTGAGGAGCAGCTCATCGACGAGGTCGGCCGCCATCATCGATCGCACCAGCGTCGGGCTGCCATAGAGGTAGACGTAGCCGCCGGGCTGTTCCCGCAGCTCGGTGATCTTTGTCACCAGATCGTCACTGCGGATGATCGTGGTCGGTTGCCACGAAATGTCGTTCTCGGTGAGCGTGTCCGACACAACGTACTTCTGGGTGCTGTTGATCCAATCCGAAAAACTGTCCCCGGACCGGTTGGGCCACGCACTGGCCGACACCTGGTAGGTGCGCCGACCTTGCAGCAGGGCGTCGCTCGATTTCGCCAATTGGTCGTAGGTTCCACCCATGACCTCGGGATCGAAGAACTTCCTCGACCAGCCACCGTGCCTGAAGCCACAGTCGGTGTCCTCGTCGGGGCCGCCGGGCGCCTGCACCACTCCGTCGAGGCTGATGAACTCCGTGACAAGCGTCTTCATGTTCCTCCCTGCACGATGGCCGGAGAACGTTAACGAGGGCCACGGAGCCACCTCCGCCGGATGGCCGATGTACGCTCCCGCGCCTCCGACGTCGAGGTAGGGCCAACATCCACATCCATCTCATGAGGCGCGCGACTCTCGTGCTGGCACTGATCACCCTCGCTGGCATCCTCACCGGGTGTGGCGACACCGAAGGTGTTCTCGACGACGAGGATGCGAGCCGCCTGGTCGAGCAAGTGCTCGCCGATCTCGAGCTGCCCGGTGAGCCCGAGCTGGCGGCCAACATCCCCGAGATTCCTGAAGGCGAGCTTGAGTTCGGCTTCCACTGCCACATTCAGAGTGCCGGTTTCGAGATCGACGACGCGCTCGTGGCCTTCCCGCCGGCGAGAGTGGGGCACCATGAAATCGCCGGCGGCCCGATCGAGCGGGTCGAGGTGGCGCTCCTCGTCTTTGACACGGCGGCAACGGCGTCGGCGGTGCTCGCTGCCTACGACGCCCCAGAGACAATCGACTGCCTCAGCCGCACCTTCTCCGAAGCCATCCAACTGGAAACCGACGACCCGCTGGAGGCAGGTGAGGTGACGGCCGAAGGCTTCGCCTTCACGATTGGTGAGGGCGGGATCCAGCGAGAGGGCCACCGCACGTTCGCGGCGGTCGTCGGCCGGACCCTCGTCGACGTCACCGTCCTGGCGCCAGACGAGAGTCGAGGGCGGGAAATGGCGGAAGAGGTCCTCGGCGACATCGTCAACGCCCTCGAGGCCGGCGGCGCTTGAGCTTTACCTGATCGATCCGAGCGGCGATCCAGCGCTGACGCTTGTGTTACAATTTTCACAAGCGGCCACTGCACCGGCTCGAGGAAAGCGCATTCATTAGCGCACCGTCCGGTGATCCAAACGTCGCTGATGTCATAGAAAGTGCGCAAGTCGGCCTCGGACGGGCGCGTTCCGTCCTCGTGAGTTTGTACGAAGCACGAGATCGAAATACCGACGTACGCCGCCCCTTGCGGGGCAAGAGGAAGTCCACCGATGCCAACTTTCATCGATCTCGGCGTGCCCCCGCGCCATATCGAGATCCTCAAACAAAAAGGGATCTCGAGTCCCTTCCCAATTCAAGAAGCCACCATCCCCGACCTGATGAGGGGACGCGACCTGCTGGGCCGCGCTCCCACAGGGTCGGGCAAGACTCTCGCCTTCGGGCTGCCCCTGATCGCTCGGGTGAGTAAGGCCAATCCGCGTCGTCCCCGGGCGCTGGTCCTCGCGCCGACCAGGGAGCTCGCCGAGCAGATCGCACGCGAGCTGGCCCCGTTCGCCAAGGCCTCGAAGCGCTGGGTGACGGCCGTCTACGGCGGGGTCGGCTACGAGCCCCAAAGGGCCGCGCTGCGACGGGGCACCGACGTCTTGGTGGCCACCCCGGGGCGCCTGGCCGATCTCATCTCCGAAGGGTCGGTGTCCCTCGGTGAAGTCGACATGGTGGTGGTGGATGAGGCCGACCGCATGGCCGACATGGGGTTCCTGCCACAGGTTCGCCATCTCCTCGACATGACCAACTCAGTCCGGCAGACGGCGTTCTTTTCCGCCACTCTCGACCAGGAGGTTGCGAGGCTCACCCAGCGCTACCAGACCGATCCCGTCACCCACCACGTCGGCGGCGACGACCATCACCGCGATGCCGCCCACTACTTCTGGCAGGTCGACCCGAACGATCGCATCGAGATAACCGCCGACATCATCTCCTCGGCCACGCCCACTCTCGTTTTCACCCGCACCAGGCACGGGGCCGACAAGGTCGCCCGGCTTCTCGAGCGGCGCGGGATCAGGGCGGCTGCCATCCACGGCGGTCGGAGTCAGAGCCAGAGAACGCGGGCACTGAAGGCCTTTGGCCAAAAGCACGTCGAGGCCTTGATCGCCACCGATGTGGCCGCCCGCGGGATTCATGTCGACGGTGTCACGAGCGTCGTGCACTTCGATCTCCCCGCCGATCACAAGGATTACCTGCACCGATCCGGGCGCACCGCCCGAGCCGGGGCGGGCGGGGTGGTGGTCTCGCTGGTGATGGCAGATCAGCTCGGCGAATTGCGCAAGCTCCAACGCCAGGTCGGATTTCACGACGCCCTCCACGATCCTGACAACGGCTGGCTTTCGGTGGAAGGAGGGAGCCGTATTGGCGAACGTCCGCTCACGACCCCATCGCCGGTCCGCCCCACGCGAAAGCAATCACGTCAATCGCGTGGTGGTTGGGGCAACCGCCGGCGCCGCTAGTCAATGCCCCGGAGTGGAGTGCGACGAATCCGAGGGAGTCGAGCGCCCCGACGACTGTGAGCACGTACGCTCGTGCCAATTCTTAGGAGGAAGCACGTGTCCAACATCCGCGATTCGATCGACCAGGCCGTCCGATACCTAACCGAGCACCCCGACGAGGCGCGCTATACCGACTCTCTCGCCTCGGCCAAGCTCGGCGCTGACCTCCGGGTGGAGGTCACCGGTGGCGGAGCACGCGTGACTACCGACATGCCCGGCGGGGTGGGAGGAATGGGCGAACGGCCGAGCCCGGGATGGCTTTTCCGGGCTGCCGTCGCCTCGTGTGTGGCGTCAACCATCGGCATGGAGGCCGCGCGGGAAGGCGTGGCCCTCACGTCCTTGGAAGTCGAGGTCGACAGCGAATCGGACGACCGCGGCATCCTCGGGATGGACGCGACAGTGCCGGCCGGACCGCTGTCGATGAGGATCACGATCAAAGCCGCGGCCGAGAGCGTCGAGGACGATCGCCTCCATCAACTAGTAGCGCGAGGAGCGGGGCTCTGTCCGGTGTGCGACGCCACCAAGCGAGCTGTCGAGGTCACGACCATCATCGAGACTTAACGTCTGCGAGGGTCGACCACTAGCCACTTGCCAGGTCCGGCATCACCTTGTCGATGAACTCCTCGAGACGGCCCCGGCCCTCGGTGGGCCATTCCACAATCATGTAGGAAACGCCGTTCCTTTGATACTGATCGAAGCTCTTCCGAACCTGTTTCCAGGGCTCGGAGATGGAAAGGCTGGTCGACCGCACGATGGTCTCGGGGTTACGCCCCGCCTTCTCGGCAGAGCGCCGCACCACATCCCATTTCCCGGCATAGTCCTCGCCCCAGCCGTGCCAGACGTCGGCCTGCCTCCCCGCCAGCGGCAATCCGAGCTTGGGGCCGTTGGCTCCGATCCACATCGGAGGATGGGGCCGCTGCACCGGGAGCGGTCGATACCGGGCGCCCTCGAGTTGGTAATGACGACCTTGAAACGAGACCTCGTCGCCGCTTGTGAGCAGGCGGAAAATCTCAATGGTTTCCTCCAACCTCTGCATCCGTTCCTTGGTCGAGGGAAAGGCAATTCCGAGCGACCGATGTTCCCTCTGATTCCAAGCCGCCCCCAGCCCGGCCTCCACCCGCCCGCCCGAGACATGATCGACGGTGACGATTTCGGTGGTGAGGACGGAGGGGTGGCGGTGGGTAACGCCGGTCACGAGGGGGCCGAGGCGGATCCGAGTGGTGTGGGCAGCCAGCGCCCCGAGCAGGGTCCAAGCTTCGAGACAGGGACCGTTCCGATCGCCATAGAGAGCACTGAAATGGTCGAAGACCCAGGCCCCGTCGAATCCCGAATCCTCTGCCAGTCGCACCCGGCCCAGAATCTCTTCAAAGCTGAGTTGATGCTGGGCGACGTCAAGACCGAATTTCATTCGCGGAGCCTAGGGGGTCGTGGTTTCAGGCCACGCGGCGGACCGAGCTAGCTCGGATCAGTTCCGGCCTTCCTGTCGTCGGTCTTGAATAGGCGCCCCGACGTAGGAGGACAACCGTAGCCGAGCTCATCTATGCCATCAACCCGTCACTCGACGGCTACATCGCCGACGAGAACGGCAGCCTGGATTGGTCCGAGCCCTCCGACGACGCCCATGCCTTCTGGAACGAGCGCCAACGTTCGGTCGGAACCTTGCTTTGCGGTCGTCGCATGTACGAGGCGATGAGGGTCTGGGACTCCTTTGACCTCGACGATCTCCCCCCGGTCCAG
>DATEDN010000097.1:0-12320 GCA_035281645.1 Acidimicrobiia bacterium | reverse complement strand
CAATCGAAGCGCTGGGCTCGGACAACATTCGCATCGGGACCTGCTCGTGGACGGATCCAACGTTGACGAAGACCGATGATTTCTACCCGAGAGAACGGATGACTGCCGAAGAAAGGCTCTCCTTCTACGCCGACCAATTCCCAATCGTGGAAGTCGATTCGACCTATTACGCCCCGCCATCCGAGAAGACGGCCGGCTTGTGGGTGGAGCGAACCCCAGCCGACTTCATCTTTGACATCAAAGCGTTCCGGCTGTTGACCCAACACCCCACGCCCCCCGCAGCCTTGTGGAAGGACTTTCGGGAGGATCTGCCTCCCGAGCTTTCAGAAAAGAAAAACATCTATATGCGGGACTTACCGAGAACTCTCCAGGCCGATGCCGTAGCCCGCTTTCGAGAGGGTTTGATGCCGCTGCACTCGGCGGGCAAGCTCGGCGTGGTGCTTTTCCAAATGCCACCCTTTGTCTATCCGACCCGGGGGAGCTTTGGCTACTTGAAGTGGGCCACGGAACACCTCGCTGACTTTCAGATCGCAGTCGAGTTTCGAAATGGTCGCTGGCTCGACGAAGCGAACCAAAGCGACACCTTGGACTTCCTTCGGCGGCACAACCTCGCCTACGTTTGCGTCGACGAGCCCCAGGGATTCAAGAGTTCGGTTCCTCCGGTCACCGCGGCCACGGCTCCCATAGCCGAGATCCGCTTTCACGGCCGCAATGCAGAGAACTGGGAAAGGAAGGGGATCACCGCAGCCGAGCGCTTCCGGTACGACTACTCGAAGAAGGAACTGGCCGAGTGGGTGCCCCGAGTGCGAGAGCTGTCCGATCAGGCCGAGACCGTCTCGGTACTGATGAACAACTGCTACGCCGATCTCGGGATCAAGTCCGCCTATCTGATGGCTGACCTGCTCTACGCCGACTGACCTTCACCGGGAATGAGATTTCTCAAGCGGTACTGGCAGCCCATCGCCGACGGGCAAGTGACGATGGCTTTTCGGCGCTGGAAGACCCAACAGGTCATAGCTGGACGTCGATACCGGACGGCGGTTGGGATCATCGAGGTCGACGAGGTGGGGGTAATCGAAGCGGCCGACGTCAACGATGTCGAGGCCCGTGCAGCGGGACATCCCGATGCCGCCTCGCTCCTCGCCGACCTCCCCGAGCGCGAGGGTCTTCCTCTATATCGAGTTTGTTTTCACCTCGTCAACGAGCCAGACCCACGGACCTTGCTGGCCGAGAACGACCAACTGACTCCCGAAGACGTCTCTCAGATTTCTCGACGACTCGATCGCCTCGATCGGTTTTCCTCACACGGTCCCTGGACGCGCCAGGTTCTCCAAACCATCGCCGCCAACCCAGGCCGACGGGCGCCCGACCTGGCCGAGTGGTTCGGTCGAGAGACTCTGCCCTTCAAGACCGATGTCCGCAAGCTCAAGAACCTGGGCTTGACGATCAGCCTGCGGGTTGGATATCGACTTTCTCCCCGGGGAGAGGCATTCCTGAGGGGAGATGATTGAATCGCCGTCCGGTGTCAGCTCAGAAGGAGCGCCGGAGCTCGGGCAGAACCTCGCGTCCGATCATTTCGATCGCCCGGTGAGGATCGGTCGACGCCACCTGAATCGAAATGATGTCGGCATCGATCTCGGTCACCAAGGGTCGGTAGGCCTCGATGATTTGTTCGGGGCCGGAGACGATCGAGTACTTGGAGAGGATCTCCTTGGGATCCATGTCATCGGCCGCCTTACGCAATACCATCGGATCGATGGCCTCCGATCGACCGGGAGCGCGCAGGCCTCTCATCGATCCCAGAGCCTCCCAAGCCTCTTCGTCGGAGGAGGCGAGGACCAACCAGCGGGTCGCCATCACCGAGCTCGGTCCGGTCCGCTCCGCCAAAAACGGTTTGATGATGTTGGCCGCGGTCTCGGCCGGATCCTTGACCGAGGTGATCAGTCCCACGCAATTCCTTCCAGCAAAGGCGGCCGACTGCTCGCCACCTGCCGCCATCCACACGGGCACGCCGCCAATCGGCGGGCTGTAGAGCTTGGCCTTACGAACCTGGTAGTAGTCGCCTTCATAATCGAGCTTCTCGCCCCTCAACAAGCGTTGGATGATCTCAAGCGCCTCTTTCATCCGCCGGATCCTCTCCCCGTAGCCGGGAAACTCGTACCCGAAGGGTCCCTCGTTGATACTTTCCCCGGTGCCGACGCCGAGGACGAACCCGCCTTTGGCGAGTCGTGAGACCGTGGCCGCAGCTTGGGCGACCAAAGCCGGGTGGTAGTGAAAGAGCGGGCAAGTGACGGAAGTGATGAAGGTCATCCGCTCCGCCCGCATCGCCGCCGCCCCCAACCAGGTCCAGACAAATCCCGCCGCTGATTGATCGTCGACCCAGGGGTGGAAGTGATCGGAAGCGGTGATGCAATCGAAACCGGCGCGATCGGCTGCCACCACCTGGTCGATCAACACCTCGGGTTGATAGGACTCGTGGGAGGCCAGCCAGGCGAACTTAGGCATCGGTCAACGTTAGGAGACGATTGCCCGCTTGGAAGGACGCTTTCGCCAGAGGTAGAGAGCGGTGGCGACCAGGGTGCCGACCTGCACCCACTCCCCCCAACGGGCATACAAGGTCTCGGGACCGGTAGCCAGCTCGAGGTCGGCATAGATCACGGTTTCCTCCAGAAACCCGGCGGCCTCAGCCACGACTCCGCCGTCGGTGATGAATGTGGACTTTCCGGTGACGGCGGCGTGGACGACATCCACGCCCAGTTCGGCGGAACGCATCCTTGTCATGCCGATGAATTGATCGGATACCGGTGTGAACTCGTAGCTGCCTTCGTTGCTGGCCACCACCAAAAGCTCGGCACCGGCCCGGGCAGCATCGCGACCGTAGCGAGCGAAGGCACCCTCGAAGGAGATCACGGTGCCGACGCGACCGGGTCCGAGATCAAACACTCCGGTCCGATCACCTCTGATCATGTCTCTCGGCACCTGCGAGAGTGCTGGAATCCAATCGAACAGGGGCCGGGCTGGGATGTACTCCCCAAAGGGGACCGGGTGCCGCTTGCGATATTCGCTGACGATGTCCCCGTTTTCATCGAAGACGACAATGGCATTGATCCATTCCGTTTCACTGATCGGTCGATCGCCACCCACCAAGAAGGAAGCGCCGATCCGTGCGGCCTCTGACCCAATCTCGGCCGCCACGTCGGGTACCAAGATCGGGTCGGCATCGAAGGAACCGGTCGACCCTTCAGGCCAAACCACGAGATCGACCGAGCCCTCCGGAATCGAGCGGGTTTGCGCGAGGTGCATTTCATAGGTCGCCCGGCGCTCGCCAAAGCAGTGTTCGAGGGGACAGGGGGTCGAACCCTGGACGATCGCGGCCCGCACGGTGTCGCCGGTGGCCCGCCCCGGAACTAGGGCACCAAGCAGGGCCAAGGTCAGCGCCGAGATTCCGCCAAACACGAGGTGCTTGGAGAGCCGCCGTTGCTCCCAAGACAGGATCAGACCCGCCGCCACCGCCATGAGCACCACCCCCCAACCGCTGGTGCCAACGAACGCGGCCGCCTCCCGAGTCCACCGATATTCGCCCATCGGGTAGCCGGTTAGCCCCCACTCAAAGCCTCCGACCGGAAATCGGACCCGAACCAGCTCGAGCAAGGCCCAGCCTCCCACTGCGGCGGCGAAGAAGGGAGATCCGTCGGGGGCGCGGGCGACAAGCCATCCGTACAGCCCCGGATAGAGACCGAAAACGAATATCAGGGGAGCGACGGCGATAAAGCCGAGCTCGCCAACCCAGTAGATCAACCCGGCAAAAAATCCCCAACCGAAGATCACCCCGCAGACCTCGGGATGCCGGGTGCGGCGCAAAGCGAGAAGAAACGTAGCCAGCGCCACCGGAACGAGAAACGCAACCGAATAGGGGGGAAATGCGAGGACCAACAGCCCGGCCGCGGCCAGGGAGAGCAGTACCGACCGCACGAGCAAGAGTGTACGAAGATTGATCCTGTGAAACCGTCCGACCTCGAAGTCGCCGTCGACGCCGCCCGAAGCGGAGCCGCCATTGTCTTTTCTTCTTTGGGATCGGTGGTCAACACGCGATTCAAGGGTGACGCCAACCCTGTCACTGACGTCGACCATCGGGCGGAGGAAGCGATCACCGGCTTGCTGCGGAGGCACCGGCCCGGAGACGCCATCCTGGCCGAGGAGAGCGGCGGAACGGGCTGGGAGGAAGGTCGGGTGTGGATTGTCGACCCGTTGGATGGGACCGTCAACTTCATTCACGGCATCCCCCATGTCTCCGTCTCCGTGGCCCTTTGGGTTGACGGGCAACCATCGCTCGGGGTGATCGAGGACGTCACCCGTCACGAAGAGTTCATCGCCCAACAGGGGAAGGGCGCGACGATGGACACCGATTCGATCAAGGTCTCCCCGGAATCGATTCTCAAGCAGGCGATGATCGCCACCGGCTTTCCATACGACCGCAACCTCTATGGGGAGGCATACGCCAAAAACCTCGGCCAGGTGCTCACCCGGGTGCAGGGAATCAGACGGCTCGGTAGTGCGGCCCTCGATTTGGCTTGGGTGGCCTGCGGCCGCTACGACGGCTATTGGGAGTTCGGAATCAGTCCCTGGGATTCCGGCGCCGGGGTGATGATGATCACCGAAGCGGGAGGGACGGTTACGAATCATCTCGGCAAGGCCTACCGCCTCGACGACCCGGGCATCGTGGCCAGCAACGGCGGCATCCATGAAGATCTGGTGGTGGCGGTCGGCCTCGCCATCCCTGAACACATCGAATGAGGCGACTTCTCGTCGCCTCGGGCGTCGTCGGCCTCCCCGGGGTCGACTCGGTCCTGATCGATGCTGACCGAATCGTTGCCATCGGTCGTCGCGCCGAGTTCGAGGGCACCTATGGGGTGAAACAGCACGACGGCTTCCTTAGCGCCCCTCGTCACGATCATCATTTCCATCCCTTCGGTTACGCCGCCGCTGTCTCTCGGCTCACCCTCAAAGACGTGTCCGACTTCGACGACCTTTCAAAGCGCCTTCGGACCGCGGCTACGCGCGTGCAACCAGGCGAATCGCTAACGGCCACCCGCCTCGACGACGAAGCCCTATCCGAGCTCCGCCTTCCCAATCGCTGGGAGCTGGACGAAATGGTGGGGGCAACCCCGACCTTGCTCCACCGCTATTGCGCCCACCTCGCCGTAGCCAATAGTGCGGCTTTGGCGCTGGCCGGCCTCGGCGATCACCCTGACGGGATTCTGCGCGAGGAGGAAATCGGACCCGTCTTGCGTGAGGTCGCCTCGAGGCAGTCCCCCCTGGCCCCCGAAATCATCGAGCAGTCGCTGGTTGGCCTGGCCAGCCTGGGGCTGGGGACGATCACGGCCATCGTCTCGGCGGCCGACCCGCTCTTTTGCGAAGCGCCAGAGGAATTGCCGACATTGATCTCGCTGGCGCCAAAGGTGCCGATCGATTTCGAAGTGCTGGTGACCGCACCGGATCGTTCGAGTCTGCGCTCTGCTGCCGCGGTCCTGGAGAATGCCGGCGGCAACATCAGCTTCGGAGGGTGGAAGGAGTTTGCCGACGGAGCCCTCGGTGGTCGCACGGCAGCCCTTCATGAGGGCTTCAGCGATGACCCCGGCAATTTGGGCATCATGCGCTTGCGCCGTCCCCATGCCGACGAGATGGCCCGGGCTGCTCTTGAGCTCGGCGGTGCGGTGGCCATCCACGCCATCGGTGATCGCGCCAACGACGCCGTCCTCGACCTCTTTTCTGATCTGTCTATCGCCGACGGAACTGGTCTACGCATCGAGCATGCTTCCGTCCTGACGCCCGCCGCTCGCCGACGCATGGCTCACCTCGTCATCACCGCCTCGGTGCAGCCGAGCTTCATCACCTCAGAAATGACATGGCTCGAGAAGAGGCTCGGGGGCCGCACCGAATACACCTATGCCCTCGATGCGATGGAGAAGGAGGGGATCTCCCTTCGAGGAGGCTCGGACTGCCCAGTGGAAACCCCGAATCCCTGGGAAGGAATGGCCTCGGCCCGCGTCGGTGGCCTCAGCGCCCGATCCGCCTACGAGCTCTACGGACCTTCTCTCAAAGTGGGCGCCCGGGCCGACATAGTCGTTATCGATCGAGACCCGCTACGGACCCCAGACGTCGCCGGCACCAGCGTCCTTGCTTCCTATCGCCATGGCGAACTATTGGACTTGGTACCCCCACCCACCTTCGTCTGAAGCCTTAAGTCTGAAATCACTTGTCTCTTGTCTTTTGTCTTTTGTCTCTTGTCTTTTGTCTCCATCTATTGTCATCGGCCGATGTTCGACTACACCCAGGTGACCGCCGCCGGGATCACGGAGGAGCTGGAGACCGCCCTCTCAGAGGCCGACCGACTCGTGGCCGGGGTGGTGGATCCCAAGACCGAGGCCACCTACGAGAAGATCCTTTCTCCGCTCAACGAGATCGAGGATTTGCTGGTTCGCACTTACGGCCGAACAGCATTCATGGGTTACGTCCATACTGACAAAGAAGTCCGCGATGCCGGCAACGCCGCCGAGGAGCGAATCCAGAAATGGGCAGTTGACCTGATCTTTCGTCCCGATTTCTACCGGGCCATCAAGTCCTATTCGGAGTCTCCGGAGGCCGCCGAGCTAAAGGGTGAACGTGGCCGGGCGCTCGAGTTTCTCCTTCGAGACCTTCGCAAGGCTGGACACGAGCTCGATGACGAGGCGCGAGCCGAGGTCAAAAAGCTCACCGAGCGGCTCGTCGAACTGGGAGTCCTCTTCCAGCGAAACATCGACGAGCATCAGGACCACTTGCTGGTCACCCGGGCTGACCTCGAGGGGATGCCGGAGTCGTACATCGAAGGACTCGAAGCCGGGGAAGCCGAGGGAACGCTGAAAGTGACTATGGCATACCCAGACGTGGTCCCATTCATGGAGAACTCACCCCGCCGCGACCTCCGCGAAGAGCTCTCACGTAAGTTCAACAGTCGGGCAGTGGAGCCCAATCGACCGCTTCTCGAGGAAGCGATTGCCGCCCGCCAGCGGATCGCCGAGATCTTCTCGCAACCATCGTGGGCGCACCACCAGCTCGAGGAGAAAATGGCGAAGAATCCCGAGGCGGTCCGCTCGTTCTACGCCGCCCTCCTTCCCGGCCTTTCCGAGATTGGCCGAACCGAACTCGGAAAACTCACGGAGATGCTTCGGGCCGATGGCTTTGATGGCGACCTTCAGGGTTACGACTTCCGCTACTACGACACCCAGCTCCGCCGGCGGGACTACGGCGTCGACCCCACCGAAGTTGCCGCCCACTTCCCTCTACAGCAGGTCCTCGACGGGATGCTCGAACTGACCGGCGAGGTCTTCGGCCTTCGATATCGAAAGATCGATCGACCTTCATGGCATCCAGATGTGTTGGCCTATGCCATCGATGACGCCAACAGTGGGGAGGAAATAGCTCACTTCTTCATGGATCTCTTCCCCCGCGAAGGAAAGTTCAGCCATGCCGCCGCTTTCCCGCTGATACCCGGGCGCCGCCTCGACGATGGGAGCTACCAGAAGCCCCTAGCGGCCATCGTCGCCAACTTCACCAAGCCAGGGGCCGATCGACCCTCGCTCCTCCAGCACCAGGAGGTCGAGACCTTTTTCCACGAGTTCGGCCACATCCTCCACCAAACGCTGACCCGGGCCGAGCTCACCAAGTTCTCCGGCACCTCCACCGAAGGCGACTTCGTCGAGGCGCCCAGCCAGATCATGGAGCACTGGACCTGGCAGCCCCAGGTCCTAGCCCGCTTTGCCCGCCACTATCAAACCGGCCAACCGATCTCGCCCGAACTGGTGTCCCAGCTGACCGCCGCCAAGAACCTCAACATCGCCTTGCTCACCTTGCGACAAGCCCAGTTCGGTCTGCTCGACATGTGGATGCACGATGAAACTCCGCAAAAGGATCTCGACGACATCCACGTCCGATCGACCGAAGTGAGCCTGTTTCCCATCCACCCCGATACCTTCTATCCCGCCTCGTTTGGCCACTTATTGGGCGGATATGACGCCGGCTACTACGGCTATCTCTGGTCGGAGGTGTACGGCGACGACATGTGGAGCCGGTTCGAAAAAGAGGGGGTCACCAATCCCCAGGTTGGGGCCGATTATCGCCGGGAGGTCTTGGAGCGAGGTGGGAGCCGGGAGGGAATGGAGCATCTGCGGGCCTTTCTGGGCCGGGAACCCAACAACCAAGCGTTTCTCCGCAAACTCGGAATGGGAACCGAAGCCTCGGTCTAGGCGTATAAGGGAGGAGAACTCCCCGAAGGGATTTAGCCCTTTAAGGGGCGTTTAACCAGTGCCAGCAATACTGGTGGAGACCCGGGCCAGGACCGGCGGGAGCCTCTGCCAACAAGGGGCCACTTTGTTTGGGACAGGGGCGTGTTGGGAACCTGGCATAGCGGAAGAATTGATCAGATAGATCTGTTGTATCCGTTAAAGGCCGCCAGGAAGGAGGCCCCCAACTTATGTCAGATACACTTAAAGGATCAGCGATACGGGGGATGACCCGTCCGTCGCGCCGTTACGCCCAGGACCGGGTCTGCTCCCACAAGGACTGCGAGACCAGGCTCAGCCAGTACAACCGTCGTGACTACTGCTACGCCCATGCCCCGGTGCGGTTTCCGCGGGTTCGGGGCCGGATCCTCCCCGAAGGGACCTGAGACTTCTAGGAGCGCTGGGTCAGGTTCTCTCCCCCTCCCCCGACACTGCGAATCCTAGAAAGAGAGGCCCCGGCGTCCCCTCCGCCGGGGCCTCGCCTTTCGCTCATAACTCTGCAATTTTGCGACCCCGGGTGTTGTTAGTACTCAAAACCGAGGGCTGCGGCCCACAGAACGCCCACCACTAGCCTCGAGAACTGAGTCACCCAAAGATGAACATTACGTTGAACGTCCCCGGAATCTCCTGCGCTCACTGCAAGAACACGATCGAGGGGGCAGTCGGTCAGCTCGAAGGTATTGACGTGGTCGCCGTCAACATCGACCAGCGGACGGTGGCGATCGACTTCGACGACGCCGCGGTGACCCTTCCCGAGATCGTCGCCGCCCTCGACGAAGTCGGCTATGAGGTGGCCCAATAACGGACACCGAGCAGTCTGAGACCCTCACCTTCGATGTCGAGGGGATGACCTGTGCCTCTTGCGCCGCCCGCATCGAACGGGTTCTCACCCGACAGCCGGGTGTGGAAAGTGCAGTTGTCAACTTGGCCGCCTCCCGAGCCAGGGTGCGAACTTCGCAAGTGCGGCCCCGAGAGCTGATCGAGGCGGTCTCGAAGATCGGATACGGCCTCTCGATGGCCGGCCCCGCCGATCACGCCAGATCTCGAGCACGACACAGCGCTGAGGAAAAAGCTCAGTGGCGCCGGTTCTGGCTGGCGGCCGTCCTCTCGTTTCCGGCCATGGTCATCGCCATGGTGGGGAGCATGGACAACAGCGGACTTCGGTGGCTGCAGCTCGCCCTCACCGCCCCGGTGGTGCTTGCCATCGGCGCCCAGTTCCATCGCGTCGCCTGGAAGCAGGCGCGATCGCGATCGGTGGGGATGGACACCCTCATCTCGCTTGGCTCCTTGGTGGCCTTCTTTTGGTCGGTGTGGGCGCTTTTCAACGAGGGCGAGGTCTTCTTTGAGACGGCGGCGATCATCGTCACCCTCATCACGCTTGGTCGGGCGCTCGAGGCGAGGGCCAAAGGCAGGGCCGGCCAGGCCATGACCGCCCTCCTCGAGTTGGGCGCTCAAGAAGCGACGGTTCGCACCAGCCAGGGCGACCGGATTGTTGCCATCGGGGATCTAATGCCCGGAGACGTGATGGTGGTGCGACCGGGAGAGAAGGTACCGACCGATGGCGTCATCATCGAGGGACACTCGTCGTTCGACGAGTCGATGCTCACAGGCGAATCCACCGGCATCTCCAAAGGGGAAGGTGAAGAAGTTTTAGGGGCGACCATCAACCAGGAGCGGCTGGTTTTGGTCAAAGCCACCAAAGTGGGCGAAGAGGATGCGTTGCATCGAATCATCGCCCTAGTCGAAGAGGCGCAGTCGGGAAAGGCACCAGTGCAGCGGTTGGCCGATCGCATCTCTTCAGTCTTCGTCCCAGTTGTCATTTCCCTCGCGCTCATCACGTTCATCGTCTGGCTGGCAACTGATCATGCCGCCGCGGACTCGGTGCGGGCGGCGGTGGCGGTACTGATCATCGCCTGCCCATGTGCCCTCGGCCTTGCCACTCCGACGGCGATCATGGTCGGGAGCGGCCGCGCTGCCGAGCTGGGCGTGCTGTTCAAGAATCCCGAGGTTTTCGAACGAGCCCAACGAGTCGAGACCCTCGTCTTCGACAAGACTGGCACTTTGACCACCGGGGCGATGACGCTCACCGACGTCGTGACCGATGAGGACCCGGACTATCTGCTTCCGCTGGTGGCAGCGGTCGAGGTGGCCAGTGGTCACCCAATCGGCAAGGCCGTCGCCTTGGGAGCCGAGCAGCGCGGCTTTGTGGTCGGAGAGGCAACCGATGTTGAGTCCCTGGGTGGCCTCGGGGTCGTCGGTCACGCGGGTGGAATCGAGATCGTCGCCGGAAAGCCCAAGCTGCTGGCCGACCGTGGGCTCGTGATCTCCGACCACCAGCTCGAAACAATGGTCCGTCTGGAGGCGGAGGGAAAGACAGCGTTCCTGGCCGGCTACCGCGGTGAAGCGCAGGCCGTTCTCGCCGTGGCCGACGAATTGAGGCCGACCTCGAGGGCCGCCGTTGCAACCCTGCAAGAGATGGGCCTCCGGGTTGCCATGCTCACCGGTGACAACTCTCGAACCGCGGCCGCCATCGCCGGAGACCTTGCAATCGACGACGTCATCTCCGAGGTTTTGCCGGGCGACAAAGCCGACGAGATAAGGCGCTGGCAAGCCCAGGGCCGGCAGGTCGCCTTCGTCGGTGACGGCATCAACGACGCCCCGGCGCTGGTCACCTCCGATCTCGGAATCGCCATCGGCACCGGCACCGATGTCGCGGTCGAGACCGCCAACGTGGTTTTGATGTCCGGTGACCCCGCCCTTGTTCCCACCGCGCTGACCTTGGCCAGAAAGACCCTGGCCGTCATTCGCCAGAACCTCTTCTGGGCTTTCGCATACAACGTGGCCGCGATTCCGCTGGCCGCCTTTGGCCTACTCGATCCCATGATTGCGGCGGCGGCCATGGCGCTGTCGTCGGTGTCGGTCGTGGCCAACAGCCTGCGTCTCCGACAGGCTCGGCCGACAATCGCCTGACGCAAAACGGCGGGGCCGGTAGGGTGTCCGCATGGCAACGGTCGAGTGGTTCCGCACTCCCGAGCTGCGCTCGCCGGTGGCGGTGATCGCATTCTCAGGTTGGGGCGATGCCGGCAACTGCTCCACATCGGCGGCTGCTCACTTGATCGCCACGATCGAAGGCGATGCCTTCGCACTGATCGACCCTGACGAGTTCTACAACTTCACCGACACCCGGCCGCAGGTGGAGTTTGTCGACTCGGGGATGCGCATGGTCCACTGGCCGCGCAACGAGTTTCACGCTCTACACCTTCCCGCACGCGACCTCGTTGTGCTACTCGGTGAAGAGCCAAACCTGCGCTGGCGAGCCTTCGGCGAGGCCGTGGCCGAGGTGCTGGGGTCAATCGGTGTTGAACGCGTCATCCTGCTCGGAGCGTTCTTGGGGCAAGTGCCTCACAGCCGACCTACACCCTTGGTGGGCTCAAGCCCCAACCCCGAGACTCTGGTTGGCCACGAGATCGCTTCGACCAACTATGAAGGCCCGACCGGCATCGTTGGTGTCCTCACCCAGCAACTCGGCGAGGCCGGCTTCGAGGCCATGTCAATCTGGGCTGCGGTTCCTCACTACCTGGGCGGCGCCGACTATCCGCCTGCCACTTACGCGTTGGTACGTAAAGCCGGGGAAGTGCTCGGCCTAGATGTGGCCGCCTCTGACCTCGCCGCCGCCAGTATCGAGTTCCGACTCTCCGTCGACGCGGCTTTGGCTCGCAACGAAGAGCTGACTCAGTACGTGCGCAAACTCGAGGCCGAATCAGAAGGCGGGAGGGACACTGGTGGCGACTTGGTCGACGAAATCGAACGATTTCTCAAAGACCACTAATCGACCGGTCTCCCGCCCCGACCGTCACCCGATCGAAACCGCTCGATTCCCTCAGCGCCCCGTTGCCCAAGAGCTTCCAGGCCCAGCTGTCTCTCGACATCTAGTTGGAGTTCGACTCCCCGCAAGAG
This sequence comes from Acidimicrobiia bacterium, assembly GCA_035281645.1. GTDB lineage: Bacteria > Actinomycetota > Acidimicrobiia > Spongiisociales > ZC4RG35 > JACCTH01. The sequence goes on along the minus strand of DATEDN010000097.1, from coordinate 45 downwards.
GGCGGCCCGATCGCTCCGGAGGGTGACTTGAGGGTGAGCTGCGAT
>DATEDN010000096.1:0-25534 GCA_035281645.1 Acidimicrobiia bacterium | reverse complement strand
TCGTGATCGGCCGCAATCAGGCGAGCCACCGTTGCCGAGAAGGGGGTGCGGGTCACGATTCAAAAATAGGTGGTTGCTCTTAGGATCGAGCCATGCCGGAAGGCGACACCGTGCTCGTCGCCGCCCGCCGTCTCCACGACTCCCTGGCCGGTGAAAAGCTGACCCGAACCGAGTTCCGGGTTCCCAGATTCGCCACTGTGGATCTGGCAGGCCAAGTGGTCTCCTCTGTCGTCGCCCGTGGAAAGCACCTCTTGTTGCGGACGGATGGCGGCCTCACCGTCCACAGCCACTTCAAGATGGAAGGGGCGTGGCACCTCTATCGACCGGGGGAACGATGGCGAGGACCGGGGTTTCAGGTCCGGGCGGTGTTGGAAACGTGGCCCTGGGTCGCAGTGGGTTTTCGGCTGGGGAAGCTCGATGTGATCAAGACATCCAAGGAAGAGGTGTTACTTGGACATCTCGGTCCCGACGTCCTCGGTCCGGATTGGGACCCCGCCGAGGTCGTACGCCGGCTCCTTGCCCAACCCGAGCGTGAGATTGGCACCGCCCTGATCGATCAACGGATCGTGGCCGGGCCAGGAAACATCTACAAGTCGGAGGTCTGTTTCCTCCATGGAGTCGATCCCTTCACCGAGGTCGGCGAAGTGGCGGGGCTCGAAGAACTGGTCGATCTTTTGAAGAGCCTCATGGAGGCGAACCGAGTGACCGGCCAACAGGTGACCACCGGTGACCCGCGACCGGGTCGATCGAGATGGGTGGCCGGGCGGGCGGGTCTCCCTTGTCGACGGTGCGGGACCATCATCCGCGCCGCCGATCAAGAGAGCTACGGCTCCGATCGGATCACCTATTGGTGTCCGGGCTGCCAGGCGCGAACAACAAGCGATTAGCTACCGTCCTCAGTCCGATGTGCCATGACTATGACGCTCACCCGCCCATCCGACCTGTGGTCGGCGCAGCCGTCGATCACCGCGACCTGGTTCTCACCGCCGACGACGGCAACATGTTCTTGGCCTACGAGGCTTATGCCGAGAGAGGCGGAAACACCGGTGTTGTCATCCTCCCCGACGTCCGTGGGATCTATCCCTTCTACAAAGAGTTAGCAGTTCGGCTGGCCGAGGCCGGCCACGATGCAGTGACGATCGACTACTTCGGTCGGACCGCGGGCCGTCACGCCCGCTCCGAAGATTTTCCCTTTCGGGAGCACGTCGACCAGGCAACCTTCGAAGGAGTCCGTCTCGATGTTGCTGCTGCCGTCGAGCTCCTGCACGAGGATCGACCCGATCGCAAAGTATTCACTCTGGGCTTTTGTTTTGGCGGCTCCAGCTCATGGCAGCAGGCCGCCAACGGCCACGGGCTGGCCGGCGCCATCGGGTTCTATGGCGTCCCTGGTCGCGAGAATCGACCCCTAGGCGCCCCGTCTTCGATCGCCCTGGCAAGCCAGATGGAATGTCCGATACTTGCCCTCATCGGTGGCGACGACGCTTCGATTCCACCGGAGATGGTGGAGGAGTTCGACCAGGCCCTGACCAAGGCCGAGGTCGAGCACGAGATCCATGTCTATCCGAACGCCCCGCACTCCTTCTTCGACCGGGCCCAGGAGCAATATGCCGAGGAATCGGCCGATGCCTGGAAAAGAGTGCTGGCGTTCATCGAACGATATAGCTGACTCCAAGGGGTGAGCGCCTGGTCCAACTGGGTCGGCAACCAGAGCTTTACGCCGCAAGCGGTAGTTCCGGTCGCAAATGAGGCGCAGGTACAAGCCCAGGTGGCCAAAGCGGTGGGTGCTGGCCTCCGGGTCCGCACCTTCGGCACGGGTCATTCGTTTACACCGATCGTCGAAACCGACGTCCTCCTCGATACATCGTCCATGCGGGGGATAACCCACGTCGACATTGAGCGCCAACAGGTATCGGCCGGGCCCAAGACCACGATTCGTGACTTCGGGGAACCGCTCTGGGAGTACGGGCTGGCTCTCGCCAATCAAGGTGACATCGACACCCAAGCCATCGCCGGCGTCGTCGCCACCGCCACTCACGGATCCGGTCGCCGGTTGGGCAGCTTCTCATCGATTCTGATGGGAGCGAGGCTCGTTGATGGCCAAGGGAACGTGATCGAGATCTCGGCAACTTCCCATTCGGACTTGCTACCCGCACTCCAGACATCGATCGGTCTGCTGGGCATCATCACCGAAATGACCATCTCGGTCGTCCCCGCCTATGAGCTTCATGCCCGAACCGACGTCATGCGTTTCGACGAGATGATCGAGAGCTTCTCCTCGGACGTGACCGAGTTCAGGCACTACGGGTTCTTCTGGATGCCGACCGAGGACTCCGCCCGGCTTTACAACCTGGAAGGCGCAGGAGCCGACGACTGTGTTGTGAAGCGTTATCGCGAGGTTCCGGTGGGGACATCGCGGGAAGGTTTGCGACCGCACGAGAGAGTGGGGCGCTCGTACGAGATCTATCCCATGGTCTATGACCCCAACTTCCACGAGGTCGAATACTTCCTTCCGATCGAAGAGTCGGAGGAGATTCTCAGATCAATGCGGCAACTGATGTTGAAGTGGCTGCCGCTCAGTCTCTACCCGCTTGAGATCAGAGTGGTGGGAAGCGAGCAAGCCTGGATGAGTCCCAACTATCAGCGCGACAACCTGGTCGTCTCCATCTCGGGAGAACCCGGAAAGGACTACTGGCCCTACCTACGCGCCTGCGACGACCTCTTCGCCGAGTTCGGAGGCCGTCCCCACTGGGGCAAACTTCACTTCATGACCAGGGAGCGAGTGGTCTCCCTCTTTCCCCGCTTCGACGACTTCGTCTCGGTCCGGCGCCAACTCGATCCGGCCGGAATATTCCTCAATGATCACCTTGGGGCGCTTTTCGCCTGAGCGATAGCTAGCCAGGAAAGAGGCAAAACGGGTGGCCGTCGGGATCGAGCATGACCCGGTTCTCGGGTTCGGGCTGGTGATCAGCCAGCACGGCCCCGAGCTTCTGGGCGCGGGCCACGTCCCCGTCGAGATCTGAGCTGGCGATGTCGAGATGCAGCATCATCTGCTGTTCGCCGGGGGCGGCCGGCCAGGTGGGACGGACGTAGATCGACTCGGGCTGGAACGACAACCCAGTGCCCCCGCCGGGCGGTTCGATCTTCACCCAGTCGGGTTCGTCCGCCACCCGGGTCCAGCCCAGGAGCTCTTCGTAGAAGGTGGCGAGCGCATGGGGGTCGGGGGAATTGAGCACGGTGGCCGAAATCCTCATTTCTCCATTCTTGCGTAGAAATCACCCCAAAAACACGGCCCAAACTACGCAGGAATGAGTGCGCCGGGAGCGAGGCCTATCTCGCTTTCGGCGTAACTCCTGATCCATGAGGACACTGTCTCGCGGGCGAGCGTCGATTGGTGGGCAACGACCTGCAAAGAGAGGCCGTCGAGGAGGGAAATGATTCGCCAAGCGGTGGCATCGGGGTCGTCGCAGTCGAATCCCCCCTCTTTGATGGTGGTTGCCAGCAGCTGTTGCCAGGCGACGTTGAGTCGCTCGGAGGTTGCCCGAAGGGCGGGCCGGCGGCTCGCCTCCGCCCAAGCGTCTAGCCACAGCTGAAAGGCCCATTCGTTGTCGGAGATCGAGTAGTTGGCAAAGAAGGCTCGCAACTTTCCCACCGCGCTGCCTTCTGAGTCCATGGCGTTCTCGACCAGAGCGAGGTCGTGGCTGGCGGCCTGGTCAAAGGCGGCGGCCAATACTTCGTCCATCGAGTCGAAGTAGTGATGAATCAGTCCCGACGAGGATCCCATCTCCGCAGCCACGTCGCGGACAGTCGTAGCTCCTAGCCCCTTGCGGCGGGCGACCGCCAAGGTGGCGGCGACGATCGCATCACGCCGCTCCCCCGGAGCCATTCTCACGCTCATCGAGCTTGTCGGCGGTCCTTGAGGATTTGCTGGCTGGCGAGCTTGCCCGGTGCCCCCATCACACAGCCGCCAGGGTGGGTGCCCGAGCCGCACTGGTAATAGCCCTCGATCGGTGTGCGGTACTGATTCCATCCGGGGGCGGGGCGGAAGAAGAACATCTGAGGAGCGAGGAACTCGCCGGCAAAAATGTTGCCTTCGGTGAGGCCAACGACGCGCTCGATGTCGAGAGGCGTCACCACTTCCCGGTGAAGAATCAAGCTCGAAAAGCCAGGGAAGAATGACTCGAGGGTGCGCTGCACGGTGTCGCCCAGGTTGTCTTGCTCCCGGTCCCAATCCGAGCCCTTGAGGTGGTAAGGGGCGTATTGGATGAAACAGCTCATCACATGCTTTCCGGGTGGTGCCATGTCGGGGTCAATGGTCGACTGGATCGCCCCATCGACGTATGGCTCACTCGAGTACCACCCGTATTTGGCCTCGTCATAGGCTTTTTCCAGATAGTCCATGGAGGGTCCAATGTTGGTAAAGCCCCGATAGAGGTCGACTCGGTCACCCAAACCGGGAAACGTGGGCAAGCCGTTCAAGGCGAAGTTGACCTTGGCGGATGTTCCTTGAAAGCGGAAGCGCTCGATGTTCTCCACCAGGTCGGCAGGCAGCTCGCGAGGGTTGACCAGCTCCAGAAAGGTACGACGGGGGTCGAGGGCGCTCACCACCACGTCGCCTCCGATCTCTGTCCCATCCTCCAGGATTACCCCTGTCGCCCGCCCGTTGGATGTCGTCACTGTCGAGACCGGAGCTTCGAGCAGGATTTCGGCGCCAAAGGCCTGGGCAGCGCGAGCCAGAACCTGGGTGAACCCGCCATTGCCCCCCTTGTGAAAGGCCCAGGAGCCGAACACTCCATCGTGCTCTCCGATGTTGTGATAGAGCAATACCAAACCCGATCCCTGCGAACGGGGGCCGACTTTGGTCCCAATGATCGATGAGGAGGCGAGATAGCCCTTCAACAGATCTGATTCGAAATAGTCGTCGAGGAAATCAGCAGCACTGCCGGTGAGGAGGCGGACTGCGTTGTGCAAAACTCGGGGCTCGAGATCGCGCAAATGTTGAGCGAGGGCGGCCATCGCGACGAGTTCTTCGGGATCTTTGGAAAAAAGGTTGGGGGGGACGTTGTCGAGCAGAGGCTTCAGTGCCTGACACACGCGACTGATGTCGTGTTCGTACTGGTCATAGGCATCGGCATCCTTCGGCGAGTGACGGCTCACCTCCTTTAGGTTCCGGTCGTGGTCCTGGCCAAAGAGCAGGTACTCGCCCTCCCTCCCCGGGGCGAAGGTCGACGACATCAGCAGCGGCGTGAAACCGTGCTTGGTCAGCTCGAGTTCGTGAATGATGTCGGGCCGAAGCAGGCTCAAGGCATAGGAAAAAGTGGTGAACCAGAACCCAGGCACGAGCTCCTCGGTAATCGCCGCTCCGCCCACCAGGTGGCGACGTTCGATGATCAGCGTCGTGAGCCCGGCCTTGGCCAGGTAGGCGCCGTTGACCAGGCCGTTGTGACCGCCCCCGATCACGATGGCGTCGTAGTGCCGCTCTTGGGGATGGGCCATCAGGTGTGTCTCCTCATCCTGTCTTTCTAGGTGGGTTGAAGAGCGGGAGCCGGGCGACGTGCGCCGGCACTCGTTGGTAGCGATGATTGACCGTCACTTCCAGCTCGACGGTCTGTCCGACTATTGCGAGGTCGGGTCGGACCCGGGCCAAGGCAATGTGTCGCTGCAGCATTGGCGAATACATGAAGCTGGTCGCGTATCCGACCCGCTGATACTCGGCGTCGTAGAGCATGAAGTCCTCGGTGACAGGGAGGTGATCCTTGGGAGCGACGAGTCCCGCCTGCTGGTACATCTCGTCGTAGGCCTTCCAATCGACCACGAGGCCGACCATCTTCCAGCGGGCGGATTTCTCGTCGATCGCTCTCTTGATGGCGTGTTGCCCGATAAATGGGCGATCACGATCGAGATCTCGCAACATCCAGCCGAACCCGAGCTCTATGGGAGTGGAACGGTGCTCGTCGTTCCAGGCGTATCGACTCGATTCGAAGTCCTTGTCGATGAGAAGCAGGCCAGCCTCGATGCGGGCCATGAGGAGGGCGATCTGTCCGAAGGGAAGAAGGCCGTGACCAGCCCCCTCCTCGGCCACGGCGTCCCAGACAGCGATCGCCTCGTCGGCCGATACCCAGACTTCGTAGCCGAGGTCGCCCGTGTAGCCGGTTCGGGAAACGGTCACTTCAGAGCTGGCGAGCTTGGTGTCGGTGAGGTGAAAGTAATCGAGGCTGGCGACCTCAGGGGCCAAGGCGGCCAGCACCTGGCGCGACCGCGGACCCTGAACCGCTAGCGCCGCCACTTGCTCTGTCACGTCCTCGACCTCTGCTCGGTCATAGCCGATCAAGTTGGAGAAGTAGGCCAGGTTGGGCCGCGCCGACGTGAGGAGGAAACGATCAATCGCCTGGCGCAGAACGACACCGTCTTCGATGACGAAGCCGCGATCGTCACACCAGAACGTGTAGTGGGCTTGCCCGACGCGGCACTTGCGAATGTCGCGAGCCAGCACCCCGGAGAGAAACTTCTCCGCCTCGGCGCCGGTGATCTGGTACTTGTAGAGGGGGCTGGTGTCGAAGATGCCGACCGCGTTGCGGATGGCGAAGTACTCGAATTTCTCCGAGAGCTGGTACTTCTCGGCCACCAGGTAACCCGACCAATGACTCCAAAGCCCGGTCTCATTGCGCGCTTCCACTCGGGGATGGAAGGGAGTGGTGAGATACATTCGATGGCAGGCTATCCGGTGTTGGACAGGCGCGCAACAACGGCGTAATGCGCGTTCTGTGGGCTGTTAGGGCCGTCCAGCGACCCTATCGACCCTGGGTCGCGTCAAGGCAGACGGGAAGAGGCCGGCATCGGCGGCGGGGAAACCTGCTCTCCCAGGTAGGCCTGGGCGAGCATATGGAGGAACTGGTAAATCGTGCTCTCCCAGGGGCTCAGGGGCCCCGGACGGTGCCCTCGATTGCGGGTCCCGCGTTGCACGTTCTCACAGGCCGTCCAGTCCTCGCGATTGGTGATGTCCCAAAAGTCGACCGCATAGGCGGGGCTGAAGTCGGGACGCTCCGCTGCCTCCGGGGGAAATAGCCAATCACACTCGATGAGGGTGCGGCCCGGTCCGATTGGGATCATGCGGTGAGTCAGCACATAGTCGGGGTGAGGACTGATCAGCAGGTTGGGAAAGAGGCCGATGTAAAGGACCTGTCGGTCCTGGCCGGGCTGGAGCCGACGGAAGTTGACCCCTTCCGAGGCACCGGTCAGCGACATGGTGACGGCGTGATCTTTCAGTGTCATAGTCCCGCCACACCAGAGGCCGGTGGGAGCGATGTCCTCGCCGGAATCGGGAGGGGTCACTTGACAGAGCTCCGGATGGATCGAGGTGCAGTGATAACACTCGTGGTAGTTCTCGACCACCAGCTTCCAGTTGGCGGCGATTTCATACGAATGCCGTTCCACCCTCACCAACCGCTCGGGTTCATAAGGGGCGAGGTAGTGGTCAAGGTTGCCAAAGACTTCGGTCAGAGGTGGGGCTTGCCCTGACATGTCGAGGAACAACCACCCGAGCCATTCGTCGACGCGAAGCGAGTGAAGGGGCCAATCGATGACGTCGAAGTCCGGAGATCGAGTAAGTGTTGGCGCCGCCCGCAGTCCTCCGTCAAGGCGATATGACCATGAGTGATAGGGGCAGCGAATCTGGCGAGCAGCGACCGCTTCGCCCACCTCCAACAGCGGGTGGCCTCGGTGCCGGCAAACGTTGGAGAAACCGCGCACAGTGCCATCGCGATCGCGGGCGATGAGCACCGATTCCTCGCCGTGATCTACGGCACGGAGCTGTCCTGGCTGGACCAAATCGTCAGTACGGCCCAAACAAACCCAATAGCGATTGAAAAGTTCCGCCTGCTCCCACCCGAAAAGCTCGGTGGAGTGATAGGCCACGCCAGGAAGCGTGCGGCTTTTCCCAAAGGGCGCCAGAACGTCGGCCAGGGCCGCACGATCGATCGGAGCCGGTGCCACGGGGGCGTCTGACACGTCCCTCCTTATCCTAAAATGGCGTGAACCACGACCAGTTTGGCACCGTGGTTTTCACCTGCTCGGATCCGGGTAGAAAACCAAGCCCCATGCCCATGAACCAGCGCGTCATCGTCGTCGCCAATCGTTTGCCTATCCGCCGAATCGAAAACGGCACCTGGGCCCCCAGCCCTGGGGGCCTGGTCACCGCGCTGACCCCGATCCTCCAGCAGGGTGGTACCTGGATCGGCTGGGCGGGGGTGGGCAGCGGACCCCCCGAGAGCTTTCGATTCAACGATATCGATCATGTCGCGGTCTCCGTGAGTGAGGTCGAGATCGACGATTACTACTTGGGATTTTGCAACGGCACTCTCTGGCCACTCTTCCACGACGCGATTCGCACACCGGAATATCACCGCCGATGGTGGAATGCCTATCGCCGGGTCAACCAGCGTTACGCCGAGGCCGTCCTGGAGCATTCGCGTCCGGGCGACCTCATCTGGGTCCACGACTATCACCTTCTTCTCCTGCCGCAAATGTTGCGGGAGCTCTCGCCGGAGCGGGAGATCCGCTTTTTCCTCCACATTCCGTTCCCGCCGGTGGAGCTCTACGCCCGCCTGCCCTGGCGGCGGCAGTTGTTAGACGGAATCCTCGGTGCTGACGTCGTTGGATTTCAGACCGAACGCAGCACCGCCAATTTCCGGGAAGCGGCGACCACATTCGCTGGGGCCGAAGCCGCCGAGCACTCTTTGGCCGATCGGGGGCGACTGATCAGGACCCAGACTGCTCCCATCTCGGTCGACTTTGGTGCCTACGACGAAATCGCTCACTCGCCCGACACCGACAAGAGAGTTGCAAGGATCAAACGCGAGCTCGGCAACCCCGAGCACATCTTGCTCGGAGCGGATCGCCTGGACTACACGAAGGGGATCGACGTCAGGCTCCGAGCCTTCGAAACATTGCTGCGCCAGCACCCCGACCTCGCCAACCGCATCAAGCTGGTGCAGATCGTCGTCCCCTCCCGGCAAAGCATTGGCGACTACTCAGACATGCGTGAGGAGATCGAGCGACTGGCGGGCCGAATCAACGGTGTTCACGGTGAGCGTCACCGGATGCCGGTGCATTACACGTACGAGTCCTTGGACCGAGAAGAACTAGTCGCCTATTACCGGGCGGCGGACGTGATGGTGGTCACCCCTCTGGTCGACGGAATGAACCTGGTGGCAAAGGAGTACGTCGCCTCGCGGGTCGATGCCGACGGGGTTTTGCTCTTGAGCGAGTTCGCCGGGGCAGCACACGAACTCTCATCGGCGGTTCTTGTTAACCCCTACGACATCGACGGAGTCGCCCAGGCCATGCGACGGACGATCGACATGGATCGAGAGGAGAGGAGGCGACGGATGCAAGAGATGCGAGATGTCGTGGCCGAGAACCACCTCGAGGCCTGGACTCGTCTCACCCTCGACCCAAGCCTTTCTCCCGTCGCCGTTTGACGGGTGCCTCCCGCGAGCTTGCCGTCGGCGCTGGCCGAGATCCAAGAGATCGCCGCCAGACTTGGCCAGGCGCCGGCCATATTCCTCGATTACGACGGCACGCTTACCCCTCTCGTTCCCGATCCGAAGGCGGCCCGAATCGGTTCCGAGGAAAGGTCGGTATTGAAATCGCTGTCGCGGAAGATGCCAGTGGCGATCGTCAGCGGTCGCGACCTCAGCGAACTTGCACGGCTGGTTTCGGTGGAGGGGCTCATCTACTCGGGAAACCATGGTTGGGAAATCGAAGGTCCCGGGATCAAACGGTTTCAACAGCGCCTCGACGAAAGGACCCAGCGTTCGCTCGAGCAAGCGTTTGCCGCGCTCGAACAAGCGATGCCCAATTTCCCGGGCGTCTTCCTCGAACGCAAGCGCTTCTCGATTGCGGTACACACCAGAAGCGCGGGCTCGGAGGCGGTGCGGGAAGCCGCCGTGGTCGAGGCGGGGAAGGCTGCGGCGCTCGATGGTCTCCGATTGACCAGTGGAAAAGAGATCGCGGAATTGCGACCGACGGTGCCGTGGGACAAAGGGCGAGCGCTCGAATACGTCCTCGAATCACTGTTTCCAAAATCGGTCCCGCTCTACATCGGCGACGACCGCACCGACGAAGATGCCTTCCGAGTCGTGGCCCATCGCCAGGGCGTGGGAGTGGTCGTGGGGTGTCCCGCTGATACCGGAGCTGCCTTCTCAGTGGCCGATCCTCGAGAAGTTCTCGCACTTCTTCACGGACTCGACCGAGATGAGGCGGACCGCCTCTTGCGATAATCCGTGGCATGACGGCTCGTCCTCGCAACGCCCGGGCCGAGGCAACGGCGCTGCTGCCTCCAGGCTACGAAGCCAGAGTTTTGGAGCCATCCCCGCCAGCCAACACGGATCCTGGATGGTTCGCCGACGACCCCACTGCTCCGGGGGCCACCTCCGCCTCGCTGGTCACTCCCATTGCCGGTGAGGGCACCACCTGGGAAGAGATGGCGACCTCTTATCCGGGGCTGGCGGGCTACGTGTCTTTGCATTGGCTCGGCCTCTACAGGCGTTTGGAGCCGGTCACTCCCGCGCTGCCAACCACCCGACGATCGCTCCACCAGCTGGCGTTCTTCGCTCTCGCTCCTGCCCGTCATGCCATGACGGGCAAGATCGGCCTGCGCTACACGCATGGCGGGTTTGGTAGCCCGTTCTTCGGAGCGAATGAACAAGTCCGATTTGAGAATGGCAACCTCGTCCGCCAGAGGGAAATTGTTGACAGCTACCCGATCACCACCCTGGCGAATGCGGTCGAGGTGCTCAACATCCGCTATCGCCGGGTGTGGTTCGACGGAATCGATGACCCACCGGATCCGGTCGGAGTCAACGAGCGTCTCGAGCTCGACGAAGCATCGTCTGTGGCCATCGGGGAGTGGTTTGGCTTCGGGACCTCGGTCCTCGAGCAATTGCGACGCATTCCCGGAGGGGTCGATGTGAGTCGGGTGCAGCTTTGGCCGGAACACTTCGACCTCGCCATCGAGATCGGACCGGAAGAGACAAGAGCCTCCTATGGAGCCTCGCCCGGTGATGACCACCATCCCGAGCCGTACTTGTATGTGTCGACCGAGAATTCGATCGATCGTTCCAACCCCTTCTGGAACGACCGCGCCTTCAACGGGGCTTCACTGCCCTACCAGACGCTGCTCGACGCGGAGGATCAACACCTCGCCGCCCTCACGTTCTACAACGAGGGTTACCGAGTACTCAACGACTAACCCCGTTGGCTGATCGGCCCATCCACGTCAATCGAGGGCTTCGTGTTTGCCGGCTTCGGCCTCGAGGGCTGCCCGTAGTCGCGGTCGGTCGCCGAGCATGTCACGAACATCCCAGCCCATGGCGACTGCCACTCGCACCGGAGTGGTGGCGATGACCGACGCATTGCGAGGCTTGAGAGCGAGGACCCCACGTTCACCGAAGACATCCCCTGGGCCGAGGTCGGCTACGTGGCGGCCTGAGCGATGGACGGTGGCATGTCCGTCTACCAAAACGAAAAGCTTGTCGGGAATGTCCCCTTCCGCGACCAGAACGTGTCCTTGAGGTCGCTCCTCGACTCGCATGATTGCGGCAAGAGCACCCCGATCTTCGTCGGGAACATCCGACAGCACGCCGGTGGGGGCTAGCCGGGAGGCGTCCATGCGCTGGAGGCTACCGGCGGCGCCTGTGAGGCGTCGGGGACGGAATCGATCACGAGATAGGTCTCCATCGTCCCATGGCCTCGCAGTTCGATCAATCCCCTCGGCTCGAAGCTATACCCGTCACCTGCCAGGGACATCGTCTCGCCGCTGACATGGATGCGCCCCGTCACCCCGGTCTCTTGCAGGCGAGAGGCTAGGTTGACCGTGTCGCCCCAAACGTCGTATGCGAATCTGCGGGTACCGATGACTCCCCCAGCCACCGGGCCAGAATGAATTCCAATCCGCAACTGCAGGTGGGAGAAGCGACCACCGGGCTTGGTGCAATCAAGCATTGCAAAACCCAAGTCGATCATCCGCTCCGCGTGTTGGGCCAGCGGTTCGGGGAGACCGCCCACCGCCATGTAGGCGTCGCCGATGGTTTTGATTTTCTCCAGCTGACGCTCGCTGACCAGGTCGTCGAAATGCGTGAATACCGCGCTCAGCATGGAGATCACCTCTGTGGCGTCCATGGCCGAGGCCATGGGAGTAAACCCCACTAGGTCGGCGAAGAGAATCGTGACCGAAGGAAAGGTGTCGGCGATCGGATTCTCGCCGTGCCTGAGGCGGGCCGAAACCGAGGCTGGCAAGACATTGAGTAGGAGTCGCTCCGATTGTGCTTGCTCCGACCCCAAGGCCACCATCTGCTCGGCGATGATCAGGTGCTGAAGCCAGACCTGGCGACGGTTGCGTTCCAGAACCCGGAGGCCGAGAAGACTGCCGGCAGCTGCGGCCAGGAAGATGAATGCGTCGATCAGGAGGCTGCCGGGGCCGTCGTACAGGACCACGGCGACGGCAAGGCCGATGGCGATGACAAAGGTGCGGATCGCGGCGTAGATGAACCTCGTGCGAGAGACGAAGCCGAAGAGGAACAGGAGCATGATCGCTCCCACCGCATAGCCTTCGAGGACGTTTCCGGCCTCGGAGAGAAGAAGGATCAAGAAGCCGTTGGCGGTCGTCAACAGCGAGGCCAGCAGATGCTGGCGATTCATAGTTGTCGCCCATCGGGAGGCGGCGAGACAGATGCCACCCAGCACGGCCATCAGGCCTCCGACCGTGTAGCTCAGAGCCGGGCGTATGCCGGTGCCCAGCGGCAAGAGCACCGCTGCGATCGCCCACAGGACCAGAGTGGCGCCCGTAATGATCCGGTAGCCGGCGAGGCCGGCGCTTCCTTCTTCCCGCTGGTAGGCGCGCTCGAGTTCAGCATCGAGAAAAGAGAGACTGAGGGGATCGAGCCCTCCCCGATCGATTAGCCGAGTCATCGAGGCTGCAGCCTAAGAGTTCGCCTCCCCTCGCCTGACGAGAAACGGAAACTCCGCATTCAAGGACAAGTTCCCCCCCGATAGCCTGCCGTCATGAAGCTCTTCGGCCGCGAGCTGGAGACAGCCTCGATCGAGACATTCTTCGCAGATAGCCCGGCGCCGCATCGGCTCATGCTCCTTCGCGGCGACCCGGGTAGTGGAAAGACCGCCCTGCTCGAGTCGGCGTTTCTTATGAACCCAGCCGGCCTGGTCCTGAGGATGGGCGGATTGGAGGCGCTGCGGAACGTCGACCTGGCCGCTTCGATGAGCATGCTCAATCATCTAGCGGCGCGGGCTGGGGACGAAAGCCTATTGACCCGCATACTCGACGACGACTCCGAAACCCGAGTAGCACCGGTGCAGCTGTTCGAAGCCACTCGGCGCCTTCTCGAAGGCCGGCGAGCATCCCTTTTGATCGATGATCTGCAGTGGCTGGACGACCTCAGCCTGGGCTTGATCCTCTATCTGCTGAACAACTCGGGTGAGCCGGTCCGCGTGATTGCCGCCTCTCGTCCAGGAGGTGTCGCAAGCTCCTTTGTCGAGGCGGCCAGGAAGGCCGGTATCGAGCCATTGGTCCTCGAGATCGGCCCGCTCGACGAAATCGATGGGACGGCGCTGGCGCTCGCTCACCGCCCGACACTTTCTCGAGACGCGGCTCGCACCATCTGGCAGCGCTCAGGAGGTCTTCCCTATTGGCTTATTGCTCTCGCCGGGACCCAAGAGGGAGCGACATCCGATGAGCTCCTCACCTCCCGTCTGCGCCGAGCCGACTCAGACGCCATCTCTTTGCTAGTGCACCTCGCGGTCTGGGGACGATCTGTCCCCGTCGAGGCGTGTGGGGTCATGCTCGATTGGGATCTGGAGCGCGTGGAGAAAGCTGCGCTTGACCTCGAGTCTCGGGCACTGCTCAGTCGTCATTTCGACCAAATCTCGCTTATCCACGACCTGATCAGAGAGCAGGCGATAGCACAGGCGAGCGATGAGTCCCGCCGCAATGCCCATATTCGTATTAGCCGCTATCTGGAATACATGGCGGACACGAGCACCGAGTTACGACTCGAGGCCTTGCACCATCGGCTAGAGGCCGGTACCCCGGCTGGCACGCAAGCGCTCAACCTCTTGAGATCCCCTCGCCGACTGTTACTGGGTCAAGGTGGTCTGGAAACTCTCGCTCGAGCTGCTGATCAATTCGGAAACAAAGATGAGGATGCGTTGCTCTTGAGGAGAGAAGTGGCACAGCTTGCCACTGACATAGGAGCCGCCGCCACTGCCTCCCGTCGCTGGCTTCTCGTGTTCGAGCGATCAAGGGATCCGGTCGAGCGGATTTGGGCGGCATGTCAGATGTCACGCATCGCCTTCCGATCGGATGACAACATCGAGGCTCGGAGGTGGCTCGACGCCGCTGGCATGATCGCCAACCCAGACGATCTGAACCGCCTCGAGATGGCGACGCTCGAGGCCGAGCTCCTCATGATGGGCGAGCGGCGCCAGGCGGAGGGCCAGGCCATCGCCGAGCGAGCGATGACGTGGGCTCGGGACTTGGGGCTCATGGTCGGTGAGGTCAATGGAAGCGATCTGCTGGGACGAGCACCATCGGTAAGGGTTGACGTGCTTCAGGCGGCGTACGACGCGGCCATGGTCTCGGCCGATCAGCTCAGGTCCCTCGACATCGCCAGCATGATGATTCGGGCGGCCCGCACCGACCTGGAGCGGTTGGTAGCGGTCGGGCATCACGGTCGAGCCTTGGGGAGGGTGGGAAGTCCGACCCAGGCACGTTCCGTGCTCCAGTCGGTTTGGGATCAGGCGCATGAGGCGGGAATGGTCACGATGATGGCGCGATTCGGTCCCCACTATGCCCAGAGCCTTTACGAGACGGGGCGTATCGCCGAAGCGTTAGACGTCGTTGACACGGTCATACCCATCGCCGAACGGACCGGATTCCCACGGAGCGCCTACTACGCCCGGGCCACGAGGGCGTTATCGATGTTGGCGGCTGGGGCTCGGCAGAACGCCCTCGACGCAATGCGGGCGGAGTTGCAGGGAGAGTTGGACCCGCACTACCGGCTGACCCTGGCTCAGAGGACGGCGACATCACTCAGCCGGACACTGCGCGCCCGATCGTCTACCGAGGTCGGAACGATCCTTGACTCGGGCTGGCAAGACGCCAGGCTTGCCGCCTGTGTCCGCTGCGGCTCCGAATTCGCCTTGGCTGCAGCTGAGGCATCGGCTCGGGTCGGTATGCCTGAGGCGGCGCGGCGGTGGCTCGAGAGATTTTCCGAGTCCCGGATTCCCTCCAATCCCATAGTCGATGCCTACCGGCACTTGGCCGAGGCGCTCATCGTCGGGGACCCTCAGTCGCTCGAAACGTCTAGGAAGCGCTTCTCGGACATGGGTTACGCGGTGGAAGGGCTTTGGATCGCCCTGGACGTCGGTGCCGCGCGGGCGGCCCAGCCAGGGCGCCCGGGGGCTGCCGAGACATATCGCGAGGTGGCCAAGGCGGCTGAGAAGTTGGGGGCAGTAACGATTCAGCTGCTTGCCGAAAAGGCCCTGCGCGACCTGGGGGCACGAACCTGGCGCCGTTCCAGTTCCGGGGACGCGTTTGGACTCACTGGCAGAGAGTCCGAGGTCGCTTCATTGGTCGCAACCGGTTTGTCGAACCGCGAAATCGCCGAATCGCTCTTTCTCTCCAAGAAAACAGTGGAACGTCATCTATCGAACATCCTGGCCAAGCTGGGAGTAAGGAATCGGGTCGAGCTGGTTGGACGACTGGCGAAAAAGGCAGCCGATCAATGAGGGTGTACCCCGATGACGGATCGGCCAAGGCGTGGCATCAATCACTCCCAAACCCCCCACGCGACCGAGGACCCAGGGATGGCAATGCTTTTGGTGGTAACGAACGACGGTGGACGCTGGTCAGAAGCGGATTCGATTCGCCGGCTCAGCTTCCTCGGTATCACCAGCCTCTCCGTCCTTGAGGCTTCTGACCGCGTGGCGCTGTTGGCGGAGGGTTGGGCATTTGACGTGGACGCTTCCGGCGAAAGGGCAGTTGAGATCCTCGCCTCCGGAGCATCCGATGTCACTGTGTTCCACCCAGTCGTCCAGATGGGGGTCACCGCTCGAGGAGAAGGAGGCAGGGATGAGGAGAAGGCTCAGGTTAAGCGCCGTGTTGCTTTTGGCGATGGCCCTAATGAGCCTGATGGCGGCGCCGGCATGGGCGCATCCCCATCAGATCGACACCAACCAGAACGGGGTGATTGACACGGGAGACGTGCAGCTAGCGAACGGCCAAAACCACGGGCCATTCGTGAGCGGCGTGTCGTGCGGCGGAGATCCCGCAGCCTACGGGCTGGAGACTGCTCACCACGGGCCGGATGCCGGCATCGCGGGCAAGGCTGACGGCTGTTATCGAACCACCGGTGGAGTGCCGCCCACTCAGGATGTCGCCAACCCAGTAATCGGCTAAGCAAGAGGACCAGGGGGCCCCGGCCACTTGCGGGGCTCCCTCGCCGGTTTGTAGAGCACGTCCGGAAGGGACTCGAACCCCAAACCCCCTGATCCGTAGTCGGTTCAGAGCGGTGTTGCTCAATCCCGCTGTTGACTGCAGAGTCACGAGAAGTCCGATGCCTATTGAGCATTCGTGGCTTGTGGTGCGCTGGAGTGGTGGCTCTGTTCGATTGGTTCCGCTCCGCTAGGCGGCAGTTGTCCGGCGCGTTGCTGAACATTGCGATGTCCCTCCTCCTATCCGGTACCCAACTACGTTCTAAGGGGCCGGCCCCTCCGCAGTCGCACTCCGGGACCATGGGTTGTAAGGTCGAAGGATCGCTCTAGGGGGCAGTCATCCGACAAGAAGTGTCGATGGAAACTGATCAGCGAGATGCCCGGATCTTCGGGTGGCTGTTCATCCTTACCTTCCTCACATCGATCCCGGCCGCCCTCATGTTTCGGACGATGCTTGACGATCCGGCCGGTTTCATCGCTGGCAGCGGCTCCGACACCCTGATCAAGTGGGCGGTCGTTATCGAGTTCTTGCTCATCCTCGCCAATGTGGGAACGGCCGTCGTCCTTTACCCGATCGCCCGACGACAGAACAAGGCCCTCGCCATGAGTTATGTGGGCGCTCGAATCATCGAGAGTGTCTTCATCGCCGCTGGCATCATGTTTGTGCTCGGGATCGTGAGCCTGCGCCAGGACTCGCCGGGGGCAACTGACCTCGCCGTCTCGCTTGCGGCCCTCAAGGACTGGTCGATGTTGTTCGGTCCTGGGCTCACCGTTCCCTTTGGGAATGGGCTGATCCTCGGCTACATCATGTACAAGTCCGGCCTGGTACCTCGGGTCTGGACATGGTTTGGTCTAATCGGCGGTCCAGTCCTTCTGATTTCGAACCTCGCCGATCTCTTCGATTGGTTTGGAGAAGGCCCACCGCTAATGGGCCTCGCGGTGGCCCCAGAGTTCATCTGGGAGGCGTTCGTAGGCATCTACTGCGCTTTCCGGGGATTCCGCCGCGACTCCCCAATCCTTCAGTCGAACGCACAGTGACTTCGGGAACTGGACCTTCGCCAATCCCAGAATCCAGGATCACCGCCGCGCCAGGTGTTGGACGTTGGGTGGCGCTGTCCGGCGTCGCCTTCGGAGCGTTGCTGCTTGTCGGTTGGTTTCTGAGCGGCGGCGACACTCCCGACTACACCGCGGCAGACAGCGAATGGACGGACTGGGCCGCGAGCAACCAGTCGAGAAGTGGCATCGGTGGATTCGTGATCCTGCTCGCCGGCTATGCACTGCTCCACTACGCCGGAGTCCTACGAGAGCAGTTGGGGACCGCCGAGATTGCCATCCGCGGCTCGGCACCGCTCACCAATGCCGCGTTCGCCGGAGCGATCACAGGCGCTGTAGGTATCGCGATGGCGATCGTCATGATTGGCGCAGCTACAGCCGTCGGCGGCGAAGCCGATCCCGTCGTTAGCCGGGCCGTAGGTACGGCGTCGGCTGGGCCCTACCTGGTCGCCACGATGGGGTTTGCCACGTTGCTCGGCGCTTCGGGTCTGCTGACTATGCGCACCGGCATCTTCCCGCGTTGGACCGGGGCAGTAGCCCTCATTGGTGCAGTCGCATTCCTCGTCGTTTTTATAACCCTTTTGCAAGGGACAGGTGAAGACAGCGTGTTCGGTTACGGCTATCTGCCGGGCATCCTGTCGCTCGTCCTCTGGACCATCGCCACCAGCACGAAAACGTACCGCGGGTTGACGAGGCGCACAATTGCGACCTCCGTCCGCTCATGACGCTCTTGTATGGAGGGAGCCTTCAATGACTGCCGAGAAGCGACCAACGGGGCAAAAGGCATCGGCTGTGGCCCGTACCTTCTGGGTGATCCACCGTGGCGTCTACCGTCTCACCGGCGGCCGGCTCGGCCCATGGCGGCCCAAGGCCGGGAAGCGTTTCGGGGTAATGGGACTCACCACCCAGGGGCGACGTTCTGGGCAACCGCGGCTGGTGATGGTCGGCTACTTCGAGGACGGCCCAAATCTCATCACGCTGGCGATGAACGGCTGGGCCGATGCCGAACCGGCCTGGTGGCTCAATCTCGAAGCCGAGCCGGAGGCGAAGGTCATGCTCAAAACCGGACCTAGGACGATCCGCGCCAGGCGGGCAAGCGACGCCGAGCATCACCGACTATGGGCTCGGTTTAACGACTTCCCCGGATGGGGTGATGACCTCGAAGCACGCATCACCAGACGCTCAAAGAACACCCCGATCGTCGTCTTCGAGCCTCAGGAAGTGGGAGCATCGGGCGACCGAGGCTGACAACTCGAGACTCATCCGCTTGGCTGTGCTGTCGGCTGCACTGGCCGAAGTCCCGGCTAGACCAAGGACTCTCGCGGCACGCCCGGAGGGACTCGAACCCCCAACCTCCTGATCCGTAGTCAGACGCTCTATCCAATTGAGCTACGGGCGCAAATTGTCGAGTTTTACAAGGGATTTGCGGCGATCCGACGGCCTGGTCCTGAAAACCATCTGGCTGCCGGGCGACGTGAGAGCATGTTAGAGCCTGCGGCCGATCAGCCAGTGATGGCCGAAGGGGTCTACCACTCGGCCCTGGCGCATCCCGTATGGCTGGTCGGCGACGGCGAACATCTCGCGTCCGCCCGCAGCGATCGCCTGTTCGGCGACCGCGTCCGGATTGTCGACCTCGAGCGAGATCCGCACCGTCGTGGCCCCGAGCGTCTCTGGGCTCGGCGTGCCGAGGTCGGGCGCCTCGGTCGCCACGCCGATCCGATGACCAGCGATTGAGAGGACTGCCACTTGCGGGCCGTCAGGGGACCGGATTCGGTCGCCCTCCTCGACAGCGCCAAACGCTTGCTTGTAGAAGGCGACGGCGGCGTCGACGTCTCGTACCGCCAAGAACGGATAGACGTCGGTCACGCGCGGCAGCCTATTGAGTTGAGAGCTGGCCTTCCCCGCGTCTGTGGGTCGTTAGGGCTGTCCAGCAGCCCTAACGACCCTGGGTCGCGTTTTGTCGCAGCTTTTAGGCCGAGATTGCTTGTCCCAGCACGGCCTGGCCGAAGAAGATCAGGAAGGCAACCGTCACCACCCACATCAGCGGATGCACCTCGGAGGCCTTGCCCTTCACCACCTTGATCAGGGTGTACATCACAAACCCGGTGCCAATGCCGACTGTGATGCTGAAGGTCAAGGGCATGAGCACCATGGTCAGTAACGCCGGAAAGCCTTCCTCGATGTCGGCGAAATCGATCCCTTTGATCAAACCGGCCATCAGGAACCCGACCAGGATGAGAACCGGCGCCGTCGCCTGGGGGGGAATGATCCCCGCGAGCGGCGAGACGAAAATGGCGAGCAGGAACAGAATTCCCACCACCACTGACGTCAGTCCGGTCCGCCCCCCTTCCGCCACGCCCGCCGAGCTCTCGATATAGCTGGTGTTCGAGCTGATCCCGGCCGCTCCACCGGCCGCTGCGCCCAGGGAGTCGACGAACAGCACCCGGCCGATGTTGTCGATATTTCCCCGCTCATCCACCAGGTCGGCCTGCTCGGCGATAGCCGTGGCAGTCCCCATCGTGTCAAAGAAGTCGGTCAGCATGAAGCTGAAGATGGTGAGCAAAGCCGCCACCAGTCCGAGCTGAGTGAAGACATTGCCAAGGTCGAATGCCCCAAGGGTGCTGAAACTCGGAGTCACGCTGAACGTATCGGGAATCGCCGCCACGTCCCAGAGCAGTGCCACCAGCGTGGTGAGCAGGATGCTGATGATCAGGGATCCCGGGACCCTGAGGGCATAGAGGATCACCGTTATCGCCAAACCAATGATGGTCACCCAGGCTCCGGCGCTGTTGGGAAAAATGAACTCGACCGGGACCGCCGCACCTTCGGGGACGCCGATCAAGCCACCGTTCACAAACCCGATGAACAGGATGAACAACCCGATCCCGACCCCAATCGCCCTCTTCAGAGCCATCGGCACCGCGGCCATGATCGCCTGCCGCAGTCCCACCAGCACCAAGAGCGCTACCACCAGTCCCTCGAGGACGATCACACCCATGGCCCCTTCGGGCGTCAGCCCTTGACCAAGCACGAGACCAAAGGCCACGGCGGCATTGATCCCGAGTCCGGCGGCCATGGCGATGGGGACGTTGGCCACGACACCCATGAGGATGGTGAGCAGCCCAGCCACGAGCGCCGTCGCCGCCCCGATGGCGGCGGGATCGGCCCCGGGCATGTTCCCAAGGATGCCGGGGTTGACGAAGATGATGTAGGCCATCACCAGGAAAGTCGTGGCCCCAGCCCGAATTTCCGTGCCTACCGACGAGCCCCTTTCACCGATCCTGAAATACGAGTCGAGCCCTCCGCCCGCTACGGCTTTGGGTTGCTCTCTGGTCGCCGTCATTGCTCCTCCTCGCGACGCTGGGCCAACCTCGTTCCGACGGGGCAAAAGTAGTGATTCAGCCCCCGATGGTGTCGGCAGAATCGGATGTTTCCCATCCGACCTCGCCCGGCTCGATGAGTCTTTGCAGCCAGGCGATGGTGCCTTCGGTCATCGTGGCCGGTACTCCCAGCTCGGCCAGCAACTCCCTTGCCGCCTCCATCTCTTCTACCCGCCGCCCGGCGTGGGTGGATGTGGCCAGGCGCAGCCGCCTTAGGAAGGCTTCGTCGATCGCACCGAATTGCTCGACGAGATGGTTCCAGAACCAATCTCCTACGCCGTAGCGCTCGGCCGCCTCGGTGCTCTCGATGAGAAGGGCGGCAAGTCCCTTCATCACCACACTGCGAAGAAGCTTGCGAGCGGCCGCGGCCCCGGCGGTCTCACCGACGACTGTGACCCTACCGCCGCGGACATTGATCAGGCGGGCGAATTCGACCGCACCCGAACCGGCGGCGAGGGCAGGGACGCCGAGGCCACGTCCAGGGACCGGCGCCATCAAGGCGACATCGACAAATCGAACTGACCGGCCCACCGCCACCGCCGCCAGGCTCTCTTTCAGGCCCGGCGAGCCCGTGGAGAGATCGCCATAGATCGCCCCAGGCGTCAGGCCATCGACCACCGAATCGAGGAGCGAGGCCGCGTGCGAAGCATGAGTCACGGCCAGCACCAGGTCGCGACCCGCCACGGCAGCCCTGGCGCTCTCACAAAGGTTCACACCTTCGATCGCTGAGGTAATCGCGGGGTCGTAGCCGGCGACATCGTCACCAAAGAGGGCGAGATCGGAGGCGAGGAGTGAGCCCGCCTCTCCCAAGCCGAGGACTGCCACATTCATTCGGGAGATTCGAGCCAGCGGGAGCCCAGGTCCTCGAGGCGTTGCCGAAAGCCGTAGATGTCGAGACCTAGCTCACCGGAGGCGAGGCGGCGGCGAGTTTCCTCCTCCTTCTCCAGGCGTTGGCGAGCTGCAGCCAATACCTCCCGAGCTCGCTCGCGTTCCACTATCGCCACCCCGTCGTCGTCGGCAACTACCACATCGCCCGGCTCGACCGTGATCCCCTCGAAAGTAATCCCGAGGTTCACTGATCCCAACCCGGTCTTGGTCGTCCCGGCGGCATGAATCGCCCGGGCCCAGACCGGAAAACCCATTGTTCGAAGATCGGCGACGTCGCGCACCGCGGCGTTGATAACCAGGCCGGCACAGCCGCGGCTCCTGACGGAGACGGCCAGCAGCTCGCCAAACATCCCATGAGTCGAGGGGGACTTAGTGGCGACGACCAGAATGTCGCCGGGCTCGATGACCTCTACCGCCGCATGGATCATGAGGTTGTCGCCGGGAGCGCACATCACTGTCACGGCCGATCCCGCCAGTCTGATCCCCCCCTGGATCGGTCTGACTTCGGGAGGGAGGAGGAGGCCGGCGCCGGCCTCATGGACCGTCGCCACTCCGGCGGCGGCGAGCGCGGCAATGACGTCGGGGCGGGCTCGGGGAATCCGACGGATAACGGTTCCGTCGGTCATCAGCTGAGTTCGTTCGCAACCTGCGGAAAAACTCGCTGATAAGCCTCCGCCTTGCTGTCTTTGAGCAATCCCATGTTGGGACCCGAGTTGCGCTCGGCCTGAATCCCCCGCCTGATCGCCACCTCGGTGTAGTAGTCCCAGAGGTGCTGCTGACCTTCCATGCATTTCATCGCTTCGAGCTTTCGGTCCCAGACCTCGGTGATATCGAGAAGCACATCGGGCATGAAGCCCGAGTACTCGGTTTGATGGGGCTCAAAGAGGAAGACCGGCGGCGCCCCGATCACCTCTGATCCGGGGTCGTAGCCGGCCGCCTGGGCGATAACGCGGGCTTTGGTAGCGATCGCATGGGCCACCTCGTGATCTTGGTTCCATGGGTCCCGTTGGGTGTGGGTGAGAACCAGAGTGGGTTGCACCTGGCGATAGTGCTTGACCAGCCGGTCGAGAAGCTCAGACGTCTCCACGAGGGGGTAGTCGTCGGCGTCGAAGGCAATGAGGTCGGCGCCCAGCACCTCTGCTGCCGCCACCGCCTCGGCGTGCCTCTTCTCCTTTATCTGCTCGAGCTCGAGACCCTGGCGCCAATACCGAGCCGACTCCCCACGCTCGCCATAGGCGAGGCATACGACGGTCACCTTGTGACCCCGCGAGGCGTAAAGCGCGATCGCGCCTCCCGCTCTCCAGACGAAGTCTCCGACGTGGGCGCTGATGACCAATAGCGACTCGCCGGGCACGGGCACACCCTATCTGGCGCTCAAACCGCGGGCTGAAACATGCGGAAACCCATGCTGAAGCCTTAGGTTTGATCGTGCAGCAGACCGCTATCTTCCGGAGAAGGAGGTATCGATCTGAGCTCCGATCCCGAAGGAATTCGCTGCATGCTGATGCGGGGCGGAAGCTCAAAGGGAGCGTTCTTCCTGGCCTCCGACCTACCCCCGGATCCCACCGAGCGTGACTCGCTCCTGCTTCGGATCATGGGCTCGCCCGACCCCCGCCAGATCGACGGCGTTGGTGGTGCTCACCCCCTCACCACGAAGGTCGCAGTCGTTTCCCCGTCCGAGCGCGATGACATCGACGTTGAGTACTTGTTCCTGCAAGTGGCGGTGGATCGCCCCGAGGTCAGCGACCAACAGAACTGCGGGAACATGCTGGCCGCGGTCGGCCCCTTCGCCCTGGAACGAGGCTTGATCGGGGCTACTGAAGGACAGACTTCTGTTCGCATCCTGATGACGAACACCCACAGCCTTGCCACGGCGAGCTTCCCGGTGGAAGCGGGGCGACCGGTCTACGCCGGCCAGACCGAGATCAGTGGGGTGCCGGGAACGGCGGCCAAGATCAGTATCGAGTTCGAGAACATCGCCGGTTCCAGCACCGGGTCGCTGCTCCCGACTGGTCGAGCGACCGACACGGTGGAAGGTATCGAGGTCACACTGGTTGACAACGGGATGCCGGTGGTGGTGGTGCGCGCATCCGACGTCGGAGTCAGCGGATATGAAAGCTGCGAGGAGCTCGAGTCCAACCTCGACCTAAGGCGCACACTCGAGCAAATCAGGATCAACGCCGGCACCTTGATGAATCTCAGGGACGTGAGCGGTGCCACGGTCCCCAAGCTGACATTGATCTCGCCCCCCCGATTCGGTGGAGCGATCTCCACCCGGACCTTCATCCCTCACCGTTGCCACCAGGCGATCGGCGTGCTGGGGGCGGTCAGCGTCGCCACCGCCTGTCTCCTTCCCGAATCTCCGGCGGCGCAACTGTCCGAACACGCCCCCGGCGCCGAAGTGGTACGGATCGAACATCCCAGCGGGACTTTCGAAGCCTGGGTTCGGCTCAACGGATCCCGGGAGGTCGAGGGAGCCGGGATCATTCGCACGGCCCGGAAGCTGATGGACGGTCTGGTGTTTCCGCGGTCTTGGGAAGTTTCGCCTCGGGAAACGGTCATAGTGACCGAGTCTGGAATAGGGTGAGGCGCCGATGCCGCCGCAGGTTTCCCACTGATGGTGGGGACTCTCCGAGGTGGCCGACGAGGAGGAATGCAATGAGTAAAACGCGCCGGAGGGTAAAACCCCTCGGGTTAATCGTCGTGCTTGCTCTCGTGTTAGGAGCCTGCGGCGATGGGACGGCTGAGACAACGGCAGGGCAGGCAACTACCGCCGCCCCCACCGAGACGACTGAGGCTGCGCCCGAAACGACTGCGGCACCGACTGAGACCACCGAGCCTGCCTCGACCGAGCCGGTCCGTATCGGCCTCTTGACCGACCTCACCGGGTTCACCCCGTGGGCGGTTCAGGCCCAGGACGGGTTCATGCTGGCGGCTCAGGAGATCAACGATGCCGGAGGGATCGACGGTCGGATGATCGAGATCGTCGTCCAAGACTCGGAGAACGATCAGGACGCTGGCGTCACCGGCTACGAGCGGCTGGCCGAGGAAGGCGTGGTGGCGATCGGCGGGATCATTTCCAGCACGGTCGGCGCCGCCGTCTCGCCGATCGCCGAGGAGCTGCAGATCCCGACGTTCCTCATCAAGTCGGGAACTGAAGCTGCTCTTACCGCCGACAGCCGCTACATGTTCCGCACTTGCCTTCCGGCTGCCCCCATGGACGCGGGTCCGGTCCTCCAATATGCCCAGGCCCAGGGTCTAACCCGGGTGGGGGCAATCGTGGCCGACTACGCCTGGGGTCACTCCTTCGCCGCGGCGATGGAGAACACATTCGCCGACTCCGGAATCGAGTTCCAGATCGAGACCGCTCCGGTTCCCCCGGATACCGACTTCACGCCCTTTGTGCGAGCCATGGCCGACTTCGGAGCCGAGATGATCGTGGCCACCGGCCACCCACCGGGGAGCGGGCCGATCCTGGCTCTGTCGGCTGACCTCCACGACGTCCCAGTCACCGGGGCATGGTCGCCCCCCAACCTGGTGCTAGGAAACCTGGCGGAGACAGCCATCGGGCGCTACGCCGACTTCGCGTGCGCCGACTATTTCAGCGATGGCTATGCCGACCTGGCCACCCGTTATCTGGCCTTCTCGGAAAACCAGTTCATGTCCGACGATGCCGTGGCCGGTTTCGGGATCGTGACGATGGTGGCCCA
>DATEDN010000095.1:0-1700 GCA_035281645.1 Acidimicrobiia bacterium | reverse complement strand
CGGTGGCCTACAGCGACTGGCGCTTTCTCTTCAGCGAAGACCCTCACCGCTTCCTAGCGGTGACGCCGGCGACGGCGGACCACACGATCAGCGCGGTCTGCAGCGAGGTTGGTGTGCCGTTTCTCCGCATAGGGACGATGGGTGGCGACTCCATCGTCTTTGATCGCGGTGGAGTTCGGGCCGCGGTCGACCTCACCGTGGCCACCGATACGTGGCGAAACGCATTACCTGGACATCTACGAAACTAGAGCGTCGTGACCGAACGCTCATCCCCGCTCCGCCGGCTCTGGCACTACGCGGGCCCTCATCGCAAGAAGGTGGTGTGGGCCACAACGTTGTCGGTCCTCAACAAACTGGCGGACGTTCTCCCCGAATTGGTGATTGGTGCCGCTGTGGATGTGGTCGTCCGGGGTGCAGATTCGTTCGTGGGCCGGGCGTTCGACATTGCCGGCCGCTTTGAACAATTGCTGGTTCTGGCTCTGATCAACTTCGTCATCTGGCTCATCGAGTCGGTGACCGAGTACATCGCCAATCTCGGCTGGAGGAACCTGGCTCAGACCATCGAGCACGAAGCACGGATGGACGCATATCGGCATGTGCAGGAGCTCGAGATCGCGTGGTTCGAGGATCGCTCGACCGGGGGACTCCTCTCGATTCTCAACGACGACGTCAACCAGCTCGAGCGCTTCCTCGACGTGGGGGCTTCCGATCTCATCCGCACATTCGTCAACGTCGTCTTTGTCGGTGTTGTCTTCTTCGCCGCCTCACCGATGGTGGGGCTGGTGGCATTTCTCCCCATCCCCCTGATCGTCTGGGGCTCGGTGCTCTACCAAAAGCGCCTTTCCCCTCGCTACCAGAAGGTGCGGGAGAGCGCGGGTGACCTTGGCGCCCTGCTGGCCAACAACCTGAGCGGCATCGCCACCATTCGTGCTTTCTCGGCCGAGGACCGGGAGTCCGAGCGCGTCGAAGGCATGTCAGATCGGTATCGGGTGGCCAATCGGAATGCGATTCGATTGTCCTCGGCGTTCGTTCCGATCATCCGACTAGCCATCCTTTGTGGCTTCACGCTGACGTTGATCCTCGGGGGACGGGCGACTTTGGACGACACCATGGAGGTGGGGGTCTTTTCGGTCCTCGTCTACATGACTCAGCGGCTCTTATGGCCGCTGACCCGACTGGGCGAGACCTTCGACCTTTATCAGCGGGCGATGGCTTCGACCCGGCGCATCCTCGACTTGCTGGCGGTAGCGCCCACCATTCGCCCGGGCGCGGGACGATTGCCACATCCGGTCCAGGGCGAGATCGAATTTCACTCAGTCGGCTTCGCCTACGCCGACGGGCGCCTGGTCCTCGACAATCTCAGCCTTAGGGTCCCGGCCGGAGAGACCCATGCCATCGTCGGCGCCACCGGCGCGGGGAAATCGACTTTGGTAAAGCTCCTCCTGCGCTTGTACGACCCCACCTCGGGCCGAATCACATTCGACGGCAACGACTTGCGGGGGCTGTCCTTCGAATCGGTCCGCCACTCAATTGGTTATGTGGGCCAGGATGTCTTTCTCTTCCAGGGAACGGTGCGCGAAAACCTGAGTTATGGCCGTCCAGATGCCACCCAAGCCGAGATCGAAGAGGCCGCCGCCCTCGCCGAGGCGACCGAATTCATCGAGGAGCTGCCACTCGGTTACGACACCACTGTGGGCGAA
>DATEDN010000094.1:0-2222 GCA_035281645.1 Acidimicrobiia bacterium | reverse complement strand
CATCGGAACACCGAGGACGTCGATGGGGCCACCGCTGATGTTCAGAGTAAGTCCCCGGAATGGGATCCTCCAGGTGAGGAAGCCATCGACTATGAAAGCCAATCCCAATGTCAGCAGAAGGCTGAGCAGGATCCGAGCTTCGCCCTGCCTTCGATAAACGGGGCGAAAGATCGTCAGATCGAGGAGCAATCCGAGGATGGCGCCGGTCAGGAGACCCAGTCCCACGGCTGGGAGGACGGGAACACCTGCGTCCATGGCGAACAGAACCACCATGGCCGACATGACTGCCATCTGTCCGTAGGCAAGGTTGAGGGCGCCACCCAGGCCATAGATCAGGGTGAGGCCGGCCGCGAGCAGGCCGAATTGAAGTCCGAGGACGATCCCATCGAGGACGGTGGCTATCAGGTCACCCCTAGATAAGCGGTTCGGACTCGGGGATCGGCGGCGAGTTCGGCCGAGGTTCCCTCGAGGCTGATCACTCCGTTCTCGAGGACATAGCCCCGGTCGGTATGGGCCATCGCCAGGGGCACTTGCTGTTCCGCCACCAGCAACGTGAGCCCCTGCTGGCGTAGCACCCCCAAGGCCTGGTAGGCCTGGTGAGCCAACTTGGGGGCCAGGCCGGTGGTCGGCTCGTCGAGCACCAGGAGCCGAGGACGAGACATGAGGGCGCGGCCCACGGCCAGCATCTGTTGCTCGCCTCCGCTCATGGTCCCAGCATGCTGACGCTTGCGCTCGGCCAGACGGGGAAATAGATCGAGGACGATGCCCATGGTCTCGGGATCGGGTCGCTCGGGATAGGCCCCGAGTGCGAGGTGCTCCTGCACCGTCATTCGCGGGAAGAGGTGACGCTCTGCCGGCACGAAGCCTATGCCGAGCCGCACGATCCGCTGGGCAGGCACGCCGGTGACGTCGTGCTCGTTCAAGCGGACGACTCCCGACGAGGTTGGCGAGAGCCCGCAGATCGCTCGGAACAGAGTGGTCTTCCCGGCCCCGTTGGAACCGATGATCATCACCGCCTCGCCCTCATCGACGTGGAAGGAGACATCGCGGACGACATCGTTTCCCTGGTAGCCGGCAGAGAACCCGGTGACGTCAAGCACTCTGGCCGGTTTCTCCCAGGTAGGCCTCGACCACGGAACGATCTCGCATCACCGATTGGGGGAGCCCTTCCGTCAGGACTTTGCCAAAGTTGAGCACCACCACTCGCTCCGCCAGGCTCATCACCGCCTTCATCACATGCTCAACCCAGATCACGGTGATACGGCGCTGATCACGGATGGCCCGGACGATTTCGATCGACGTCGCCAACTCGGCATCGTTGAGTCCGGCCATCACCTCATCGAGGAGCAAGACGCGGGGCTCCCCGGCAACTGCACGGGCCAGCGCCAGAAATCGCTGCTGATGTAGGTTGAGATTGCCGACGTGGTCGAAACGGCGGGCCTGGAGGCCGACGAATTCGAGAGCCTCAGCTGCTTTGGCGAGCGCCCTTTCCTCGTCGCGATGGGCATTGACTCGCCCGAAAAGGGCGGCAAGGGCCACGTTCTCCAAGACATTCATGCTCGGAAAGGCCCGAGGCGTTTGCTGAACGAGTGCGATCCCCCGCTGTCGAATGCGGTGAGGGGGATAGTTGGTCAGATCATCACCCTCGAAGACGATCGTCCCCCTTGTCGCCCGCTCCAGGCCGACGATGAGCTTGAGAAGGGTGCTCTTACCGGCGCCGTTGGGGCCGACGATGGCAAGGATCTCGCCTTCGTCGGCCCCGATGCTCACCCCGTCGACGGCGGGGAGGCCGCCGTACGACTTTCCGACCTCTCGGAGCTCGAGGGTGGGCACCCGGTGCTTATGGCTGGAACGGCTCGAGCGGTTCGGCGTGAACCAACAGGTCGAACCACCAATCACCGGCTTCGTTGAGCCCTTCGGGGGCCGGTCCCTCGTTGATGATGGTGAAGATCGGTTGCGACTCTGCAAGCTCGCCCCATTCGGTCCAGCTCATGGGATGGGCATAGCCCTCCAAGTCGAAGGAGTTGGCGTGCAGGTACTCGGCAATTGCCACCGGGTCGTCTCCCACCTCACCGACAGCTTGGGCCACCATCGTCACGATCCCGAAACCGGCCACGGCATCGTCGGACATGAACTGGTTTTCCGAGAAGGCCAGATAACGGGTGGCCAGGTCGGCATAGCCATCGCTGAAATAGTCGGCGCACGCGAAGTCGGCGTAGCGC
>DATEDN010000093.1:0-2222 GCA_035281645.1 Acidimicrobiia bacterium | reverse complement strand
CATCGGAACACCGAGGACGTCGATGGGGCCACCGCTGATGTTCAGAGTAAGTCCCCGGAATGGGATCCTCCAGGTGAGGAAGCCATCGACTATGAAAGCCAATCCCAATGTCAGCAGAAGGCTGAGCAGGATCCGAGCTTCACCTTGCCTTCGATAAACGGGGCGAAAGATCGTCAGATCCAGGAGCAGTCCGAGGATGGCGCCGGTCAGGAGACCCAGCCCCACGGCTGGGAGGACGGGAACACCAGCGTCCATGGCGAACAGAACCACCATGGCGGACATGACCGCCATTTGTCCGTAGGCGAGGTTGAGGGCGCCACCTAGGCCATAGACCAGAGTGAGACCGGCCGCCAGCAGGCCGAACTGAAGTCCGAGGACGATTCCATCGAGGACGGTGGCGATCAGGTCACCCCAAGGTAGGCGGTTCGGACTCGGGGGTCGGCGGCGAGTTCGGCCGAGGTTCCTTCGAGGCTGATCACCCCGTTCTCGAGGACATATCCCCGGTCGGTATGGGCCATCGCCAAAGGCACCTGTTGTTCCGCCACCAGCAACGTGAGCCCCCGCCGGCGTAGCACCCCCAGGGCCTGGTAGGCCTCGTGGGCCAACTTCGGGGCCAGGCCCGTGGTCGGCTCGTCGAGCACCAAGAGACGAGGACGAGACATGAGGGCGCGACCCACGGCCAGCATTTGTTGCTCCCCCCCGCTCATGGTCCCGGCGTGCTGACGCTTGCGCTCGGCCAGTCGGGGAAAGAGGTCGAGGACGATTCCCATGGTCTCGGGATCGGGTCGCTCGGGGTAAGCCCCGAGAGCGAGGTGCTCCTGCACCGTCATTCGTGGGAAGAGGTGTCGCTCCGCCGGGACGAAGCCGATACCGAGCCGCACGATCCTTTGGGCGGGGACTCCGGTGACGTCGTGCGCGTTCAAGCGAACGACTCCCGACGAGGTTGGTGAGAGCCCGCAGATCGCTCGGAACAGGGTGGTTTTCCCGGCCCCGTTGGAACCGATAATCATCACCGCCTCTCCTTCATCGACGTGGAAGGAGACATCGCGCACGACATCGTTTCCCTGGTAACCGGCAGAGAACCCGGTGACGTCAAGCACTCTGGCCGGTTTCTCCCAGATAGGCCTCGACCACGGAACGGTCTCGCATCACCGCTTGGGGGAGCCCTTGCGTCAGGACCTTGCCAAAGTTGAGCACCACCACCCGCTCCGCCAGGCTCATCACCGCCTTCATCACATGCTCCACCCAAATCACGGTGATACGGCGCTGGTCACGGATGGCGCGGACAATTTCGATCGACGTCGCCAACTCAGCATCGTTGAGTCCGGCCATCACCTCATCGAGGAGCAGGACGCGGGGCTCCCCGGCCACTGCTCGGGCCAGCGCCAGAAATCGCTGCTGATGGAGGTTGAGATTGCCGACGTGGTCGAAACGGCGGCCCTGGAGGCCGACGAATTCGAGAACCTCAGTCGCTTTGGCAAGCGCCTTTTCCTCGTCGCGATGGGCATTGACGCGCCCGAAAAGGGCGGCAAGGGCCACGTTCTCCAAGACATTCATGCTCGGAAAGGCTCGAGGCGTTTGCTGAACGAGTGCTATCCCCCGCTGTCGAATGCGGTGAGGGGGATAGTTGGTCAGATCGTCACCCTCGAAGACGATCGTCCCCCTTGTCACCCGCTCCAGGCCGACGACGAGCTTGAGAAGGGTGCTCTTACCGGCGCCGTTGGGGCCGACGATGGCAAGGATCTCGCCTTCGTCGGCCCCAATGCTCACCCCGTCGACGGCGGGGAGGCCGCCGTAGGACTTCCCGACCTCTCGGAGCTCGAGGGAGGGCACCCGGTGCTTATGGCTGGAACGGCTCGAGCGGTTCGGCGTGAACCAACAGATCGAACCACCAATCACCGGCTTCGTTGAGCCCTTCGGGAGCCGGTCCCTCGTTGATGAGAGTGAAGATCGGCTGCGACTCTGCGAGCTCGCCCCATTCGGTCCAGCTCATGGGATGGGCATAGCCCTCCAAGTCGAAGGAGTTGGTGTGCAGGTACTCGGCAATCGCCACCGGGTCGTCTCCCACCTCGCCGACGGCCTGGGCCACCATCGTCACGATCCCGAAACCGGCCACGGCATCGTCGGACATGAACTGGTTTTCCGAGAAGGCCAGATAACGGGTGGCCAGGTCGGCATAGCCATCGCTGAAATAGTCGGCGCACGCGAAGTCGGCGTAGCGC
>DATEDN010000092.1:0-122341 GCA_035281645.1 Acidimicrobiia bacterium | reverse complement strand
CCCAATATGAAGTGGAACCAGCCCGGCTTTCCTGGCCGCCTCGAGACATAGAAGGCAACCGCCGCAGTGATGGCCAGAGCCACGAGGAAAAATGGCCACCCACCAAGGCCTTCCGAGCGAGGCAGGCCGGTATCAAGGGTGTTAAGCGCCACCACCACCAACCCAAGCCAGAACGCGATCGCGGCCAGGCCACCAGCCGCCCGTAAAAGCACGCTCCTCATCAACGTCGCTCGAGCTTACGCGCTAGATCGTGTATCGACTTGATAATGCCGTTGTGAGCAACGATGCATTTCCGATCATCAGCGGAGACGTGGAAGATGTCGATCGAGCGCTTGCCGAGTTACAGGAAGGCGGGGCACCAGTGGTGGCGGAGCCAGAGGACCAGCCCTGGGTGAGCAGGTGGCGCGAACGCGAGATCCTGGCGGGAACCTGACCTGTGGGTGCGGTCATCGACGCGGTGAAATAACCAGGCGACAATCCAGGCCGTGAAGTTGGATCGCAAGGTCTTCGTGCCGATGCGGGACGGGATTCGGATCGCCCTCACTCTCTATCTGCCCGATGGCCCGGGTCCGTTTCCGGCGGTACTGGAGTCGCTTCCCTATCGGAAAGACGACGACTGCTTCACCCGCGACTGGCAGACGTATAGCTATCTCACCGAGGCGGGGATAGCTGGCGTCCGCCTCGACATCCGCGGCACCGGCGCATCCGAAGGCGTGATCACCGACGAGTACACGGCCGAAGAGATGGCCGATGCCACAGAGATCATCGGCTGGGTTGCCGCCCAGGCATGGTGCAACGGGAACGTAGGGATGTGGGGAATTTCCTGGGGAGGGTTCAGCGCCCTGCAGACAGCGATGCTGCAGCCACCTGCCCTGAAGGCCATCGTCGCCGTGCACGCCACCCACGATCGGTTCGCTACCGACGTGCACTACACCGGCGGTTCGATCCAAGCGGCCGAGCAAGGCGACTGGCCAACTTCAATGGTGGCGCTGAACGGACTGCCACCCGACCCCGAAATCGTCGGTGAGCGGTGGCGCGAGATGTGGATGGATCGGCTGGAAAAAACTCCACAGTGGCTGTTCAACTGGTTTCGCCATCAATCCCGCGACGCCTATTGGCTGCACGGCTCGCCTTGTGCCGATTACGGGTCGATCCGGGTTCCCACTCTTTTGATCGGGGGCTGGCTTGACGGCTACATCGACGGCATGTTGGAGATGGTCAACCAACTCGAGTGCCCGCGTCGAGCGGTGATCGGCCCCTGGGGCCATTACCGGCCCGCCACCGGTGTGCCTGCCCCTACCCTCGACCACTTCGAACTGATGGCGCGCTGGTTCGCTCACCATCTGCGGGGCGATGACAACCGGGTCATGGAGATGCCGCTCCTCACGGCTTGGGTGAGGACGACGCCGCCCTATGACGCTCCCGTCTCGATTGGCTTCTGGGAGGCGTGGCAGGCCGAGACCGCGGCTGATATCTGGGAGATGCAGCTCGGGGAAGGTATCCGAACCTGGGACGGTCCACAGTGGGTCGGGTCGCATGCTCCCGCTTGGGATCGAGCCGTGGTTGGCTCGAGCGATCCGGTTTTAGACGACGAGGCTTCCCTCACCTTCGAGTCCGAACCGATGCCCGCCGATCTCGACCTGTTGGGCAGCCCCCAAGTGACACTGTTGGTTTCCTCTGACCAGTCGGCGGGGTTGGTGGCGGCGCGCTTACTGGCAGTAGCGCCGGGTGATGACGCATTCCTCATTTGTCGCGGGAGTCGCAACCTGGTGTTTCCGGACGATCTATCGGCACCGTTGCCGCTCCGAGCGGGGGAGTGGCGCCAGGTCACGTTCCCCCTCCTCGCCTCCTCGGCCCGAATCCCCGCGGGGTGGAGGGTGCGGTTGAGCGTGGCCGGCGCCGACTTTCCCATCGTTTGGCCTCCCGGCCGGCGATTTCGGTTGACAGTGGACCCTGCTCGAAGCCGACTTCGCTTCCCGCTCCGTCCCGCAGGTGGGCGCGTGGTGAAGATCCCATCCGCTCCGGCCCCGCCAGCGGCGCCGGCCGTAACAGAGCTCGATGAGGTGACATGGGGAGTCGAGCAACGTGATGCCGGGACCATTTTCAGAAGAAGTCTCGCTCGCGACGAGCTGCAAAAGGGACGGCTTCGGTACAGCACCCGGCAACGATGGGAAGCTGGGGTGAAAACCGATGGACCCGCCTCGACCTCCCTCGTTTCGAATGTGGAGCTGACCCTGGAACGAGACGACTGGAAGGTGGGCGCCAACGGCCGGGTGAGGATCACGTCCGATGCGGACGCGTTTTATCTGGAGATCGGGCTCGAGGCTTTGGAAGGAGAGCAGGTGATTTTCGAGCAGACCTGGTCGGAGCGAATCGACCGCACTTACGCCTGAGTCTCCCTCGTTCCCGGAAGTCCCGATAGAAACACAGCAGGGAGTCGACTCTGCGTCGGATCGATGCCGACTCGCTGTCTGACTGATCCCGGACTTAATTGCGTTCCGTCATGGCGAGGTTTGGAAGGCCGTTCATCGCGTGCCTCGACTGAGGACTTTGTCCTTTGCGCACCCCGCGGTGCCAGCCGAGGAGCGAGCTCGCCTCGCGCGTTCGTTGCTCAAGACTGGGGGGGACGCCTTTCTCCTCACCACCTGTTTGCGCGTCGAGCTGGCGTCGGTGACGCCGGGAGACGCCTTTCCATCGGCCGAGTCCTCGGGAGGTCGACTTCGAGACGACGAGGAGGCGTTTCAGTACCTATGCCGGGTGGCGGCGGGACTGGAGTCCCCCCTGATCGGGGAGCCCGAGGTCTTGGGCCAGTTCCGTCAAGCCCTGAACCGCTACCGGCTAGGAGCTCCTGAGGCCTCGCTGGTGCGGGTCCTCGAAGCCGCAGTGGGAGTGGCTCGACGCACACGCCGTTTGCTAGGAGAGGGACCCGGCGGGTCTCTGGCCGCGGTCGCCGCTCGAATCGCAGCACCCTATGACCGTGTCGCCATACTCGGTTCGGGGGCAATGGCCCGAGCCACATCGGCTGGCCTCGACGGCAAGGAAGTTGTTGTTTTTGCTCGGCGCTCGGTTGAGGTCGGCGATCGCCAGGCACTGCCTTGGGAGGAGGCTGAGCGGGCCTTGCGCTCGTTCCCAGTAGTGATTTCGACCTTTCCCGGCAAGGTGGCGATGACCCACGGTTTCAGGAGCGCCCTGCGCGAGCGGACCGAGCCGCTCTTGTTGATCGACTTGGGGATGCCTCCAGCCTTTTCTCCGGGGGACGATTTGGTCCACTACGTCGGAATCGACGAGCTGGCCGCCTCTGCCGACGCCCGCCCATCTCGGACCGTAGACCAAAGGCTCAAAGAAGACGCGGAGAAGAGCTGGCGACGCCTTGAGACGCCGGTCCGAAATAGCGAGGTGATCGCGGCGCTGACGGCCGCCGCCGACCAGGCAGCCGGTGAAGAAGCTGCTCGCTTTGCGCAACGTTTCCGGTCAACCGAGGATCCAGAACGTCTCCTGCGACACCTTGCTCACACCGTGGCGCGTAGGGTGCTCCACCCGCCGATTTCCTACCTGGGCTCAGGTTCCGCCGAGGCGGTGGAAGTGTTGGCCGAGGCGTTCGGACTCGATGGTGACTGATTTACGTATTGCCACTCGCCGGTCCTCACTTGCCCTCGCGCAGGCCGACCGGGTCGCCCGGCTGCTGATTGCGGCGCACCCCGGCCTCGCAATCGAGATGGTGGAGGTGACCACCGCGGGAGATCACGACCGAGTGAGCCCTATCGGCGAGCTGACCGAAATGGGCGCCTTTGTTCGCGCTGTTCAGGACGCGGTGATGGACGGGCGGGCCGACTTGGCGGTGCACTCCCTTAAAGATCTTCCTGTCGTCGGCCCCGAGGCCCTGATTCTGGCCGCGGTTCCCGAACGGGCCTCGCCTCTCGACGTCTTGGTGGGTGATGGCCTCGAGACTCTCCCCCCCGGGGCGCTGGTGGGCACTGGCAGCCCCCGCCGAACCACTCAGCTCAGGGGATTACGACCCGACCTCCGGACAATCGATGTGCGGGGCAATGTCGATACCCGTCTCGAAAAGGTGGCATCGGGCGAGGTCGACGCGGTCATTCTCGCTGAGGCCGGGCTCGAACGGCTCGGGAGGGAGGACTCGATCGCCCAACGCCTTGAAGTCGCCGAGATGGTGCCAGCCCCCGGCCAGGGGGTGCTGGCGATCGAGACTCGGGAGGGAGACGAGGCAGCGGAGATGGTGGCGGCGATCGATGACAGGTCGCTCCGGATCTTGGTATTGGCCGAGCGAATGCTGTTGGCGGAGACCGGGGCGGGTTGCCGATCCGCGCTGGGGGCGCTGGCCACCTGGGAGGGACGGCTGATCCGAATGGACGCCTACATATCGGACGAGCGGGGAGCCCGGCGCGCCCACTCTCGCGGAGAAACCCCCGAAGCCGTCGTGGCCGAGTCTCGGAAGGCCCTAAACCTGTGACGCAGGTAGCCCTGACCACCGACCGCTTCGACCGCGTCGTACCTCTATATATGGAGGCCGGGCTCGATGCGATCGGGCTGCCCTGTGTGAGGGTGGAGCCGGCCTCTGACGACGTCATGGATCTTGCCCGCGAGGCGGCCGTCCGGGCGGGCGTCTTGATCCTGAGTTCGGCGCGCACTGTCGATTGGCTTTGGCCCCAGGGTCCGCTGCCATCGGTTGATGTAATAGCGGTCGGAACGGCGACCGCGAACACGGTTAGAGAACGCGGCGGGCGAGTCGTCCTGACGGGAAACTCCGGTCTAGCAGAGCTGGCCGCCACCGCCAGCACGCGATTAGCGACGAGCCGGGTGGTCTTCCCCCGGTCGGCCGATACCGATCCCGCTGTCCTCCGGCTCGTCCGCGATTTGACCCCCAACCTTGTCGAGTTCGAGGTTTATCGGGTGCAGGCCGTAGCGCCACAAAACACCGAGGTGCAGGCGGTGGCTTTTGCCTCGCCCTCGGCAG
This sequence comes from Acidimicrobiia bacterium, assembly GCA_035281645.1. GTDB lineage: Bacteria > Actinomycetota > Acidimicrobiia > Spongiisociales > ZC4RG35 > JACCTH01. Next base: position 117,366 of record DATEDN010000092.1, on the reverse strand, counting down.
TCGTTGGATGGCATCTCTCCCGCAACCTGACGGGACTGGTGGTGGGTGTGATCGGAGCGACCACTGCTGCCGCCGTTTCCCGACATAGACAACCTGACGTCGTCGCCTCATCACCCACGCATCGCGCCTTGGCCCAAGCCCTGGCATCGCACATGGAGGTAACAGTTTGACCGGCTTTCCGATCGTTCGACCCCGGCGGCTACGGATGCGAGCCGCCATGAGACGAGTCACCGCCGAGACCCGCCTTCACCCCTCCCAATTCGTGCTTCCGGTCTTCGTCACCTCCGGGGAGGCGGTGCGTAAGCCCATCGCTTCGATGCCGGGGCACTTCCAGCTCTCCGTGGACCAGGTTGCGCTTTTGGCCAAGGAGGCAGAGTCAGTAGGCATTGGAGGATTGCTCTTTTTCGGAATACCCGATCAAAAGGACGAGGAGGGATCGTCGGCCTGGGATCCCGTAGGGCCGGTGCCACTGGCCATCGCCGCCGTCGCCGAAGCCGCGCCCGATCTGCTGCGTTGGGCAGATGTTTGTCTCTGCGAGTACACCAGCCATGGTCACTGCGGACCGCTGAGAGGGGCCGTGGTCGACAACGATTCGGCCCTCCCGCTGCTCGCCAAAGCGGCCCTCACTTATGCAGACGCTGGGGCCGATGTGATCGCTCCTTCGGACATGATGGACGGGAGAGTGGCAGCCATCCGGGCTGCGCTCGATCAAGAGGGTTATCACCAAACCGTGATCTGCTCCTATGCGGTCAAGTACGCCTCCGCCTACTACGGGCCTTTCCGGGAGGCTGCGGGCTCGGCCCCGGCCTTCGGCGACCGGCGGTCCCATCAGATGGATCCCCCCAATTTGCGGGAGGGGATTCGGGAGGCACAACTTGATGTGGCCGAGGGTGCCGACATGGTGATGGTGAAACCAGCGGGTCCCTATCTAGACGTCGTCGCCGCGGTGCGGGCAAGCGTCGAGGTTCCGGTGGTCGCGTATCAGGTTTCGGGGGAGTTCGCCCTGATCGAAGCGGCTGCTGCGCGAGGGTGGATCGATCGTGACCGAGTGATGCTCGAGTCGCTCACGGGGATCGCTCGCGCCGGAGCAGGAATCATTCTCACGTATTTCGCTCTTGATGCCGCCCGACGGATCGAGGAGGCGCGGTGAGGTCGCGGCTGGCTGTCCAGCGGGAGGCATCTGCAAGGTGGCAAAGAAGAGCGGTCGAGGTTATGCCGGGCGGGGCCAACTCTCCGGTGCGGGCTTTCCGGACGGTGGGTGGGACTCCGCCGTTTGCCATGTCGGGACGCGGTGCCTATTTGCAAACCGTCGATGGCGATGACCTGATTGATTTCGTTGCTTCCTGGGGAGCTCTGATCCTTGGCCATGCTCGGAGCGAGGTAGTGGAGGCCATCGAAAAAGCAGCTCGGGCCGGCAGCTCGTTTGGGGTCTCCACCGCCGCCGAAGTCGAGCTCGCCGAATTGATCTCTTACCTGATTCCCTCGATTGAGATGGTGCGGCTCGTCAACTCGGGCACCGAGGCCACGGCCTCCGCGGTGCGACTCGCCCGGGCGGCAACGGGCCGCTCGGCCGTGATCAAGTTCGAGGGGTGTTATCACGGGCACGCCGATGCCTTTCTCGTCCGCGCCGGTTCGGGCCTCGCCACCTTCGGTGAGCCATCCAGTCCCGGGATTCCCGCCGACACCACGGCCCATACCCGAGTAGCCCGGTTCAACGACCTCGATTCGGTGAGAGAGCTTCTGGATGACGGCCAGGTGGCCGCGGTCATCGTGGAGCCAGTCGCCGGGAACATGGGCTGCGTTCTCCCGACCCCCGATTTCCTCCCGGGACTACGCAGTCTCTGCGACACCAGCGGCGCGTTGCTGATCTTCGACGAGGTAATGACCGGATTCCGGGTGGCGCTCGGCGGAGCCCAAGAACGATTCGGGGTGAGGCCCGATCTGACCGCGCTGGGCAAGGTGATGGCGGGCGGAACCCCGGGCGCGGCCTACGGCGGCAGCTACCAACTCATGCGGATGATCTCCCCCGACGGTCCGGTGTACCAAGCAGGAACGCTGGCCGGAAACCCCATCGTGACCGCCGCCGGCCTCGCCACGCTTCGCTACCTGGCGGCACATCCCGCTCTGTACGAACGATTCGAGGCAGCCGGAGCGGCGGCCGCGTCGCGTCTCGAAGGAATTTTGGCCGAGGTGGGCCTGCCCGGAACTGTAAGCCACGTGGGGGGAATGATGGGATTGTTCCTGGGGATCGAGTCCGCACAGGACTGGGATGATGTCTCGGGCCTCGATCGTGACCTATTCGGGCGTTTCTTCCATGCCGTCCTCGATCGGGGACTCTTGCTCCCTCCCTCCCCATTCGAGGCCTGGTTTCTGATGGAAGATCACCTCAATGGAGCACTCGACCTGGCACTCGATGCCCTAGGCGGCGCCCTACGCGAGGTCGCACAATGAGGCTGCTCTACGCCCTCAGGCGTGAAGCCCTCGACCGACCGCCGATCTGGTTCATGCGGCAGGCGGGTCGGTATTTGCCTGAATATCGAGAGCTGCGGAGCCGCCACTCGTTCGTAGAAGCCATGAGTACACCCTCATTGGCGGCCGAGATCACCCTGCAGCCGACGCGCCGTTTTCCTCTTGACGCGGCCATCGTCTTTTCCGACATCATGACCCCGCTCACCGCTCTTGGCGTCTCTATCGAGTTCGCTCCCGGGCCGCGATTGCAGCCAATGGGGTTGATGGAGGTGGCAAGGCTCCCCGAATTCGAGCCCGCCAAGGTCGACTTTGTGGCCGAGACCATCTCGATGGCGCGCGGCTTGATCGACCGGCCGCTGGCAATTATCGGATTTGCCGGCGGGCCAGTGACAGTGCTGGCGTATCTGCTGGAAGGCGGCGGCTCTCAGCACTTCGTCGGGCTCCGAACTGCCGCGCACGATGACGCCATCGGAGATGCTCTCGGCCGGTTGGCCGGGATGACTCGGGCCTATCTCAATCTGCAAATCGAGGGCGGGGCTGATGTGGTGCAGCTTTTCGACACCTGGGCCGGCCTCCTCTCTCGAGATCATTTCACGAGATGGGCGTTGCCCGCGGCAAGGCAGGCGCTGGCTGGATTAAAAGTGCCCACGATTTACTTCGCCCCCGGCGCCACCCACCTGCTGGACCTCTTTCCGCGCGTGGGAGCGACCGCCTACGCGGTCGATTGGCGACTATCTCTGGGAGAAGCGTGGCAACGAGTGGGGGAGAGCCGACCCCTCCAGGGGAATCTCGATCCGGCCTTGCTTCTCAGCAATCCTGATCAGGTCCGGGCCGGGACCATCAGGATCCTCGAAGATGCCAGCGGTCGCCCGGGCCACATCTTTGGACTTGGGCACGGCATCTTTCCCGCAACCCCCTTACCCAATGTCGAGGTGATGGTGAAGACGGTGCTCGAGTGGCGTGGCTATTCCCTCGGCGAGACGAGGCAGGCGGGATGAGTGCCCCCGAGACGCTTGAAGGCTGGTTCGCCCTTCACGATCTTCGTCGCCTCGACCGTGCCGCGTGGAGAGCGCTTCCAAGCAATGAGAGATCCAAGGCCGTGGCTGAGGCTGTCGATCTGCTCTCCGCGTTTGAGAAGGTCGACGATTCACCGACCGGGCGGAGCGTCACCTACAGCATGATCGGCCACAAGGCAGATCTGCTCTTGTTTCACCTCCGTCCCGAAGCCCACCAGCTTCACGGATTGGAGCGAATTTTTGACGAGACCGTCTTGGCTGGATACATGTCCCGGTCCTTCTCGTATCTCTCGGTGACGGAGATCAGTCGCCATGGCGCTCCCGAAGGAGCAGCGGCCAACATCGAGGACAGCCCCTATGTGCAGGCTCGGCTCTACCCCGACCTCCCCCCTCACGACCAGTACGTCTGCTTCTACCCGATGAGCAAGAAGCGGGAAGGTGCCGACAATTGGTACAGCCTTGCGGACGCCGAGCGGGCGGATTTGATGCGAGTCCATGGCCGAACCGGCCGTCGATACGCGGGCAGGGTGACACAGATCGTCACCGGCTCGACAGGTCTTGACGATTGGGAATGGGGGGTGACCCTCTTTTCGGACGACCCTCTGCAATTCAAGAGACTGGTCTTCGAGATGCGCTTTGATGAGGTGAGCGCTCGTTTCGCCGAATTTGGCCCTTTCTACGTTGGCCGGCGGCTCCATCCTGCGGACTTGGGGCGGTTCCTTGGTGAGTAGGTTGTCTGTGCTGCTGGTTGGCTTTGGGGGCCCCGAGACTCTCGAGCAGGTACCGGGTTTTGTCGCCAATGTTCTCGGGCGAGTTCCTCCGGAACACGTCACCGCCGGCGCCATCGAGCGCTACCGGGCGATTGGTGGCGGATCCCCGCTGCCCGCCACCACCCGCCGCCAGGCGATCTTGTTGAAAGGAGAACTCGCTCGTCGGGGCTGGGACGCCGAAGTTCGGGTCGGCATGCTCCACGCTCGTCCGACCATCGCTGAGGCGGTGGCCGAGATTGTGTCGGTGGGAGTCGAGGAGCTGCGGGTAATCAGCCTGGCCCCATACCGCTGCGAGGTCTCGACCGACGCTTACGAAGCCGCCGTCGAGAAGTCTCTCAACGGGGGGGGACCTCGTCTCCACTTTGCGCCCGACTGGAATGGCAGGAAGTCTTATGTTGGCGCACTAGCCGAAATGCTGGCGGCTTCTTTAGTGCACGCCCCTACCAATACGCCAGTGATCTTCGCCGCTCACAGCCTCCCACAACGGATGATCGAGCAGGGCGATCCCTACGCAGATCAGCTTCAGGAAACAGCCACCGCAGTCGCGGAGACACTGGGATTGGACCGTTGGTATGTCGCCTATCAAAGCGTCAGCGCCGCCGCCCGCGAGCCTTGGTTGGGGCCTTCGGTCGAAGAGGTCATGGAGCAGCTGGCAGGGGAGGGGGCAGGCTCAGTGGTCATCGACCCGATCGGGTTTATCGCCGATCATGTCGAGACTCTTTATGACAACGACATCGAGCATGGCGCCCGAGCGGAAGCGCTCGGACTCGAATTCATCAGATGCCGATGCCTGAATCTGCACCCGGGACTGATCGAGACGCTGGCTGATCTCGCAAGCCTTATCGATGATTGAAGCGGGCGCCAACCCGCGAGTGGTGGTCATCGGCGGCGGCATCTCCGGTTTGGCGGCCGCCCATCGACTCTCGACTGCGGGATTGTCTGTCGCCTTGATCGAAAAGAGCGCTGAGCTTGGCGGCAAAGTGATTACGGAGCACATCGACGGTTTTGTGATCGAAGGGGGACCCGACAGCTTCGTGGCCGGAAAGGGGACGGTGATCGAACTCGCCACCGAGTTGGGGATCGCCGATCGGATCATTTCCTCCCGCCCCGAGCATCAGGATTCCTACGTCTGGTCTCGCGGGCGCTTCCACCGACTCCCCGCAGGTCTCTTGCTGATGGCGCCCGCGCGTCTCGGTCCGCTCTTTGGATCGTCCCTCCTTTCCTGGAGGGGAAAGCTCCGGGCCGCAGCCGACCTGCTGATACCCCGTGGCCAGCCTGAAGGGGACGAGAGCCTCGAATCGTTCGTTGTGCGGCGACTGGGTCGCGAGGTGCTCGATCGCATCGCCGAGCCCCTGATCGCCGGAATCCACGCCGCCGAGCCTGCCAGCATGAGCCTCGAGGCGAGCTTTCCGCGCTTCCTGGAGATGGAGCGAGACCATCGCAGTTTGATCCTCGCGGCCCGGGCTTTGTCAAAAAGGGCTGGCACCACCATTAAGAGCCACTTCGCCAGTTTTCGAGGGGGTATGGGGGACTTGACGGCCGCTTTGATTGGATCCCTGCAAGGTGCCGACCAGAGGATGGGTGTGGCCGTAAACCGAATTCGGATGCGCTCTGCAATCGGGTTCTTGCTCGACCTGACCGACGGAACTCAACTGGAGGCGGAGGCAATCGTGCTGGCCACCCCAGCAGAGGATTCCGCTGCCCTCCTCGGCGAAGTAGCACCACGTGCCAGCGAAGCCATTGCCGGAATCCGTCAGGTTGCGACGACCGCGGTCACCCTCGCCTATCGGTCCGAGCAGATCCCGGTCGTGCGGGGATCCGGATTCGTTGTCCCCGCGTTGGAGGGAAGGCGATTGATGGGAGTTTCTTACTTGTCACAGAAATGGCAGGCACGGGTTCCCAGCGAGCAATTCGTTCTCCTTCGAGCTTTCCTCCGCCGTGGTCTTAGCGATCAACAGCCGACCGAGGTCGCTCAGGCCGAGCTTGCCGACCTAGTCGGTATCCGAACTCAGCCGATTCTCGAGAAAACCCATCACTGGGCGAGTGGCTTGCATCAATACACGTTGGGCCACCGTCAACGAGTGGCGAGAGCCGAGGGACACTTGCGGGCGATCCCCGGCCTCGCACTGGCGGGGGCCGCCTTCCACGGCATCGGCCTCAACGAGTGCATCGCTTCGGGTCGAAGGGCGGCAGATCTCGTTGCGGCGACAATCAAAGGCGGTGCGCGCACGGTGACCCTCTATTAGCCATACCACCCGCCTCCCCCGAGCCTCTGCCGATCGATTCGTCCGCAACGTCTTGCGAATCGGAGACACGATCGATAAGAACGCGATCTTTGGGGCACGCCAGGCGACGACCCGGGCGATCGTCGTCTCCGGCATTCGCTGCACGGTCACCTATTTGTTGATCCCGCTCCTGGCCCCGTTCGTGGGCTTCCTCAATACATTCGGTCCCCCGATCAGCATTGCCCTCTGTCTGATCGCCATCGGGATGGGCATCTCCGGTGTTCGTCGCTTCTGGCTGGCCGATCATCCCTCGCGCTGGTCATACACCGCATTCATCGCGGTCGTGATTGTCTTGCTGTTGGTGGCGATTGGCCTTGACATCGCCAGTATCCAAGGTCGCGCTGCCTAGTTTCCCGGCTAGAAGCCGCGCAGGGCTCCACCGTCGATTCGGATCACCGATCCGGTCACATACGATGACCGGGCGGAAGACAAGAACACCACCACGTCGGCCAGTTCCTGGGCCTCGCCGAGGCGGCCGAGGGGGATGGCCCTGAGATGATCGGCCCGGATTGCTTCCGTGGTCGACTCTTCATGGGTTGCCCGCCACGTCTCGAAGCGGGTGTATGCATCGGTGTCGAATTGGCCGGGGACGACGACGTTGACCAATACCTCAGGCGCCAGTTCGAGGGCGAGGGAACGGGCCATGGCCGCCACTCCGCTTCGGAATACGGATGACAGCGCCAGCTCAGGGGTCGCCTCCAGGACCGATCGGGCGGTGAGGAAGATCAGGCGGGCATCGCCGCTGGCCCGGAGCGAGGGAGTAGCGGTGCGTGCTGCCCGCAAGGCCGGACGCAGCATCGAGGCGAAGGCTGCCTCGTCGGCCGAATCACTTTGGTCGATGATGCCCCCGGGCCTTCCCCCGCCGGTATTGACGATGAGGATGTCGAGGCCGCCCAAGGCGGTCGTGGCTTCGGCCACGATACGGTCGACCTCGAGGGTCACATCACCTGGGATTGCGATCGCATCGATCGCAGCCGCGGTTGCCTGAAGACGACTTTGATCGCGGCCGTTGATCGCCACCGTGGCGCCTTCCTGGCGAAGGCCAGCGGCGATGGCCTTTCCGAATCCCGACGAAGAGCCCAGCACCAGGGCTCGTTTTCCATCTAGACCGAGGTCCACGTCCTAGCGAAGGGACACGTAGACCTGCCCGTTTTCCTCTTTCACCGGATAGGTCCGGACCGGCCTGGTGGCAGGGGGATTAGTGGGCTCGCCGGTGGCGAGGTCGAAGACCGAGCCGTGGCACAGACAAATCAGGCCCCCGTTGTCGACCTTCCCGGAAGCAAGGTGGCAGGCGAGATGAGTGCACAGGTTGTGAAGTGCGAACGCCCGGCCCTGGTACCGAGCAATGGCCAATTCCACCCCTTCGACTTCAAAGCGGCGAACTATCCCTTCGGGTACCTGGCCCGAGCGGGCCGCCCTCACGAAGGTCCCCAGGGCGTCTGGCCCGACCGGCACGGGATCCACTTCCGGCTCGGGAGGCACCAACAGCTCGCCGAGATCTTGGTCCTCGTCGGCGAGGACGGACGGGTCAATCTTGCGACGCTCGGTGATAAGCGATTTAGCCACCAGGACGTCCGCACCTCTGTCGATGGCGAAGGCAGCCTCCACCAAACCGTCGAGCATGTAGAAGACGACGAATTCGCGATCCTCGATGGACCCCCGGACGACGGTCGCGTCCCATTTCTCGGCATGGCCGACGTACTGGTAGCTGTGGTCGTACTGATCGGACCAGAACCAATGCGCATCGACGTACGGGGTTCGAATTCCGAGCATGTTGCGGGCTGCCGCCGTGCCGTGGCGAGTGGCGTTGTCGAAGTGCTCGACTCGCATCCGGCGGTCGAAGATTGGGTGGTAATGATTGGCGACATCACCGGCGGCGAATACGCCTTCGAGCGAGGTCCGGCAGAATTCGTCGACCCGGATGCCGTTGCCGACGGTAATTTCCGACACCCGGGCGATCTCGACATTGGGCTGCATGCCGATGCCGACCACCACCGCGTCTCCCTCGAATCCCTCGCCGGTAGTGGCCCGGACAACCACCCCCTGACTTGTCTCTTCAATTGACTCCATCCCAGTTCCGGTGCGGAGATCTACGCCGTGATATCGGTGGACCGCGGCGGTTACCGCCCCGAGTTCCTTGCCGAGGACTCTTTCCATCGGTTCCTCGAGTGCCTCGAGCACGGTGACTTGGCCCCCCGCGGCGCGGGCCGAAGCAGAGACTTCGGAACCGATGAAACCGGCCCCCACCACCACCAGGTGCCGATCGGGACCGAGGTACGAGCGCAGTTTTTCGCAATCCTCGAGGTTGCGGAGATAGAGGATTCGTTCCCCTTCGACATCGGGAAGCCGGCGCGCCCTTCCGCCGGTGGCGATCAAAACGGCATCGCCTTTGATACGAGACCCGTCTTCCAGGACCACTTCCCGGGATCTGCGGTCGATTTCCTTGGCTTCGGCACTCAACCGCAACTCGACCTTGTTCTCGTCGTACCAGGCGGGATCGACCGACCAGACGTCGGAGAGAGGCGCCGCGCCTTGGAGGTACTCCTTGGAGAGCGGTGGCCGTTGATATGGCGGGTGCGGCTCCTCGCCCACGATCACGACTTCGCCCTCGAAGCCCTCCCGGCGCAAAGCCCGGGCGGCCGAGGCAGAGGTCTGACCAGCGCCGATGAGGACCAACCTGTTCATGATCTCTCCCTGTTCACGGGCTCACGCCTCTCCGATTTGGGCGCCGCGTCCCACCGGCCACCGTTCTTCTGACATCGGGGCCTCAGTTCGGACTCGGGGCTCGGGGTCAACGTACACCTCTCCACCTTCCACCTTCACCGGAAACGTGGGTTGACATTCGCCCCACTCGTCGACCCAGCCGGTGGGCAGGTCGAATGCCCACTGGTGGCCCGGACATATGACCTTCCCTTGGAAGACCAGGCCCTTTGAGAGATTCCTTTGCTTGTGGATGCAGATGTCCCGGAGGGCGTAGACGTAACCCTCATCTAGGAACAGGGCGATTCCGGTTCCACCGACCTCGACGAGGAGCTTCTTGCGGCGTTGCAGCTCCTTGAGGTCTGCCACCTTCACCCATTCGGCCACGCCGGCTCCCGCTTCAGCGGAGCGTCAGATCTGTCCTGGGCCCTCGAGTTTCAGACCGAGCCGATGCCAGCCAGGTCCTGCTCCTCCACGCTCGGCATGTCGCCTTTCACGTAGTAGTCGAACAGAGCCTTGGTGTAGGAGAACCGCATGTCGGCTGCGTCGCGAACCGCCTCCAGGCACTCCTCCTGTAGCTCGGGCGTATCGGCGTAGTTGAGGACGATCTGATAGCCGCGCTCGCCGTGCACTTCGTCCGAAGAGATGTGGAGCTCGAAGAACTCTGCCTCGTCCTCGGTAAAACCGTACTTCTCCAAAAGAGGTGGATATTGACGGCGGTAGATATCGGGAACCTGGGATTCGAGGCCAACGATCAGGGCCGCGGTGGCGACCACCCAGTTGCGTCGCATCGAGATGGCGTAGCACCACGACTGGAGACCGCGGGTCACCGGATTCATGTTGTGGGGGTCCTCCACCCGCTCCCGAGTGGTGCCGCAGGCCTCAGCGAATCGGATCAATAGATCGGTGTGGCGAATGTCGGCCAACTCCTCCTCGTACATGTTCTGCAAGAGAAAGTCCTTGGCGTCGGTAGCTGAGTCGGGGGCGTTGGCGTAGATGTACCCGAGGTAGTCGGCGAACGGTCCCACATAATGAAAGTGATTCTCCGCCCATCGGGCGAAATGGTGCCGCTTGAGATCCCCTCCCGACCAAGCCAGGCTGAAGGAGGCATCCTTGGCTTCCCGACCTTTCATTGCGTCCTTGAGGGCCACGCGGAACTCGTCTTTGTTGAGTAGTTCTCCCACAAACCTCTCCTTCTAGTCGGGTCTTTTGTATACCGTATACAGTTTGGGAAGTCAAACAGAATCTGGCCGCGGCGGGCGATACCCGTATGTGAACCAGTCGGGTCCTACCATCGAAAACGGGGTCTGTTCATGGAAGCACTAGGCAAACGACATCGCTCGCTTCGGTCTTCGGTGGCCGATGAGATTCGGAGTTGGATCCTGGCCGGGACCATCGAACCGGGGGATCGCCTGGTCGAGGACGAGCTCGCATCGAAGCTGGGCGTTTCGCGGATGCCGGTACGGGAGGCCCTGAGCCTCCTCGAAGCAGAAGGCTTTGTCGATCTGGTCCCCAGGCGAGGGGCGTCTGTGGCCATGGTGTCCCCTGAGGAAGCGGTCGAGCTCTTCGAGGTCCGCAGCATTCTCGAGGGATTGGCCGCCCGGCTAGCGGCGCGGCGGCGCCACCCCGAATCGCTGGGGTCGCTAAAAGAGGTACTGGCCAGCGGGCGGCGTGCGGTCAAGGCCGGAGATCGCGACGCCATGCCCGAACTCCATCAGGCATTCCACGTGACCCTCGCCGAGGCTTCGGGCAATCAGTATCTATACGAGTTGGTGGCCAACCTACCGGCCAAGATCGAGTGGATCTTCAACACCCAGGTTCGTGCCCGGGCGCCCGTTTCCTGGCCAGAGCACATCCGGATCCTAGAAGTGATCCGGGAGGGGGATGAAGACCAGGCCGAGGCCATCACCCGCGCCCACGTCGAGGATTCCGCCCGGGCGTTTCTCGACATGATGGAACAAAGATCTTCGGCCCGCCGCCAACCCACGCGTCTTTGAGTTAGGCGCTAAAAACCGCCGTACCCAGGGCGGCAGCCCTCTTGGGTCGATTTGTATACTTTATGCAAATCGCGTGCCTGGAAGGCGGAGAATTAGATGCGGACCGTACAACAACTGACCTTGGCCGAAGCCAACCTGATGCTGGACGCCGCTCAAAAAGCCGCCGAGGAGCAAGGTGTTCCTGAGGTGCTCTGTGTCTCCGATGCCGGTGGGTACCCCATCGCGGTCCGGCGACTCGACGGCGGCAAGGTGACGAGCGTGGAAATCGCTATCAACAAGGCCTTCACGGCTGCGGGCCACCGCAAACCCACCCATTTCTACAAGAACGCGGTTCCGGGGGAGGAAGCCTTCGGGATCATGACCCAACACCAGGGAAAGTTCACGATTTTCGTAGGTGGTTGGCCGATCGAGGTCGACGGCGAGGTTGTCGGAGCGATATCGGCCAGCGGCGGTAACGGGGAGCAAGACATTGCCTGTTGCAAGGCCGGGATCGATGCTCTGATGGCTCATCTCGGCAAATCCGCCGACTATTCGAAGTGGGAGAAATGACCACGACCATTGCCGCCCCGGTATCGGTTCGCAACCGTATTGGCGGTGATCTCGTTGCCTCTTCCGGGGGCACAACATTCGAAGTTCGCAACCCAGCGGCCGCAGAGATTGTCACCACGATCGCCCCCGACTCCGAGCCGGCCGATGTCGAGGCGGCGGTCACAGCCGCTCAGGAAGCCCTTGCGGGGTGGGCCACATCCGCCGCCCCGATGCGGGCTTCCTTCCTTAACAAGGCGGCGACAATTCTCGACCAACAGGCTGATGAATTCGCCCGCGAGATGGTGGCCGAGATGGGAAAACCGTTCGGCGACGCCCGCAACGAGGTCAAGCGTTCGGCGGAGAACTTCCGCCTTTACGCCGGGGAGGCGTTGCGGCTGCAGGGGACCACTTTTTCGACCGACGACCCCACGGTTTCGGTGCTGACCATGCTCGACCCGATCGGCGTCGTCGGAGCCATCACTCCCTGGAACTTTCCGCTGAGCCTGGCCTCGCGCAAGCTCGGTCCTGCACTGGCGGCCGGTAACACAGTGGTCTTCAAGCCTTCGTCGATGACGCCCCTCATGGGCGAGCGTCTGGCCGGATCGCTCGACGCTGCTGGCCTCCCGCAGGGAGTAGTGAATGTCGTCCACGGGTTCGGCGCCGGCGGGTTGGTCGTGGGCGACGAGAGGGTGAGAGCGATCACCTTCACGGGATCGACTGCGGTCGGAAAGAAAATCCACGCCGCCCTCGGTCTAGGTCGGCGGGCTCAGCTCGAACTGGGGGGAAACAATCCGGTGGTGGTACTCGATGATGCCGATCCGGAACGGGCTGCCACGGTGATCGTGCGATCTTCGTTCGCCCTCAGTGGTCAGGCCTGCACCGGGGCCGGAAGGGTGATTGTGGAGGACGGAATCCACGACCAGGTCTTAGATCTTGTGGCCCAGGCCGCAGCCAAGCTTCGCGTCGGGCCGGGGCTGAGCGACGGGGTCGATATGGGCCCGTTGATCGATCAGCGGGCCGTCGACAACATGGCAGCGGTGGTTGAGAGCGCGGTCGCAGGGGGAGCTCGCCTCGTCCTTGGCGGTCGTAGGCTGGTCGGCGACCCTTTTGACGATGGCTGGTTTTTCCCGCCGACGATCTTGGCGGACGTGACGCCGGACATGGACATTTCTTGCAAAGAGGTCTTTGGTCCGGTGATCGGATTCGAGCGCGTCGGCGACATCGACGAAGCCATCGTCCGGGCCAACGACACCGAGTATGGGTTGACCGCGGCCATCTGCACCACCGACCTGGCGAGTGCCCAGCGTTTTGCCCGGGAGTCTCAAGCCGGAGTGGTGCGCATCAACCGCCCCACCATCGGGACATCCCTATCGGCCCCATTCGGAGGGATCAAGATGTCAGGTACCGGTACCCATAAGGAACAACTGGGACCAACCGTGATGGATTTCTACACGCAGCAGCGCACCGTGTTCATGGGTTCGTAGACAAGGAGGCTTCGAATTGGTTGACATCGACCTTTGGGCACAACAGCTCACGCACTACTTGCAGGAGCACATGGACACCGAGCGAGAAGCACTTCGTTCCTACGCGCACTTGGCGGAGGAAACCAAGAGTGACCGGGTGCGCTTCCTGATCCAGATGGTGATCGATGACGAGGTTCGCCATCACCGGCTTTTCCAGGACATGATTCACTGGATGCGATCCGAGCACTCGGGGCGAGAGGACATCGAGAGCCGCATCGGAACCAAGGCAGCGGTGGGCGTCGGGGATGAGCGCGAGCATCTGATCGAGTTGACCGACCAATTGCTCGAGATGGAACAAGACGATGAGAGAGAGCTCAAGGAACTGGAGAAAATCGTCACCGAGGTGGTCGATACCGCCTGGTGGTCCTCGCTCGTAGACGCAATGCGTCTCGACACCCGCAAGCACATCATGCTGATGGAGGCCATCAAGAAGCTCGCTTCCGAGTAGCGGGTGCTAGACGCCTACTGCGGCCCCGCCCGTGCGAGGGTCGACCGCCCCCAGGATGACCTCTCCGGCTCGGGGGCGAGCGATGACCTGCTGGGCGCAGCGCAAACCGAACGGCGCGACCATCTCCGTACGAGCGCGGGCACGAAGCTCTTCGATGCCCTGAGCGTCAAACCCCTCCTCGATCGCCACACCGCCGTCTGCCAGCAGCTCCCATCTGGGCGAGACCACCAAGGCCCCTGGGTCCAGTTCCCCGGAAATCATCTGAGCGAGGGTCTGAGCGTTCCACGGCATCTGATTCTCTCCACCGGGCGTTCCACCGAGGAACTGGGGCTCGCTCTCGCCAATCGCCCAGGTATGAAGGGTGGTGGCCGGCCGTTTGCCGGGGGCGGGGAAGTTGGGATGACCCACCTCGGCGGTAAACCCACGCCCCGGTCGGTTGTTGAGGATGAGGTCGAATTCATCCACCACCAACCCGCTGCCAAAGCGCGGAAAAGAATTCGAGTGGATCACGACGACCACGTTGCCGGCGGCGTCGGCGGCACTGACCATTGAGGTTCCGGAGGGATCGGAGAGAAAAGAGCCGCGGTTGGCAATGACCTTTTGGATCCGATCCCAGATGGCGCCGGGATCGTCTCCGGGTCGGCTCTCGGCTACCGCCTCAATCAGCGAAGGACCGTGGGTCGGTGCCGGGGTCACCCACAATCGCCAATCCCCGGCATAGCCGGTCTCCGGTGGTTCCCAGTTCGCTCTCACCGATCGAAAATCGTCGGGCTCGAGAACGCCACCGCGCCGGATCACCGATCCGGCGACGACCTCCCCCACGCCACCCCAGAAAAGCTCTCTCCCTCGCCTGACCCATTCCTCGAGAAGGTCCGCCATGCCCGGGAGACGAACCAGATGACCGGGGGAGAAAGGCTGGCCGTTGGGGTAATAGACCGTGCCTTCGGGGTTGTGGCGCTCCACCAAGTCGGCTGACTCCTTGGCCAGGGCGGTGCAAATTTGGGCCCAGGGAAATCCTCCCCGAGCTAGTCGGATCGCCGGGGCGGCCTGTCGGCTGCGGCCGAGCACGCCCTCGGATGCAAGGAGGTCGTATCCGGCCGGAGCTCCCGGAACGCCCACCGAGGTAGGACCGGTAGGCCGCAGTTCACCCCTTTCGGCGACCTTGGCCAACCGACGGGGAGCACCTCCGATAGCCAGAAGGGCGTCTGGTTCTGACCCTCCCGACCGAAGCCGCAGCGCGACCAGGTCGCCGGCCAAACCACACTTGGGGGGGAGCAAGACCGTTTCCGCCAGAGCCGCCGTGACGATGGCGTCAAAGGCATTGCCGCCCTGGCGGAGCGCCTCGGCTCCGAGGGCCGCAGCCATGGGAGCTGCAGCGAGCACGACGCCTTCGATCCCCCGCCCGGTCGATTGCTCGGCCAGGATCCCCGTCGTTCCCGAGATCAAGCCACCCATGCCTACGCCTCCAGAAAAGATCCGAAAGACTTTTGGCGGGCCACTCGGTAGATGGCGTCGGCAACAGCGACATCCTCGAGCCCGACGCCGAGCGACTTGAACAAGGTAACTCCTTGGGGCCGCTGGGCTGAAGCCGAAATCACGCCAGCTAGCTCGATCACTTTTTCCCAAACACGTTCGTCGGCTAGCAAGAGATCTCCGGCCTCGGTGCGGGCCTGCTTGATGGACTCGACCACGATCGTCCCTGCTCGGTTGAGGGTTTCGTTATCGAGTTCGCGGCTTTGGGGGGTCGTGGCTCCGACGGCGGTGATATGACAATCGCGGGGAAGCCGGCTCCCATCGAATAGCGCCTCTGTCGACCGGGTGGCCGTCACGATCAGGTCGGCGTCGTCGAGTCCAAGCCGCTCGATGCCCAACTGAACAGTTGGGACGCCAGTCGTTTGCTCGATTCGCCCAACCACCTCGTCAGCGGGCCGCCGATGGACCACGCGGATTTCTGCGAGATCGAATTGACAGGCGAATGCGCGGGCGTGAGAGATCGCCTGACGACCAGCCCCGAAAAGCACGAGGACCTTGGGATCGGGGGGAGCCAGGTAGCGAGCGGCGACCACCGAGGTGGCGGCGGTGCGGATCTCAGTCAGGGCCGGACCCCTGATCATCGCCAGGGGTTCGCCCGATGAGAGTTCGAAGAGGAGAACTACGAATCCAAAGCGGCCATCCGTGGTGGTGGGATAGACCTTGGCTCCCGCCCGGTCATCGTCGGGAATCACTCCGCCGATCGTGCTCAGCTTGCCGGCTGGGGTAACGGTTCGCACCCGTTCCTGGATCGCGGCAGAACCTTTGCCGAGGGAGCGAAACGCCTTTTCGATGGAGTCGGCGGCCAATTCGGGCGTGAGGAGTTGGGAGACGTCGGAATCGGTGAGGTAGAGCATCAGGTGACGGGAAACGATTCGCGCAGGGGGACAAGCAGCACGGCCGGTATCAGTACGCATGCGGTGAGCACAGTCCGCAAGCCCTGGCTCTCCGCCAGTATTCCGATCAAGAAAGCAGCCACGGATCCGACCGCGATCTGCGCCGAGCGATAGGTGCCCAGCATCGAACCCTGGTTCCCGAATCGCTCGAAGGCGACGAGGTTGGCAATCGGGAAAAGGGCGCTCACGGTGGCAGCGAAGACAACTGCCGCCGCAGTGGAAAGAGCGGAGGCCGGGGCCAGCGACCAGCCGATCCCCGACACGAGCAGTATCAGCACCACCGCCCGCAAGGTCGCCCGGCTTCCCACCCGATCGGCAACAGAGCCCACCACGATCTTTCCGGGGGCAGAGAGGACACGACTTATGGCCAGCATCGTCGCTGCCTGGGCAGGGGCAAAGCCCCAGGAGGTGACGGCAAAGAGCGTCAGAAAGCCAACAGTTCCATATTGAGAAATCGTGCCAACGGTTCCCACCATGACCGGCAGTCGCAGCGCTCCGAGCCCCCCTCGTCCACCGGCGACTTCGGCCGAGTTCGGGAGCCTGATGACCAGCAGTACGACCACGCCGAAGGCAGACGCCCAGGTGGCAACGACGAAAGCATCCCGCCAGTCCGCCGATTCGACTCTCGCGGCCAGGAAAGCAGCTGCGGCCAGCCCGGCCGAGAAGGCGACGCCGAAAAGACCCATGGCCAAGCCGCGGCGATTGCCTCCGGCCAAGCCGGTGGCTTTCAGTCCCGGGGCGAAGAACAATCCCACCCCAAGGCCGATGATGGCTTGCGACAAGAGGAGCAAAGGGAAGCTTTCCGATGTCGAGGCGACGACGCAGCCGCTTCCGGCGATGGCGAGGCTCGTGACCGCTACAGCCCGCAGCGGAAACGTTCTGAGCGACCAACCTCCGACCAGGTTCCCAACCGCGATGCTGGCGGTCAGGACTCCTAATGCCAGTCCTGCCGAGGAGACCGAAAGGCCCATCGCCTCGGCTATCGAAGGGAACAGGGGAGCGAGCAACGATTCGGCCACGCTGATGGCCAGATAGGTCGCTACCACCGCGGCCAATGCCAACCAAGAGGTTCTCTCCGGTTCCCGTGAGGTCACCCGCTCGGGACTACCCGCCGTCATTGTCCGCCATCGCCGCCAGGTAGGCGGTCTCAGCCCGGGTGATGTGATCGAGGGCAAGATGAGCGGCGAGGGTGGCGTCGCGCGCCCGGATCGCTTCGAATAGTTGGCTGTGCTCCTTCCAAGAGTCAACGGCTCGCTCGCGAAGCGCCCGGGCGTAGACCCACTGGATGGTGTCGCGCACGGTCTCGTTCAGGGCCACCAGGCGAGAGTTGCCGGCCGCCTGGGCGATTGCGTTATGAAAAGCGGTGTTGAGCCGGGGCAGAGCGTCGAGTTGCTGGTCGGCGACGGCCTTTTGTCCTTTGGCCAGCAACTCGGCGAGCACGTCGACTTGATCGGCAGTGATTCGTTCGGAGGCCAAGCGGGCCATCACTGCTTCGAGGGCCGAACGCACCTCGAAAAGTTCGCGAACCGACTGCACACCCAGGGTGGCGACCGAGGCTCCGTGCCGGGGGACGACCTCGACGAAACCGGCCACGCTGAGCTGACGCAGAGCCTCGCGCACGGGGTTGCGTGAGACCCCGAACTCGGTGGCCAGCACCTCTTCCATCAGCCGCTCGCCGGGCTTGTAACGACCCGCCAGGATCGCTGCGCGGATTTCGCCTGCGATCTGCTCGCTGAGTGGCAGATGGGCCCGGCCCAGGGGAACCACGCCCGTCCCGGCTTCGAGGCGAGAGCTCGGCATCAGGCCCGTCAACGACCTTTGAGGATCGTCACCGGAAAGGGGGCCATTTCCGGTTGACGTGGCCATACTGTCCACAGTATACAGTAGCCCCACGGCCGCTCGGGCCGTTCAAAGAAGGAGCCTTTGAATGATGCGATCGAAACGAGAGGGCCTCGCCCTGATCGTGGGCCTACTGCTGGTGGCGTGTAGTTCGGGCACAGTGTCTACCACCGCCGGGGGAGGTCCGGCCACGACCAGCGGCGGTGGTGGCACTCAGGCCACATCGCCCCCGGCCGAATCCGCCGATATCACGATCATCCTCGCCGGTGAGCCCACCACCCTCGACCCCCAGATCAGAGACGACGGGAACGAGCGAGCCGTGAGTGACAACATCTACGAAACATTGATGGCGCGCACGCCGGAAGGCGAGCTGGTGCCGGGTCTGGCGTCCGGAGAGCCGACCCAGGTGGACGAGACCACGTGGCAATTCACGCTTCAGGAGGGTGTCACCTTCCACAACGGGGAGGCGTTCAATGCAGACAGTGTGGTCGCCAGCGTCAATCGCATCATTGACCCCGACTTCGCATCGGAACAGGTCTCGTTTTTCTCGACGATCTCCGGAGCCGAAGCCGTCGACGACACCACGGTGAACATCCTCACCAACGAACCGGACCCGATTCTCCCCGCCCGGATGTACTGGATGAAGATGGTCCCGGCGACGGCGTCCGCTGATGCCGCCTTCGCCGACAACCCGAGCGGCACCGGGCCCTATCGATTCGTCGAGTGGGTGCGTGGTGACCACGTGACGCTGGAGGCCAACCCCGATTACTGGGGAGAAAGCGGCAACGTGAGCACAGTCACGTATCGATTTGTGCCAGAGGCGGGAACACGTCTCTCAGCCCTTATCGCCGGCGACGCCGATGTCATCACCAACCTCCAGCCCGAGGACATCGGCTCGGCTCCGCAGTCTGCTTCTGTCACGGGCCTCGAGCACCCCATGCTGATCATCAACACCACTGAGGGCGCCACGGCGGACGTGCGGGTGCGGCAAGCGATGAACCTGGCAGTGGACAAGCAAGCCATGGCCGATGAGCTGTTCGCCGGAAATGCGACCGTCGACCAGTGTCAGATTCTCAGCGAGTCATTCTTCGGCTTCAACCCCGACCTGGAACCGTACGGCTACGACCCCGACGCCGCCCGCGCTTTGATCGCCGAGGCCGGGGCAGAAGGAGCGACCGTCGAGCTCATCGGGACCTCAGGGCGGTGGTTGAAAGACCGGGAAGTTGTCGAGGTGGTTGGCAACTTCCTCTCCGAGGTCGGATTGGTACCCGAGGTCCAAATCTTTGAATTCGATGAGTATCTCAACCGACTCTTCGGGGACATCCGTCCTCCCGTCATCTACGTCACCAGCTCCAACGAGCTGCTCGACGCTGATCGCCAACTGTCCGCCTACTACCACTTGGACGGCATCGGAGCCTCGAACGATGACGCCGAACTGGCTGGCTGGATCGACGAGGCTCGGTCGGAGACCGATGTCGCTGCCCGTGAGGGGCTATATCACCAGGCTGTGCAGAAGGCATGTGACGAGGCTTACTTCCTCTTCATGCTCAATATCAACGACGTCTATGGGATGAGCGAACGCCTTCAGTGGCAGCCGCGAGTTGACGCCAAGATCCTGGTCAAGGAAATGACGGTGAGCGCCTAAATCACACCGCGACCCTCCTCCGGGCTCGGCCCGGGGGAGGGTGGCACAAAGGAGACCCAGGCATGGGGCGGTTCTTACTCAAACGGATCCTGCAGGGAGCCATAGTTGTAATTGGGGTCACCGTGGTGGTGTTCGTCGTCACCCGGCTCATCGGCGATCCGGTTCGGGTGATGCTTCCCCTCGAGGCCACGGCCGAACAAAGGGCAGCCTTTGCCGCCCAGTTGGGCTTCGACCGGCCCATCTACGTCCAGTTCTTCGACTTCATCGGGTCAGCGCTCCGCTTCGACTTCGGCAATTCCCTCTGGCAGGACCGCCCGGCTCTCGAGATCGTGCTCGAGGCGCTGCCCCGCACCCTGTTGCTGGTGGGGGCATCAATGGTGCTGGCCGTCATCATCGCCATCCCCCTGGGGATTCTCACCTCGCTGCGGCCGGGTGGCTTTCTCGATCGACTTCTGGTCACGCTCAGTCTCACCGGTCTTTCGATGCCCAACTTCTGGCTCGGCTTGCTCCTCATAGTGATCTTCGGGGTCCAGCTCCAAATCTTTCCGATTTTCGGGTCCGGGACTCTGGCCCACGCCGTGCTCCCGGCGGTGACATTTGCCCTCCCCTCGGCGGCGCGACTGGTGATGTTGACGAGGTCGGCAATGATCGACGAGCTAAATAAGAGTTACGTCCAGTTGGTCAAAGCCAAGAACGTTCCTTTTCGCCGGTTGGTGGGAGCCCATGCCTTCCGCAACGCTGCCGTCCCCGTGATGACCATGACCGGGTGGGAGGTGATCCGGGCCCTCGCCGGCTACTCGGTGGTGGTGGAAACGGTCTTCGCTTGGCCCGGTCTTGGGTTTCTCGCCATCCAGTCAATCACCCGCCAGGATCTCATCCTCTTGCAAGCCATCGTCTTCGTCGTGGCTCTGATGATCATCACGATCAACATCCTGATGGACGTGGCCTACAAGTACATCGATCCCCGGATCAAGCTCACCTAGGAGGAGTGATGGCTCAGACCGTAGCTGCGCCCGGTATCGCCACTCCCGGCATCAGTCGCCGCTTTGCCAGCGTGGTGGGTGAGCTCTGGAAGGACAAGGCCGGCTTCTTCGGATTGATCGTGATGTCTTCGCTCATCCTCGTGGCCCTGGCCGCTCCGCTGCTTGCCCCCCATGATCCCGCAGCCCAATCACTCTCTGACCGGTTGGTACCACCCTTCTGGCTCGAAGGGGGCTCTCTCGACCATCCGCTCGGCACCGACAATCTGGGCCGCGACGTTCTTTCCCGCATCATCTTCGGCTCCCGGGTCTCACTCATCGTTGGCTTGGGAGTGGTCTTGATCGCCGGAACTGTGGGAACGGTGCTGGGGTTGCTGGCGGGTTACAACGGAGGCCGGGTCGACAGCGTCATAATGCGCTGGCTTGACACCCAGCTCGCCTTTCCCGGCTTGCTGCTCTATCTGGTGATCCTCTCGGTGGTTCGACCGAGCTTGCTGGTTCTCATCGTGATCCTTCCCATAAACGCCTGGATGGTCTACGCACTCCTGGTCCGCGGCGTCGTCCTCTCGGCGAAAGAGACGCCCTATGTGGAGGCAGCTGAGATTGTCGGCGCTCGGCCGCGCCGAATCATTTTTCGCCACATCCTTCCCAATCTGGCTGCTCCGCTGCTGACCCTGGCGGTGCTCGAGTTCGCCAGTGCGATCCTGGCGGAAGCGGCCCTCTCCTTCTTGGGACTAGGCATCCAGCCCCCGGCCATGTCCTGGGGCCTGGATGTGGCGATCGGGAGGGAGTACGTCTTCAACGCCTGGTGGCTGGTTACCTTCCCCGGGCTTGCCATTGCCCTCACCGTGCTCGGCGCCAATCTCTTCGCCAGCTGGCTTCGGATCGTCGCCGACCCCCACGAACGCGAGAAGCGGTTCGCCGCCAGCCTGGGATCGACAGGAGGGCGCGGTGCCTGATACACCGAATGGCGTCCCGCTCCTCTCGGTTGACGATCTCGCGGTCTCTTTCTTCACCCGCCGGGGAGTGGTGCAGGCGGTGAGGGGAGCCAGCTTCTCCCTCGATCGCGGCCAGACCCTGGGATTGGTAGGCGAATCCGGTTCCGGCAAGAGTGTCACCTCGCGAGCGGTCACCGGGCTCATCGACCTGCCGGGCCGCATCGTCGGAGGCGACATCCGCTGGAAGGGAAAATCGCTCCTCGGCAAGGAGGGACAGGCCTACTCCGATCAGATCCGGGGGAAGGAAATCGCGATCATCTTTCAAGACCCGATGACCTCGCTCAACCCGCTCATGAAGGTGGGCGATCAGATTGGCGAGGTGCTTTCCCATCATCTGGGAATGAACCGCTCCACCGCCGAGAAGCGAGCGGTTGAATTGCTCGACCTCGTCGGCATCTCGTTCCCCCGTCAGCGGGTTACTCAGTACCCATACGAGTTCTCCGGGGGAATGAACCAGCGAGTCGCGATTGCCATGGCCCTCGCCTCGGAACCCGAGTTGCTGATAGCCGACGAGCCCACCACAGCCCTCGACGTCACCATCCAGGCGCAGATCTTGGAGTTGGTTCAACAACTCCAAGCTGACCTCGGCCTGGCCGTTCTCCTCATCACTCACGACCTCGGAGTGGTGGCTGGCCTCTGTCAACGACTGGCGGTGATGTACGCCGGACGAATCGTCGAGACGGGAAAGGCTGAGGAGATCTATGGCGATCCTGGCCACCCCTACGCCTGGGGGCTGATCGGGTCGACTCCACGGCTCGACGTCGTGGTGCCGAAGCTCGTGAGCATCGCCGGCGCTCCGCCCGATCTCATCAATCCCCCGTCCGGCTGTGCGTACGCGCCGCGCTGCGAGCTGGCCGTCGAAATGTGTGTGCAAGTTTCACCCGAGCTGATCGAACATCTCCCGAACAGGAAGGTTGCGTGTCACCGTGCATTCGATATCAGAACCGTCGGTGCTCCCGTCGCCGGAGCGGGCTGACACCGAACCACTGCTGCGGGTAGAGGGCCTCACCGTCCACTTCCCGGTTGGGCGT
The DNA here is from genome assembly GCA_035281645.1 of Acidimicrobiia bacterium. Lineage (GTDB taxonomy): Bacteria > Actinomycetota > Acidimicrobiia > Spongiisociales > ZC4RG35 > JACCTH01. The sequence continues at coordinate 94,711 of DATEDN010000092.1, read as the reverse complement.
GCTGGATTTTGGGGACGCCAAAAGCAGGTCTTGCACGCCGTCGATGGGGTCAGCTTCGACATCAAACGGGGCGAGACCCTGGGCCTGGTGGGAGAGTCGGGGTCCGGGAAGTCGACCACCGGCCGAGCGATTCTTCGCAAGGTCCCCATCACCGCCGGTCGGATCGTCTTTGGGGGCCAGGACATAACTCACGTCCAAGGAGAGGACCTGCGGCAACTGCGCCGCCACATGCAGCTCGTTTTCCAGGATCCGTTCGGGTCGCTCAATCCCCGGATGCGGGTGCTCGACATCGTTTCCGAACCCCTGATCGTCCACGGCTTGGAGCCGGACATCGACGCCTGCTCCGACCGCGTGTTGGAACTGTTGGAGATCGTCGGCCTCCCGAAGGATGCCGCGGTTCGTTATCCCCACTCCTTCAGCGGCGGGCAGCGCCAGCGGATCGTGATCGCCCGGGCTTTGGCCCTGCGACCCGACCTGATCATCGCCGATGAGCCGGTCTCGGCTCTCGACGTGTCCATCCAGGCCCAAATCGTCAACTTGCTGGCCGACTTGCAGGAAGAGTTTGGGCTCACCTATTTGTTCATAGCCCACGACCTCTCTGTCGTCCGCCACTTGTCAGACCGGATCGCGGTGATGTACTCGGGAAAGCTGGTGGAGCTCTCCGATCGGGACGCAATCTATGACCGTCCCACTCACCCCTATACGGAGGCTCTACTTTCGGCAGTACCGATACCGGACCCGATATTGCAGCGCGAGCGTCGACGGGTCCCGCTAACGGGCGAGATCCCTAATCCGATCAGCCCCCCACCGGGATGCCGGTTCCATACCCGCTGCCCGATCGTCGAGGATCGCTGTCGATCGGAGGAGCCTCCCTTGGAGGACAAAGGGGCGGGCAACGTCGCCGCCTGCTGGTTCCGCTGATTCGGCTCGCCGCTAGAGGTGCTGCTCTATGAGTGAGACTGCTCGCGCCACGGCAATTCGGTCGGAAAGCTCGGTGGGAATGGCGATCGGCATCGGGGTCTTTGCCGGCGTGCTCTCGGGGCTCTTTGGGGTCGGTGGGGGCATCATCGTGGTCCCGGGCCTGGTCTCGTTTCTGAAAATGGACCAACGCCGTGCCCAAGGCACCTCGCTCGTGGCGGTGGCCCCGATGGGCCTGGCGGGCATGATCGGTTACGCGGTGAGCCAGAGCGTCGATTGGCTGGTGGCCTTGCTCTTGCTCGTGGGATCGGTTGCTGGAACCGTTATCGGGACCAAATTGCTTCGGAGCCTTCCGATCAGGACATTGCAGGGCTCATTCGCGGCGTTGCTCTTTCTCACCGCCCTTCGCATGGTCTTTGACATCGAGGAGGGAACTGGACATCTGCCGATCGACGTACCGATGGCCCTCGGTCTCGTTGCTCTTGGCATCTTCACCGGAGCCCTGGCGGGCCTGATGGGAGTGGGTGGCGGGGTGATCATGGTGCCGGCGCAAAACGTCCTCTTCTCAATTCCCAGTGCGCTGGCCAAGGGAACTTCGCTGGCGGTGATCGTTCCGACGGCAATCGTCGGCAGCATCCAGAACGTTCGCCACGGCACTGCCGATCTCCGAACCGGATTAACCGTTGGTGCCGCCGGAGTCGTCACCTCGTTTCTTTTCTCGCTGCTGGCCGTACGCCTCGACCCCACCCTCTCGGCAGTCCTCTTCGCCGTGCTGCTGATCGCCTCTGCCAGTCGCATCATCTGGGCGATGCGTCACCAGCGGTCGACCACCGTCTGAACCAGACTCAAGACTTCGTCCGCGCATCCCCAGGACAGCAAGAAGCCCTGCCCGCCGTGCCCATAGTTATGAATGACCGGACGGTCGTCCGCGAGCCGCTCAGATTCGAGACGAACCTCCGATCGTCCCGGCCGAATTCCCACCCTCGATTCGATGACTTCGGCTTCCTCCAACTCCGGCACCAGAGCCTGGCAGTCCTTGAGGATCCGTTCTGTTGTCTGCGGATCCGGAGTGAGGTCGTCCCGCCCCGCTTCCCGTGTACCGCCAAGGATCACCTCATTCCGGCGGGGGTATACATACCGGATTCGCTCGGGGTCTCCTTCGTAGGAGACGCCTTCCCGAATGGCGGGTGCCCGCACCGCGACGACTTGTCCTCGGACCGGAAGCAGATCTAGGTCTCCGCACAACTCCCTGGCTCCCAGGCCGGTGCAATTCACCACCACGTCCGCCTCGGCTTGCTGGAGCGAGCCCAACAGCCTGACGTCGATCGTGCCCCCGCCCTTCTCGAAGCGAGCCTGAAGCCAGGGCAGGTAGACGGTGGGGTCGATGAGGAAGCCATCGATGTGCCAGCCACCTGAGTACCCGGGCGGTGCCTCGTCGGGATCGAGCGTCCGGATCCAGGGAAATCGGTCCTCCCAACCGTAGGGCTGGAAGGGTTCGGTTTCGAGTTCCCGTTGCACCAGGGGAGACACACCGGAGGCGGGCTCCTGGGCCAGCTGGGAGAACCGGGCCCGGCTGGCGAGGGCCCACTCGAACGACCGAGATCCAGGCGCCGTGCCCGGAACGGTCCAGACGGCGGCGGCCATCATCGATGTGGTCTCGGTAGGCAGAGCTGCAGTGACGATCCGGGTTGGGTAGCCCTCTTCCTGGATCGATACCGCACATGTCAGCCCGGAGACTCCCGCTCCCACTACTAGTACTCGAGGGCTTCTCCGGCGCGCCAAGGGCTCAGATCTTGGGGAGCTTGAAGCCCGACTTTTCGATGACCCGGTCGCGGGCGACCAGCGCGCTGGCACGTACCGCTGGCCAGTCGACGTGCAGCAGCTTTCCCCCCTGCTTCATCATCCGCCCCCCGATGATCACCGTGTCGACATTGCCGGTGTCCATTCCGGTGACGACCGCGGTCGAGGGATCGTTGAGGGGGGTGACGTTCATGCGGTCGGTGCGGAGGAGAATCACGTCCGCTTTCTTGCCCGGCGTCAATGTCCCGATCTTTCCGTCGAGGCCGTTGGCGCGCGCCCCCTCGATGGTGGCATAAGCAAGGACCTCTCGGGCCGAAACAGGTTCTCTACCGGTCTGAGCGGCTTGCGCCCGTTGCAGGGGAAGCACCGAGCGCATTTGATTGAACATGTCGGCGGGGACATTGGTCTCAACATCGACGCTCAGGCTCGGTCGCAGTCCCCGGTCGAGGAACTTCTGGATCGGCGGCATTCCGTGACCCATCATCATCTCCACTGGTGAGGCAAGGGACACTGTGCCTCCGGTATCAACGATCATCGAGATCTCGGTGTCGTTGAGGGTCGTGCAGTGGATATAGGTGGTGTCCGGACCGAGCAGTCCGGCCTCGCCGAAGCGTTGAACCTTCGCATCCTGGCCGTAGCTCCCCACTCCAACATGGGTGCTAATCCGGGCGCCGGTCTCCCGGGCCAGCTTCCAGTGGTCGCGGGACACCTCGAAATCGGTGAACTCGGGACCCGGGGCCGCCAGGGCCAGGGTCAGTCTTTGGTCAGTGGTAGAGAAATGTTCCGTGGCGGCGCGCACGAACCAGCTGGGCTGGCGCTCCTCCCACTTCCCCCACCAGGGAAAGCCGTAGGCAAAGACGGCTCGCAGCCCCGAGTCCTCCAGTGCCTTGATAACCGCATCGGTGTGCTCCGGTGACGCCTGAATGTGAGACCAATCGAGCAGGGTGGTGATCCCGGCGTCGATCGCCCCCAGGGCCGAGATCAGATTTCCGACGTAGGCGTCTTCCGGGCTAAAGGCGGGGGCAAGCTTGTGGAGGACGAAGGAGATGTAGCTCGTCCGACCCTCCAAAGGCACGTCGGTCCCGATGTTGCGGAGCAACCCCTCCCAGATGTGGCGGTGGGTGTCTACAAACCCGGGCATCACGATCATGCCGGTGGCATCGATGACGTCGACCTCGCCGTTGGCTTGGCCCGGCCCCACGGCCACGATCTCCTCGCCCTCGATGACAACGTCGCCCTTCGAGAAATCCCCCAGATTCGGGTCGAGGGTGAGAATCGTCCCGCCCTTGATCACCTTTCTCGTCGTCGGCACCGATCGGAAGTCGCTGCCACCGCTGTAGAAGTCGGGGACCACCGCCGCCTTGGGGGGTCGGCTCCCGATCACGAGCCGACGGGCCCGTCGGAAGTTCCGCTTCACCAGCTCCTTCATGTCGCCCGCCTGGAAGAGGACGATCCCGAGCAGCACCAGAGCACCGATGATCATCGACCCGTCGGTGGGGGACAGCCCGAGATAGGGCAGGACTGTCAGGATCAAAGCGAGAAGCAACGCGGCCACCGTTCCCCCAACAAAGGTGGCTCGACCCCCAGCCAGGGACGCCCCACCGAGCACGGCTGCGGTGATGCTGTTGAGGGCGAAAGTGGATCCCACCGAAGCATTGCCGACCGGGGTTCGGGCCATCACCAGGAACGAAGCCACCGCAGCCAGAAGGCCGGCGAAGAGGAGGGCTCGAACTCGAATCCAGGTCGTAGGCACCCCACCTCGTTTCGCCGAGCGGTCGTCAAAGCCAACCGCCCTGACTGCCAAGCCGGAGCCGGAGGCGTGGAGCCAAACGTCCATGAGCGCAGCGCCAATGGCGAGCAGGACGAAGGCAATCGGGATCGGCCCCAAGCTCGTCCGCAGAAGCGACACGAACTCCCCGTTGATGGCGCCTTGGGCAGTGGGCCGCAACGTCAGGGACACGCCATCGAGAATGCTCATCGTCGCCAGCGTGGCGATGATCGACGGAATCTTCACACCCCGCACCAGGCCGGCATTCACCAGTCCCAGAACCAGGCCGCAGAGGAGCACGACTCCCACTCCCTGCAAGATCGCCGAAGTCGTGGCGTCGGTGGCGATGAGGTAGGAGCCGATAACGACGCCGAGGCTGATCATCGCCCCTACCGAGAGATCGAGATAGCCAACCAGCAACGCGTGCGTTTGGGCCATGGTGGCGACGATCAGGGGCAGCGCCAGAATGAGGATCTGGTTGATGTTGGTGGTGTTGACGAAGCCGGGGAATCTGGTGTTGGTGAACCAGAGGAGACCCCCCACGAGGAGAATCTGGAGGGCGATCGGCATCCACAGCCGGAAGCGGACGATCTTGCGCCATTTGTTCTTGTCCCGGGCGTCCCGAATGACCTTGCGGACCACCTGCCTCGTCGCATCGGTTCTGGTTGTCATGCCGAGCGGGTTTTGACGGCCGACGGCATGGCAACCCCGAGCGGCGAGCGGCCGGCTTTGGAGAGCCCGGGGCCGCGCACGATGGCTTCAGTGATCCGGCGTTCGTCGAGTTCTTCGCCGGGGATTTCTTCGACGATGGTTCCCCGAGACATGACCAGCACTCGATCGCACAGGCCCGATAGCTCGATCGGGTCGCTCGACTTGACCAGGAGCGCCGCGCCTTCGTCACTCCGCTGGCGGAGGGCCCGGTAGATGTCGAACCTCGACCCCACATCGACGCCCTGTGTCGGCTCGTAGGCCAGGATGACGGACGGTTTCCTCAAAAAGGAGCGGGCGACGGATACCTTCTGCTGGTTGCCACCCGACAAAAACTCCACCGGTTGCTCCAGAGATGGCGTTCGGATCTCGAGTTGGTCGACCAGCCGGGCGACGCGACGCTTCTCCACATTCCTCCGCAAGAAACCCACCGTGGCGAACTGACGCAATGCCTGGACCGTGGTGTTGACCCTCACCCCCAAGACCGGCGCCAAGGCCTCCCTCTTGCGGTCGCCGGGGAGAAGCATCAATCCCGCTCCCACCGCTTCGTGGGTCGAGATCAGATTCAGTTCCTTTCCATCGCACACCACCTTTCCTGCCCGGGGTGGAACCCTCCCCGCCAGGCAGTCGAACAGCTGGGGTTGTCCGTTCCCCTCGGCACCGGCGATCCCCACGATCTCACCACTTTCCAGGGTGAAGCTGAGAGGCCCAAAAGACTGGCCCTGGAGCCCCTCGACCCGTAGTACCACCTTGCGCTCGCCAGATTGCGAAGCCGGCGGGGGGAAGGCGGCCTCGAAAGGCCGCCCCACGATCAGCTCTACCAGGTCCGACTCGCTGGTGGCCCGAGCTTCGAACGTGCCCCGATTGCGACCGTCTCGGAGCACGGTGATGCGATCGGCGATCTCCAGGACCTCGGGCAGCCGATGGCTCACATAGACGACGCCAACCCCGCGATCCCGGCACTTTGCCACCGTGCGATGAAGTGCCTCTACCTCGTCCGGTCCCAGAGCCGTGGTGGGCTCGTCGAGCAGCAAGACCTTGGGATCGGTTGCCAACGCTTTGGCAACCTCGAACATCTGACGTTCGGCGAGGGTGAGAAAGCCCGCCGGAGAATCCGGGAACAGCTCGAGATCGAGATCGAACTCGGTCAAAAGCTGGCGGGCCCACTTCTTCCGTCGCCAGAAGGGGGGTCTCTTCTCGGGCCGCGCCGCCAGGAAGAGGTTGTTCTTCACCGGCTCCATCTGAACCAGTGACGTGTCCTGGTAGGCCATCGCCAGGCCGAGCTTTCTCGCCAGGGCCGGGGAATCGCGACGCAACCGGACGCCTCCGATGTGAACGCTGCCCCGGTCAGGCTTGACAAACCCGCTGGCAATCCCGAGGAGAGTCGACTTTCCGGACCCGTTTTCGCCCACCAGGGCGTGCACTTCGCCGGCGCGGCACTCGAAGCTGACATCGGTCAGCGCTCGTACCGCTCCAAATTGCCGGGAGATTCTGGTCAGGGCCAGAACGGTTCCGGTCGTCGACTCTCCTTCGGGATCGCGTGTGTTCATCCGCCAAACATCAGCGACAGCACGTTGTCGGGCACCAAAGACGTGCCGGACACGGCCTCGTTGGGTCGGTCAGGGTTGCAGTCGCCCGCGGTGACTTGGCGCATGACATGGGGCACCACCACCTCTGCGGGGATCTCGGCGCCCTTCAGCGCCATCATCGCCGCCGTCACCCCGGTCCGCGACTGGAAGTTGCCCCCGGCCGAGTAGAAGATGTTGTAGGTGGGGTCATTGCGTTCGGCCCAGTCACAGAACAAGTTCTGCTCGTCGGTGCGGAGGGCCAGGGTGAGGTTGGTCACCGGGATCCCCAGCTCCTCGTAGACCGGGAGCCCGTACCAAATCCCATCGGCGTACTCGTAGGCGTAGCCGTTGATATCGGGATTAGTCGTGAGCAGCCCACGGAACACATCGGGGATGATGGGCGGGAACCAGGAGGTATCGCCCGTCGTGCTGTCCTCGTTGGCCGGCGGGTTTACCAGCGACAGATCCGAGGAAAGCGCCGATACCGCGCATCGTTGCCAGCCCAAGGACAGGGCATTACCGGGCGTGCCTCCGAGCAACGCCACATTTCCCGATCCGACGCCGGTGTTGAGCACTTCGGCGAAGCTCTCGCCCAAAGCACAAAGGTCTTCACCTACGACGGTCAGGTAATCCTCGCCAGGTATTGCCGCACCTTCCTGGTCAGGTAGGCCGACGAACCCAGCCGAGAAGGGTACGTAGAGAATGCCGGCGGCGGTCGCCTCCTTAACGGCTTCCGCCAAGAGGGCCCCAACGTCGGGATATCCGACGATGAAATCGACCTCCCGCTGGATGAGGAACCGGAGCTGGTTGACGTGCACGGCCGGGTCCTGGTCGAAGTTGGCCGCGGTGGAAACGATGGTTCCGATCTCGGGATAGGTGAGTGCTTGGAGAATCGCCTCCATATGGCTCACCGACCGCCAAACGTTGACTTCGTTGCCACCTCCGTCGGCATAGCCCATCACCAGGTCGCCACCGCTGCCGGTGTCGCACTCCTGATTGGCCCAACACTCCATCGCCTTGTCAATGGTCGCCTGATCGAGGTCCTGGTTGGCCCGAGCGATCGAAGCGAGAACGATGTTCCAGCTCGCTTCGTCCGACGGTTCCACCGGCCCGAGCGCCTTCTCCACCAAAGCCGGGTCAGCAGCAGTGGGATCCTCGTCGAAGTCCGCCAGCGGATTTTCACCCGCGGCGGCAGTCGTGGCCGGAGCCGCCGTGGTTTCCGCCGACGTGGTGGCGGGTGCCGCGGTCGTCTCGGGGCTGGCGGTGGTCCCCGGGGCGGCCGTGGTCGCGGTCCCGCCCGATGTGCAGGCGGCGACCACCAAGGCGAACACCGCCAGGGCGCCGATAACGGTCTTTCGATTCACTCTCTCCTCCTTGATCCGTTCTTGCGTAGAAATGACCGCAAAAATGCGGTCATTTCTACGCAAGAATCTTGCTTTCGCTGCGATCCGACCGTCGCCGCTCGCGAAGCACCCGCTCCACGCCTTTGATGATCCGATCTCCTGAAACCAGCATCCCTCCGATGATGACCAGGCCAAACACCACGAACTGAAGGGCAGTAGGAAGCCCGATCGTCCTCATCATCTGGTTGAGTCCGGTGAGGAAGAAGGCCGCCGCAAAGGTGGACAGCGGGCTGGCGAGCCCGCCCGTCAACGAGGCACCCCCGATCACCACGGCTGCGATCGGTCCGAGGAGGTAGGTCGCCCCAGCGGCGACCCCCGGACTGCGAAGGAGCCCTGCCAGCGCCACGCCGGCTGTGGCATAGAGAATCGCCGCTACGACGTAGGCCGAGATCTGGTTGATGTTGACCCGCACTCCGACCACATGGGAGGCCACCGGGTTGGCGCCAACCACCTGAAAGCGACGGCCGACCGTGGTGTATCGAAAGCCAACCATCAACAGGATGGTGATGATCAAACCGAGCCAGAAGACGGGGCTCACCCCGAAGATCCTGGTCGAGGTCCACTGCGACCACCCCGCCGGCACCTGGGCTTGCACGGGAAAGCTGCGCCCGTAGCGGTTGACCACGCCGATGACCACCTGGCCCACCGCCAGCGTCACGATCAGAGGGTTGAGCTTGAGCCCGCCGATCAGGATTCCATTCACGAGCCCGATCAGGGCGGCGGCGCCAATCGCGGCGAGGATGGCAACGGGAATGTTCTCATCGGATTGCCCCCCGATCCCGACCATGATCGCCGCAGCCAAGGTCAGGGTGCCGGGGACGCTGAGGTCGATCCCTCCGGTGATGATCACCAGCATCTGACCGAGGGCGGTGATTGCCAACAATGCCCCATACGGCGCGATGGCGCTCAACGCCACTCCTCCCAACAGCGCTGGCACCCAAATGGCGGCCACTAGCCCCAGCAGAGCGATCGCCAGATAGACCGGCATGTAACGGGAGGCGACGACGAAGGCAGTCACCGCCCGGGAGGTGGCGGTGGCTGTGGTCATGAGCCGTCTCCCGAGAACGCAGTGGTGAGTGCGCTGGAATGTTCGGTCAGCCGATTCAGCGCCTTGGTTGCTAGATCCCTCGCCCTTCCTTGATCCGCAGTCAGGGTGCCGCTTCTCATGACCGGCCGACCGCCGACGAAGACCCAGTCGACATTGGAGGTGTCCATTCCCCACACCACCGCTCCGATCGGATCGTTTACGGGAGCGATGTTGGGTCGGTCGGCTCGGAGGACGATGACGTCGGCCTGCTTTCCCGCCTCGAGCGATCCGGTGACGCTCGCGAAACCAACGGCTCGGGCGCCGTCAAGAGTTCCGTACCGGATCACCTCCCGGGTCGTCATCAGGTGAGGCAGCCCGGCCTTGCCGGCCAGCTTCAAGTCGAAGACCGTGGCGTGCTGGAGGGATATGACCGATCTCATCTGGGCAAACAGATCCCCAGGGGCAACCTCGGCACTATCCACACCCAATCCCGGCCGCAGGCCTCGACCGATGATGCGCTGGATGGGAGGCGTTACTGATTCCCGGATCATCTCATTGGCGGGGGTCAGGACTACCGACGATTTGGAAGAGACTGCGGCGTCGAGGTCGGCATCAGTCGCATGCGAGCAATGGATCAGGGTGACATCGGGGCCGAGTTGACCATCCTCCTTCCATCGAGCGATGGTCCCTGCCGAGCGGGCGTGGGCATGAATGCGAAGTCCCGACTCCCGGGCTCGTCCCCAGGTAGTGGAGTCGTCGGAGGCATGAGCGAGAGTCGCCGCGCCCGCCGGGGGGAGAACGAGGTCGCTGCGCTCGCTGGCAAACACTGTTCGCAATCCGGCATCGTGGTGGGCCTCAAGGGCAGCTTCAGGGAAGCGATGGTCTACCCAGTCGACCACCGTCGTAATCCCCGCCTCGGCGGCTCCGAGAAGCCCGACGAGGGTGGCGGCATACACATCGTTGGCCTCGAGGTCGACTTCTGAGCTCACGACCTCGGAGTTGCGAAAGAGCGCCTTCCAGGCATGGCGATGAGCATCGACGAACCCCGGCATGACGATGGTGTCCCGGGCGTCGACCTGCTCGGAGTCGCGAGCTCGGAGGCCGGGTCCTACCTCGGCGATGCGGTCGCCTTCGATGAGGACGTCAGCCTCCAAGAAGTTTGGAGTTCTCAACCCCAGGGTGAGAACGCAGCCACCTTTGAGCAGGAATCTTGAGCTCATCTGGCATCAAATGACTTGACGATGGTCTCGTAGATGCGGTCGACCGAGGGCAGGGCCAGATCCTCGAGCGCCGCCGCCGCCGGTAGCGGAATGTGGGGGGTAGTGATGCGGACCACCGGACCATCGAGCGACCAGAAGGATTCTTCGGAGACGATCGATGCCAGTTCCGCGCCCCACCCACAGAGGCGAGGGTTCTCTTCCACTGTGAAGAAGCGACCGGTCTTCTCAACCGAGCGAAGCAAGGCATTGGTATCGAGGGGCACCAGTGACCTGAGATCGATCACTTCCGCCGATATTCCGTCCGCTTCCAGCGCAGCCGCGGCTGCGAGCGCCCGCGGAACCATGAGGGCGAGGGCGGCGATGGTCACGTCATCGCCGTCACGAACAACTCGGGCCCGGCCCAGTTGATCGACGATCTCGCCTTCCGGAATTTCGGCTTTCGTTGCCATCAGGGACTTATGTTCGAAGAAGACCACCGGGTCGGGATCCCTGATCGAGGCAGCCATGAGCCCGATGACATCGACGGGGGTGGAAGGGGCCACGACCTTGAGGCCGGGGATCATCATCGCCCAGTTCTCCACGCTCTGGCTGTGCTGGGCCCCGAAGCGGACGCCCCCGCCATTGGCGGTCCGGATGACGAGCGGGAAGCTCACCTGACCATCGGTCATGTAACGGCTCTTGGCGATCTCGTTGGCAATCATGTCCCAACAGACGGCCAGGAAGTCCGAGAACATGATCTCGGCGATGACGGGAATACCGGTCATCGCCGCCCCCATCGCGGCGCCGATAATCGCCTGCTCCGAAATAGGAGTGTCTCGAATACGTTCGGGACCGAACTCGTCGAGCAGCCCGACAGTGGTCTTGAATACGCCCCCAGCGGCGGCGATGTCCTCACCCAACATGACCAGATTGGGATCGCGTCGCATTTCCTGGGCGATTCCCCAGGCCACCGCCTCGCGATAGGTCAGTTCCGCCAATTCGAGCCTCCGTCGGCGTACACCTCGGTGTGAAGAGATCCCTCTCTCGGCTCCCGGCCCGCCTTGGCGAACTCCGTGGCGGCATCGACGGCGTCGGCCACCTGGCGCTCGATCGAGCTCAGCCGGGCCTCGGGGGTGCCGAGGCTGAGGAGGCGTTGGTGATACATGGGAATCGGGTCCCGCCCGGCCCACGCCACCACCTCCCGTTCTGGTCGGTATTTGCCGGGATCGGCGCGGGAATGGCCACCGGAGCGATAGGTGACGGCCTCGATCAGGCTGGGTCCATCGCCGGCTCTGGCCCTGGCAAGCGCGGTGCGGGCTGTCAGAAATACGGCGTCGGGGTCGTTGCCATCTACCAGCACGGATTCGAGGCCGTAGGCCGGCGCCCGCCCCGCCGCCGGATTTGTCACCGCTGTCACCACATCAATTGGGGTGTACTCCATGTAGAGGTTGTTCTCACAGACGAAGACCACCGGAAGCTTCCAGATGGAGGCCAGGTTCAGGGCCTCGTGAAAGGCACCGATGTTGGTGGTGCCGTCGCCGAAGAAGGCGACCGCCACTTGACCCGATTTCCTCATCTGGGCAGACCAGGCGGCTCCGTTGGCTACGCACAGGTGGGCGCCGATGATGGCGTATGAGCCCATCATTCCCTTCGAGACGTCGGTGAGATGCATGGAACCGCCTTTGCCTCCGAGGACCCCGTTTTCGCGTCCGAGGAGTTCGGCCATCGCCTGCCCCATATCCATACCCCGGGCCAGGGCGTGGGCATGACCGCGATAAGTGGCGAAGGTGTAATCGTCGGGGCGCATCGCCGCCGCGAAGCCGGTGGCAATTGCCTCCATGCCAAGGGAGAGGTGGCTTGTGCCCTTGACCAGGTTTTGGAGGAAGAGGTCATAGGCGCGCTTCTCGAACTGTCGCAGCTCATGGAGCCGTTGGTACATCCCCAGCCTCGTGTCGAGATCGATCGCGGCCCCGACGAGCGCTGTGTCGACCGGTCGGGGAAGACGCGGCTCGCGTAGGGCGTAGTCGTAGCGGGCGTCAGTAGGCATTCGCCACCATCAGCTCCTCGCAGGGGAACAAGGTGATCACCTTGCAGCCGTCGGGAGTGACGACGACTTCCTCCTCGATTCGTGAAGCCGAGCGCCCGTCGGCGGCAGGAGCGTACGTCTCGAGCGCGAAGAGCATTCCCTCCTTGATCTCTACCGGCGTTTCCAGCGAATTGAGGCGGCTGACGATCGGCCGTTCGTGGAGGCCAACCCCCACACCGTGGCCGAACTGGAGCCCGAAGGCGTCCATCTCGTCCTCAAAGCCGAACTCCTCGGCCCGGGGCCATACCTTGGCGATTTGATCTGTCGTTGCCCCGGGCTTGACCAGCTCGATGGCGGCATCCATCCATTCCCGCGACTGCTTGAAGGCATCGCGCTGCGCCTGAGTCGCCCGTCCCACGACAAAGGTGCGGTAATAACAGGTCCGGTAGCCATTGAACGAATGGATGATGTCGAAATACGCCTGGTCACCTGGTCTGATGATTCGATCGCTGAAGACATGGGGATGGGGGCTGCAACGCTCCCCGGCGATGGAGTTGATCGCCTCAACGAACTCGGATCCCATCTCGAAGAGTCGGGCGTGCGCCATGGCGACCACATCCGACTCGCGGATGCCGGGCTTGAGCATCTCGAAGATGTCCTGGTAGACCCCGTCGACCATGGCACAGGCCTGGGTGAGAAGGACGATCTCATCTGGGCTCTTGATCTCCCGGGCGCGCATCATCGCCTGCTGTCCATCGACCACCCTCAACCCTGCACTCTGCAAGGCGAGGAAGACCGCCGTTTCCGCCAGATCGACACCAAGGTTTTCCATCCCCACGCCGGCGCTATCGAGGGTCTCCTTTATCTCCCTTACGGCGCGGGCGTGGAGGCCGGTTTCGGGTCCGATCGCTCCTTGCAGCCCCGTGTTACCGCCCACCGAATTTTCTTTGTCGTACATATGGGGGAGTTGGAGGCGGTGGGCCTTGGCCGCCGAACCGAAGTCCCAGATCTTGGGTCGCCCTTCGCGGGTGACCAGAGCCCAGCGCTCGCCCTTGTTGAAAGCCCAGTAGCCGATCTGGGTGGCGGTGGCATAGCGGATGTTCGAGGTTTCGAAGAGCAGGAGGGCTCCGAGGTCGAACTCCTCGAGCATGCTTCGCACCCGGGCGAGCCGGTGCTGGCGAAGGCGCTCGTAGTCAACTCGGACCTCCCAATCCACGCCCATGACACCCGGAGCGGGACTTGTGGCGACTGGAAATTCCATCTGTTGCTCCTTATCTCTCAACCTGCTGGCCTGCGAGGGCAGTCTCTAGGTATGACCAATCGCGCGCAAAGCGATAGGAGTGCCGGGGGGGCGGCTGTGGCGCCTGAGTTTCCAGCCACCGAACCACCCCATCACCGACGTTGCGGAAGGCATGCACGCATCCGACCCCAGCCCAGGCGAAATCTCCAGGCCCCAACTCGTAGCGAGCATCGTCGAAGGTGGCCTCGACCGAACCCTCGAGGATCAAGTACGCCTCCTCCAAAGGGTGGTCGTGGGCCCCGGCGAATCCGCCCTGCTGGTATTGAACCATGAACATCGTCGACAAGTCGGCCCCGAGATCTGAGTCGATCATCATCTTCACCGTGATCCCGCTGTAGAGAAGCAGGGCGGTGCGCATGCTGGCGCTCACGGCCAGCCGATCCTGGGTTTGGAGGGCGGGATCCATCGAGGCGGCCGAGATGTGGCCAAACGCCCGGGTTCTCGGATCGCGCACATCGATCGACTTCGGATCGCCTGCCGCCAACGGCTCGGGAAACATGGTGTCGAAGCCGAATCGTTGCCGGGGGAGGGGCGCTTTCATCTCTGCCAACACGGCCGCCTCAGTACCGAGATTGCGGAACCCATGAGTAGTGGCGACAGGGAAGAGCCCGTAGTCGCCGTCCGACATTTCGACACTGCCTTCGGCGGTGTCGGCGACAAGGGTTCCGGCGATGACGTAGATCGACTCTTCGAAGGAGTGGACGTGACTCGCCACGACTCCGCCTGGTGCAAGACGAGCAAGGCGAAAGCCCATTTGGACTCCGCCGGCTGGTTCGTCGACGACGGAGGCAGTGGTATAGCCCTCGCCCCGCTGGCGGAACTCTTCGGGGGGGCCGAATTCGAGGTCCTTCTGAAGCTTCACGACGTGCGCGGCCATCAAGCGTGTCTTTCGCGGAGGAACACTGCGATCGCACTCAGATCCCTCGGGCCCATGCCGGCGGCAAGCGTCCGGCGAACGATCTCGAGTCCTGCCCGGGCTTGGTTCATCGGGACATCGAGCCTGGTGGCGAGCGCTGTGATCAATTCGAGATCCTTGGCCACCAGGTCAAGGCTGAAGGCAACTGGTGTTGTCTCCGGATTTTCATAGGCCTCGCGCTTGTACTTGACAAAGGGGGCGCCGCCGGCACCACTGACGAAAACCTCGTAGGCGGTCTCCCGCTCTACCCCCGCCTTCTCGGCCAGCACCAAGGCTTCGGAGAGGGCGATGTTCAATCCATGGACGAGACCGTTGACAGCCAGCTTGCAAGCCGCCCCGGCGCCACGCGGTCCAACGTGAATGATCCGTGAGGCAATCGCAGATACGACTGGCTCGGCTTGCTTGACCGCCAGCTCGTCGCCGCCCGCCATGATCGTCAGCCCACCCGCCTCGACGGTGGAAACGCTCCCCGATACGGGGCAGTCGATGAATCCGGCACCGACTTGGTCGACGGAATCGCCCACCCGGAGAATCGTGGCGGGATCGACAGTGCTGGTGTCGAGGGCGATCGTCCCCTCGCCGATGCCTTCGACCACTCCATTCGCCTTCAGGTAGACCTCTTTCAGCGCTTCATCGTCGGCGAGGCTGGAAAGGACGAAATCGCTCGTCGCAGCCGCCTCGGCGGCGCTCGCAGCGATAGTGGCGCCGATTTCTTGTGAGATCACCTCGGCCTTGGAGCGATCACGATTCCAGACGACCACTTCGGCTCCGGTTCCACGGATCCGTCGAGCCATAGCCGCGCCCATTCGGCCCAGGCCAAGAACGGCCACTTTGCCAGTCACTGCTCAGTGACACTACTCAAAAGCACCGAACTTTGACCTCGGGAACCGCATATGGTCAGCCCGGCTGCACATCGGCGACCGAAAGTGGATAACCTCGCTGGTCGGTCCCAAGAGAGGAAATGCCATGGCCGATGGTTCAGTCGTAGTTGTGGGCGGCACCGGTGGCCTCGGTCGGGAGATTGCCCGCCACTATGCCGATCGCGGTTCGGAGGTGGTGATCACCGGACGCGATCCACAACGATCGTCTCAGATTGCCTCTGAGATCGGCGGGAATACCACCGGCCTCGGTTTCGACCTGGCCGCGCCCGAGACAATCGCGGGGGCCCTCGAGGACCTCGGGCCGATCTCGCGGCTCGTGCTCGCCGGTATCGCCCGGGACAACAACCCAATCAAGGAGTACCGGATCGCCGACGCCATCAACCTGACGACGATGAAGCTGGTCGGTTATACCGAGACGATTCACACCCTGATCCCACGCTTCTCTGCCGACTCCTCGGTTGTCTTGTTCGGTGGCCGGGCGAAGGATCGACCCTATCCGGGTTCGACCACTGTCACTACCGTCAACGGTGGCATCAGCAGCCTGATTCACACCCTGGCAATCGAGCTCGCCCCGATCCGGTTCAACGCCATCCATCCGGGAATCGTCGGTGACAGTCCGTTTTGGAAAGACAAACCGCTCGAAGGGGTGCGCAGCCGGACACCGACCGGGCAGCTTTGCACGATGGAGGACATCGTCGGAGCCACCGTTTTTCTCCTCGAAAACAGAGCGGTGAACGGCGTCAACCTCTATGTCGACGGCGGTTGGATATTGATGTGACAGACATCCAGAAGGCTGCCGACCTCTACGAAAGGCTCGAAGGGATCGGAGATCGGCTGCGCGAGGAGCGGACCAAAGCCGGCATCAGCCAGCGGGAGCTCGCTCGCCGTACGGGCTTGTCGGCCAGTCTCATCTCCCAGTTGGAGGGAGGGCAATCCAAGCCCTCGGTCGGCACCTTGTATGCGATTGTCACCGAGCTCAACGTCTCACTTGATCGCGTCATCAGGGGAGACGATTACGACCAGGGCCCCCGGGCGGCACGCGAAGGAAACGGAGCGGCCAGCCCCCTGGTCCACCCCGGCGACCGACAAGCAATCGAACTCGATTCTGGAGTGCGTTGGGAAGAGCTGTCGGCGACTTCCGAGCACGGGGTTGATTTCCTCCTCGCCATCTACGAGGTCGGCGGCGCTTCCACCCCCGACGAATCGCTCATGCGCCACCATGGCCGCGAGTACGGGTACGTGATATCCGGAACGCTCGGCATCCGGATCGGCTTTCAGGAATACGAGCTGCACCCGGGGGATTCGATTGCCTTCGACTCCACTCAACCTCATCGCCTGTTCAACAAAGGCGAGACCCCCGTGCAGGCGATCTGGTTCGTGGTGGGGAGAGACGGTGAGGGTCCGGCGCGGCCGGTTTAATCCTCAGCGGGAGTCGTGCCAGGCCTGAATCTGGCGCTGGACGGCGGAGGCATCGAACCAGGCGTTTTCATAACTGATCAGTCCGTCACGGACTTCGAAGATGTGGAGGATCCGCACTCGCACCGGCGCCCCACCTCCGGTCATTCCAGACCATTCGCCTTCGACATGCCCGGTGAGGATCGACTCATCGACGACGTACTTGCCGTCCTCGGCCGAGAACCGCCTCACCGATTCGAGACGCACATCGGGGATGGCGTCGATGATCGAGGAATAGACGGCACCCACCTGCTCCTTGCCCCGGAAAGGCGCCTGCGGGTGAGTGACGTCGTCCCAAACGATGTCGTCGGCGTAGGTAGCCAGAGTGCCCTCGACGTCATGAGCGTTCTCGGCCGCGAAATGCCGATCGATGATGTCCACCACCCCGAAACCTAATGCTATAAGCGGCGGAAAGCGCGGCCTAGAACCTTAGGTTTCGATTTGGCGCGGGCTAGCGGCTGCGGAGCTTGGGATCGAGGGCGTCGCGGATGCCGTCGCCGATGAAGTTGACGCTCATCACTGTCAGCATGATCAGTACTCCCGGGGCGAGGACCCAGGCGGCATTGAGCTGGAGATAGTTGCGGCCGTCAAAGACCAGCCGGCCCCATGTGGGGAAGCTGGCGGGGAACCCGAGTCCCAGGAATGAGAGGGCCGATTCGGTGATGATGGCGGCCGCCACTCCCAGGGCCGCTGAGACCATCACCGGGCTCAGGGTATTAGGGAGGATGTGGCGGAGGATGATATTTCTCTTGCGGGTGCCGATGCTGTGAGCGGCCAGCACGAACTCCTCTTCTTTGATGGAGAGAACGTCACCGCGCACCACGCGGGCGGTCTGCATCCAGCTGGTCGCCCCGATGATGAAAACAACAAGAATGAAGATGCCGACGTTCTCGCCGAAGGCGTTCTTCAGACTCTCGCGGAACAGCATGATCACGACCAGTAATAGGGGAAGAATCGGAAGAGCGAGGAAAAGATCGGTGAAACGCATCAGAGGACCGTCGAGACGCCTGAAGAACCCGGCAACGATCCCGATGGCAGTACCAAGGAACAGCCCGACCAGCATGGCGGCGAAGCCAACCGCCAAAGAAATCCGTCCACCCACGAGAACCCGAGCTAAAACGTCGCGGCCGAGGTTGTCTGTGCCTAGAAGATGATCCGCCGAGGGAGTCTGATTCGCCGAGAGAGTGTCGATCGCATACGGATCCTGTGCGAAGAAAGGGCCGACGACGCTGGCGAGGACTATCAGGACCAGGAGCACCAGACCGACGATGGCACCCTTGTGTCGCTTGAACTGCCGCCAGACGTCCTGCTTTAACGATCGATGCCGCTCCCCGGCCTGCTGGGGCTTCAGCTCGGGCTGAGTTTCGACGCGCTCCTGAGTGGTGGCTATGGGTGACTCCTAATTCTCAATCGTATCTAATCCGGGGATCCAGCACGCCGTAAGTGATATCGGCCAGGAGATTGAAGACCACGATGAGGACCGCAAAGATAAAGGTCAAGGTCTGCACCATGGGCACATCAGACTGTCCGATAGCGGTGATCAACAGGGCCCCGATGCCGTTGATACGAAAGATCTGTTCGGTGATGATGGCCCCCCCGAAGATCCCAGGCACCTGGAGGGCGATCAGGGTCACCACCGGGATCAGGCTGTTGCGCATCACGTGCGTGAGCACCACCCGGCCCTCGCCGAGGCCTTTGGCCCTGGCGGTGCGGACGTAGTCGTCGTTGAGGTTGTCGAGGACCGACGCCCTCGTGAAGCGGCTCAATGCGGCGGTGTTGAACAGGGTCAGGACCGCCACCGGCATGGCCATCTGTTTCAGATGGGCGAGCAAGGAATCCCAGCTATTGACCACGAGGGTGGAGTCGTAGAACGAGGGGAACCAGCCCAGCGTGACGCTGAAGACGACGATGGCCAATAGCCCGGTGAAGAAAGTGGGGGCCGAGAAACCCACCATCGTGGCGAAGGTTCCGATGTTGTCAAAGGCGGAGTACTGCTTGTAGGCCGAGAGCACTCCCACCGGGATGGCGATGATGATCCCGAGGATGAAAGCCAACCCCAGCACCCAAAGCGTTTGGGGCAGCCGTTGACCAATCACGTCGAGGGCGGGGGCCCGCGAGGACCAAGAGATAATCCGATCCCTAGCAGCGCAGTCCCCAATGCAGACGTTAAAGATCGACTCGATGATGTGGAGAGGCTCATTGATGAACATGAGCCGCATCCACTTCAGCCACTTGATCAGGAAGGGGTCATTGAACCCGAGCGACTCCCGGATGTTCTCTTTCACTTCCGCAGGCAAAGTCAGCGGTAGTTGCGAGGTCGGATCCCCAGGGGCCAGGTCGAGGATTACGAAGATGATCAAGCTGATCACTACCAACGTGGGGATGGCAAATAGGGTGCGGCGGAGGATGTATTGAGCCATGGCCTACAAAGTGACCGAGCAAAAGGCAAAGGAGCCTTTCAGATGACTCTGAAAGGCTCCTTTGTCAGTCATAACTATTGGATGGCAGGGGTTAGCTGCGCGTCCATTCTTCGATGTTCCAGTATTCGGAGTCCCATCCGTTGAGGTCGCCGACTCCCTGGATCGAGTTGGCAAATGCCGACACGTTTCCACGGTGGATCAACGGCACGATCGCTCCGCTCGAAACCACGAGATCGTTCAGCTGAATCACAAGATCATTGCGGGCCGGATCATCGAGCGAAGTCGCTTCGAGTTGAGCGAAAAGTGCGTCGTACTCCTCGCTGGCGTAGCGGGGTATGTTGCCCCCGGCGTAGTTGTTGCCCGAAGTCGGTATTTGCTCAATGGTGTATTGCACCATGTAGCCCTGGGGATCAGGGCTGGACGAGCCATTCGTAAACATCTCGATGTCGGTAAAGAACTTCCAGATGCAGGCATCGCTGGCACAGGTGCCATCGAAGAAAAGCCCGGCGTCTTCATTCCTCATGTTGGCGATGACGCCAATCTCGGCCCAGTAGCTCTCGATCAACGCCTGGTTCGACTGCCGCACCGCGTTGGTCGAGGTGACGTAGTCAAACTCCAGGGGAGTGCCGTTCCACTCGCGGACACCGTCACCGTCAGAGTCAACTGCTCCGATCTCGTCGAGGAGAGCATTGGCTCCCTCGATGTCCTGGGTCAGACACCAGTCGACGCCGGTGGATACGGCTGGCTCCGATGGCCAGATGTTGCAGGTAGGGATCCCGGATGGGCCGTAGCCAACCGCCACCAGTTCATCACGGTTGATTGCCATCGAGAGTGCCCTGATGAGGTCGGGATTATCGAAGAACACCGGGTGAACGTTGCTGCCGTCGCCCGTGTAATCGGATCGATCACCGTCGTCGGCCGGATCGGTCTGGTTGAAGTTGAGATGCTCGACATTCGAAGTGAACGCCACTTGAACGACCCCGTTGCCGGCAGCTTCCATGGGAGCGATGATCTCGGGGGCGACCTGGAGATTCCAGGCGTAGTCGCCCTCACCGATCTCGAGCACCGAACGAGCCGTCGACTCGGCATCGCCACCGCCTTCGATGGTGACGGTGCCGAAGAAGGGTTTGCCCTCTGGGATCCCCCGATAGTTCGGGTTCATCTCCAGGGAAACTACGTCTTCGGGCACCAACTCGGTAACCATATAAGGACCGGTACCGACCGGTGCGAAGTTCTGATCGGTGCAGGCGTTGGCTCCGGCGCCGACACAGTCGGCGAACTGCGCCCTTTGGATCACCGGATACTGATAGTTGACGAAGTGAATAAAAGGAAACGGTTGGGGTTCGGTGAAGTTGATAGTCACCGTTGATTCATCGTCAGCCACGACGCTCTCAACCGTCGAAAAGTCTTGGACGCAACCTGTCTCCGGATTCGAGCAATATTCCCAACTGAAGACGACATCATCTGCCGTGAGCGGGGTTCCGTCCGACCATAAGACGCCTTCTTTCAGAGTCCAGGTGATCGAGCTGAAGTCCTCGGCGATGCCACCGTTCTCCTGGGTCGGAATTTCCGCTGCCAGGGCGGGCATTAGTTCACCGGCTGGGCTCCATTCGGCGAGGGGCTCAAGCACGAGCGAACCGAGCAAAAGGTCCTTAGTTCCGCTCGATAAGTACGCGTTGGCCTGTGAGGGTCCCTGCCATTGGAAGGCAAGGAAGTCCCCGCCCTGCCCGGCTTCTCCGGTCGTCGCTGCGGTGGTATCAGTCGGGGCTGCGGTAGTAGCTGCTCCGTCTGCGGTGGTTGCGGGTCCTCCATCGGCGGTCGTTTCGGTGGTGCCAGTGGCACAGGCCGCGATGAAGAGCGCAAAGGCCGCGAACAAGCTCAGCCATTGCCATCGTTTCATTAAGTTGTCTCCTCCATAGAGAGATTCGTCCAACATATGTCGGAACACACGCCGGTATGCCGGAGGGCGCCCGACAGGAGACGAACTTACCAGCCTCCGGTTGCCTTAGCCCCCAATGAGCCCGTTTTCCGGCCTACTCCGACTCGGTCAGGATCGGGCCAGATGAGGCCGTGATAACCGAGGTATCGGGCGTTTCCTCGGCGAAATGGCACGCCACCCAATGCCCGGACTCGATTTGACGCCACTCGGGCACCTCCTCCACACACCGCTCCTGGGCCATGGGGCATCGGGTGTTGAAGGGACAGCCCGGCGGGGGGTTAGCGGGGCTGGGGATGTCGCCTTCGAGAATTACCCGCCTCCGGACCGCCTCGATCTGGGGATCGGGCACCGGCACGGCCGAAAGGAGTGCGCGGGTGTACGGGTGTTGGGGATGGGTGTAGAGGCGGTTGCATTCGGCCAGCTCCATGATCCGACCGAGGTACATCACCGCCACCCGATCGGCGATGTGGCGAATCATCGAGAGATCGTGGGAGATGAACAGATACGTGAGGCGGAGGAGGTCTTGGAGGTTTTCGAGCAGGTTGACAACTTGCGCCTGGATCGACACGTCGAGGGCGGCGATGGGCTCGTCGCAAACGATGAAGTCGGGATTGAGGGCGATGGCCCGGGCGATGCCGATGCGTTGTCGCTGGCCACCCGAAAACTCATGGGGGTAGCGGTTGGCGTGGCGGGGAGCAAGGCCAACCAATCCCAGCAGCTCATCGACTTTTTCATCGCGGTCGTCGCCGCCCGCCTCGTCATGCTCTCGTAACGGCTCCGAGATGATCGAGCTCACGGTCATCCGCGGGTTGAGGGAGGCGTGCGGGTCCTGAAAAACCATCTGCATCTGAGGCCGGAGCCGACGCATCTCCCCGGACGAAAGGGCGTTGAGCTCTTTGCCCTCGAAACTGACGGTCCCGGATGTGGGTTTGTCGAGCTGGAGGATGACCCGGCCGGTGGTCGACTTGCCGGAACCGCTTTCCCCCACCAGACCCAGAGTCTCGCCGCGATATATATCGAACGTCACCCCGTCGACCGCCTTCACCGAGCCCACTTGCCGGCGGAAAACGCCCTGCATGATCGGAAAGTGCTTTTTCAGGTCTTTGACGCTGACCAGTACCTCGCGTCCCATGTCCCCGGGGGGGCCACCGTTTCCAGCCACCTCAGGAACCATTGCGCGGCCTCTTGTTATCCATGTCCCACCAGCAAGCGGTGCTGTGGCTCTCGGAGATCGAGATCAGAGGCGGGTTCTCCGCCCGGCAGCGATCGAACACGTAAGGGCATCGGGGAGCGAATGGACAGCTGGTGGGCTTCTCGTAGAGGTTGGGCGGCTGGCCTTTGATGTTGACCAGCTTGGAGCCCTTCTGATCCAAACGCGGGATCGAGCCGAGGAGTCCCTCGGTATAGGGATGCTGGGGGTGGGCGTAGAGCTCGGCCACCGGGGCCTCCTCGACGATCAGCCCTCCATACATCACCAGGACCCGATCTGCGAGCCCGGCGATCACACCCAGATCATGAGTGATCCAGACAACGGCGGTGTTGGTCTTCTCGCGGAGGTCGCGTACCAACTCGATGATTTGCGCCTGGATCGTCACGTCGAGAGCAGTAGTGGGCTCGTCGGCAATCAGCACCCGCGGCCTGGTAGCGAGGGACATGGCGATCATGACTCGCTGGCGCATGCCCCCGGAGAGCTCATGGGGATAGGAGCTAAGTCGCTTTTTCGCCCCAGGAATTCCCACCAGCTTGAGCAGCTCGATCGCTCTCGCCTCTTGTTCTTTGTCGGGCAGGTCGGTATGGATCCGCAGCGACTCCATGATCTGGTAGCCGATGGTGAGCACCGGGTTGAGGGAGGTGAGAGGGTCCTGGAAGATGAAGCCGATTCGGCCACCTCGCACCGAACGCAGATCGTCGAGTTCCATCGTGATCAGGTCCCGACCCTCGAACATCGCTTGACCGGACACGATTTCACCTGGTGGCATCGGGATCAGCCGCAATAGCGACATCATCGTCACGCTTTTTCCCGAGCCGCTTTCGCCTACTACCCCCAGGAACTCGCCTTTGTTGAGAACGAAACTCACCCCATTGATCGCGTGGACTGTCCCATCCTGGGTGTGGAACTGCGTCTGAAGATCTTTGACTTCGAGGATGGGTGTGGGGTTGGTCACTGTCCTTAGCCCTGGCTGCGGATGGAAGCGTATCCCTTTGTAGATCTATTCGGCGGACGAACCCGGAGCTTGGCCCAGACCTCTTGCTCCGCCATGTCGATGATGGTGTACGCCATAGCCAGAGCCCCGTCCCGCAAAGCTCGCTCGCCCGAAGAAGTGACGGTGGCGTGGGCGAAGTCCTTCTGGTGGTAGACGGCCCCGTCCGCCTCGATAGCGACCATGGGGTGAATCGATGGGACTACTTGACTGACGTTCCCCATGTCGGAGGAGCCGCCACCAGCCTCGAGGCCGGTCGGCATTGGGCGGCCCAGTGACTCCGAGTTCGCTTGAAACAGCTTCGTCATCACCGGATTGTTGATCATGTTGTCGTAGGGGTTGTCACGGATGGTGACCTCGAGCCGGCACCCGGTGGCCAGGGCGGCCGCATCTAGACACGCCCTCACCTTGGGAATGATTTCCGCCAGCCGTTCCTTCGTCCAAGCCCTCACCCCCCAGACCGAGCGCGTGTAGGAGGGAATGATGTTCGAGGCGTCGCCCCCGTTGGTGACGATGCAATGGACGGTGTCGCCGGGGCGGAGCTGCTGGCGGAGAGTGGCCAGGTTCATGTAGGCCTGGACGAAACCGTCGAGTGCATTAACCCCGAGATGGGGGGCGAAGGCTGCGTGAGCCTCCTTACCGAAATACTCGACAACGAAGACCGTGTTGGCCTGGAAGCTCGGATCCAGTTCGTCGTAAGGAGCGGGGTGGATCATCATCGCTGCGGCCGCGTCGGCGAAAGCACCAGCTCGGATGAGATCGACCTTGCCCCCGCCAGATTCCTCGGCTGGAGTCCCGAGCACGCTGACCCTGATTCCCAGGTCCGTGGCAATTCCGGCGACGGCGATCCCCGCTCCCATCGCAGAGGTGGCGATGAGGTTATGTCCGCAGGCGTGTCCGATCTCGGGGAGGGCATCTATCTCACTACAGATGACCACGCGGGGTCCCTCGTGTCCTGCCGTCGCCTCGAACGCGGTCTCGAGGCCATAGGCGGGATAGGTGACAGCAAGACCGCGATCCTTGAGGAAGGAGCTGAGTCGGCGGGACGTCTCGAATTCCTGATAACCGATCTCCGGGTTCTCATACATCCAGCGCGAGAGCGCTCGAAGGTCTGCCTCGGCAGACGCGAATGCCGCTTGGGCCAACTGCTTTCGATTCACGTGGCGACGGTAGCCCAGGCCGGGTTCGGTGTTCGGACGAACTCGGCCTACTCTCTGGCAGTCGACCGAAGGGTGGCTAGGGTTCCGCCGCTTTCTTGCGGAATGGTCCGAGCGCCACAGAAAGCCACTGTCAGGCCCGCACCTCATCGGAAAAAAGCCTCGAGGGGATAGGTCGGCACGAATGACGCGTGCCGATCTAGGAGGAAAAATTGGGCACCCATCGACGAGCCCGGGCGTTGGCGCTCCTGGTCACCTTTCTCTGGAGCTCTTCGTGGATCCTCATCCGATGGGGATTGGACGACGAGGCTCTGGCCCCAATCACCTTTGCCGCCCTCCGTTACGGCCTCGCCTTTTTGGCCTTGTTCGCATTGGTTGCCGGTCGATCGATCTATCGCCGCCAGGTGAAGAGCCTGGACGCGGGAGCCTGGCGGGAGGTCGCTCTTCTCGGTGTGGTCTTCTACACCTTCACCCAGGCAGCTCAGTTCGTAGCCATCAATAATCAGCCGGCTGCCACCTCGAGCCTGGTCCTTTCCTTGACCCCGCTGCTGGTGGCGGCGACCGCTACGTGGTCGCTGTCGGAGAAGCCACATCGAAGCCAGATCACCGGCGCGGTGCTAGTGGCCCTAGGGGCATGGTCGTACTTTTCTGGTCAGCTCGGGACGACTGTGGTGGGGATGACGGCGGCGTTCGTCAGCTTGGCGGGGAATGCCGCCAGCACCCTCCTCGGACGACGGGTAAACAGGGAGACCACAGTCTCGCCGCTGGTCGTCACGGCTCTCAGCATGGCGATCGGTTCACTCCTTCTGGTTGTGCTCGGGATCGGTGTGGAAGGCGTGCCCGAGGTATCCGGGAGGGCATGGGCGATCATCATTTGGCTGGCGGTGGTGAATACCGCCTTCGCATTCACCCTCTGGAACCGCTCCCTCCGACGGCTCTCAGCGGTGGAGTCGGCTGGGATCAATAACACCATGCTGATTCAGATCGCATTGCTGGCGTGGCTCTTCCTCGACGAAGCCCCCCGGCTCATGGAGTGGATTGGGATCTTGGCGGTGTCGCTCGGGATATTCCTCACCCAAGCTTCCGGATCGGGGATCCGAAGCGTGGTACAGCGGCCGTTCCAGCCCACAGACGAACTCGGTCAGTGAGGGTGCCACTCGATAGGTCCGGCGACGAGCGTGTGGCTGCCGAGCTTGCGCCCCAATAGGTCCTGGGCGAGGCGGGCGGCCTCAATCACCGCCCCCAGATCGACTCCGGTCTCGATCCCCATCTCGGAGAACATCGAGAGGAGATCTTCCGTGGCGATGTTGCCGGTGGAGCCAGGTGGGACCGGGCACCCACCGAGTTCGCCGAAGCTCGACTCGAAGCTGGCGCAGCCCTGGTTCAAGGCCGCCAGGGCATTCGCCAGGCCCTGACCTCGGGTGTTGTGAAAGTGAGCAGTGAGCTCAACTCCGGGCAGGCGCTCGAATGCGCGGGCAAAGAACTCTTCGACCTGCCATGGGTTTGCCATCCCGGTGGTGTCTCCGAAACCGATCTCGGTGGCGCCCATCTCGACAAAGCGCGTGGCCAGGTTCAACACCGTTTCGACTTCTACCTTCCCCTCGTAGGGGCATCCAAAGGAGGTGGCAACGATCGCCTCGCAATGGAGACCTTCGGCCAGTGACCGGGGAATGATGCGAGCGCTCGCTTCCATTGACTCCTCGACACTGCGATTGATGTTGCGCCGGTTGTGGGTATCGGAGGCGCTGACCACGAGCCCGATGTCGTCGAACAGCTCCCGCTCGGCCAGAGCATTGTCGAGTCCCCGTTCGTTGGGAATCAACACGCTCAGCCTGATGTGGTCGGGGACTTGGATTCGTCTCAGCACTTCTACGCCGTCGGCCAATTGAGGGATCACGTCGGGGCGCACGAAGCTGGCCACCTCCATGCGTTGATAACCGGCACCGGCCAATGCCTCGATCAACCGCACTTTGTCGTCGGTGGGAATGAGATCGGGTTCGTTCTGAAATCCGTCCCGCGGTCCCACCTCGCGGATCGATACCTGCTGGGGCCGCGACATTACGGAATCCTGGCAGGGCTAGCGCGGGACGCGATTCCAGGTCAGGCTCAATTTCGAGCCGCGCGGAACGATGAACTCGCGCCTATCGCCGCCGTTGCGTCGTCCAGGCGAAGAGGGTTCCGAGTTAGTGGCCGATAGCAACACTTCGGGGACCCGTTCTCCGTTCAACCCAACGACGGCGAATGAGGTTCGCTTGCTGTGATCGCCTTCTACGGCAAAGCAGACCCGGGTACCCGCGATCGTGGCCTCCACCAGCGGATAACGACATTCGACGACGAAGCCACCTTCGGGTATCGCCAGGCGGTGGCTGCGCTCGGCGGGTGTGTTGGCCATCTCCCCGACCACCTTTTGGGCGTAAAGCGCCTGGCGGAAGGCGTGGTTGGTAGCGCCACTTCGGATCTGATAGGGATCGCCTTCGAGACAAAGGCGGGCCACCTGATCACCGGCGGCATGTGAGACGCCGACGAACACCGTCCCCACCGGTTGTCCTTCCTCCTCCTCGGGGCCGGCGACGCCGGTAATCCCGAGCCCGATCTCGGCGCCCAGCAGACTTCGCACCCCGACGGCCATCGCCAGGGCAGCTCGTCGCGTCACGACCGGACCTTCGGGTACTGCCAGGAGCCCGAACTTCACCTCCGGGTGATAGGCCACGATTCCCCCTCGAAACCAGTCGCCGCATCCGGGGGTCTCGACGATCCGGGACATGAGCATTCCGCCCGTGCACGACTCGGCGACGGCGACGCTGGCAGGTGACCCGCCGGAAGACCCGTTGCCCTTCGCCATCCGCCCCCGTTACCCGCCGAATTGGCCGCCAAAACCAGCGGTCACCGAAGTCGGCAGGCAGCCATCTCGTCGTCGGGAAGAAGCGTACGACCGCGTTATCACTATCCGCCTGGTACGAGGTCACTGGTACCCTCAGAGTGATGATCGATTTCCGGACTCATCCGGATCGTTACAAGCACTGGAAGCTGTCGATCACGCCCCCGATCGCCCACCTGATCCTCGATGTCGATCCCGACGGTGGGCTGGGCGATTACGAGCTAAAGCTCAACTCGTATGACCTCGCGGTCGACATCGAGCTGGCCGACGCAGTGCAACGGCTGCGCTTCGAGCACCCTGAGGTCGGCGCGGTGCTCGTCGAGTCGGGGAAAGACAGAGTGTTCTGTGCCGGCGCCAACATCGGGATGCTGGCCCAGGCGGACCACGGGCTCAAAGTCAACTTTTGCAAGTTCACCAACGAGACCCGAGTGGCTATGGAAGAGGCCACCGAGCGATCGAAGCAAGCCTATGTGGCGGCCATTGCCGGCACGGCCGCCGGCGGAGGCTACGAACTGGCGCTGGCCTGTGATCGGATCCTCCTCATCGATGATGGCTCCGCCTCCGTCAGCTTGCCAGAGGTACCCCTGTTGGGAGTGCTGCCCGGCACCGGAGGTCTGACCAGGTTGACCGACAAGCGACACGTGCTGCGGGACCGGGCCGATGTTCTCTGTACGACCGAAGAGGGGATCAAGGGGCGGCGGGCCCTGGAATGGAACTTGGTCGATGAACTAATTCCCCGTTCCCGATTCGCCGCCGCGGTGGAAGCTCGAGTGACCGACGCCGCCGCCTCCACCGATCGACCATCAGACGCCCGGGGGATCGCTCTCACCGATCTCGAGCGGACGATCACAGGTGACCGGATCGAATATTCGAACCTCACGGTCTCGATCGATCGACCGTCGGAAACTGCCTCGATAACCATCAGCGGGCCCGCAGGGCCTCCGCCTCACTCTTCCGAAGAGCTGGTTGAGGTGGGGGATTCCTTCTGGCCTCTGGCCGTCGGCCGCCAACTCGACGACGCCCTCCTCCACCTCCGACTCAACGAGCCCGAGATCGGCACGCTGCTCTTTCGGACCTCGGGTGATCTGAAGACCGTCGCCTCATACGACGCCTTCTTGCTCGAGCATCGCCATCACTGGCTGGCCCGCGAAGTCGTGCTCCTGCTGGGACGCACGATGAAGCGGCTGGACATGACGGCCCGCTCGATCATCAGCCTGATCGAAGATGGCAGTTGCTTTGCGGGATTCATGACCGAGATCCCATTGGCCTCGGATCGGGTCTACATCCATCTCGGCGAAGACGGGGATGGTCCCCGTATTCGACTGACCGAGATGAACCTTGGTGACCTGCCAATGGGAAACGGGCTCAGCCGACTGGCCACCAGGTTCTGGGGCCGCGATGAGGATCTCTCGGCCCTGGTTGAGGCGGCAGGAGAGGATCTCGACGCCAAGACCGCGGTTGATCTGGGATTGGCCACCTTTGCCTTCGACGACATCGACTGGGATGACGAGATCCGTCTGTTCCTCGAAGAGCGCTCCGCATTTAGTCCCGACGCGTTGACTGGGATGGAGGCCAACCTGCGACTGGCCGGTCCCGAGACCATGGAGACCAAGATCTTCGGACGCCTCACGGCCTGGCAGAACTGGGTGTTCTATCGGCCCAACGCCTCTGGCCCGGAAGGGACGCTGCGCTCCTACGGCAGTGGGAGACGGCCGACCCTCGATCAAAGGAGGACATGATGAGCACCGTCGACTACGACCTACTGATCCCCAACAACGTGGGTCTCTCGGGTGATCCCAAGCTTCGGCGGGCTCTCGAGGAGTGGCACCCCGGCTACATCGACTGGTGGATGGACATGGGACCGGAGGGCTTTCAGACCGCCGACGTCTGGCTGCGGACAGCAATCTCGGTCGACAAGAGTGGATGGGCCAAGTTTGGCTATGTGAAGATGCCCGACTACCGATGGGGCGTTCTCCTCGCTCAACCCGAGGAAGGGCGGGTGATCCCATGTGGCGATCATTACGGGGAGCCGGTCTGGCAGGAGGTGCCGGGCGAATACCGGGCGATGCTGCGGCGATTGGTCGTCGTCCAGGGCGACACCGAGCCTGCATCGGTCGAGCAGCAGCGGCTGCTGGGGAAGACCGCACCGTCTCTATATGACCTGCGCAATCTCTTCCAGGTGAACGTCGAGGAGGGTCGCCATCTGTGGGCGATGGTCTATCTCCTCCAGAAATATTTCGGTCGAGACGGCCGCGAAGAGGCGGCAGAGTTGATTCGGCGGCGATCCGGCTCTGATGAAAAGCCGCGCATTCTCGGTGCCTTCAACGAGGAAACGCCCGACTGGCTCTCGTTCTTCATGTTCACGTTCTTCACCGACCGCGACGGGAAGATGCAGCTCGAGTCATTGGCCCAGTCCGGATTCGACCCGCTTTCACGAACGTGTCGTTTCATGCTCGCCGAGGAAGCCCATCACATGTTCGTAGGCGACACCGGATGTGGCCGCATCATCCGCCGAACCGCCGAGGCGATGAAAGAGGCCGGCGTTGAGGATCCTTATGACTCCGAAGCAGTTCGGGGGTTGGGAGTGATCGACCTGCCGATGATCCAACGAAAGATGAACCTGCACTTCTCACTGACCCTCGACCTCTTCGGCTCCGAGGAATCGACCAACGCCGCCAACTACTACACCGCCGGGCTCAAGGCCCGCTATCACGAGGATCAGATACAAGATGACCACAAGCTCCATAGCGCCACCTACCCGGTGATGAAAATGACCGGGAACGGCTTTGTCTCCGAACAGGTCCCGGCGCTGAACGGTCTCAACGCCCGCCTCCGCGACGACTTTGTCGAGGACTGTGCCGGGGGGATCCGCCGGTGGAATCGCGACATCGCCGAGAGCGGCATTGAATTCGAGTTACGACTACCCCACATCGCCTTCAACCGACATGTCGGCGACTTCTCCGGCCTTCCCATTTCTCCGACGGGCGAGATCCTCGAGGAGGCCGACTATCGCGCTCGATCACCTGAGTCGTTGCCAACCGAGGACGATGCCGCCTTTATCGAAGAGTTGATGCAACCTCGCTATGAGATCGGCGAGTTCGCCTCCTGGATCGCTCGTCCCTCGAAAGGCGTACTAGGCCAGCCGATCGAATTCGAATACGTCAAGATCCCCAACTAGAGGAAACCTAAGGCTTGGTGCTGCGGGAAACCGCATGAAATTCATTCAGTTTCCGTGGTCAACGGCGAGATACGAGGTGATCCTGGGTGCGAGTTCGGAGATCAGCCGGCTGATCGGCGTCGAGGACAGGGGTTCGAGGCGGAGAACGTAGCGAATCAACGCCACTCCTAACAGGTGGGAGGCGGCCAGTTCTGCCCGCAACCTCGCATTGGGAAGGTTGACCTCCTTTTCCACACGCTTCAAGATCGCATGGGCCAGGAAATCCCGCATCGGTGGTGGCCGATCGGTGGTGAAGGCCATTCGCAGCTGACCGATGAGAGCTTCCCGAGTCTCGGGGATCTCCCAGATCCCGAAGAAGAGCCGAGCCAGACGGAGCCCGATCTCTTGCGGGGGTCCCTCAAAGATGTGCTCGAAGGCCTGCTCCGGCGCCACCGGGAGCTTGACCGCCGCCGCGAACAGGTTCTCCTTGTTGCCGAAGTAGTGAATCACCAAGGCTGGGTCAACACGGGCCGCGGAAGCGATGCGCCTGATCGTGGCGCGGTCGTAACCGGCGTCGGAGAAGGTAGTTCGAGCCGCTTCGAGAATGTCCTCGCGGGTTGTCGATCCCTCGGAACGTGGGCCTCGTTTCTTGGCCGCGCTACTCATGACGACAGTGCGACGAAGGTTTCCTCGAGTGTGGCTGGGACCGATCGCAGCACTGCGGTGAGATCTGCTCCCGAGAGGACTTGGGATACCTGTCGGAGCTCGCCGGTGGCAACCCGCAGGTCCTCCCCAGTTAGCACCGTTGGCAACCCGGCAGCCGCCAGCGCCCGATAGCCGGCGGCCTGATCGCCAATCTCGACGAGCGTGGCGGTGCGATCACCGATCACGTCAGAAAGCGAACCTGACGCCACTTCGCTTCCACCCCCCATCATCACCAGGCGATCGCAATGAACGGCTTCCTCAAGGTGGTGGGTTGTCACTAATGCACCGGCCCCTTCCCTGACGGCTCGCTTGATGGTCGCCCAAAGCGCTGACCGACCCCGGGGGTCGACGCCCGAGGTGGGCTCATCGAGCACCAGGAGCCGCGGCGATGCCGCCAGGGCGGCCGCAAACGCCACTCGCCGTTGTTCGCCAAGGGATAGGTCACCGACCAAGTTGCGCCCGTTCTCCTCCGGTGCAGTCATTCCCTCAACCCCGTAGATGCGCCGCCGGAAGGCGAGATTCTCAGCCACGCTCAGATCGGCATAGAGACCCAAGCCCTGCGGAACGTAGCCCACATGGCGGAGCACCTCCCGATTGGGTGCCTGGCCCAGTAGTGACAGCGTTCCCGAATCCGGACGAGCGAGACCGAGCAGGCATCTGATCAGCGTTGTCTTGCCAGCGCCATTTCCGCCGAGGAGGCCGACTACCTCGCCCGAGCGGACCTGTAGGGACATGCGGTCCACAGCGGTGACGGGACCGAAAGACTTGACGACATCCCGCGCTTCAACGAGCAAATCCCCCGGGGGCCCCGGTGGGTGACGAGCATCGATCGCAGGAACGGACGAGAAGAGGTCCGCCTCAATGCTGCGACCATCCTCCAAATAGAGGACCTCTCCGCTGCGACGGGCCTCGTCGTTATAAGTGGTCGTCGTCACTACCGCTGCGCCTTCGGAGGCCGCCGCACTAATTAGTTGCCAAAGCTCCGCCCGGCTCACTGGGTCGACCCCGGTCGTGGGCTCGTCGAGGACCAGGAGATTGGGCCGGGGGAGGAGGGCCATGGCGACACCGAGCTTCTGTCGCATGCCACCCGAGAGCTGACCTGCCAGGCGATCCGACGCTTCCCCAAGCCCGGTGGCTTCGAGGAGTGGCGGCAACCGGTTTGCAAATTCGCCAGCCGTGATGAGGTAGGCATTTGCCGCGAAACGAAGATTCTCCGTAACAGTGAGATCTCCCCAAGTCCCTGATCCGGCTGGCTGATAACCCACCGGATGGGGGAGGCGCAGCTCGCCGGAGATTGGCTGCCTTAGTCCCACGAGGACGCGGCAGAGAGTGGTCTTTCCGGCGCCATCGCCACCTATCACCGCCAGGATCTTCCCCGGCTCCAGAGAAAAGGAGATTCCGTCGAGAGTTGGCCGCCCTCCGATCGCGACCTTGAGATCGCTGACTGCGAATTGTTTAGTGGGCATGAGTCGATCGTCTTTCGGCGGCGCCGAGATCGCGGCGGAAGCGAAGCGTTGCCAGTCCAAAGACCACGACCGCGAGAACCCCGAGCAAAGCAAAGGGTCGCGCCAGGTCGGCGAGGGTCGCGTCCCGCAACATCACCCCCTGGGCGATCTGATTGAAGTAGGTGAGCGGAAGCAGATAGCCGATCCAACGAACTCCGGGAGCCATCGAACTCAACGGAAAGATGATTCCGGAGAGGAGAATCTGAGGCAGGAGCGTGATCAGGGCCAGTTGGACCGCCTGGCCCTGATTTTCTGAAACCGTCGAAACCAGAACGCCGAAGCCGAGCGTGACGAAGAGGAATACGAAGGCACCCAAAGCGAGGACCAGCGGATTCCCGTCGAAGGGGACGTCAAAGAGCAAGGTCCCGACTACGAGCACAACTGCCAGGTCGAAGGCAGCCACGAGGAAGTAGGGAGCAACCTTGCCGATGAAGACATCACGGGGGCGGAGGGGCATCACCGCCAGTTGCTCAAGCGTTCCCGCCTGCCTCTCTCGCACGACGCCGAGGCTCGTGAGGAGCGTGCCGATGAAGAGCAGGATGAGGCCTGCGAGACCAGGGATGAGGATGGCCGACGTGTCGAGCTCGGGATTGAAGAGCACTTCGTAATCAAGACCGCCGGGGACACGTTCCCCGAGCACCGAAAGGGCCTGGACCGCCGCCCGGGCGGCGAAGAGCTGGGAACCGTCGACCAGGGCTTGCGGGTTGTCGGGATCAGCCACGAAGGCGACCGCGACCCCGCCTTTTCGCAAGCGGGCGACGGCGTCATCGACGTCGGCAGCCGAGTCCGCCTCGATGACATCGAAAGGGGCGGGAATGACAGCTGCCAGAGAGTCAGCCTGCGGCCCATAGGCGATGCTTGTGATCTCCTCCACGTCAAAGCTGGCGGCATAGCCAAAGACGACCAAGAGCATCACCGGCATCGCGATCATCAATCCCAAGGTTCGGCGGTCACGGCGGACTTGCCGAAACTCCTTCTGGATCATCGCCCACATGGTCGTCTCCTATTTCAACAGGTGTTGAAATAATACACGCCGGCCGGGCGGGCTGTCTTTTGACGACCAGCCGTTCGTAACCTGGATGCTTGCCAAGGGAGGAAAAACATGACCGCGACCGCCCCCAAAACGGGCTACCTATCGATGGGCGAGCTCGAGATGTATTACGAAGTCCACGGGAGCGGCCAGCCTCTGGTGCTTCTCCACGGCGCCTTCTCGGCCACCGGCACCTCCTTTGGGGAGATCCTCCCGGGGCTGGCGCGGAGTCGCCGCGTCATCTCGTTCGAATACCAGGCTCACGGCCACACGGCCGACATAGACCGTCCTCTCTCGATTGAGGCGTTGGCCGATGACGTCATCGCCGGCATCAGAGAGCTCAAAATCGAGCCGACTGATCTCCTCGGTTACAGCCTGGGTTCGGCAATCGCTCTCCAAGTGGCCATCAGGGCTCCCGAAGTGATCCGCAAGCTGGTCACTATCTCCGCCGCCATCAGCACCGCCGGTATCCATCCCGGTTTGATGGAGGGTCTGGGGGAGATGAAGCCGGAGATGATGCACGGATCGCCCTGGCACGACGAGTACCTGCAGATCGCACCCCGGCCCGAGGACTTCAATCGGCTCTTCGCCAAGAAGGCCGAGATGGATGGCAACACGAAAGACCTGCCGTCGGAGGAGTTTGCCTCCATCGAGGCACCCACACTGATGATTCTCGGGGACTCCGATCTTCCCCAGTTGGAGCACGCGGTGGAGATGTTTCGGCTTCTCGGCGGAGGAGTTTTCGGCGACCTTCCCACCGGACTTCCCAATTCCCAACTCGCGGTCATCCCCGGCGCCTCACATGTTTCGGTCGTCACCCGCTCAGAGCTATTGGTTCCCATGATCAAGTCCTTCCTCGATATTCCGATGCCGGGTTCGAGGACCTGAGCCGACCAGAATTCGACGATGCGCATCGGAATCCTGACCGGCGGGGGCGACGTCCCTGGACTCAACGCCTGCATCAAGGCCGTGGTGAATCGGGTGGCGGACGAGGGGCACCAGGTTGTGGGGATCAAGCGGGGATGGGGCGGTCTAGCCAACCTCGATCCTGATGACGACTCGACCTTTGAGCCCAACGTTGTTGAGCTCGATCCCAACACCGTTCGAACCGTCGATCGCACCGGCGGCACGTTCCTTCACACTTCCCGCACCAACCCCGGCAAGGTGAAGGCCGCGGCCGTTCCGGAATTTCTCAAGGGACGCTTTCCCGGCGAGGACATCCAGGACTTGACGCCCCACGTCCTCCGGGTGCTCGAACATCAGAAAATCGATGTGCTGATCCCAATCGGGGGCGACGACACTCTCTCTTACGGTCTACGGATGCACGACGAAGGAGTCCCGGTGGTGGCGGTTCCCAAGACCATGGACAACGACGTGCACGGGACCGACTACTGCATCGGTTTCTCCACTGCGGTCACCAGGGGTGTCCAGTTCATCCACAGCCTACGTACGGCGACAGGCTCACACGAGCGGATCGCCGTAGTCGAGTTGTTCGGTCGCTACAGCGGCGAGACCTCTCTCATCACGGGCTATCTCGCCGGTGTCGACCGGGCAGTGATTTCCGAAGTGCCTTTCGAGATTGGCAAGCTCGGGCCGATGTTGGTGAAGGACAAGAAACGAAACCCCTCTAACTACTCGATGATGACCATTTCCGAGGGAGCCCGCCTCGAACAGGGAGACATGATGCTGGCCGGCGAGGCCGATGCCTACGGGCACCGCAAGCTAGGCGGGATCGGCGCCCTCACGGCTGAACTGCTGAGGGAGCACACGGGCCAGGACACCATCTATCAGCAGATTGGCTATCTGATGCGATCCGGTGCGCCCGATTCCCTCGACCTCATGGTTGCCACCAATTACGCGGTGATGGCGGCCGACCTTGCTCTCGAGGGTGCCTCCGGGCGTATGGTCGCCCTCCGGGGAGGGACCTACACCCACGTACCGATCTCGGTCACCCGCGAAGGAGTCAAGCGGGTGGATGTCGAGGAGCTGTACGACGCCGATGCCTACCGGCCGAAGGTGCGACACGTCCTCGGCAAGCCGATGTTCCTTTACTGACGCCTGCGTGAAGTGGCTGGCGGCGACGGGTCTCTTGGTGGTGGTCGTCGCCTGTGGCGGTTCCCAATCGGCGTCAGACGAGGTCCTGGTTTCGGCTGCCGCCTCGCTGATCGATGCCTTCGGAGAAAGCGAGGCGGCGTTCGAGGCATCCAATCCAGGCGTCGATGTCCTTCTCAATTTCGGCAGCAGCTCTTCGCTGCGGGAACAGATTCTCGAGGGTGCTCCCGTGGACGTCTTCGCCTCCGCCAACCCTTCAAACATGGCTCAGGTGATCGATGCCGGCGCCAGCGTTCGGAGCACCACCTTTGCCATCAATGCGCTTCGGATCGCAGTACCAGCGGGAAATCCAGCGGGAATCGCGGGGCTGGCGGATTTCGCCGATCCCGAACTCTTGATCGGTCTGTGCGCCGCCGGAGTTCCGTGCGGCGATTTCGCACGTCAATCGCTCGAGGCAGCGGGAGTGGTTCCCTCACTCGATACCGAGGAGCCCGATGTCAGGGCGTTGCTGACGAAGATCGAGGCAGGAGAGTTAGATGCCGGAATTGTCTACGTCACTGATGTCCTCGCCTCCGGCGGAGTCGACGGAATCGAAATTCCCGACGAGTTCAATGCTGTCGCCGAGTATCACATCGCGGTGATGACGGAATCTCCCAATCCCGGGGGAGCGGAGGCGTTCGTGAACTTCGTACTCTCCGCTATGGGACAAGCCATTCTTCAAAGCTATGGCTTCGAGTCGCCTTGAGAACCGGTCGCAACCGCCGGCAGCCGATACCCATCGTGCTGATGGTGCTAGGAATCTTGGGCCTGGCGATTTTCGCCTTGCCTTTGATCGGGCTGGCGGCACGGACACCTTGGTCGACGTTGCCAGAGATCTTGAGCCGAGATGTCGTCGGAGACGCCCTTCGCCTTTCGATCGTCACGTCGAGCCTTGCCACCGTATTCGCTGCCATCCTGGGGATCCCCCTCGCCTGGTTGCTCGCCCGAGCTGAGTTTCGGGGCCGGGAGGTGGTGCGGGGAGTCGTGACCCTGCCACTCGTCCTCCCGCCGGTAGTTGGGGGAGCCGCCCTTCTCTTCGCACTCGGTGGCAGAGGTGTGATCGGCGAGCCTCTCAATCAAGCTACCGGTCTGCTGCTGCCTTTCTCGACCTGGGGGGTGGTTGTGGCCAACACCTTTGTCGCCATGCCCTTTCTGGTCATTACCGTCGAAGGCGCCCTCCGCAGCCTGGACCATCGCTACGAGGGAGCGGCGGCCACTCTCGGCGCCACTCCCTGGTCGGTTCTGAGAAGGGTGACCCTGCCCATGATTTCTTCCTCTCTCGTCGCCGGCCTGGTCCTGACCTGGGCGCGCGCCCTCGGCGAGTTCGGAGCCACGATCACGTTTGCGGGCAACCTCGCCGGTCGGACCCAGACGTTGCCTCTGGCCGTTTTTGTCGCCCTCGAGAGCGATCGCGAAGTCGCGACCGCCCTCAGCTTGCTCATGGTGGCAATTTCCCTCACCGTCTTGATCACCCTGCGCGATCGCTGGTGGCGAGCACTGTGAATCTGGTCGCCGACTTCAGGCTTCGCCGGTCACATGGTTTCGACTTGGAGCTTTCGATGACGGTTCCCGCTGGGGAGACCGTGGCCCTGCTGGGTCCCAACGGTGCCGGCAAATCAACTGCCGTCGCCGCCCTTGCGGGACTGCTCCCCATCGATACCGGACAAATCGCACTCGGCGACGTGACCTTCGATGATCCCCGAGTTGGAGTTTTTGTTCCTGCCCACCAACGTGAGATCGGTGTCCTTTTCCAGGATGGACTCCTTTTTCCCCATCTCAACGTCCTCGAAAACGTCGCCTTCGGACTTCGTCAGCGCGGGATCCAGTCCGATGTCGCCCAGGCACGGGCCACGGATTGGCTCCGCCGGTCGGGGCTCGAAGGCTTCGAACGAAGGCTGCCCCGTCAGCTCTCCGGTGGCGAGGCGCAGCGAGTGGCCCTGGCTCGCGCCCTGGTGACGGAACCAAAGCTTCTCTTGCTCGACGAACCTTTGTCGGCTCTCGATGTCACGACTCGTGCCCAGTTGCGGCGCACCCTCGCCGACCATCTGGGGGGCTTTCCCGGGCCACGGTTACTCATCACGCACGATCCCACCGAGGCGTTCCTTCTCGCCGACCGGGTCCACGTAATCCAAGATGGCACCGTCACCCAGGTGGGGACTGCCGAGGAGATCAGGTTGCGACCCCGCACTCGCTACGCGGCAGATCTTGCCGGGGCGAATCTGGTGTCCGGGAATGCGGCAGGCGGCTCAGTCGATACCGGCCGTCATACGATTCATATCGCCGATACTGAGATCGAGGGCGAAGTGCTTCTCGTCATCCGGCCGGCGGCGATCGCTCTTTACCTGCATGAACCGGAGGGCAGTCCTCGCAACTCGTGGTTGACCTCCATCGATTTGATCGAGGAGCTGGGAGATAGAACACGAGTGCTTACCGGGCCACCGTTGCCCCTGGCGGCCGAGGTCACGACTGATTCCGCTCGTAGCTTGGGACTGACACCCGGAGCCAACGTCTGGCTTTCGATCAAGGCAACCGAGATCGACGTCCAGGCCCGATAGGTGGTCTGGAGGCGCGCCAGAATGAGCTGGTGTCGACCGCCGTCAGCGCTCCCCGCCTCTGGGGCTATCCCGTGGTCTTGCCGAACGTTCGAGACCCACGCCTTCACCTGGCCGCTGTCATCATTTCGATTCACATTCTGGGACAGACGGCGCTTGGGTTCCGGGTAACCGTCCCCCAGATCCTGTCGGCGATCCTGGCTTCGGCGATCTTGGAGATCGCCATCACCTTTCAGCGCAAACGACAACTGGTTTGGCCGGCCTCGGCCATGCTGACCGGCAGCGGGGTGGCCCTCATATTTCGAGCCATCGGCACTGAGCGAGGCGATCACTGGGGCTTTCAGGATTGGTATCTGTTCGCTCTCGTTGCCGCGGTCTCATTAGCAACCAAATACACCCTGATCCATCGAGGATCGCAGCTCTTCAATCCATCCAATGTCGGACTGGTCGCCGCCTTCCTCCTCCTCGGCAGCCAGAAGGTCGAGCCCCTCGATTTCTGGTGGGCTCCTCTTTCTTGGGCGATGATCGCTGCCTATTCGATCATCCTGATCGGCGGCCTCATCATCACCACCCGGCTGCGGCT
Source organism: Acidimicrobiia bacterium (assembly GCA_035281645.1). Classification (GTDB taxonomy): domain Bacteria; phylum Actinomycetota; class Acidimicrobiia; order Spongiisociales; family ZC4RG35; genus JACCTH01. The sequence goes on along the minus strand of DATEDN010000092.1, from coordinate 55,524 downwards.
CCTCTCAATGGCGGCGGCCTTTTGGCTGGCCCTGGCCGCCGGCCTGGGGCTGGTCGCCGGAACCGGGCATTGCATGACCGCCGCGTGGTCGGTGCAACCGCTTTGCGGAGCCGACTTCTGGCAGGTCGTGATGACCTCGCCCGAAGTGTTGATCTTTCTCTTCTTCATGATCACCGATCCCAAGACCACGCCGGTCTCGGCCGGTTCCCGAGTTGCCTTTGGCCTCACCCTCGGATTTCTCTGCGCTTTGCTGATGGCGCCCCAGAGCGATGAATTCAGCACCAAGGTGGCCCTCCTCGGCGGCCTGGTCCTGCTCACCCCGGTCCGGGCCGTGTTCGAGGGGAGGCCTCTGTGGGCAGGTTCACCACGGAGGTTGTTCTGGCGAGGCGTCGTCATCGGTGCGGCGGCCTCGGTGTTGGGGACCACACTGGTGGCAACCGCGGCTCCCGGTTTCGGGCCTTCATCTCCCGCCGTCCCCCTCGTCGGTATCGAAATCGAACTGGCCGCGCTTCCCCCCGTGACCGTCGACCCCGAGGTGGGGAGCCTCAACCTCGAGCTGAATCCGAGCCAGGTCGATTTGCTGGCTGTAACCCTGGCCGAAAACCTCGAGATCGAGAGCCAGGCCCTCCGCAGTGCGGATCCGAGCCTCTTGCGTTCGGTGGATCACGGAGCGCGATTGCTCGCGCTGGAGGATGCGATCGAGAGCGGCGAGGTTCGCAAGCAGCGGGCCGTTCCTTCCTATCGATTCGACAGCCTCCATCTGGGCGTCGTCTGGGCCAATGGGATCCAGGGCGGGGCCAGTCTCGGTTTCGAGGCCACCGGCACTGTCATCGAGGCTATCTATGACCTCGACGGCACCGAGCTCAGCAAGGGCTCGGCACCATTCGCGGCTACGTTTGTTGTCTCGCAACCAACCGGTGAGCGATGGATGATCGTCGACGTCCTACTGGGCGGCCTACCGTGACCGACAATCCAGTCGTCGCTGCCCTCGGCCGTCCTCTGCGTCTGGCGGTAGTCGGAGGTGGGCCCGGGAGCAATATCGGGTCCACACATCGAATCGCCGCCCGTATCGACGATCGATTCGTGATCGTGGCCGGGGTGTTGTCCTCCGACCCGAATCGTTCCCTTCGGGCTGGCGCCGAGCACGGTATTCCTCGGGCATATGGCACCTTCCTCGACTTGCTCGACGCCGAGCGCGCACATCCCGACGGCGCCGAAGTGGTGGCGATCATGACGCCCAACGACAGCCACCATGAGATCGCGCTGGCGGCACTGGATCGTGGCTTCGATGTGATCTGCGATAAGCCACTGGCCAACACCCTGGGTGAAGCCTCGGAAATCGTCGAGAAAGTGCGATCGACGGGGCTTGTTCTGTGCCTCACCCACAACTACAGCGGCTATCCGCTGGTGCGTCAGGCTCGCTCCATGGTCGAAGCTGGCGACCTGGGCGAGATGAGGTTGGTGCAGATCGAGTATGTCCAAGGCAATAAGGCCGGTGAGAATGATCCGGTCGGTGAGTTGCCTTGGCGATACCACCCGGTGCGAGGCGGGCCGTCGCTGGTCATGGGAGACATTGGCACCCACGCCCATCACCTGGTTCGGTACGTCACCGGTCTCGAGGTTGTGGAGGTGGCCGCCGAAGTGGGTGCCATCGTTCCCAATCGGAAAGTGCATGACTTTGCCGGAGCGATGCTTCGCTTCGACAACGGTGCCCGGGGAAGCTTCTGGGTCACCCAGGCCGCAGCCGGGATGGAGAACTGCCTCAGGATCAGGGCTTCGGGGACCAAGGGCACCATCGAGTGGAGTCAGGAGCAGCCGACCGTGCTCTCGTTCCGCCCCCTCACGGGTGCTGCCCAGACGTTCACACCCAACGGGGCGGGGATCAGCGCCCTCGCTGCCCGCGTGTCGAGAATCGGCAAAGGGCATCCGGAAGGGTTTCATGAGGCCTTCGCCAACGTCTATTCCGATGCGGCCGAGGCCATCGCCGCTCGCCGCACGGGTACCGACCCCAATCCCCTGGCGATGACCTTTCCCACCGCCGAAGACGGCGCCATCGGTTTGGCTTTTGTAGAGGCGGCGATCGAGTCGAGCCGTGCCGGTGGCGTTTGGACCGAAGTTCCCGTTCTGTGGGCTCAGAGATAGGCAGAGGCGCCCTCTGAACCCTGGGTTCGCACTCACACCAGGGTCATTGCCTGCTCTGGGCTCAGGAGGAAGGGGGGAAGGTAGGCGGGGATGTTCGAGAAGGGCAGCACATCCGGATGGAGGTCGATACCGAGCGAGTCGCTCATGAACTCTCGTCTCTTCTCGATGCGCCCCCAGGCCTCGGGGTATGAAGAAGCGAACGTCTGGCGAAGGTCGGAGTCGGCGAGGGCGATACCGTCTTCGATGTTGGTGGTGAAGTAGTTGGTACCGGTGGCAGGGATGACGTCGACTTGGAACGCCATCCCGGAACGAAGCTCAACCGGGGAATTGGGCCATATCGGGGAGTTGACCCATTCATCCAGATGAAGCTGGTGGCCGGGGTTGAGGAAGATCCCGAAAAAGGGATCGCCGAGCCGCCGATCGATGATCTCCTGGAGAGCTCCACCCACCTGGCCAATGTGGAGCGCCTGATACCACTCGGCCACCGCCGCGAAGTAGGGGGCAACCAGGCGGTCGACATAGTCGGAGATTCCCGCCGGCAAGTCCTGGAAGGACTCGACCACGAAACCAGCCCGGCAATTGAGGGCACCCCAGATCCCGAAGGCGACCGTAAGCGGATCACCGCGCTCGATGCGACGGTGGCCGGGGCTGAGGAGGCCCAGTTTCGCCCGAGGTCCGGCGGTGAGCATGAGATGACACGAGAGCGGCATTCCGTTCCAGCCCAGCAGTCGCACCGCCTCCTGTTCGGTCATCTCGGGCTCGAGTTCGAAAAGCAGCCGCCGTACTCCAACTGAGGTCTGGCAGGCGGCGTATTCGAAGAAAGCGAGTTGCTCCACTTCATTGATCACACGCAGGCCATCGGCGGGATTGATCAGCAAATTGGTGGCGTTCACCACCACGCCGCTTTCCCCGGTCAGTCTTCGGATCTCGTCGACAAGGTAGGAGGGGACATCGATCGCAGTGGGATCCCGATAGTCCTTCCACCCGACCAATCCCACGCTTGAGCCCCGTTCGATCCCTTCCGAGCGGAGGATTTTTGCCAAGGGTTGCGATCGATTGCGAGGTTGGGAAGGGAGGCTGAAGTCCTGGAAGTAGTGGCGTCGCATTGTCACCGGAGCCGATCCGGCCATTCCGTAGCACTCGTTGCCCACCAGAATCGCCGGCCCCTCAGGCCCCAAGATCGCCATCGCCTCTTCGAAGCGAGGATCGAATCCGGTCAGATAGGAAAGATTGGCGCTGTGCTCGCGGTCGGCGTAGACAATGACCCGGTCGTATCCCCGCTCGGCCGCCAGCTCGTCGAGACGATGCAACCTCGCGGCGTAGATCTGCTCAGCCAACTCGGGCACCTGTGATGGCATTCCAAAATCGGGCAGGTCGACCGGGCCCAGATGAGCAACGGCGCTCATATCAAGGCTCCCATGGTCTTGGCTGATCGCTCTCTCGGTCCACGATCAGAAATTGGTTGGCCGACACCCTCCACCAACGACTTTTCTCGCCATCGGGCCAGATCACCCGCAACCGGGCGGAGGTGAGCTCCCCGAGACCGAAGTGAGTCCAGCCGAGCTGTCCCCCGGCGTGTCCTCCACCCACCGTCAACTCCCGTGTCGTGATTCGGCCCCCCAAGTCCAGCTCCAGCCATGATCCAATGGCATTGCGATTCCCATCCCGCTGGCGCACGTCGACCTGCAGCCAATTTCCGGTCGACCCCAGATTTCGCCACAACTCGACGTTCTGGCGACGGTTCACCTCAACCAGATCAAGCATGCCGTCCATATTCAGGTCGACCACCGCTCCGCCGCGGGCGCGGGCGAAGTTCACCAAGCCGGCCTCCGGTGCCCCTTCGGAGAAGGTGCCACTCGGGCTCCCTATCAGAAGATTGCTGGGATCGCGGGAGGCATAGCCCTCCTGTGCCTCCACGTTGCCCTTGGCGATGTATAAGTCCATCAACGAATCGTTGTTGACATCCTCGAATTCGGCATGCCAGGCGGTCGACGGCAAAACATCGCCCCCGGCAAAGGGACGGTGGGCGGTAGCCCCCATTTCGAAGGCGATGTCGCCGTAGGTGGGGGACGATTTATCGCCGGTCAACGTCTGGAGCTTGTTGTCACCCTGGCTGGTGAGAAAGACCTCGGGGAGTCCGTCGTCGGTCAGGTCCTGGCTGGCGATGCCCATGCCCCAAATCTGCATCCGTTGCCAACCATCGTTGGCGTCGTAGAGCTGCGGGGTCGCCCCCTCATCGACCCGCCACAATTGGTCTTGGCCTTGTCGGTAGTAGTGGCGGTCGTTGGTCATCCTCAAGTCGACTCTTCCCGATCGTCCCCAGTCGCTGAAGAGGATCGAGAGGGTGCACAAACCGGGGGTGAGCGCCGTCGGTGCTCCGTAGGTGTTGGCGGCGGGTCGGAACAAGAAGTGAGGGGAACACTCGCCGGTTTGCGGACCTTCGGGACCCAGGTAGTTCCCGAACGCCATGGTCGGCATCGTCGAACCTTCCTCCCACTTGGCACTGAAAGCCACCGTCCACTCGTTCCCGCCATCGACCCGCCAGGCCTCGTTGGCACGCTCAAACTCACAGTCACCGCGCCCGCGCAGGAGGACGTTTTCTCCGTAACGGAGGACGGCCAGGTCGATGATCCCGTCCCCATCGATATCGAGTGGATAGGCCCCGGTGACGTTCGTCATCGCTACGTTCGGATCGTCTGCAACTGGGGAAAATGACAGCGGCCCGCCTTTGACGCTCTGATTTCGATACAGAGCTGCCCGATTGGCCCCGCCGGCGACGAAGAGGTCTGGCACCTGGTCCTGGTCGCAATCGAAAACCGCGACTCCGCCCCCGACGAAGAAGCTGAACTCCCCGTCGTAGCTATGAGTGATGCCGCCCGACTCGTCGAGGAACCTAGGCGGGGGCAAGGACTCGGCGGGGACCGGAGGGGCCAGGATTCTCATCGCCCCCCAGATCAGGCCGGCCGCAACCGCCGCTCCCACGGCAACACCGGCTGCGAGCCATAGGGGTCCGGCCCCCTGCTCTCTATCCTCACGCCTCTTGGCAAATGCATCACCGGTGCGTTGGGGTGTGCTCGGCGTTGCCGACATTGCGGTTCGCAAGGTGATTCCGGCCATGAAGGGTTCTGTCATGAGCCTGGTCGAGGCTATCGCTTCCCGCACCCAGTCGAAGGCGTCCGCCGCTGCCGATGAACTTGGGATCCCAAAGGCATACGGCTCCTACGAGGCATTGCTCGCCGACGACACCATCGAGGCGGTCTACATTCCCCTGCCCAACCATCTCCATCTCGAATGGACACTGGCCGCCGCCGCGGCCGGGAAGCATGTCTTGTGCGAAAAGCCGTTGGCTCTGACCAGTGCCGACGCACGCCGCATGATCGACGCCAGCAACCAGGCAAATGTGCTCCTGATGGAGGCGTTCATGTATCGACTCCATCCGTTGTGGCAGGAAGTTCGCCGCTTGATCGAGAGCGGGACCATCGGCGAACTGGTGGCCTTTCAGTCATTCTTCAGCTATCGCAATCTCGATCCCAACGACATTCGTAACCAGGTGACGACCGGTGGCGGTGCCCTTCTCGATATCGGTTGCTATCCGGTCAATGCCGCTCGGATGCTCTTCGGGTCCGAGCCCGATGGGGTCAGGGCCCTGATTCGCCGCCACTCCGAATTCGGGACCGACGTGCTCACATCGGCGCTGCTCGAGTTCGGAGGCCGACACGCGACCTTCACCGTGTCGACCGTGGCCGAGCCCGATCAGCGGGTTGACGTGGTGGGGACTGAAGGACGCCTCCGGATCGAGATCCCCTTCAACATTCCCCCTGACCGACCAAGCCGCATCGTTGTTTTCGCCGGGGGAGAACCACCGGTGAGCCCGGGGACGAGGGCGATTGAGGTCGCCACCGACGATCAGTATCGGGTCCAGGCCGACGCCTTCTCCGAGGCCGTTCGCAGCCTCGGACCTCTCCCCACCGAACCAACCGACGCGGTCGCAAATCTCGAGGTTCTGGAGCGCATCGTCGAGAACGCCTCTGGCTAGTGTTCGCCGGTCCCGCATCTGGCGGGACTTCACAATCAAAAAAAACAGGGAGGAAAATGACAATGTTCAAACGCCGCAACCTGGCGCTGCTGGCGACTGTGGCATTGTTGATCGCCGCTTGCGGAGGTGGCGATGCCGCCACCACGACCGCCGGCGGTGTCACCGAAACCACCGCGGCACCCACCACCACGGGTGCAGCAGGAGCGGCTACCACATCACCCCCAGGAGACGACGACGAAATCATCGTGGGGGTTTCCTGGAACAACTACAACGAGGAACGTTGGGCCAAGTCGGACGAGCCAAACATCGTCGCCGCTCTCGAAGAGGCGGGGGCGACCTATATCTCCGCCGACGCCGGGTCCTCGGCTGAACAGCAATTGGCTGACGTCGAGAACCTGATGGCTCAGGGAGCGGATGTGTTGATCATCCTCGCCCAGGACGGAGAGGCCATCCTGCCGGCTGTAGCCAGCGCCCTGGAACAAGGGGTGCCGGTTATCGCATACGACCGGTTGATCGAGAACCCCGGTGCTCTCTACATCACCTTTGACAACGTTGGCGTTGGACGGCTCCAGGCCGAGGTGATTTACGGGCTGGTGCCGGAGGGCAACTACGCCATCATCAAGGGCAACCAGGCGGACGCCAATGCTGACTTCCTACGCGAGGGTTACACCCAGGTCATCGGCGATGCCGAGTCGTCAGGAGCGATCAATGTCGCATGCGAGACCTATACCGACAACTGGGACCCGGCCGTTGCCCAGACCAACATGGAGCAGTGCCTGACCCAGGAGAACAACGCCATTGACGCCGTTCTCTCCGAGAACGACGGTATGGCGGGTGGCGTAGTTGCTGCCCTCGAGGCTCAGGGTCTGGCCGGCACCGTGCCAGTTTCGGGCCAGGACGGCGACTTGGCCGCTCTGAACCGGGTTGCACTCGGCACTCAGTCGGTGTCGGTTTGGAAAGACGCTCGTGAGCTGGGAAGGGCGGCTGGTGAGGCTGCGATTCAGCTCGCGCAAGGTGCGGCCATTGAAGACGTCGCCGGAGTCGTGCAGTTCGACTCTCCGGGCGGCAACTCGATGACCTCGATTCTCCTCACGCCCATCGCTATCACGCAGGACAACCTCGACGTGGTGGTTGATGCCGAGTGGATCACCGTTGACGAGCTATGCCAAGGCGTTACCGCCGGAGCGGTAGCCGTCTGCCCCTAAGCAGAACAACAACTAGATACTCGAGCGCCGCGCTCACCTTCGGGTGGGCGCGGCGCTTAGTCTTTAGTGGGAGGTGATTCTTCCATGACTGACGTTGTCGTCAGTTCTCCGGAACAAACAACGACGCCGCCGAAACGATCCATCGGCTCCGTTTTGGGAGCTCTGGAGATCGACACCCGCCTTCTGGGGATGGTCGCGGCTCTGATCGTGATCTGGATCGGTTTCCACATTCTTTCCGGAGGAACGTTCCTCAGTGCGCGCAACCTGTGGAACCTATCGGTCCAGACGGCCGCCGTCGCCATCATGGCCACGGGGATGGTGCTGATCATCGTCTCCCGCAACATCGACCTCTCCGTGGGATCGGTGCTTGCCACGCTGGGAATGACCATGGGCCTGCTCCAAGCCGAGATCCTCCCCGGCATGATCGGTTTCGACCATTGGGCCACCTGGATCATCACCCTTGTGGCGGGTTTGATCCTCGGCGCCCTGATCGGAGGCTTCCAGGGCTTCATCATCTCCTACGTGGGCGTGCCCTCCTTCATCGTCACCCTGGGTGGCCTCTTGGTCTGGCGGGGCGTGGCGTGGGCTCTGGCGAGTGGTCGGACTATCGCGCCCATGGACTCCAATTTTCAACTGCTGGGAGGCGGGTCGCGGGGACGCATCGGTGGACCGGCGAGCTGGGCCGTAGGGGTAGTCGCCTGCCTGGGAATCATCTTCTTCCTCTTGAACGGCCGTCGCCAACGGCGCAAGTTCGGATTTCGCCTGCGACCGGTATGGGCCGAGGTCACCCTGGCCGTGGTCGGCTCTCTGTTCGTTTTAGGGGCAGTAGCGGTGATCAACAGCTATCCGATGCCCCAGGCGCTCGCCGAGCAGTACGCGGCGGAGCGGGGGATCGAGGTTCCTCCCGGAGGTATCGCCCTTGGCATTGCCAACCCAGTCCTGATCGCAATCGGCGTGGCCTTGGTGATGACGGTTATAGCCACCCAGCGGAGATTCGGTCGTTACGTGTTCGCCATCGGCGGGAACCCGGAGGCCGCTGAGCTGGGCGGGATCAAGACCCGATGGACGATCCTCAAGACCTACGTCTTGATGGGGGTCCTGGTGGCAATCGGAGCCGCGGTGCAAACCGCCCGTTTGAACGCTGCCACCAGTGGCCTGGGAACGCTCACCGAGCTCTACGTCATTGCCGCCGCGGTCATCGGGGGAACTTCATTGGCCGGTGGGATCGGGACGATCTCCGGAGCAGTTCTCGGGGCGCTGGTGATGCAATCCCTGCAGTCGGGCATGGTGCTGATGGGCGTTGACGCCCCCCTCCAAGACATCGTGGTGGGCGTGGTCCTGGTGATCGCGGTTGGGATTGACACCTTCTACCGGCGAAGGGTGACCCGATGACCGACCGCACTCCGCTCGTGGAATTAAGAGACATCCGCGTTGCCTTTGGTGGCGTCCATGCCGTAGATGGGGTGACTGTCAACCTATTTCCCGGTGAAGTGGTAGCGCTCGTAGGCGGGAACGGTGCCGGCAAGTCGACCTTGATCAAGACCCTTTCCGGAGCCCATCAAGCCGACTCGGGAGAGATCTTCATCGATGGCAATCCCGTAACGATCACCTCTCCGATCGATGCCAAACGCTTGGGCATCGAGACGATCTATCAGACACTGGCTCTGGCGGACAACATCGATGCGCCCGGCAATGTCTTTCTGGGGCGGGAGCTGAGAACCCGCTTCGGATCACTGGACGATTCGGCCATGGAAGCCGCCACCCGAAAAGTGATGTCGCGGCTGAATCCAAAGTTTCGAAACTTCAAGGCCGCGGTGAGGTCGCTCTCGGGAGGTCAACGGCAATCGGTAGCGATCGGTCGGGCGGTCCATTTCAATGCCCGCATCCTGATCATGGACGAGCCCACCGCGGCATTGGGTCCGGCCGAAACCGCTCAGGTCGGCGGACTCATCCGCCAGCTCAAGGAAGAGGGCTTGGGGATTTTCCTGATCAGCCATGACATCCACGACGTTTTTGATCTATCCGATCGGATCAGCGTCATGCTGACCGGAAAGCTCGTGGGAACCGTAAACAAAGAGGACGTCACCAAAGACGACGTCCTAGGGATGATCATCATGGGAAAGCTCCCCGGACAGATCACCAAGTCGGAACTCGAAGAGCTGCATACCTAGCGAGTAATCGTCCAGGTCTCGCGGTGCTCGGCCCACGCTCCCGGCGGGAGAAGAGCGATTGGTCCCAGAGTCTCCAACTCGAGGAAGGCGTCTTTCACGTAAACCTGGCACACCGCGCCTCGATCCGCAAAAGGCCCGCCCAACGAGGGCTCGATCCTCTTGATGAATCGCCAACTCTCGAGCGAATACGAAAGCGCGCCAGGCTCGGGTCCCGACCCGAGCTTGAGAGCTGGTCCGGCTCCACCTTGGATGAGAACGTGGTCGCTCGCATACGAGAGTCGGGAGTCGGCCAGATTGGTGTAGGGCCAGATCACGAGACTCCGGTCGGCTTGCAGATCATCTCGATCCTCGGCATTTCTTAGAGGAAGCTGAGCTACCCCGCCCAGGCGCAGTTGGGTGATGGCCCAGGGGGCGACTCCGATCTCCTGGCTCCCCGCGTTTGTCAGGCGGTGGTCCACCACCAGTTCCTCCCCGTGGCGCTTCACAGTGATCGATTTCTCGAGTCCGGCTCCGTCCGCCGGCGCTGAGATCCGCACCGAGTCCCCGGTTGCGACCACCTCGCAGGGATGGTCGTCAGGTGCGTAGGACACCGCGGGGATCTCAGGTGCCGCCCAGAGGCGGTGGCCGCCTCGCAGCCGATATACCCGCCCATCGGGTTGTCTCAGGCCCACCTCGGGATCGAGGTGGGCGAAGAAATCGGGGGAATCGTTTCGGCGCAGGCTGATGATGCGGGGACCGAAGTCGGCAGCAGCCGCCAACTCGTAGGACCCCAGCGTCAGCGACTTGACCAAATGACCCGGTTGACCCGGTTCTCCAACAGCTCCTGACGACCCGAGACCGGGCTCGGGTCGATCTCACCGGTCATGACCCGTGCCTCGAGAGAGTCGAGCGACTCCGCACCGGCGAGGATGCCAGCACCCACTCCGTTCTCCCAACCGCCGTACCGGCGCTTGAGCGGACCGGCGATGGTCTCTTGCTCGACCAGCTCGGCCGCCACCAGCAACGCCCGTGCCAGGGTGTCGATTCCCCCCACGTGTCCGTGGAAGAGATCGGCACGATCGAGAGATTGCCGGCGCAACTTGGTGTCGAAATTGAAGCCGCCATTAGTGAAGCCGCCGCCCCTGAGAATCTCATAAAGAACCAGGCAGAGCTCATCGACCGAATTGGGGAACTGGTCGGTATCCCATCCGTTTTGATAATCGCCCCGGTTGGCGTCGATCGAGCCGAAGATGCCGTTCGATACCGAGTAGGCCACCTCGTGGTGGAAGCTGTGACCCGCCAGCGTGGCGTGATTGGCCTCGATGTTGACCCGAAATTCGTCGACCAAGTCGAAACGTTCGAGGAAGCCGTGCACGGACTGGCAGTCGTAGTCGTACTGATGCTTGGTCGGTTCGGCGGGCTTGGGCTCGATGAGGAGCGTGCCCTCGAAGCCGATTTTGTGCTTGTGTTCGGCGACCAGATGGAGGAATCGGCCCAGTTGCTCCGCCTCTCGTTGCAGATCGGTGTTGAGCAGGGTTTCGTAACCCTCCCGGCCCCCCCAAAGCACATAGTTGGCGCCGCCGAGGCGATGTGTCGCCTCCAGGGCATGCTTCACCTGAGCCGCGGCATAGGCGAAAACATCGGGGTCGGGGTTAGTGGCGGCACCGGCGGCGTAGCGGGGATGTGAAAAAAGGTTGGCGGTGCCCCACAGAACTCGTTTGCCGGTTTCCGCCATTTTCTTCTCGGCATAGGTGACCATCTCATCGAGGTTTCGAGCCGAATCCGAAAAGGTCTTTCCCGCCGGGGCGATGTCGACATCGTGGAAGCAGAAAAAGGGTACGCCCAGTTTGGTGAAGAACTCGAAGGCGGCGTCCATCTTCTGACGGGCTGCGGCCATGGGATCTGTCGGCGTTGGCTCGAGCCACGGTCGGTCAAAAGTCCCCACGCCGAAGACGTCACTTCCCGGCCAGTTGAACGAATGCCAGTAGCAAACCGCGATCCGCAGCTGATCCTCCATTCGCTTGCCGAGCACCAAGCGATCCGGTTCGTAGACCCGGTAGGCGAGGTCGCCATCGTCGCCAAAGCCCACCGCGTCGACATCGAAGAAGTCAGGCACGTTTGCCTTCCTTCACGGCAGCGACCAACTTGTCAGGTTCGGCGACCGTGACCGTAAGCCCGGCGTGACCCGGCCGTGGTGGCACAACCTGCGGGATCGGATCCTTGAACAGGATGCATGCACCCACCCGATTGGTGGTGCCAAAGGTGATTCCGGTGTCGGCGGCCGAGGCCCGAAGCCCGACGGACTTCCACCAGCGATATGGGCCGGTGTTGGTGACATCGGCGACATTGGACAACGGAGTGTCAACCCGAAAGCGTCCGAAGCTGGCGCCAAGGCGGCCGTCGTCGGTGAGAGTCACTCCGTCAACTTCGGGATCAACCCCGAATGAGCGCCAGATCAGGCGGAATCTGCGGTCGAAGTCGTAGGGAAAGAACCGACTCATCATCTGCATGATCATCGCTCGCAATCCGGCTGTCGAACGGGCGCACGGCAAAGCCTGATGGCTTGCCATACTGGCCGCGACCTCGAACGGATACCAGCGGAGGTAAGCATGAAGGAAGCCATCGATCCGGTCTGCGAGATGACAGTTGATGTCGAGACCGCCCCTTTCAAGACGGAATACAACGGCGTGACCTACTTCTTCTGTGCGGCGGGGTGCCTTCGTACTTTTCAGGAGAACCCGGCGGAATTCGTCGCCTGACCAGGCTCCGGCTTGTTTCGCCCCCCTCGAGCGGGGGTACTAAGTCTCCCAGACCCATCGCCTACTGAGGAGGCGAACGCGTGAAGACGGCAAAACGATGGTTAGCAGTTCTCTTGCTAATTGGGGGGCTTGGTGCCTGCGGAGATAACCCGGGCCCTTCTGATGGAGATCCGGGAAGCAATCAGGGCACCGATTCCGACGGAGGCCTCTACAACTAACCGACGCCGCTGCCAGGCGAAAGGCAGCTGGTCGACGTGGCTGGCAAAGCCTGAGTTTGTGTCTATCCACGATCGCGGGTAATTGTCGGGCATGGAATTAGGGATCACGACATTCGCCGAGACCACGCCGCATCCAGTTACGGGTGAAGTTCGTAGCCATGGCGAGCGACTTCGCCAGGTTGTCGAGGAAGCCGAGCTATGCGAAGCAGTGGGACTCGATGTATACGGAATCGGCGAGCACCACCGGCCCGACTTCGCTTCCTCGGCGCCGGCGGTGGTCCTGGCCGCTATCGCCGCCCGCACCGACCGAATCCGGCTGGCTCCGGCCGTCGTCATCCTTTCTTCGGACGATCCGGTTCGGGTCTTCCAGCAATTTGCCACCCTCGACCTACTGTCAGAGGGACGGGCGGAGTTGCTGGTTGGTCGCGGCTCCTTCATTGAATCTTTTCCTCTGTTCGGTTACGACCTGGCCGACTACGACGAGCTGTTTGCTGAGAAACTCGATTTGCTTCTGGCCATCCGCGACAACGAGCGGGTGACCTGGTCGGGGAAGTTTCGGCCGCCTCTGACCGATCAAGCGATTTATCCCCGGCCCTACCAGGAGCCATTGCCGATTTGGGTCGGTGTCGGAGGCAGCCCCGAATCGATGGTGCGGGCCGGACTCCGGGGCCTGCCCGTGGCTCTGGCCATCATCGGCGGGATTCCTGATCGCTTTTCGGTCCTCGGGGACATACACCGCCGGGCACTGAAGGAAGCCGGCTTCGACCCCGCGTCCGTGCCGCTGGCCGTCCACGCCCACGGATATGTCGCCACCAGCACCGAACAGGCTGCCGAAGACTTCTATCCACCTTATGCGGTGACGATGACGCAGCTCGGGCGAGAGCGTGGGTGGTCGCCGATGACCCGCATTCAGTTCGACGGGATGCGCGGACCCGCCGGCTCGCTCGTGATAGGAGACCCGGAGACAGTGGCCGACAAGATCGTTCGCTGGGCCAAGGTGCTCGGGATCGTTCGCTTCATGCTCCACATCAGTGTCGGGACGATGCCCCACGATCAGGTCTTGAGTTCGATCGAGCTCTTCGGCAAAGAGGTCGCACCTCGGGTGCGCCAGGCCCTCGGCTAGCCGTTGGTCCGCGGAAGCGACATTGCCACGATCCACCCGGCGGCGAACAACCCCGCCGCGGTCAACCACCCAGGCAGATACGTGCCGAGGGCATCGACGGACCATCCGAACACCGGCGCCCCCAATCCCAAGCCGGCCAGAAACCCGAAAAGCACTACACCGGAGGCTCGGCCGGCAGAGGTAGCCGGGACCATGAAGATGATCGCCAGCATTCCCACGGAGTTCCAGGCACTAGCCGAGAGCCCGGTGGTGGCGGCGGCCAGCCAAACCAGCGGAGGAAATGCGGGAGCTGCCGCCATCAGCAAGGCGGCGACAGTGGACAAGGCCGCCAGCCAGATCAAAGATCCCCGATAGCGATGGCCGCGTTCAGCGGCGTGGCTCCAAGCGATACGCGACACCACCCCAACCCCGCCCATGAGGGCGACTGCAGCTCCAGCCGTGGCCGGGGAGTATCCGAGGGTCTCCTGTCCATAGAGGGCTGTGTAGGTGAAGAGCGCTGAGCCGCCGGCTCCGAGCAAGAAGCCGTAGCCCGCGAGGCGGATGATGTCCGCCGGGACTCCCTTCTCTCTGTTGACCTCCGACGTTTCTCGCCCGGGGTCGTGCGGGACGATCACGAACGCCGAGAGAAGGCCAATCGCGGCCAGTCCGGCAAATGTCGCTACCGCCCATCGCCAGCCCCAGGCCAGGGCGAGCAAGGGAAGCGCCAGCCCTCCGACCACGGTTCCCACCTGGACTCCCGACTGCTTGATCCCGGTGATGAGGCCCCGGCTCCCGGCGGGGACATGGAGCGAGATCAGCTTGTTCGTGGCGGGGTTGGCCATGCCCTGGGCTATCCCCGTGACGAGGGCGGCGATGACCAGAAGGCCAAAGGTGGGCGCAAGGGCCAAAGCACCGAGGGCCAGGGTTCCCAGGCCGAGATTGACGAGGGCCGAGCGCCGACCGCCGAAACGGTCGGTAAGGCGACCGATCGTCGGGGAGAGGACCGCCCCGGCAGCCGATGATGCCGTCACTAAGGCCCCCACCTGCCAGCGGGCGATGCCGAACTCATTGATCAGCTGACTGGTGAGGACTCCGAAGACCGTGAGGGCGAACGTCGCCACCCCCATGACCACGGCCAGGATCGCCCCGAATCCGAACCTGGCTGGCACTGGGCCATTCTTGCTTAGGATCGCGCCCCCAAGATTGGATGCTTCGCCGGTGGTGGTTACGGGAATGAATCAGCCGTGAGGGTTCTTGTCACCGGGGGCACCGGGTTTATCGGTTCGGCCCTGGTCAGATCTCTTCAGGATCACGGCCATGCGCCGGTGATCCTCAGTCGCCCCGGAGGACGACAGCCGACATCGGCGGCGAGCCTGGAATGGGATCCAAGAGTCGGTCCCCCGCCTCGAGCCGCCTGGGATGGAGTTGACGCCGTCGTCAATCTCGCCGGCGAGCCGGCTAATGGTCGCTGGACCGAAGCCAAGAAACGCCGCCTGCGCGAGTCGCGGGTGGGGCTGACCAACCGCCTGGTCGAGGGGATCTCATCACTCACGGAGCCACCTCGGGTGATGGTCTCGATGAGCACGAGCGGCTACTACGGCGACCGGGGCGACGAGACCCTGACCGAGGATGCAGTGGCAGGTGAGGGATTCATCCCGGCGATCATCCGTGACTGGGAGGTAGCGGCGATGGGCGCGGAACGTCTCGGGATGAAAGTCTCCCGCACCCGGGGAGGGATAATCCTTGGTCGCCATGGTCCGGCCTGGAAGCGCCTCCGGCTAGTGGCCAATCTGGGAATTCTCGGGCCAGTTGCCGGCGGCCGCCAATGGTGGTCTTGGATCCACCTCGACGACGTCATTGCCTTCATGATCTATGCCCTCGAGAACGAGTTGAGCGGGCCTTTCAACCTCTCTGCACCCGATGCTCGTCGCCAGGGCGACTGGGCGAAGACGCTGGCTCGGGTGCTCCGTCGCCCCGGTTTTTTTCCGGCCCCCGCCTTCGCGGTGCGGGCGGTGCTGGGTGGCTTCTCGGGAGAATTGCTCGAGTCCCGCCACATGATCCCGGCTGCCGTGCATGCCTCGGGCTTCGAGTTCACCCACCCTGACCTCGAGCCGGCGCTGGAGTCCCTGGTTTGATCGTTCTGCGGGCTCACAGATAGGCAGGGCCGCCCTCCGAACCCTGGGTTCGCAAATTAGGGGAGGAAGGGGATCGCTTCGATCATGTTGTTTCCGGGGCGGAAGCGGTCGGGCGGGATCATCGCCTGGAAGCCGCTCCGTCCCCGGTCGTGAAACGAGCGAACCACGGCCTCGATTACGCCGTTGACGGCCACCGCTACAAGCGTCTCTTCGCCTTCGGGCAATCCCAACACCCGACCGGTGATCCGCGCTGGCACCCGGTCGCCCTCGGGATCGACGTCTTCGTAGGCGGAAAGGCGATCGACGCTGATCCGGACCGCTTCGTTGATAGCCGTCAACGCGGAGATGGGTTCTCCGATGAGATCGGGGGCTTCTGGGGGCCTCAACTCATAAGGATCGCCGGTGGGGAACCACTCGGCGTTTCGGCCCGCCACCGCCAAGACCTCTTCACCTTCGACGCCGAAGGTGGCTGACGAGCTCGGGCCAGTCGTGGTCGTCTCCGTTCGGTGGGGATCGGGGCCGAAGAGGGATACGCCATCGGCAGTCCAGGGAAGGGCGAAGCCCAGCAGGTCGGCCACGGTGGGGGCGATGTCGGTGGTGTGGGCGCGTCGGTCGTCGACCTGGCCCGCCTGAGCAGAGGCCGCCGAATCTGCCGGAGGCTTGATGAATAGCGGTATCGCCGCCACCTCACCGATCGTCTCCGGAGTGATCTTGCGCCAGTGCTCGATGTTGGGCCGCAACGCGATCCCATGATCGGCTACCACTACCAGAAGGCTTTCCTCGTAGATGCCTGATTCCTTCATGGCGTCAATGACTTGCCCCAAAGCTCGGTCGACGTACTGCACCTGCAGCAGGTGACGCTGCAAGGCCTGGGCCGATAGCCATGCGTTGGGGCCCCACCCGGTGGAGGCGCTCCCCGGTAATCGTTCCGAGTCGAGGAGATACCTCTGTCCGCTGGGTAGGAATTGCCAGGGGTTGTGCGGGAGGAGTTCATGGGCGAAGAAAAAGGTCGGCTGGGCCGATCGGTTTTCCTCGATAGCAGTCGTCAGTTCCTCGATCGTCTCGCGGGGATCGTCGCGGCGGGCATCATTGAAGGCCTCGATGGCGTTGAAGTCCTCGGTGGCTTGGCCAAAGTTGCCCCAGTTGCGATCGATAAGGGGAAGCGATGCGGTGGCCCAAGGAGGGAGCAGTGTGTGACCGGCGATCACGCCAACGTCGCGGATCAGCGGTGCGACTCCGCGAACCTCGAGGTCAGGCACTCGTTCGCACACAGTCACCGGACAAAGCCGAGTCATCGTCTCCTGGACGTCCATTCGATACGCCGAAGAAAGAGCGGTGAAGAGGCTGCCGGGATACTGGCCGGCATACGGATTGAGATCGGTATCGGGATTGATCCCAGTGAGGATCGCCGGAACCGAATGTTCCGTCTGTTGCTGGACGGTCATGGCGTTGCGAAACCAGGTCCCGTCGTCGGCCAAGGCGGCGAAGTTGGGATAGCGATCACGGCGGAGGTTGCCTTCGGGGTCGATCAGTGAAGCGAGGGGAAACTCATCGAAGATGAGAAAAACGATCGGAGGCCGTCGTTGCGGGTCGACGGCCGAGGCGATGGGCACCCCTCTATCAGTCACGATGCCGCCCGAGGGAGTTGCCAGCAAGAAATAAGGGACGACAATCAGGGGGCTGAAGGCGAGCAGCCGAACCAGACTTTGGGCGGCCCCGCTTCGGTGAACGGCAACCACGGCCCCCACGCCGAAACCGAGCGCCAGCGCTTCTTCGATTCCGGGCTCCAGCCCGAGGCGGCGAAAAAGGAGGTAGCCGAGCACCGCGCCCAGTAGCACCGCGAAAGCCGTCGAGATTGCCAGCCCCGCCTTGCCGGGAAGCAAACCTGGGAGGGCGACGATGGCCGGAACTCCGAATCCCAGAGCCAAGGCCAATACGACTATTTCAAGCCGGCCCGATCCCCGGGCGACAAAAAACTCAGCGTTGCGACCGAGGATCTCGAGGACCGGCCACGCCACTCCCATCGTCGCCAAGGTGATGAGAGCTGATATGCGGGTGAGTCGGTTGGTCACCGCGGGACGAGATGAAAAAGGATGCGCCCTTCGAGTGCCGACTCTGAGGCGATGTCGAAACGATCGTCCAAGGCTTGACGCAGGGTCGTCTCGTCGTAGTCGACGTGAATTTCGCCGCCGCGCTTGTTGAGAGCCAACTGCCGGGCCATGGGATCGGTGGGCGGCACCCATTCGAAGACCACTTCCGAGGAGAGCGATCGCAGCCAGTCAATTACCTCGGTCAGCGGGAGGTTGCCGCTGACGACCAAGTGGTGGACCACCGCCAGCAGGAGCACGAGGTCGGGTCGACCCCGTTCGTCGAGCCGCTTGCGCTCTCGCCCCCGCCACCCCAGGCCAGGAGAAGGGTCTGAGAGATCGAAGACGATGGGGAGCACGTTCTTCGTCTCCGATTCCCAGAGGCTCTGGAAGAGCCGATCTATCACCAACTCGTCGGCATCGGCGGCCAGAGCCCAATCACTATGCGGGGCCACCAGCCGCGAGAAATATCCGTCGTTGGCTCCCAGATCCCACGTAGTAACCCGTTGCTTCTGTGCTGCGATCCGCCGAACGAAGTCGGCCTTTGGTTCTCTCTGGGTTCCGACGTGGGCGCATTCGCTGTAGCCGGACCAGGTGCTTTCTCCTGGTACCCAATCGAGACCGCTGACGATGCGATGCAGGCGAGCCAGGTTTGCCTTGATCATCTCCGGTCTGAATCCGGCCTCGGAGAGCTCTCGGCGGACATCTCTTCCTGCCGTTTTCCGCTGAGCACGGGCCTGCATCACCACGTCCAGGAGCACACCGGACTTGAGGCGATTGCCGCGCAACATGGCCTGGGCGATCTCGGGATCGATGCCGTCGAGGGACCCGCGCAAGAGGGGTCGAAAGGGTATCCCGGCATGAGCTTGCACCATGAGGGGATAGAGGAACAATCGGCAGAACTGCCCGTAGCCGAGCCACGGCTCTCCCTGCTCGTAGGGGCGGAACGAGCCGATGTCGACAAACACCGGATCCACGCCTCGGAATTGGATGTTGTAAGGAGTGGCGTCCTTGAGAGTGAGTCCACGATCGAGCGCGGACTCGATCAGCTCGAGTTGGAGCAGGGCCGCAGTCTTGAGCATTCCAAAGCTCCACTCGTAAGGGTAGGTCCAGATCGGAATCCGCTCATGCCTGAGCAAGGCATCGTCGATGTCGGATTCCGTGGGAATCAAGCGCCCGTGCTCCGCCTCCAAGAGCCCGCTTTCCGAGAGCGCCTGCCAGTCGGCGAGGCCTTGGGCAGTGAGGACGCGCTCGACTCGGTCGCCCCGCCAACGCACACGACTGGCGGGGTCACGAAAGGAGCCCGAATCAAATCGGGCGTCACCCGAGTCGGGGTTGTCCACCCTTAGGCGTCGGTGGTTTCCGCTTCGACCGGTGTGTTCTTGTTTCGGCGAAACAGGCGCCGACCAGTGGTCTTGAAGAACACGGCCAGTCCGGCAATTCCGCCGAGGATGGCCTGGAGCAGCAAGCTCCCGGTTCCGGGATCGATGTATGCGAAGATCATTTTCATAGGTCCTAACGGGACTATCGCCCCCCATTGAGATTACCTACGGCGGGGGCGAAGCACAGAGGCCGCGAGAATCGGTGCGATGCCTTGGTTCAAGGGGAACCTGCACACCCACACCTCCCTCTCCGACGGGGACAGTGCCCCGGGTGTCGTGGCGCGTTGGTACGACGAAGCCGGCTACGACTTCCTCTGTATATCGGACCACAACGTCCGCTTCGATCCCGGCTTCCTGCAGTCCCAACTGGCGAACGAGGGGCGGCGCATTCACTTGATTCCGGGAGAGGAATTGACGAGCTGGTGGCAAGGCGACGAGCGCACATATGCCCTCCACGTCAATGGCTACGGAACCAGCTCGTCTCTCGGAGATGTGGGTGGGGAATCGATTCCGGGTGTCCTCCAAGGCTTGATCGATCGGATCGTCGAGAACGGCGGGATGGCCTCCGTCAACCATCCCAACTTCTGGTCATCGGTGGGATGGAAGGATCTCGCCGCTCTGCGGAGGCTGCAATTCTTCGAGGTCTACAACGGTCACCCCCTCTCCTTCAACGACGGCACTGAGGATCTGCCGTCTATGGACACTGTCTGGGACCTGTTGCTGCTGCAGGGCCAACGGGTATTTGGCCTGGCCGTTGACGATGCCCACTACTTCCAGGAGTGGGGGGCGGAGTTCTCCAATCCTGGACGGGGGTGGGTGGTGGTGGAGGCCGAGGAAAAGACCTCGGCGGCTTTGACGGCCGCACTAGCCGCCGGTCGTTTCTACGCCTCCAACGGTCCGGAGCTATCTCATGTCGAAGTTCGATCGGGCGAGAGTCTTCGCATCGTCACCCGCGGCGGCTCGCTTATCCAGTTCATCGCTGACGGCGAAGTGGTCGAACAGGTCGAAGGTGAAGTTGGTTTCTGCCGATTGGGAAACGCACTGTCGCTGCGGGCGCGGATAGTCGATCCGACTGGCACCGCCTGGGTGCAGCCGTTGATGGCCGGTTGATCTCATGAAATGCAACGGCGCCTCAGGGGCATAAAAGGCCGAGCGCACCGGGACCAGCGTCTCCCCGACTTCTTGGAGACTGATGAGGACATCCCGATCCTTGCTCGCAACGATCACATTCCTGCTTTTCGCCGCGGGATGTCAACGGACCGTCTACGAGACGCCCCCGGGGTTGCCCAACCTCAGCCCGCCTGAGCTCGGGGACCCTCTCACCAGTTACAAGATCGGCCTATTGGGAGAGACCACCACCGACAACTTCTGGGCCGCCCAGGACACCGACGCCAGCGTTTGGAACACCTACGTCCTGGCCCCGACCAAGCCGGCCCTGTTCGCCGTGAAATACCCGGGAGTCGAGCTGGAATCCGACCTGGCCGCCACCACTGCCGTCCCCAGAGCGATCGAGAGCGGGGCGGGCTGGGTGGTGACGGTACCGATCCGGAGGGACGCCACCTGGAGCGACGGAACGCCGATCACCTCGGCCGACGTCCTCTTCACCTTCGAAACGGTCCGCGATCTCGGGTTAGGGGGAAATTGGCTCCAGGCCTATCCGCTTCCCAGCCCCGCCAACCCCGATCAGATCGGTCTCACCGATGTCGAAGCGATTGGTGACCACGCGGTCCGATTCGAGTTCAATCGGGCGCCGGGACTTGCGGTCTGGCCCCACGGTGTCGGGGTGGCGCCGATCATGCCCGCCCACTTCTGGAAGCAGACAGTTGCCCGCGCTGCGACCTCGGGCGATCCAGTGGCCACTCTCTACCAGGCTTCCGGGAGCGGAGATCCCTCGGGGGGCCCGATGATCTTCGACGAACTGGAGGCGGGGGCGTTCGCGCATTCGGTCGCCAACCTCTCCTATTACGGAAGAGCGAAGGGTGTCGAGTCGGGCGGGCTCACCTTCGATAACGGCCCCTTCGTCAGTGACACCCTGTTCAGCATCTATCAGAGTCAGGCGGCTGCCGCGCTTGCTTTGCGGGCCGGCGAGATCGATTACATCTTGAACCCGCTGGGATTGCCGCGCGGCCTCTCGGGATCCCTCGATCGGGACCCCAACCTGAAGGCCATCGTCAACGGGACCAATGGCTTTCGGTACCTGGCATTCAACCTGAGACGGTTTCCGATGAACATTCCGGAGTTTCGCGACGCGTTGGCGCTGATGATCGACAAGGAGTTCATGGCCGAGAGCGTCCTCCAGGGGGCGGCTATCCCCATGTACGTTTCGATTCCCAAGGGGAACCAGCAATGGTTCAACCAGGCGGTGGCCGACGAGATTGCCTCGGCATACGTCGACAGGACCACTGGAGAGAGGTTGGCCGAGGCTGTGGACCTCCTGGCATCGGCGGGTTTTGTCTGGGAAGTGGAGCCAACAATGGACACCGAGGGTTACGGCGTCGTACCCGGCTCGGGGATTTCCTTCCAGGGCGAACCCCTTCCGACCGTCGAGATCCTCGCCCCCGGTCCCGGGTATGACCCGCTGCGCGCCACGTATGCGGTCTGGATCGAAACCTGGCTCGAGCAACTCGGTTTCCAAGCCGAGGCCAACCCAACCGACTTCGACAACTTGATCCGGCGCGTCTATGTCCCAAACTCCGAGGGTGAACTCGACTTCGACATGTTCATCCTCGGCTGGTCCCTGGGGAGCCCTGCCTGGCCCACACACCACGAGGCGTTTTGGTCTCAGCGCCACGACACTCTCACCACGGGAGGCAACAACGCCACCGGCTTCAACGATGCAAATTTCGAGCGTTTGCTGGATCGCTACAACTCAACCCGCGATTCGGCCGAGGCGTTCGACCTCCTCTGGAGCATGGAGGAAATCATTGCCACCGAGAAGCCCTATCTGATTCTTTTCGACTCGGGAATCTTCGAGATCTATCGAGAGAGCTCGGTCGATTATCCCTTTGTCGAGACACTCTCCGGAATCCAAAACCTTGAGGGGATGCAGTCATTGGTGCGGAGTGTCAAATGACCAAGAACGCCAGAGTTCCGGCGGGCCGGGACGGTCCCCAACGCCCGCCGGAGCTTGTTGGCCAGCGTGGCCGGTCGATCGTGAGTTCCGTGTCGACCGGTCACGCGATTTTACGGGGCGAGGCGGCGCCGCGGTCCTCTAAACGACTGTGGCTCCGGCAGCACTTAGCTCGGTGATTGATCTGTCCCCGTCGCCGGGGTTGAGGTCGACGGCCGCCGTGAGCGCCAGGGGCACGGTTACTTTCCATCCGAGGCGCAGCCCGTCGAGGGCAGTGGCCTTCACGCAATAGTCGAGGGCCAGCCCGCACACGATCAACTCGGACACGTTGGTCTCGGCCAGTAGCGCTGCCAACTCTGTTGGCTGCTCCGCACCGGTCTCGGGGTCACGCATCGTGAAACCCGAATATCCGTCCTCGCCGTTGGCACCTTTGCGGACCACCGGACCCTCTACCGCCAACGCTGGATGAATCTCGGCTCCCCACGTCCCCATGACGCAATGCACCGGCCAGATGCCTCCGTCCTTTTCGAAGTGGGGAGTTGAGTCGGGGTGCCAGTCCTGGGTGTAGAACAGGGGTACCCCCCTCCGTTCCGCCTCTATGACCATCTCGTTGACCGCCACCGCGATCTCCTCCCCACCTCCGACATAGAGGCTCCCGTTGGGATCGGCGAAGTCGTTCTGGCAGTCGACGATGACAAGGGCTTGGTTCTCCCCCAATACATAGTGAGGCACGGAACGAGGTTAGATAGCACATGCGCGACTTGGCCTCTGACGTTCTACTCACGGATCAGTACCAATTGACGATGGCCCAGGTGTATTTCCGGGCGGGCCTCCATGAACGTCCTGCTCGGTTCGAGCACTTTTTCCGCAGCTATCCCGACTACGGAGCTCACCAGGCCGGATATGCGATCACCGCGGGCCTCCGTACCTTCGTCGATTGGCTCAACGAAGCCCACTTCGACCCCTTCGAAATCGATCCCATTGCTGGGCACCCGACCACGACCGGCGAAAAGATGTTCTCCCCCGACTTTCTCGAGTGGCTCGAGAAGGAGGCCGATTTCGGCGCGCTGCGGCTGACGGCGATCCCGGAAGGAAGGGTCGTTCACCCGGGAGTGCCCCTGACCGTGGTCGAGGGCCCCCTGATCCTCTGCCAGCTCATCGAGACCGCCCTTCTCAACCATCTCAATTTCGAAACGCTCATCGCCACCAAGGCCTCACGCCTCTGGGAAGCGGCCCGCGGGGGGAACGTCCTCGAGTTCGGTGCTCGACGTGCCCAGGGCTCGGGAGCGCAATCTGTCGTCAGGGCGGCGCTGATCGGCGGCGCTTCGGGCTCCTCGTTGGTTGGTCGCTCCTACGAGCTGGGATTTCTTCCTCGGGGGACCCATGCTCATTCGATGGTGCAGGCCTTCATGGCCCTCGGTATGGGTGAGCTCGGTGCCTTTTCCGCCTACGCAGACGTCTATCCCGACGATTGCTTGTTGCTGGTCGACACCATCGACACCCTCGAGTCAGGTGTACCCAACGCCATCGCCGTTTTCGAAAAGCTGGCTGCCGGAGGGCACAAGCCCTTAGGAATCCGCCTTGACTCGGGCGATCTCGCCTATCTGGCCGTGCGTTCGGCTGCGATGCTGGACGCGGCTGGGTTCGAGGACACGGTCATCGTGCTCTCAAGTGAGCTCGACGAGATCACAATCCGCCAGATCATCGAGCAGATACTCGACGAGTCCAACCGCCTGGGAACCGATGGCGATGCGATCGTCCGACGTCTGATTTACGGCGTCGGATCGCGCCTGGCCACCTCGCAGGGGGATCCCTACCTCGACGGTGTGTACAAGTTGGCGGCAATCGAGGATCGAGGGGAGTGGGTTCCGGCCATCAAGCTCTCCGATACACCGGCCAAGGTCCTGACCCCCGGGGCCAAGAGAGCCTGGCGGATCTATGACGAGCGGGGGCTGGCCACGGCGGATCTCCTTTGCTTGGCCGACGAAAATCCGTCGCCGCCGCTGGAACTGCACCATCCCAGTCAGGCGGGAACCAGAAGACGGCTGACGGCGGAGCGGGTCAGCCAACTCGAGGAGCTGGGGGAGCCGGTGCAGCTCGAGGGACGTCCCACCCCTCACGAGGAGATCTTGGCGGCGCAAGCCCGGCGGCTCGCCGACCTCGAGCGGCTCGACCCCGGGGTGCGCCGGCTCGTCAACCCCCACGTCTATCACGTATCGCTCTCGCCACGCCTCGCCCGGCTCAAACAGGAGCTGATCGGGTCCTGGTCTGACTGACGGCTATTGGTTTTTGCGCACTAAACGCGGGCCATAGCCCGCGTTTAGTGCGCAAGAACCGATCAGGCGGCGCGACGTCGGAGGCGGAGCTCACCGTTTACGAAATCGGTGATCCGCTCGAGCGCGTTGGCCTTGATCTCGGCGGCTCGCTCGGCTTCGAGGTCGCCGTTGGCGACCGCCTCGTCAACTCGGGAGTTCACCTCGGCGACCAGGTCATCGATGACAGTTTGGGCATCGACCCCATTCTCCTCGGCTACCTCGGCGATGGTTTGTCCGTCCCGCAGAGCCACCACCAGGTCCGCTTCTGTGATGCCGATTGTTGCGGCAGCGACGTCGAGCCCGGCATGGATACGGTGCAGTCGGCGTCCACGGAAGTCCCACTGACTCGCCAGGTGGGCCGCCACGGCATCGGCCTGTTCCTCCGAAATCGTTCCGTCGGCCACCAAGCCGTCAAGGGCTCCGCGGATTTGTTCGATCTGACGGGCGGGTGGCCCGTCATCGGGGACCGCCGGGCCAGATGTCTCCTGGGCCCCGACCGTCTCCGGTCCGAGGATCGTGCCTCCGAGTACCAGTCCCAAGATGGCGGCGATCACTCCGATCAGCACTATCGAGCGCAGCCTGGCGTTGATTGACATTCCAACTCCTTTCGTCTGGGAAGAGCCTCGGGTGCCAACCTGGGAGCAAGCCGACGACGGACTGGGAATCAGCCGAGAGCCGGTAGGCGGACCAACACCCGGGCGCCGGCCTCCGGCAGATTCTCGGCGTGGGCGCTCCCGCCGTGAGCGCGGGCGATCGCCTCGACGATGGCGAGGCCCAATCCGGAGCCGCCGCTCTTGCGGGAGCGGGACTCGTCAGCCCGAAAGAAGCGATCAAAAACCGAAGCCAGGGAACCGGGGGGGAACCCGGGTCCGCGATCGACGACGGCCAGTTCGATGTCGCCGTTGCTCCTGCCCACTTCAATCCGAATCGGAGTGCCCGGCGGGGTGTGGGATCGGGCATTCTGAAGGAGATTGGCTATCACTTGGGTGAGTCGCTCCGGGTCTCCCGATACCAATAGACCCTCCCCGATAGCCTCCTCTACCGGCCTTTCCGGATCGATGGCGCGGCTGTCTGCCGCCGCGTCATGCGCTATCCGTGAAAGATCAACCGGCTGCCGCTCGAGCGGTTGATCGAGATCGAGGCGGGCGAGGAGAAGAAGATCCTCGACCAGGTGTTTCATACGCCTGCTCTCGGACTCGATACGGGCCATGGCGTGATCTGTGCCGGGGTCGGGTTCGAGAGCACCCTTGCGGTGGAGCTCGGTGTAGCCAGAGATTGCAGCGATGGGGGTTCTCAGCTCGTGCGAGGCATCGGCGACGAATTGCTTCAGGCGATTCTTCGCCCGGGTCTCGGCGTCGAAGGCCTGCTCGATGTTGGCCAGCATGTGATTCAAGGCGTTACCCAATTTGCCCAATTCGGTATCGGGATCGGCCTCCGGAATCCGGCGCGAGAGGTCGCCATCGGCAATGGCGGCGGCTGTGGCGATCATGTCGTCCACTGGCTGCAACCCGCGACGCAGCGTCAGCCAGAACACGGCACCACCCCCGATGAGGATCGCGATCCCGGCCGCGAAGAGTCGACGTTGCAGTGCCCCACCGGCCGCGGTCACATCGCGCAGGGGTTGAGCGACGATTAGGGTGAAGCCACGTTGCGACCGCAGAATTCCGGCGCGAAACGTGAAGTCTCCTTCGGCGGAAGGGAGGGTCACAACTCGTCTGTCGCCAGGTTGGAGGGCGGGAATACGCCTGATATCGGGAAGGGGATCGAGATCGCCGCGAATTCCCGACGGTGCACTGGCGACTATCTCCCCGTTCGGATCGAGGACGAGCTGGGCGAAGATCCGATCCCCTTCCGCCCCACCTCCTCCGGGCTGCAAACGGGTCGCCTGGGCGAGTGCGGATTCGAGGCGCCGATCAATCTGGGCGAGCAGCACTCGACGATGGCTCTGAGCGGCCACGTAACCAAAAGTAACGATCACACCAACGAGCAGGGCCGTGACGGCCAGGATGAGGCGGGCGCGGAGGGTCATCGCTCAGGCTCGGGACGGACTCCGCAGCACGTAGCCAAACCCGCGCACGGTTTCGATCCGGCTGGCGACTGCATCACCGAGCTTGCGGCGTAGGTAGCCGACGTAAGTCTCGACTATTCCCGGGTTCCCACCGAAGTCGTACTGCCAGACATAGTCAAGAATCTGATCCTTCGACAGCACCCGATCTCGATTCAGGGTCAGGTAGCGCAGGAGGCGGTATTCGGTCGGGGACAGCATCACCTGCTCGTTGCCCACCCACACCTGATGGGCATCTTCGTCGATCACCAGGTCGCCGTTTGTGATTCGACGCCGCTCGTGGGCGTCACCCCGACTGCGACGGAGGAGGGCTTCGATTCGAAGCCCGAGCTCTTCGAGGCTGAATGGCTTGGTCAGGTAGTCGTCGCCTCCCTGGCGAAATCCGGTACGGAGGTCATCGAGCCCATCCCGGGCGGTCAGGAAGATGACCGGCATCTCATGTCCGTCGCGGCGCAAACGACGACAGACCTCGAAACCGTCGAGGTCGGGAAGGTTGACGTCGAGGACCACAAGATCGGGAGGTGTCGTCCTCACCGCCTTGAGAGCATCGATTCCTCCCGCCGCCACTGCCACTCGGTAGCCGGCGAAGCGAAGTGCGGTGGCGACCATGTCCGCCAGGCTGTCTTCGTCATCCACCACCAGGAGATGGATTGGGGGTTCTGGCATGCCCGTATGTAAGCCCAGAATCCCGAGAATTGGCTGAGAGCTTCCTGAGATACGATCCGGCTTACCATCGGCCGGCACCGGATCGGAAAAGCAAGGAGGCGTGGATGGATAGTCGGGCGCAGTCGGTCTGGCAGGGAAATTTGGCCGAGGGCTCGGGGGAGGTGACCCTGGGCACCGGCCTTGGGGGGCCGCTTCCGGTGAGCTGGCCTAGCCGCACCGAATCACCTCAGGGGAAGACCAGCCCCGAAGAGTTGATCGCCGCTGCCCACGCCGCTTGTTTCAACATGGCTCTGGCAGCGGGGTTGGCGCGGTCCGGCTTCACGGCTACCAGGCTTGAGACCATGGCCACCGCCAGCTTCGAGAAGGTCGAGCCGGGGTGGAGGCTTATCCGCATGGCCCTGAAGACCACCGGCGACGTCCCCGACATCGACCAGGCGGCTTTCGTCGATGCCGCCAACGGCGCCAAAGATGGGTGCCCGGTGTCCAATGCGTTGAAAGGCAACGTTGAGATCACAGTTGAGGCGAATCTTCTCTAAAACTGGATGAGTTGGATCAGGTTGCCGTCCGGATCCGAATAGGTGGCAACCTCGCCACCCCAGGGCTCGGCTGTCGGAGTTCGAACACATGGCGTGCCAGCGGCCTCGAGCTGGCCATGCCAGGTGGTGAGATCATCGACCTCGAAGTTGAGGAGGACCCGATTCGGGTCGGCCGCCGTGCCCCTAACCCTATCGTGGAGGTGAAGGGTTAGACGGAGACGACCCCACTCGAAATTGATGAACCCCTCTCGCTCCGAGCGGGGCTTCAGGCCCAGAATTTCGCCGTAAAACCGCCTCATTTCCGGAAATCCCGCCTCACTGGTGTGGATCAGGACGCCCACTAACTCCGGCCCGAGCGGTCCTCCCATGGTTCGGCCAGCTTGCCACAATTTTCCGTCCCGGCCTAGCGTGGCCGGAGGAGTTGGGCGGAACTCTGGGTTCGGATCTGGTTTTTCGATTCGTCCTGGCACGCCCTTGGTATGCCTGACAAGGAGACTTTGTGCGTCGCTGGCGCCCGGCCCTCTCGTTATCGATCATCTTCATGCTCTTCGCAGTCGGAACTGCCATGGCCCCGACCATCGACGGCGCCGATCTGGAGCCCAAGTACCTCGAGCTGCGAGCGAATCCGACTTCGGAGCCGCCAATCCTCATGCCCTGGCCGGAGGACTACTGCGCCAGCCCCTGCGCGGTCCCGATCGCCGATCCGGTTCCGACCAAGCCGACCAGCACAACGACGACTGTCACAACCACGACGGCCGCTTCAACCCCCGTCAGTCCTCCGGCGCCCCGAGTCCCCGCACCTGCACCGGCGCCGCGACCGGTGGAGGAGTGGCGAAGCCTGGTGAGCTCATACTTCGCCCCCAGCGACGTCGACAAGGCGCTACGGGTCATCTCGTGTGAATCGGGGGGCGACCCCAACGCCCAGAACCCATCGTCGGGGGCGGCGGGTCTCTTTCAACACATCCCCAGGTACTGGGCAGAACGGGCGGCCCTGGTGGGATTGCCCGGAGCGTCCATCTTCGACCCCGTGGCCAACGTCTCGGCCGCCGCGTATCTCGTCTACACCGTGGGCTGGGGGCCCTGGGCCGCCAGCGCGAACTGCTGGTAGCTGGGACCTCGCGATCCTTTATTGGGGCGTTCGCTCGGTCGATAATTGGTGATGGATTACATCGGGGCATTGCGACTCGATGACCACCCACCCTTGGAGGCAACGCTTCGGTTAGCCGACGACGGGGTCACGATCCTCGCCGATGCCGAGCCGATCGGTACCTGGCCGCTGGCCGACTTTCGGATAATCCCGCTGGGCAACGACTTTCGACTCGCCATCGAGGGGGAGGAGGCTCTCTTTACACCCGCCGAGCCGGTTGATCTGCAAAGCGAGATCGCTCAGCGATGGCCACCTCAACCGGCCAGAGAAAAAGTTGAATCGACCGACGGCCTCGCCAAATGGATAGCCGTTGGAATCGGCCTGATCGTGACCGCCATCGTTGTCAGTGGCCTGGTGGTGCGCGACCGACCAACTCCGGGATTGCTCAGCTCCGCACCAACGACAGTCCCGGCGATGCCGGCCGTCTTCACCGCTGGAGTCGACGATGTAACCGCTCGCTGGAACGAAGCGGCGGGCTCGCTCAATCTTTCGCTCTTTCTGCTCGAGCAGCCAGGGCCCAACCGGCTGCAGATGAATCTTCGGCCCGGTTTGGTGATCTATGCCACCGAATGGCCGGCGACGGGAGTGGTGCGTTCGTTGATGATCGCCGCTGCTCCCACGTCGGAGTCCGAAGATGGCGATGCCGTTTTGGCGAGCTGGGGGATCCTGATCGCTACGGTCAACCCCGAGCTGGATGGTCTTGGACGGCGCCGCGTCCTGGCCGAGCTAGGAGTCGACCCTGACCGGCCTCTAACAGCCGGGCTCGATGCCGAGACCACCGTCGGCCTGGCCACGTACCGCCTTCGATCCGGTGTTCTCGGTGGCAAGGCACTGCTCTCGGTCGTCCTGGCTCCCACCGACTAGCAACTAGCTTTCAGCTGATGGCTGAGGTTTTCATCGTCGATGCCTGTCGGACGCCGATGGGAAAGCTCGGCGGGCAACTCGCTCTTGTACGCCCCGATGATTTGGCTGCTCACGCCATAAGGCGCCTCCTCGCTCGCCAGCCCGATCTCGACCCCGGCGCGATCGAAGACGTGGTGTGGGGAGCGGCCAATCAAGCCGGCGAGGACAATCGCAATGTCGCCCGGATGGCCGCCCTGCTCGCCGGACTCCCCGTGGAGGTTCCCGGAGCGACAGTCAACCGGCTTTGTGCATCGGGCATGCAGGCTGTGATCTCCGCCAGTCATGCCCTAGGAGCGGGGTGGGGAGGGGTGATGGTGGCTGGTGGCTCTGAGTCGATGAGCCGGGCACCGTACGTGACTCCAAAAGCCGAAAGTGCCTTCCAGGTGGGTGCGCCAGGAACGGTTGACACCGTTCTCGGATGGCGCTTGACCAATCCGGTGATGGAAGAAATGTACCCGCCGATCACACTCGGCATGACCGCCGAGGTGGTCGCCGAAAGGTATGGGATCTCCCGGGAAGACCAAGACCAATTTGCCCTCACCAGTCACCAAAAGGCAGTGGCGGCCCAGCGCAGCGATCGATTCAAAGAGGAGATGGAGCCACTCGAGATACCAGTCGACCATCGCCGACGTTCGGTGAGATTGATCGTTTCCGACGAGGGGCCGCGAGCGGATACATCTCTGGATGTTCTGAATCGACTGCCTTCGGTGTTCAAGTTCGAGGGCACGGTCACGGCTGGGAACTCGTCTCCGATGAACGATGGGGCGGCGGCTCTGCTCTTGGCCACTGAGGCCGGGCTCGAGCAGCACGGCCTGCAACCGGTTGCCCGCATCGTCGCCGGAGCCGCGGCCGGTGTTCATCCCGACGTAATGGGCATCGGAACGGTGCCGGCGAGCGAAAAGGCATTGCAACGTGCCGGGCTCGGGGTCGGCGATCTCGACTTGATCGAAGTCAACGAGGCTTTTGCGTCCCAGGCGGTGGCGACCATCCGCCTCCTCGACCTCGATCCCGAGCGGGTCAACCCAAATGGCGGCGCCATCGCCCTCGGGCATCCCCTCGGGGCCTCGGGCGCTCGGATTATCACCACGCTGGTTCATGAGTTGCAGAAGCGGGATGGTCGATTCGGGCTGGCGACCATGTGTGTGGGCGTGGGTCAAGGCAGCGCGGTTGTGGTGGAAAGGGTGTGACCGCCGCCCCTCTCTCGGGCATCCGTGTAATCGAATTTGGAAATCTGGTAGCGGCTCCCTACTGCGGGATGCTCCTTGCCGACCTCGGCGCCGAGGTGATCAAGGTCGAACCACCGGCCGGAGATCTCGCCCGCGCCATCGGCCCTTTCTATGGAGTTGAGAGCGCCTTCTTTCTTGGTGTCAACCGCGGCAAGCTGAGCTTGGCCGTCGATCCCAAAGACGAGCGGGTGAAGGATTCGCTAGTGAGGCTGTGCCAGCAGTCGGACGTGGTTCTCAGCAATCTTCGCCTCGGGGCGATGGAACGGATGGGCTTGGGGCCGGAGGCGCTGCGCACGATGGCCCCGCACCTGGTGGTGGCCGTGATCAGCGCCTTTGGGAGCAAAGGCCCCGCCTCCCACCGTCCGGGAATCGACCTCATATTCCAGGGCGAATCCGGAATGATGTCGATCACCGGAGATGCAGGCGAAGGTCCGCACAAGACCGCCACCACGATCGGCGACTTCCTCGCCGGAACCAACGCCGCATTGGCAATCTCCTCGGCTCTGGCCGGTGGCGGCGGCCGGGATGGGGGCCAGGGAGCCCTGCTCGAGATTTCGTTGCGAGACGGGATCATCGCCGCGCAAGCCACCTGGAACGCCCTCTATTTCACTAGCCAACGACAACCGGAGCGCACGGGCACGGCCTCGCCGGTGACCGGGCCCAACCAGACCTTCCGTACCGCCGACGGTCACCTCAATCTGGCAGTGGTGTCGGATAGCCATTTCTTCGACGTGTGTCGAGCCCTTCACCTCGATCAGGTCGGCACCGACGCCCGCTTCGCCACCAACGAACTTCGGGTTCGCCACCGGGCCGAGCTCGGCGCCATCCTCGAGAAGGTCTTCGCTGGTGAGGCGACGAGCCATTGGCTCAGCCTCCTCGATGAGATTGGGGTTCCGGCGGGACGGATCTTCGATCTGGAGGAGGTGTTCGCCGACCAGCAAGTCATCCTGAACGAGATGGTGGTGGACATGCCCCATCCGCGGATCGGCATGTTTCGCATGCAGGGTTCCCCCCTCCGCATCGAAGGCGTCTCCGCCCGGTCGCCGGTCTCGCCCCCGATGCTGGGTCAACACACCGTCGCCATCCTCTGCGACCTTGGTTGGTCCGATCACGAGGTGGGCGAGCTAATCGCGGCGGGTGCGGCCATCGACGGGAGCCAACCCTGAACATACGCTGCAGGGACCCTTCGCTCGCAGCCGCGCTCGACGGCGGCGGACCCGGCTCGGTCTTTGTCGCCGATCCCGATGTCGCCGACAACTGGGATGACATAAGAGATGAGCTGGGCGAGGCGTTTGCGATGACGAAGGCTGCCGCGATTCGCGGAGAGGCGATCGTGTATGTGGTACGCAGTGATGACCTGCTGGGGCGGGACAAGGTCGGGGCGGCCATCGTGGCCACTGCCCTGCTCTCGGGTGCCCGCACCGCCAGTCTCGAGCTGAAGGAAGGGGCGGCGAACACCCTGGCGATCGAGAGGGATTCGACCCTCGACGCGATTTCCACCTGGGTCAGGCATCTGCTGGAGGGCGGTCCCCGCGGCGAGCTGGTACGCCTGGGTGGAGGTCATCTGGGGAAGGCACTGCCGTGAGCTCGGCGGTAGTCACGGGAGCTGCGGGCGGGATCGGAACCGCTATTTGCAGGCGACTGGCTGAGGAAGGTTGGCGGTTGATCCTGGTCGACTTGGCGCCCGCCTTGGCCGAGGTGGCGAACGAACTTGAGACCCTCACCCTGGTTCGGCCTGTCCAGGCCGATCTGACAACTGAGGACGGGATCCAGGCTGTGCGCTCCGAAGTCCTCGAGCTCGGCGGTTCGTTGGAGTTGGTCGTGAACAACGCTGGCATCACCCGCGATGCCCGGCTCGCCAACCTCTCGGGGGAGAATTTCACTTTGGTCTTGGACGTCAACCTCGGCGCCCCCTTCCGCCTCGTCGAAACGCTCCATCCGGTGATGGATGCGGGGGCCATTGTCAACATCAGCTCGCGGGCGTATCTAGGCAACTTCGGCCAGTACAACTACTCGATGTCGAAGGGTGGGCTCGTGGGCCTGACCCGCGCCTACGCCCTGCAGCTGGCGCCGCGGATCCGGGTCAACGCCATTGCCCCCGGACTCATCGGAACGGAAATGACCAAAGCTATTCCGGCCGATGTTCGTGAGAAGATGGTGGCAGCCATTCCCATGCAAAGGATGGGGACACCGGAAGAAGTTGCCGCGCTCGTCTCCTACCTGGCCACGGCCTCCTACATCACGGGCGAGGTCATAACCATCGGCGGCGGCCGCAGCCTCAGCCGCTGAGTGAGCCGAGGCTGAAGAGGTCCGACCGCAAACCTAATGCTATAAGCGGCGGTTTCCGCCGCTTATAGCATTAGGTTTCGAGTTCAGTCAGCCTTCGGCGATCCACCGGCTGGGTACCGACAGCTCGAGCTGCTCTGTGGAGACGATGACTTCCTCATCGCGCACCTTCACCTTCACCGGCTCGCCGGCCAGCAACGCCAGTGTCAGCATCTCTCCCCTCAGGGCAGCGTGGACCAGGGACCCTCTGATGCGAACGTTGAACTCGAGCTCTGTCCACGAAGGGGGCAGCCGAGGGTCGAAGCGGGCTCCATCTGAGCCTTGGCTGAAACCGCCGAAACCGGAAATCAGTGCCTGCCAGGTGCCACCAGCGGTGGCGAGGTGAATTCCATCGGCGGTATTGCCGGCTCGGTTTTCGAGGTCAAGCACAGCCGCTTCTTCGAAATATGAGAGGGCTGGTTTCAAATAGCCCACCCGGGCGGCGACCGCCGCCTGGATGGGAGCCGAGAGGGAGGAGTCTCTCGTGGTCAGGGGGTCGTAGAAGTCGAAATTGCTCTTGGTCAATTCGGGCGAAAAGAGCTCGGGCAGCAAGTACATCGCCATCACCACATCGGCTTGCTTGAGAACCTGGTGGCGGTAGATGACCAATGGATGGAAGAACAGCAAGAGGGGATGTTGCGAACGGGGAACGCTCCAATCCCATGGCTTGCGGTAGAAGAAGCGGGCATCTTGAGGCGTCAGGTTGCGCCCGGCATCGTGGGGTATGAATACGGCGCTCGACGTCTGCTCCCATGAGTCGACTTCGCCGTCCCCGAGCTCCAGAACCTCAGCAAGGCGGGCGAACTCGTCTGGATGCTGCGCCTCCATCCATCTGGTCCATTCGACGGCTCGCACGAGGTTGAAGCGAGCCATCAGGTTTGTGTAGGCATTGTCATCAACCAAGGCTGAGTACTCATCGGGGCCCGTGACGGTTGAGAAATGGAAAGCGTCGCCTTCGAAGTGTCCGAGGTCGACCCACAAGCGGGCGGTCTCGACAGCGATCTCGACTCCGTAGTCGATCAGGATCTGATGATCGTTGGTGGCGAGGAGATAAGAATCGATCCCATAAACGATGTCGGCGTTGATGTGGTACTGAGCGGTTCCAGCTTCGTAGTACGACGATGCCTCCTCCCCGGAAATCGTGCGCCAGGGGAACAGGGCCCCTCGCTGGTTCAGCATCGCCGCTCGCTCGCGGGCGGCCGGCAAGATCGAATGCCTGAAGGCGATGAGGCGGGCGGCCGCCGGGGGATCGATATGGGCGAGGAACGGCAGGACGAAGATCTCGCTGTCCCAGAAATAGTGGCCTTCGTACCCGCGCCCGGAGAGGCCTTTGGCGGGGATGCCGGTGTTGGCGAGGTGTGCTGAGGACTGGTGAAGCTGGAAGATGTTCCAGTTGATTGCTTGCTGCAGGCGCGGTCCGGCCCCGATCTTCACCGCCGCTGTTTCCCAAAAGGTGGCAAGGTGATTCTCCTGCTCCTCGGCCAGGCCAGCGAAGTCGGGAACACCGTTCAGGACGGTGGCGGCGGCGCCCAGGGCGGCGCCTCTCACATAGGCGACTCGCTTTTCCACGGTTGGGCCTTGGGCGATGATGTCGAGCTCGTCGACGTCGAATCGGCTGATCTTGACGGCGTCCGCCTTGTGGTCGGCAGCAACCGACAGGGATAGATCGGAGGCGAGGGTACGAAAAACCGTCTGCGGGATGCCGTCGGCGGTGATCAGGTCCCCGGCACTGAGGGCGCGGGTTGGAAGGATGCGTGCACTGCGGGGGTCGAAGACCAGCTCAACCGTGTCGGCATCGTCGAGGTCGTGGCGGTAGTGCCAGCCGGAAGCGAATTGCGAGTCTGGTTCGCCGCCCTCGACCTTGATTGCCAGCACCGCCGGGTGAACCAGCGAAACCAGTCGCTCCCAGCGAAGCTCGAGGTCGGGCCATCGCGCCACGGTGGTGATTGTTCCCCGCCGCAGATCGAGACGCCGCTCGACCTCGGCATCGTCGAGCGGGCGAGGAAATTCGTCTTCGAGGTATGCCAGCTCGATTGCATCCGGCACGTACAGGATCGTCTGCCCGACGTTCGCATACCCGTACCCCGGTTCCGCATAGGTGATCAGCCAAACCTCGTGGAAGCCGTTGATCAGGGAGCCCGGTTGATGGGCGGGCGGACCCTGTTCGAAACTGGCCCTGACGCCAAGAAAGCCGTTCGCTAACGAGAAGATCGACTCGAGAGCCGCAACCTCCCGCAGCCCCGACCAGGTAAGCGACCAGACATCCTCGCCAAAGGCCGATTGGATGATCACCGTCAGCCGACCAAGGCTCCGAGATCGTCGACAACCAGATCCGCACCGGCATCCATGAGCGCTTGAGCGTCATCATGGCGATTGATCCCGATTACCAATGCGAACCCTCCGGCCTTTCCGGCCGCGACGCCACTCGTGGCGTCCTCCAGAACCACAGCGTCCGAGGGATCGACCCCGAGTAGGTCAGCGGCCTTGAGAAATGGGTCGGGATGAGGCTTTCCGGCCAGACCCAACTCGGCCGCCAACTCGCCGTCGACCCGGACCTGGAAAAACCCTTCGAGCTTGGCCCCGGCCAGAACCGCGCGGGCGTTGGCAGATGACGTCACCACTGCCATCTTCAGATTGATGTCCTTCAGATACTCGATTAGGCGCCGGGAGCCCGGGTACACCGCCACCCCATTGCTGGCGATCAGTTCATTCACCAGCTCATTCTTGCGATTGCCGACCCCACAGATGGTCTCTTCATCGGGGCCGTCGCTCGGCTCCCCCCAGGGCAATGCAATGCCGCGGGAGGCGAAGAAAGTCGCCACGCCCTGATACCGAGGCCGACCATCCACGAACCTTCGATAGTCGCCTTCGATGGTGAAGGGGGGCTGGTCCTTCGTCCCCAGGAACTCGTCGAAAGTTTTTTTCCAGGCCTTGGCGTGGACTCGAGCTGTGTCGGTGAGTACTCCATCGAGATCGAAGAGGACCGCTTGATAGAGCGA
The DNA here is from genome assembly GCA_035281645.1 of Acidimicrobiia bacterium. Classification (GTDB taxonomy): domain Bacteria; phylum Actinomycetota; class Acidimicrobiia; order Spongiisociales; family ZC4RG35; genus JACCTH01. The sequence continues at coordinate 19,056 of DATEDN010000092.1, read as the reverse complement.
CCAGTCGACCATCCACTGAAACTAATCCAGGCGGCGAAGATTCTGGCCGCAATCGCTCCCGGTGCCGGGGCGTTTAGCGCCTACTTATGCCCGCTCGGTAGCGTTTCAGACATGCGCCTTCTGGTGGCCGAAGACGAAGCCGATCTGGCCGATGCCATCGCCCGTGGGCTCCGGCGTCACGGATATGCAGTGGACGTAGCCGGGGGAGCGATGACGGCCGAGGAAAAGCTTCGGGGCAACGCCTATGACCTAGCGATCCTTGATTGGAATCTGGGCGACGGGTCGGGCCTCGAGCTCTGCCGGCGCCTGGTTGATGGCGACCTTCCCACATTGGAGCCACGCCGCCCCCGGGTCCTGATGCTGACGGCTCGCGATGACATCGATGATCGCGTCGCTGGTCTCGATGCTGGCGCCGACGACTACCTGGTGAAGCCGTTCGCCCTGGCCGAGTTGGCTGCCCGGACCCGAGCCCTGCTCCGACGGGACGAGGCTGCGCCCCCGGTTCTTCGAGTTGGAAGCCTTGCCCTCGACCCAGCTCGGTTTGTCGCCACTCGCGACGGTGCCTCTCTCGCTCTCACGGCCAAGGAGTTCTCGCTGCTCGAGTTCCTGATGGCGCACGTCGACGAAGTGATGCCACAGGAGACACTGCTCGAACATGTCTGGGATGAGATGGCCGATCCGTTCACCAACACGGTTCGAGTCACGGTCTCCAATCTGCGAAAGAAGCTCGGTGAGCCAAATGTCATCGAAACCGTGCCGGGCCGAGGGTACGTCCTGCGCTCATGAGCCGACCCCGTCAGTTCTTTCGCTCGATTCGCTTTCGGCTTTCCCTTCTCTACTCGGCGGTGGTCTTCGGCCTCGGAGGTCTGGTCCTGGCCCTTATCTACGCAGCCATTCGTTGGCAGCTCACGACCCAGACGGAGACCCGTCTCATCCTTCGTGGTCGGCAGATGCAGCTCGGTCAGTACCGCCTGGTCCTCGACCCTCGTTTTGAAGAGGCCGAGGTGCGCACCCTCGAAAGCATCTTCAACCAGTACGTGCTGGAAAGGCTTGCGCTCTACACACTGATTGGCCTCGGATTGCTTTTCCTGATTTCGCTAGGGGTGGGATGGGTGATCGCCGGTCGTGCCCTCGCACCGGTCGATCGAATCACCCAGGTCGCGAGGGAGATCGAGGCCTCCGATCTATCCCGCCGGATCGGGCTCAAAGGCCCCGACGACGAGTTGACCCGGCTCGGGAGCACGTTCGACTCGATGCTCGATCGACTCGAGGGCGCCTTCGGTGCGCAACGGAGCTTTCTCGCCGACACCTCCCACGACCTCCGCACGCCGCTCTCCGTCATCCGTTCAAATGTCGAGGTCACTCTCGATGATCCTGACTCCTCGCTCGAGGAGTGGAAGGCAGCGGGCGAAATCATCGCCAGAAATGCCGAACGGATGAGCACCATGATCGAGGGACTGCTGGCGGCGGCGCGCTTTCAGGCTGGGCAGGCGAAGATGGTCCAAGTCGAGCTCTCGTCGCTCGTCCGGACCGCGGTCGAGGATTACCGGGCCGCGGCCAACGACGTTGGAGTAGGCCTGACCGAGATCGCCGGGGAGGCGGAGATTCACGGGGACTTGGTGTCTTTGAGTCGAGCTCTGAGCAATCTCGTCGACAACTCCCTCAAGGCTTCCGCTCCGGGAGCCAAGGTCGAGGTGGGGTCGGGTCGGTCGGGCAGTTGGGCGTATCTGGCCGTGTCAGACGAAGGGCCGGGGTTCGAGTCATCTTTTGTCACCTCTGGATTCGGGTTGGGGATCGTCGAGCACGTCGCTCAGATGCATGGGGGATCTTTTCAGATCTACTCCGAGCCCGGCCAGGGGGCGACGACCGTGGTCTGGTTGCCGATCGGGACCGATGGAGATGCGCCCCAGCACGATCCCCTTCGTCACCGCAGCGGTCGCATCGAAACGGCTTCCGACCGCGCCGGCTGAGGGCGACTCAGGGTTTTCTCAGCTTTCGTTTAGGGGGGGTTTAGCGCCCGTTTCTTACCGTGAAGGTGTGTCTCGACCTGAGGTAGGAAATGATTGATGACAGGATTACCGACACCATGACGGAACCCAGCGAACCCGCTTCTCCTCCCACAGGCGTGGCGGCGGAACCAAAGCCGGCCCCGCCCCGGCGGCAGGGAATCACGTTCTTTCCCGCTCTGCTACTGGCTCTATTGGTAATGGCGAGCGGGGTTGGAGTGGGCTGGTGGCTCGGTAACGACAACCGCATCGAGGCCCCGATTGCCATCGAGCAGTCGTCCTCCGCCCCCGAGCAGACGACGGCAACGATCGATCCCGCAGAGGAGCCGGTGGCGGCGGTGGCAGCGGCCCTGCTTCCTTCGATGGTGCAGATTGAGCATCAGGCAGGCCTGGGCTCGGGCTTTGTGTATGAGGATGGTCATGTGCTCACCGCCGCCCACGTGGTCGATGGAGTCGAGGTGGTACAGGTTCGGTTCGCCGACGGCAGTTTGCGCGAGGGGGAAGTGGTGGGAGCCGATGGTCCTCATGACATTGCCGTCATCGAAGTCGACACCGAGGGAGCTCCTGCCGCAACTCTGGCGCTGGATGAGGAGTTAGAAGTGGGTCAATTGGCCGTCGCCCTCGGCAGCCCCTGGGGACTCGAGCAGACCGTGACCTCGGGCGTGGTATCGGCCGTGAGCCGTCCGGTGGCCAGCCCTCTTACGGCCCAGGTCTTGATCCAAACTGACGCCTCGATCAACCCTGGAAACAGTGGCGGGGCCCTTGCCAACCGTGAAGGCGAGGTCATTGGAGTCAACATCCAGATCTTTACAACCACGGGCGCCAACACGGGTGTCGGATTCGCCGTGCCCATAGACAACGCTTACGAATTCGCATCCGCCATCGTCGCCGGTGATCCCGTCGAAACGGCTTTCCTGGGCGTGACCGGAGAGGAGGCCACCGGTGAAGTCAGTGGGGCCGTGATTACGGAGCTAACCCCGGGTGGAGCTGCGATCGCCGCCGGGCTCGAGGTTGGAGACGTGGTCACCGCGGTCGACGGGCAGGCCGTGCGATCGATTGGCGACCTCGCGGCACGAATTCGAAGCTATTTGCCCGGCGATGAGGTCACCCTCGACGTTCGGCGCGATGGCGAGCCTCTCAGTATCAAGGTCGTTCTCGGAAGCGCTCCTCCCGCCTAATCGGAGACCACCTCCCAAAGCCGATCGACCTCGAGAGCGGTGGTGTTGGCCCCACCTATCGAGACCCGGATAAAGCGACGGCCGTCGATCACCGAGGGAGTCACATAGGAGTGGCCGGAAGCGTTGATACGGGCAGCAATGGCATCAGTGGCCTCGTCGCCATCTACGTGTCGGAACGAAACCAAGGAGAACGGGGTCGGGGCGACGAGTTCGAGTTGGGGTGACTTCTGAATTCGAGCGGCGAGGTCCTGGGCCAAAGCGATATGGGAGCGGATCATCTCCCGCAGTCCTTCGGCCCCATAGGTCCGGATCACCCACCACAGTTTCAGCGCCCGGAACCTCCTGCCGAGGGGAACCTGCCAGTCGCGATAGTCAACGACTTCGCCCGAGGATGACTGAGCGTTGCGCAGATATGGCGGCGTGATCTGCAGCGCCTCGATTAGGGGCTTTCGATCTGCGACGTAGAAGACGGAGCAGTCGAAGTTGGTGAGTAGCCATTTGTGCGGGTTGAACACATAGCTATCCACGGTTTCTAGCCCGGGCTGATAGTGGCGGAACTCCGGACAGATCATGGCGCTGCCGGCGAAAGCGGCATCCACGTGATGCCAAATGCCTTCGGCCCGGGCGATCTCCGAGATTGCCGGGATGGGGTCGATGGCGGTGGTGCCGGTGGTGCCCACCGTTGAGCAGACGAAGGCCGGAACCAGGCCGCGAGCGCGGTCCTGGTCAACCGCTTCGGCTAGGGCAGCGGGGCTCATCGCCCATTCGGAATCGACCGCCACCGAGCGGAAGTGTTGGTATCCGGCGACGCGAGCACCCTTCTCGAGGGAAGAGTGCGCTTGAGTGCTGGCGTAGGCCACCAATTGGTTGGTCGAGGCTGATTGCCGGTCACGGGCAACTACCAGGGCGAGGTGCGAGGCGTCGGAGGCGCTCACCTGAATCGAGCCGCCTCCCGGGCCTTCCATCTTCCAACCAGAGGGAAGTGCCAGAAGGTCGACGAGCCAGTCGAGAGTGACCATCTCGAGCTCGGTGGCGGCGGGGCTGGTAATCCACATCATGCCCTGCTGTCCGAGGGCGGCGGTGATCATCTCCGCCAGCACCGAGGGCGGCGACGAGTTGGCTGGGAAGTAAGCGAACCATCCCGGGTGCTGCCACCCGGTGATGCCCGGCATGATGATCCGCTCGAAATCCGACATGAGGGAAGCAAACGGCTCGCCTTGCTCGGGAGCTGTTGCCGGCAGTGCTTTGCGGATGTCTCCAGGAGCCACATCCGGCAGCACGGATTGCTTCGGCAACCCTTCGAAGTAGTCGGCGATCCAATCGACTACATCGTGGGCGTGACGCCGAAACTCGTCGTTGTTCACTTGTCCATTCTGGCGCAAGAATGAGCGAGATGGACTTCGCCCTCCCGGCACACGACGATGCGCGCCGCCTGGCCATTCGGGAATGGATCAAGCAAAACCCCGATCCGAGCCCAGCAGCCTTGGCGGCGGCGGGCTACGTGGTACCGGGGTGGCCGCGACCATGGGGGCTCGAAGCCGACCCTGAGACCCAGTTGATAATCGCCGAGGAGCTTTCTGCTGCCGGCATCGATCAGCAGGGTCACAACCCAATCGGAATCGGTTGGGCGGGGCCCACGATTCTCGCGGGCGGAACCGAAGAACAGAAAGCCCGATTCCTTCCCCCTCTCATCCGGGGTGAAGAGATCTGGTGCCAGCTTTTCTCGGAGCCGGACGCGGGCTCAGATTTGGCGAGTCTGACCACCCGGGCCGAACGCGACGGCGATGTTTATGTGATCAACGGCCAGAAGGTCTGGAACACCTGGGCCGGCGAGGCCGATTACGGAATCCTTCTGGCTCGAACCGGCGGGCCCAGGCAGAAGGGGATCTCTTATCTGCTCTGCCCGATGCGCCAGCCGGGGATCACGGTGCGGCCGATAAGAGAGATGACCGGGCGAGCACATTTCACGGAGGTCTTTTTCGACGACGCCCGGGTCCCCACCGATCACCTCCTCGGCCGAGAGAACGAGGGCTGGCCACTGGCGAAGCTCACTCTGGGAAACGAGCGGGTTTCGCTCTCATCGGGTGGAGTGCTTTGGGGTATGGGTCCGACCACCTCGGAAGTCCTCGCCGCGGTCAGGCGGCCGCTTGACCCCGTGCGGCGACAGCAGGCGATCGCACTTCACATCGAGGCCGAAGTCATGAGGTTGATGGGCATGCGTGTCCTGAGCGCTCAGATGGCCGGACGTTCTCCCGGTCCAGAGGCAGCCGTGAAGAAAATGCTGGCCGATCGTCATGGTCAAAGGGCCATGCGGTTCCTGCGTGAAGCTGCTTCGGCCCATGGGCTCCTCGATGGAGGTGAGGAGAGCTGGGGCTTTTTGTTCTCGCCTGCCCTCACTATCGGGGGCGGCACCAGTCAGGTGCTGGCCAACATCATCGGCGAATCGATCCTGGGTCTGCCTCGCGACAGCTAGTCGGGCGCCAACAATCGGTATACCGCCCGGCTGACTTCCTCGACTACTGGCCCCGAGCCAGGGCCAAGGGCAAGAGGGTTATGCAGCGCTTGCAGCAGCAGCACCACCGTTCGGGCGAGAACGGGTGGCTCGCCCTGGCGCAACTGTGCCGCTGCGCTCCCGAGGCGGATAAACCGGGTGAAGAGGTCGATCTCCTCCTGGTTGCGACGGCGATATACGGTGAGGATCTCCTCCGATTCACCGAGCCTGGTCAGCGCCAGGCGCACCAGCCTTCCGTCGTTAGAAAACCCCCTGACGACTGCTCGAACCATCGCCCGCGCGGTCGGTTCCCAACCCTGCTCGAGCAATCGCTCCACACTGAGGATCGGCTCGACGGCGGCGGCGATATCAGCCAGGGCGGCGTCGAAGCCCGCAGCCAACAGTGCATCTTTCGATCCGAAGTACGAGTACAGCGTGGCGGGCGAAAGGCCAGCCATCTCCGACACCGCTTCAGGAGAAAGGATCCCGCTCCGCCGGACCGATTCTCGGGCTGCCGTAATCAAAGTGCCATATGTGGCGCGGGCTTTCCTGGTGACCGGCGGAGTCCGCACGCCGGTGACGATAAACCACAGGTATTGGCAAATGCCCTGGCAGAAGGGTTATTGCTCGAAAAAGGCTCTGACTAATTCCTTAATATCTGGAGATGCACTCCACGCTGGTCCGCCCATCCGATCTCGAGGAACTGGTCTCTATCGCCCGGACCACCGCAGTCGAAGCCGAACATGCTCGCCGGGTTGCCGCCTCGCTTATTGCCGCTCTTAGACGGAGCGGCCTCGCTCAAGTTGCAGCTCCGATGTCGGTGGGAGGTGCCAATCCGACGCCATCCGATCTGCTCGAACTCGTGAGGGAAGTCTCGAGGGCCGATGCCTCGGCGGGGTGGGTGACGATGATCTACGTCACATCGGCGGCGGCCGCCCACTGGATTCCGCCTGCGGGGTTGCCGGACATTTTTCAGAAAGGATCGGACACGCTGCTGGCCGGGGTGGTGGCGCCACGTGGGCAAGCCGAGTCGACCACGGATGGCTTTCGCCTCAGCGGTCGTTGGGCGTTTGGTTCCGGTGCGGCGGATGCCGACTGGATCGGATTGGGGGCGGTCATCGATGGAGAGCCGGGCCGAACCGCCATCTTCTACGTGCCTCGGGAGCTTGTCAGCATCGTCGATACATGGGATGTCGTCGGCCTTCGGGCCTCGGCGAGCCACGATCTCGAAGTGGATGGAACTCCCGTGCCCGAGCGTCTGATTTCCTATCTCGACCAACCGCCCTATACGACCGAGGCCGTCGCCCGCTTCCCGGTTTACGGACTGCTCGCTGCTGGGATCGCCGCTGTGGGTATCGGGCTGGCGGAGTCGGCGCTGGCAGCGGGAGTCGAGCTGGCCGGGGGGAAGACCCCGACCGGCTCCAAACGTCGCCTGGCCGATCGACCTGCGTTCCAGGAGGCGGTGGCGAGAGCCCAAGCCGCCCTGGAGGCGGCTTGGCACTACCTAGTTCACGTCGCCTCGCGCGCCGAGACGACGGCCACGTTGTCGGAGAGGGTTCGCCTCCGTCTTGCCGCCACGGCCGCGGTGGAAGCGAGCCGGTCTGCGGTCGACAGCATTTACACCCTGGCGGGGGGAAGCTCGATCTACGCCGGCTCACCACTCCAGCGCTACTTACGAGACATCCACACCGCCAGCCAGCACATGATGATCGCCCAGCCCACCTGGGAGCTGACAGGACGGGTCTTGCTGGGGCTCGACTCTGAACCGGTCGGACTCTGACCTCCTCGTAAGGTCGCTTCGTGAACGAGCGAAGGGTGGGTCGGGGGGTGGTAGCACCCTTCTGGCTCGAGCGTCCCAGCGAAGAGGCCATAACTCTGGCGGCGGGGGCCGAAGAACTCGGCTATAGGGAGTTCTGGGTGGGGGAGATGCTCCACTTCGACGCTTTCGCCCTGGCGGGCGCTATTGCCCACTCGACCGAGCGGATCACCGTCACCGCCGGGCCGTTGGCACTCGGGTTGCGAGACCCGGTCTCGCTGGCGATGGGGGTGGGCTCGGTCGAAACGATCGGAAGGCGCCCGGCGCGTCTGGCGCTCGGGGCCTCGAGCCGGGCGCTGGTCGAGGGATGGCACGGCCGATCCCACGGAGGCGAGGCGGACGCGGTCGAAGAGGCGATTGGGCTCATTCGATCAGTTCTGGCAGGGGAGAGGACCGACCACCGGGGACCTCGCTTTCACTCGATCGGATTTCGTTCCGGTCTGGGAAAGCTGACCGATCACATAACCGTGGCGGCGGCCGGCCCCCGGATGATGGCTGCCGCCGTGCGTTCGGCGGATCGGATTGTCCTCAACCTGGTCACTCCTGAGCGAACCGAGCGAGTTGTCCAGCAATCTGGTCTCCCGGTAGCGGTCTGGGTCATCGCCGCAGTCGATCCCACGCTCTCGGCCATCGAGCAGATCCGTCGCCAGCTTTCGCTCTATCTGTCTGCTCCCGGCTACCGAGAATCGCTGGGTGAAGCCGGATTCGATGGATTGGTGGAGCAGGTGGGCGAGGGAGCCCGCCCGAAGGACGTCGCCGGGTTGATCACCGTCGAGATGATCTCGGCGATCGCAGCCGTTGGATCGGCGGCCGACGCCGCGGCTGCGATCGAAAAGTTTGAAGAGACAGGCGCCGAGGTGATGCTGGTGCCGGTTACGGCTGGTGACGAAGGGGGATCCAGAACTCTGCGGGAGCTTGCCTAGATTCGGGCGGCGGCAAGTTCGAATAGGCGCTTGGCCCCCTCGCCCATAGCCGCAAAGCGCTCGTCGTGGGTCTGTCCCCGATGCCAGCGGATGAAGATCTGTTGCAGGACCACGCCCAGCTTCCAGGTGCCGAACACCAGATACCAACCGAAGTCGTCGACCCGAAATCCTGTCAGGGATTGGTAGCGCTCAACGGCTTCGGCCCGGTTCATGAAGCCCGGCACGGTTGTGGGCATCGGGTTGAGGTTGGCGGGCACCTCGTCGCCCTCGTACCAAACCGCCAGCAATGTGCCGAGGTCGGCGAGAGGGTCGCCTCTCGTGCACATGTCCCAGTCGTAAACGGCGGTGCAGGTTCCGGGGTCGTCCTCGGAGACTGCCATGTTGTCGAGTCGCCAGTCGTTGTGGAGCAGCGTTGGGGCCTGGGATGACGGGATCGCCTCAGCCACCCAACTAGCCACACGGTCCGCGGTTTCGTTCGTCTCATGCCGGGCGCCTTCCCACCGCTGTAGCCAGCCATCCACCTGTCGGCGCAGAAAGCCCTCCGGTCGACCGATCTGATCAAGGCCGCAGGCAGCAGGATCGACGCGGTGAAATTGTGCAAGCGTGTCGATGACGACTTCGGAAAGTCTGCGATTCACTTCTGGGTCCGATCCGCCACCGAAGCGCTCCGGCACTTCACCGCGGACAACGATGCCGTCTCGCTTCTCCATGACGAAAAAGGGCGAGCCGATGAGGGCCGGGTCTTCACAGAGAACAAATGCCCGCGGCGCCGGCGGGAAGGCCCGATAGAGGCGCGACAGCACTGAGAATTCACGGCCCATATCGTGCGAGCCGGGTGCTACCGGACCGAGCGGCGGCCGGCGCAGGACCAGGTCAATCTTGGGGTATTGAAGGAGGTAGGTGAGGTTGGCGTGCCCACCTGAGAACTGACGGACCGAGGGAATGCCCTCGGCGCCCGGAATTTTTTCTTCGAGGAATTCGGCTACGCGTTGAACGTCAAATGCCTCTTCCGGTCGCATGTCGATCAGGTCGCTGGCCGATGACACGAGCCCATGATTCCAGAAATCGCATCGTCATTTGCAGCCAGCACCCCTAAGGTCGAAATGTGTCCGACCTTTTCTCAATTGCTTCCCAGTTCGTCGACGAAGTAGCCGCTCACCGTCCAGATATCGCCACTCAAATCGGTGTGCACGGCTACGACCACCTATGGCCCGATACCAGCCCAGATGGATCGGCAGCGTATGCCGAGGTCGTCAGTAGGTATCGAGAATTGATTGCGCCCTACCTCGACGAAGCCGATTCGTGGCAACGACACGGAGCGCGGGTGCTTGATGGATTTCTGATGACAAAGCAATCCGAATACGACGAGGGCGATCGATACTTTGAACTCCGCCACACCGCCGGTGTCCAGGACGATGTGCGCGATGTGTTCGATCTGATGGATACTTCGTCCGAAGAGGCATGGGCCAACATCGCCAGTCGGCTCGAAACCGCGAGCCAACCCTTGTCGGGATGGCGGGCGACCCTAGAAGAAGGCAGGGCACGCGGTTTCGTCGTCTCCCGGCGCCAGGCTGAGTCAGCCCTCGAACAATTCCGCCATCTCTCCGGGCCTGATTCGAAGTGGTTGGGGCTGGCGCGGGATGCCGGCGAAGAGGCCCCCGCTCTGGCCGAACGGGTCACCCAGGCGGTCGACGAAGGCCGGCGGGCGGCATCAGAGTTTGCTGACTACATCGAGCGGGAGTACCTGCCTTATGCCAGCGATGATGATGGGGTCGGGCGCGAGAGATACCTGAACTCAGCCGATCGATTTCTCGGGATGCGGATAGATCCGCTGGAGACGTACGAATGGGGCTGGAGCGAAGTGCGCCGCCTTCACCAGGCGATGACCGAAGTGGCAACAGAACTCGACCCATCGAAGAGTCTTGTCGAAGTGATGGAGATGCTCGAGTCCGACGCTTCTTACGCCTCTTCCAGTCAGGCGGAGTTTGCCGAGTTCATCCAAGAACGACAGGACCAGGCCTTGCGCCACCTCGACGGCGAGCACTTCGCGGTCCCGGATCAGGTCAAACAGGTGACGGTGAATCTGGTTCCACCGGGAGCTGCTCTGGGGGCCTACTACCTGCAGCCGAGCGAAGACTTCAGCCGTCCCGGGGGGATCTGGTACTCGTTCGGCGAGCGGCAGCAGATTCCACTCTGGGGTGAAGTGTCCACCGCTTATCACGAGGGCTTTCCCGGTCATCACCTGCAGGTGGGCACGTCGATGGCCCAGCAGGAGAACCTCACCCGCGCGCATCGACTGTTGATCTGGTATTCCGGATACGGGGAAGGCTGGGCCCTCTATACGGAGCGGCTGATGGATGAGCTCGGTTATTTCGAGAAGCCCGAATACCGCCTAGGCCACTACAGCGCCCAGCAATTGCGAGCGTGCCGGGTGGTGATCGACATCGGGTGCCACCTCGGACTCAAATTGCCCGACGATTCGCTGGTCAACCCCGGTCATTCCTGGGACTACGCGACCGCGGTGGAGATTCTTCACCAAGTGGCTGGTCAGCCCCGCGACGTTTCGGAGTCGGAAGCCAAGCGCTACCTCGGGTGGCCGGGGCAGGCCATCGCTTACAAGGTGGGAGAACGGGTGATCCTCGGCATGCGTGATGAGGCCAAGCGGAAGCAAGGCTCGGCATTCGACCTCAAGGAATTTCACCGCTCCCTGTTGGAGGGCGGCGAGGTCCGCCTCGACTACCTCACCTCCCAAACCTAAGAGCGAACCCAGGGTTCAGGGGGCGCCTGTACCTATCTGTGAGCCCTCAGAACGGACATCTAGAAAGTCCCTGTCGGTTCTGGCATGTTCCGAGTTATGCGAAACGACTACGCCCTTGCCGCCATCGCGTCAAGACAGGCAGGATTTCTTGGCCACGACCAGGTTGTGTCCTTGGGATTTTCGAAGGCGGCTATTAAGCATCGAACAGAGACCGGCATGTGGAGCGTGGCCGGCCGCGGGTTGTACAAGGTCAATGGCATAAACGCCAGTCAGCAGGGTCTCCTACGAGCTGCCACAGCCATCCTGCCCGGCAACCCAACCGTATCCCACGAGTCTGCGGCTGAGATTCACGGCATTCCATATGTTGCTCGCGGCCTATCAGTGGTCACGGTCCAAGCCAGAACGACGCACGATTTTCCGGGCGTCGAAGTCCATCGCTCGCTCGACATGCTCGCAGAGCACCGTCAGCTAATTGACTCAATGTGGACAACTTCGCCGGAGCGGACCCTGAATGATCTGCCTGCGGTCTTGCACCCCAGCGCGATGGCACTTGCTCTCGACGACTCTCTCGCGCGAAAGCTCATTCTGATTGAAGATGTCGAGCGCGTCTTCAATCAGGTGGCTCGTCGGGGCCGCGACGGTTGCGGACTCATGAGGAGACTGCTCGAGGAACGAGTCGGCGACGAACTGATTACCGCCTCGCGGCTCGAAAGACTGGGTCTTCGAGTGTTCGAACGAGGTGGGTTACCAACGCCTCTTTGGCAATACCCCGCCCCGTGGGATTTCGAGAGGCGGATTGATTTCGCATGGCCTCACGTATGTGTCGGTTGCGAATGCGATGGTCGTCGCTGGCACAGTCGGTTAGCTGACTTTCAAAGTGATCGCACTCGCGACAATTTGTCGCTCACCCACAACTGGCGAATCTTTCGCTACACGTGGGAGGATTTCACGAAGCGACCCCACTTCGTCATAGCCCAATTGCGCGAGGCAATCGAGTCCTAGCGGTTCTGAGGGCTGGCAGATAGGTAGCGCCTCCCTCTGAACCCTGGGTTCGCAATAAGGGTCGGCTAACGTGTGACGCCTGTTCGGGCGAGACAGGGGCCGGAACAGGAGGGCGTCTTGGACGCCGAGCCCAAACTTCGCAGACATCGTGTTCTGGCCTCGACTTTGATCGTGGCTTTGGCCGTCGGAGCTGCCAGCGCGGATTACGTCGTCGAAAGCGGAGACACTCTGGGCGCCATCGCCCGATCCCACGGCGTATCGGTCCAAGAGATTGCCGAAGCCAATGGCATCGATAATCCAGACCTGATTCAGGTCGGACAAGTCCTCGTAGTCCCCGGCCCGCAGGGAGGGGGAGGAGGCGCCCTATACGTGGTCGCCCCCGGTGACACCTTGGCACATATCGCCTCTCAATTCGGCACCACTGTTTCAGCGCTCGTCGAGACCAATGGGTTGGCCGACCCCGACCTTCTCCGCATCGGCCAGGAGTTGACGGTCCCCGCCGCCGAGGCGAACGCCGCCGGCGCCGCCGAGGCCGCTCCCTCACCGGCAGGCTCGGGGTCACATACGGTCGCGGCCGGTGAAACCCTGGCCGGGATTGCCTCTCGCTACGGGATCGCTGTCGAGACTCTGGCTGCCGTTAACGGGATCACTGATCCGTCGCTCATCTACGTAGGCACCACGCTCCGACTGGCCGGACCCCTCCCGCCTGAGGTAGCAGTTTCCCCAACCAGCAGCGCCGTCCATGTTGTCGCTGAAGGCGAGAGCTTGAACACGGTTGCGGCCCGGTATGGGACCTCGGTTTCGCAATTGGTTTCTACCAACGGCCTGGCAGATCCCAACTTGATTCGGGTCGGTCAGGAACTCACCATCCCTGGTGGGTCGCCCGCCTGGTCATGCCCAGTTCCGGGTGCGGTTTTCTACAACGATTGGGGATTCCCTCGCTCCGGAGGACGTTTCCATGAAGGCAACGACCTTTTTGCCGACCGGGGAACCCCGGTCGTGGCCCCCGTGGCGGGGGCCCTGCAGGTCAAAACCGGACCGGTCGGTGGCCTGCAATTCCGGCTGTATGGCGAGGATGGAGTGACCTATATCGGATCCCATCTCGATAGCGCGATCGAATCCCAATACGTCACCGCCGGGACCCCCATCGGCACTGTCGGTGACAGCGGAAACGCGATCGGTGCCAACCCGCACCTGCATTTTGAAGTCCATCCCGATGACGGACTGTCCGTCAATCCTTATCCGATCCTCAAGACCGCAGGGTGCTGACGCTCCTCTAACGGCGGGCTTTCGGGACGGAGTGCTTGGGCATACACTCGCCCTCCGATGACGGAGGTTCGCAAAGGATGGGCCGTCGGCCCAATTGGATTCCGCGATGCCCGCCTCGACTCCGCCGATCTCTCATCGGTAATGGCGCTCTTCGTAGCCGGGATTCCCGCCTTGCTGGTGGGCGCCGAGCTGGCCGGCTCGGGTTTGGGATTTGGCCAGTTGATCATTGCGGCCCCGCTGGGGGCGATCATCGGCGCCGGTCTGATCGGACTGCTTGGACGCCAGGCGGCCGCCAGCGGCGCGCCCGGCGCCTATCTGGCCCGGGCGCCATTCGGAAGCCTCGGCGCCCTTGTGTTCAACCTCCTCCGGCTCATCTTGACGTTGGGTTGGGCGGCATTGGTGATCCAAATCGCCTCCGATTGGGTCGAGTCGGCTCTGCTTGCTCTCAACCTGGAAGTGCCCCCCTACGCGATTCCCGGTGCGTTGGCGATCTTGGCGGCGCTCTTCTTCCTGAACGGCCTTGCCTGGACCGTTGTGCTAGTGCGTCGCCGTCTCTTTTGGATTGTCCTGGCCCTAATGCTCGTTGTCGTATGGCGAGTTCTCGAGGGATCCGATCCGACTGAGGCGGTGTCTGGCAACCAGAGCTTTGTCGGAGGTCTCGACGGCATCCTGGCGCTGGCGGTGCTCTGGGCCGCAGTCGGAGCCGACTTGGGGGGCTATGGCCAGCGGGAGGACGACACGGCCACCGGTCTCGGCTTTGGTTTTGCGATCGGCGCCCTCGCATTCATCCTGGCGGGAGCAGCCCTCGGTCAAAGGGTGGGGGCGGACCTCTCCAACATGTCGGGGCTCGGAGCCGGGTTGATCGGGTCTGCATTGCTGATCCTGTGGGTTCCTTTCATGGAGGTCGATGGGACGGGAGGACTCGTGGCGGCATCGGCGATGTCGATGCAGACGGTGATGGAGATCATCCCGACCAGGTTCTGGCTCGTTATGTCGGCTCTGGCTGCCGGAGCCGGCGCGGCCTTTCTCGATCAGGCCCTATTGAGAGAGGCAGCCGACTTGGCGGCCGTGGCGGTGGGGCCGGCGATGGCGGTGATAGTCGTCGATGCCTACCTGGTCCGACCGGGAGGCTATTCGTCAGATGACCTCTTCCGCTGGCACGGCGACTACGGATTCCTCAACCCCGCCGGTTTGCTCGCTTGGATAGTCGGCGCCGGAGTGGCACTGTGGCTACACCGCGAAGCAACTGAGTTGGTTCCGCTCGTCGGCTCCGGACCCGATGGATTGCCGGCTCTGCTCCTGGGCATGGTGACGGCGGGGTTGATCTTCCTCGTGCTGGGGCGGTTGATCGTGGGTGGTCGATCGGAGACCTACCAAATGAGGTCGTTCTAACCCGAGGGCTGGCGCGGGGCTTGTCCGTTGGCGGCCCGAAACGATGGCGGAGACTCCTCGCGCTCGGTGGGGATCGAGATCAGTCGATCTCGCAGTGCCCAAAGCAGCGCTGCCACGCCACCGACGAAGGTGAGGAGTTTCACCACCCGACGGCCACCGGCTTTCTTTTCCATAGGCGGCGCGAGCCTACCTGCCTGTTCTTGAGCAACAATGTCGACGATGAAAGTCGACTTCTATTTCGATCCCCACGCTGGCCTTTCCGACGCTCAGTCCAGTGCGGCAAGAGCAGCTCGCCTCGGATACGACGGCTTCTTCACCGCCGAGACCAGCCATGAGCCCTTTTTCCCCCTCGTCCTGGCGTCGCAGGTCACACCCGATTTGACCCTCGGCACCGCCATTGCGGTCGCCTTCCCCCGTTCGCCCATGACCATGGCTCAAATCGCTTGGGACCTAGCGGGAGCATCTGAGGGGAAGCTGATTCTCGGGCTTGGCACCCAGGTCAAGGCTCATATCGTGCGTCGATTTTCTGGTGAATGGTTCTCACCAGGCCCGCGGATGCGGGATTACATCGCCGCCCTGCGAGCGATTTGGAACACATTCCAAACCGGTGCCCCCCTCAAGTACGAGGGGGATTTCTACAAGTTCAGCCTCATGACTCCTTTCTTCAATCCCGGTCCGATCAAACACCCCGACATCCCGGTCGCGATTGCCGGAGTCGGGCCATACATGGCCCGGCTTGCCGGTGAGGTCTGTCAAGGATTCCACGTCCATCCCTTCCATACCGTCAGGTATTTGGATGAGGTCGTGATCCCGAGAATGAGCGAGGGGGCCAAGGCGGCCGGCCGCGATCTATCGGATATCGATCGCATCTCGACCGTGATGATCGTCACCGGCCAAAGCGACGCCGAGATCGAAGCCGGAAAAGCGGCGGTCAGATCGCAGATCGCCTTCTACGCCTCAACCCCGGACTATCTGTCTGTCCTCGAAACTCATGGGTGGGATATCGGAGAGCGGCTCTCATCGTTGGCCCGACGAGGCGAATGGGCTGAGATGGGAAGTTTGATCAGCGACGAGATGCTCCACCAGGTGGCAGTCGTGGCACCTTTCGACTCGCTTGGCCAGGCCATCCGCGATCGGTATGGGGACCGGCTCCAGCGGGTTGGTTACTACTCGCTGCAAACCAGCCTCGATTGGCCAGAAGAGATCTGGCGGGATCTGGTTTCCAGCACCCGGGGCTAGTCGAAGAAGGGAAGCCGGAGCCGCGGAAGACCTTCCGGGACATGACCGAGGTCGTTGTAGGCCAGGAGTCGAGGTCCTTCGAGATCGATCACATTGAGAGCCACGTTCTCAACCGCCCCCAGCCGTCCTTTGAAGATGTTCCCGTCAGGGGCCAGGCCGAGTGACCAATTCACCAGGCACAGAGCGGGTCCGCCATGAGTGCTGATCGCGACTAGCTCCTCGGTTCCGGCAAGCTCCCTGACGCACTCGACCACACGAAGCCGGACCTTTTTCCAGTTCTCCCCGCCCGGTCGCAGGACATCCTCGCCCTCAACATAAGCCTTCCACATGTCAGGCCAACCCGCCTCAATCTCAGACGGCAGAAGGCCGGTCCAATCGCCATTGGCGACCTCGCGCAGCCGCAGATCGGTTTCGACCGGTAACCCCAACAACTCCGCCGCAGGGGCAATGGTGTCTCGGGCCCTGCTCAAATCCGAGCTGAGGATGCGCTTGATAGGCAGCGGTGCAAGCCGCTTCGCCAGGGCTTCGGCCTGGTGGCGCCCGAGGGCATCGAGGGGAACATCGGTCTGACCGATGAAGCGGTGATCGGCGTTCCCTTCGGCCTGTCCGTGGCGAACTACGAGGGCGATGGTCACACAGTCTCCGCCGAGGCTGTTCCAACGCGTGGGTCGGCCGCGGCATCGATCGATCCCTCGGGCGAGACCTTGATCGCACCAACCGGTCCCCATCCACTCTGCAAACCCTCAGCGATCTCGACCCGGTGACCCCGCTCTTGCAGTCCCCTAATGACGTCCTCGGACGTCGACTCCTCCACACGCACCGCGGACTGAGGGTCGGCGAGGTCCTCGATGATCCAGCGCGGATGCGCCTGGGCCGTGGCGACATCGTGCCTCGACAGAAACAGCCGGACAGCCATTTGGAGGAGCAGCTGTGGCTGGTGGTCGCCGCCTCTGGTCCCGAGCAACGCCAGCAGGTTTGATCCCGAGGTCCACAACGTCGGCGCGAGAGTGTGGAGTGGACGCTTGCCGGGAGCGAGTTCGTTGGGGCTCCCCGGCCTGAGGTCGAAACCAGCGCCGCGGTTGTGAAGGAAAAACCCGGATTCGCCCGCACCGATCGAAGTTCCGAGACCCATGAAGTTGGACTGGGTGATCGAAACGCCCATCCCGTCCCCATCGATCACGCAGAAATAGGCGGTTCCTCCTGGCCCGACTCTGGTCGAGCCGAAGTCTCGACGACGAGTGCGGTCGATGGTGACGGCAAGCCTTTCTGGGCTGAGAAGCGCATCGGCGGGAAATTGGCTGTAGCGAGGATCGGCGAGGACTTCGCCTCGATCTGCCACCTGGCTGCGATAAGACTCAATTTGAAGGTGCCACCCCAACGGGCTGTCGGGATCTACTTCCACGCCGATCCTTTCCAGCACAGCTGCAGCGGCCAGAGTCAGGTAGCCCTGAGAATTGGGCGGCACCGTCCAGGCTCTGTGGCCGAAGACATCGAGGCCCAATGGTTCGACCCATTCGGCCTGTTTCGTAGCCAGGTCCTCTTCGGTGATTAGTCCACCGACAGCCGAAGCAATGTCGCGACCGGGTTTGCCCAGATAGAAATTGTCCCGATCGCCGGTGGAGACCAGTTCTAGGGTTTCCGCCTGATCGGGCCGGACGACCTGATCACCTGGTTTGGGAGGGCGACCGCCTGGCAGGAGGTAGCGACTGATCGGTTGGTCGCCAATCTCGGATGTTCTCCTACCGAGAGCCCGACAAAGTTCAGAGGATGCCGGAAATCCTCGCCGGGCGTAGTCGATGGCGGGAGCCAACCGCCTATCCCAGGACAACCTTCCCCCGTGAGCAGCAAGTTCGTGCCACCCGTCCACGCAGCCGGGGACTGTCACTGTGCTTCGATGCATGGTGGGCATTTGATCGTGACCCGCCTCGCGCAAGCTTTGTGCATCGACGTTCGAACCGGCACGACCTGAGGAATTCAAGGCGGTTGGTCGCTGATCCCCCGGTGAATGGATCAGGGCGAAGAGATCTCCACCGATACCGCAGGTTTCGGGGGCAACCACGGAGAGGACCGCGTTGGCGCCGATGGCAGCGTCGATCGCGTCGCCGCCGGACACGAGAAGGTCAAGTGCTGTGGCGGTGGCCAGGAAGTGAGGTGTGACAGCTGCGGCCGACGCCACTATCGGCGGAGTTCGGGAATGCGGCGATTGAGCGCGTCGAGAACGGCCCGCACTACCGCACGGCTGGCGTCCCCGTCTGCCAACGCTGACCCGACCATCAGGTGCTCATCTGCATCAGTAACGATGACGACCTGAGCGATGGCGAGGCGCTGGCCTCCGAGCGTGGCGATATCCACCGACGAGACACCGAACGCGGCGGTCTCCTGGAGGGCTTGTCGAAGGGCGGCGATAGTTGCCTCGGCGATCAGCCGGTGCCGACTTGTGTTGCCGGCGGCGCCACCAACCTCGCCAACCAGGCTGTCGCCCTGCCAGGCGAGGGTGACGGAGACGCGAGAGTGGGACCCGTCGAGGCGCTCAGCCACATCGACGATGACTGGTCTGTCACCTTGGGACAACTCCGCGTCGGGAAGTTGCACCACCGAGACGACCCGGCGATCGATAGATACCCCGAAGGCCGCCTGTGCGAGTGTCTGTACATCTCGCACGACTTGTTTGGCCGGCTTCTCGAGGTCCGTGATCAGATGTATCTCGGTGACTTTGACACCGTCGCTAACGACCCGGGCCGCCTCTACGCCGGGGAGGCGTGTCAACCGTTCCTCGAACTCGCGCAGATTCACCGGTCCAGGGTAGCTTTCGACACCGCGCCGTAGGTCTTAGGACTAGCTCTGGGGCTTTCCCCTTGTAGCGCTGCACCCCAATCGTTAGTGTTCCTGGCTGGGTCGGGCAGAGTCATCCGTCAGTCATTGGCGGTGGGAGGGGTTCTTCCTTGACAACAAGAGCTCCCGGTTAGAACCCGGGAACGCGCG
>DATEDN010000091.1:0-44597 GCA_035281645.1 Acidimicrobiia bacterium | reverse complement strand
GGCGGGGAGGCGATCTATCCGTGGTGGGATGCCGGCACCCAGGGAGCCGTGCAAATGAGCTCGCTCGATCGCCGCTTCTTCGCCAACCTGGGCGCCTCCCAACTCACCGGGTCAGTGTGTGGCGCAACCGCTAGGGCCGGTCTGGCCACAACTTATGGGTCGGGACTCTCGGCCGATCCGACCGATATTCGATTCGCCAAGTTCATCGTTCTCTGGGCGACCAACACCCGCCTGACCAATCGACACCTCTGGCCCTTCGTCGAAGAGGCACGCCGCAACGGAGCCCAGGTCGTTGTCATCGACCCGATCAAGACCATTACCGCCGGCTCGGCGGATTGGCACATCCAACCGTTGCCGGGAACGGATGTGGCGTTGATGTTGGCGGTCGCCCACATCCTCATTCGCGACGACCTCATCGACCACGAATACGTTTCTTCCTACGCCAAGGGCTTCCACGACTATGCCGCCCACGTCGCCGAATGGACGCCGGAGCGAGCGGCAGCGACATGCGGTCTCCCATCTGAAGAGATCGAACGGTTCGCCCACGCTTATGGGACGATCAAGCCGGCCTTCATTCGCACCCTGATCGGCGCCGAGCACCACGAGCACGGGGCGATGTTTTTCCGAACGCTGGCGACTCTCCCGGTGCTTACCGGCGCCTGGCGACACCGGGGCGGCGGTCTGTCGCGTTCAGTGGGATCCTGGTTTGACACCCAGGTCGACGAGTCGGTGTTCTCGGTCCCGAGCGCCAGTCGAGGCCTCTCGATGAATCACCTCGGCCGCAACCTCACCGATCCCACGATTGGGATCCACGCCCTATTCGTCTGGAACGGCAACCCGCTGGTCACCATCCCCAACGCAGCGCTGATCAGACAGGGTCTCGAACGCGAGGATCTATTCACGGTGGTGAGCGAGCAGTTCCTTACCGACACGGCCCGCTACGCCGACGTCATCTTTCCGGCGACAACGGAGCTCGAACAGCTCGACGTCATTCCCGCCTGGGGGCATCTCTATCTCGGA
Organism: Acidimicrobiia bacterium; assembly: GCA_035281645.1. Lineage (GTDB taxonomy): Bacteria > Actinomycetota > Acidimicrobiia > Spongiisociales > ZC4RG35 > JACCTH01. Next base: position 43,577 of record DATEDN010000091.1, on the reverse strand, counting down.
TGGAACGAACCGGCCATCGCCCCGCTCGGCGAAGCAGTTCCCAACACCGAGCTCTGGCGGCGTCTGGCTAAGGCCCTGGGCATGACAGATCCGGAGTTCGATCTCGACGACGAGTCGCTCGTGTCAAGGGTGTTGGTCGATACGGACGTCGATCTTCTCCGCAAGCAGGGTTGGCTTCGGCTCGATCTCCCCGATGAACTTCTACCTTATGCCGAGGGGGGATTCGCCACGAGCGATGGCCGGGCGGACCTTTTCTCCGATCCGGTGCCGCGATACCAGCCGCCGCACGAAGGACCGGGAGGGGAGCTGGCGAAGTCGTACCCGCTCGTCCTCCTGACGCCCAAAAATCAGACCAGGTTTCTCAACAGCTCCTATGGCTCCCACCACGCCGAGAAAGAAACCGGCCCGTACTTCGAGATCGACGCCGAGGATGCCGCCCGGAGGGGCATCTCCGAAGGGGATCAAGTGCGGATTTGGAACGATCGCGGGGAGCTGTCGCTAACAGCCAAGATCAGCAGGAGGCTCCGGCCCGGGGTCAGCGCCATTCCATTTGGTTGGACGGTTGAAGCCGCCCATGCCAATGCCCTCACCAATGACACTTTGACCGATTGGGGCGGCGGAGTCGCCTATTTCGACACGTTGGTTGAAGCGGCCAAGGCTGGGTAAGAACCAAGGCACCTTCGATAGGAGTCAAATTGTTTGCCAACACCAAGGCATTTAGTGGATTTGCGGTTCCGAACCTGAAGGAGGCCGAAAAATTCTACGGCGACACGCTCGGCATCGACATCTCCAAGGGCGAGATGGGCGACTTGGTTTTGAACCTGACGGGCGGAAGGGATACGTTCATCTACGAGAAGCCCGACTTCGAACCGGCCACCTACACCATCCTGAACTTCGTGGTGGACGACGTCGACCGGGCGGTGGACCAGTTGAGCCAGAAGGGGGTCAAGTTCGAACGCTACGAGGGATTCGACCAGGACGAGAAGGGCATCGCCCGCGGAGACCAAGGTCCGGCCATCGCCTGGTTCAAGGACCCTGCCGGGAACATCCTTTCGGTTCTCGAAGACCGCTTGAGCTAGCCGGTATTACGCATCCCGGCGGCGATGCCGTTGACGGTCAGCAACAAAGCTCGTTGCAGGTCGGAGTCGACTTCGCTGGCCCGGCGGCTTCGTTCTAGCAATGAGACCTGCAGGTAATTGATCGGGTCGAGGTAAATGTTGCGAACCTCCAGGGTGCGGGCGAGGAGAGGGTTTGACCCCAGGATCTCGCGCCCGGTGAGCTTTTGAACCTGGGAAACGGTCAGGTCATATTCGGCCGAGATACGATCGAAAACCTGGCGATGCTCGGGGGCGACGAGTCGTTGGCAGTAGCGGCTGGCAATCGAGAGGTCGGTCTTGGCCAAGGTCATCTCGACGTTGCCGAGGAAAGCCTGCAGATAGAGAAAGCGCTCTGCCATGTCGGCGAACACTTCTGAGTAATTCGATTCAACCGCCCGCAGGCCCGATCCCACCCCGTACCAGCCGGGAATGATCTGTCGCGATTGGGTCCAGCCGAACACCCAGGGAATGGCGCGGAGATCCTCGAGCCCACCGCCGCCGCCGGGGCGGCGCGAGGGACGGGAACCAATGTTCATCGCCCCCAATTCCTCCACCGGGGTGGAGCTGAGGTAGTAGGGAATCAGGTGAGGATCAGCTACGAATTGGCGATACGCGGTATGCGCGGCCACCGAGAAGGCCTCCATCGCTTCCATCCAGCTCGACAGCACCTCCGGCGGCTGACGGGAGGTACGGTGAAGGAGGGAGGCCTCGAGCACCGACGAGAGCACCAGCTCCAAGTTGCGGGCTGCCAGCCGGGGCAGGCCGTACTTGTCCGAGATCACCTCGCCCTGTTCGGTCACCTTGATCGACCCATCCACCGTCCCGTAGGGCTGGGCGAGGACGGCGGTATGAGAGGGACCGCCTCCCCGTCCGATGGTGCCGCCTCGGCCGTGAAATAGCCGGAGGTGGACACCGTGCTGGGCAGCAGCGTTTTGAAGCAGCCGCTGGGACTTGTAGATCTCCCACTGGGATGTGGTGATCCCGCCCTCCTTGTTCGAGTCCGAGTACCCGAGCATGACCTCCTGGACCTCACCGCGCAGGGCCACCAACTTTCGGTAAGGACCGATGGTCATAAGACGGTCGAGGAGCTCGCCCGATCGCCGCAGCTCGTCAATCGTCTCAAATAGCGGTACGAACCCGATGCGGGCGATGCCTTGATCGAGGTCAACCAGGCCCGCTTCCCGCGCCAGCACGGTCGCTGCTAACACGTCGTCGACTCCCTGGGTCATGCTGATGATGTAGGACTCGATAACCGGTCCGAAACGGTCGAGGGCTTGGCGGATGACCTCGAAGGTGGCGAGAGTCCTCGCCCTCTCCCCCTCAAGCGTGCTCACCGGCGAGGAGAGAGGACGGCGACCGCTGAGCTCGGCGGCGAGCATTGTCTCTCGCTGGTCGCGATCGGGGTCGTAAGCAACGCCGATCCGCTCATAAAGGGCGGCCACGGTGTCATGAAGGCGGTGGGCGTGCTCGCGTATGTCGAGCGTGGCCATCGCGAATCCGAAGGCGTCGACTCTCCGCCGGAGCCGGGCGAGCGCGCCTCCAGCCAGGAGCTCTCCCTCGTTGGCGTTGAGGGAATCCGCCATCAGTTCCAGCTCGGCGGCCAGGTCTTGGGGGCCCTTGTAGGCGACATCGGGCCGAGGGCCAGACCCGGTGAGGATGCTCTCACGGGTGTTGATAAGACGCTGGTGGATGTATGCGCACTTGAGCCGGTACGGCTCATTGGCGTTGAGGGACCGAAAACGCTGCCAGACCGATGGCAATGCCTCCCGATCGGCTGCCAGAGAAGCGTCCAGCTTCGATGAGATCCCTTTGATGGCAATCGAGACCGACAGTTCCTCCGCTAGTTGTTCGACCGCCCCGATCAGGGCCCGGAGGCCGTGATCGTGGTGGAGCTCGAGCGTTTCCATGGTCACTTCGGGGGTGACCTCCGGGTTGCCGTCCCGGTCGCCCCCAACCCAGGAACCGAAGCGAATGGCCGTTCGGTTGCCAGCCCCCAGGCGTTCGAGGTGGATGGCAATCTCTTCTCCCAGATCGGAAAGCACCTGGGCAAATAAAAGGTCGAGGTAGAAGATTGCCGACTTGACCTCATCAGAGGGGCTGGGCCGCGTGGCCCGCAGCTCGTCGGTTTGCCAAATTTGATCGATGACCTCGGCGGTGCGCCGATCAATGCGCTCCCGCTCTCGCTCGGTCGTGGTTGGCTCCATCCGTTCGGAGAGCAGGTCGGCGACATAGAACAGCTTGCGCAGAATCGAGCGTCTTGCCGCTTCGGTTGGGTGGGCGGTGAAGACGGGCCGGACCTCAAGGCGCCCGAGGATCGAACGGGTCAGGCTCGGTTCGAGGTCGGCGGCCAGGATCCGGTCGACCGTGTCGGAAAGAATCGCCTCGCGGCCGGTTTCGGCCAGCTCACCAACTCGGTGAGTTTGCTCCGCAACATTGGCCAGATAGAAGTAGGCGGAAAAGGCGCGGACGGCCTCGATGGTGCTGGAAATGTCGAGTCCTTCGAGCAGGGTGGTGAGGTCATCGTCTGCTGTTGGATTGCCCGCCTGCCGGTGGGCTTTGGTAAGGCTTCGAATTTGCTCCACCAGATCGAGCAGGCCGGGTCCGTGCTGACGGGTTAGGGCTTGCCCGAGCTGATTGCCGAGGCGACGGATGTCGGCGCGGAGGGCTTCGTCGCGGCTGCTCATTCGCTTACGGTAACGGCCGCCATCCTTGTGAAATGGGGGCTCCGGTTACCCTCCCGGCCTGATGTTCGAACAGGTCTCGGGTCGCTTTCAAGCTATTTTCGACCGGCTGCGCGGTCGCGGCCGTCTCGATGACGCCACCGTTGATGAGGCGCTGCGAGAGGTGAGGCTTGCCCTGCTCGAGGCCGACGTCAATGTCTCGGTTGTTCGCACATTCCTAAATCGCGTGCGGGAAAGGGCAGTTGGCAGTGAGGTGCATCAGAGCCTCACTCCGGCGCAGGCGGTAATCAAGATCGTGCACGAGGAGCTGGTTAGCACCCTCGGTCAGGCCAACGCTCCTCTCAAATCGGTGTCGCCGCCGCTCGTAATCCTTATCGCCGGACTCCAGGGTTCAGGAAAGACGACCACAGCCGCCAAGTTGGCAAGCCATCTCAAAAGCAAAGGGCGGCGCCCGATGCTCGTGGCGGCCGACTTGCAGCGGCCGGCGGCTGTCGAGCAGCTGCAAACACTGGGGGAGCGGATCGACGTTCCCGTCTACACCGAGCGGACGAGCCGGCCCCCTCGCCTCGTTCGGGCCGCGCTCCGAGAGGCAACCCGACTCTCCCTCGACTCTGTCATCATCGACACCGCCGGGCGCCTCCAGATCGACCGCGAGCTTATGGGAGAGCTTGCGGCCATCGACAAGGAAGCCAAGCCTCACGAGACGCTTCTGGTGGTTGACGCGCTAACCGGCCAAGAAGCGGTGAACGTCGCTCAGGGATTCAAGGAGCGGGTATCGCTAACCGGCCTCATCCTCACCAAGCTCGACGGCGATGCCCGGGGGGGAGCGGCGATCTCGGTTCGGGAGGTCACCGGGGTGCCGATCAAATTCGCCGGTGTAGGGGAGAGCATCGACAGCCTCGAGGCCTTTCATCCCGAACGGATGGCTTCCCGCATTCTCGGGATGGGAGACGTACTCACCTTGATCGAGAAGGCCGAGCAGACCTTCGATCAGGAGCAGGCCGAAAAAGCCGCCGCCAAGATGCAAAAGGGTGAGTTCACCCTCGAGGACTTCTTGGAGCAATTCGGTGCCCTGAAGCGCATGGGCCCACTCAAAGACGTGCTTGCTATGATTCCCGGCTCCGGTTCCCTGCTGAAGCAGGTCAATATCGAAGATCGCGACCTGCAGAGGCTCGAGGGAATCATCCGCTCGATGACCCCGGCAGAGCGTCGGAACCCCAAGCTGATCAGCGGCAGCCGCAAACGCCGAATCGCGGCCGGATCGGGCCGAACCCCGACCGATGTCAATCAGCTCTTGAAGCAGTTCGGCGATGCGCAGCGAATGATGAAAATGATGTCGGGAGGCAAGGGAATGCCCAGCCTGGCGGGAATCACGCCTGGGGCCCGGGTGCGCCAGCCGACAAAGAAGAGAGCCAAGAAGAAGAGCAAGGGCAGAAGGTGAAACGATGGCAGTAAAGATGCGGCTGATTCGGATCGGCAAGACCCGCCAGCCCGTCTACCGGGTAGTAGTGATCGACGGTCGCTCGCCCCGTGACGGGCGTTATCTCGACCAGGTAGGCCGTTACGACCCCCGCCAGGAGCCTTCGTTGATCGAGATCGACAACGACAAAGCCGTGGCCTGGATGCAAAAAGGTGCCCAACCCACTGACACCGTCAGAAAGCTCCTCGAGATATCGGGAGCCATGTCCCGCTACAAGGTGGCGGCGGGGAAGATCCACACCGTGTCGGGAGGCGAGTGAGGTGGCCAAGGGCGAAATCGTCAAGCGGGTACTCGACTACGTGGTCGGGCAGATCGTCGACGATCCCAAGGCAGTGGAAGTAACGATCATCGAACAGGGACCCGACGATGTGATAGCCGAGGTTCGAACCGGTCCGGGCGATATGGGCCGCGTCATCGGGCGGCGCGGGCGCACGGCCCGATCGATTCGAACGGTCGCGCAGGCGGCGGCCGATGAAGAGGGCATCACCGCCTCTGTCGAGTTCGAGGACTGATCTGCTCGAAGACCCCGTTCTGGTGGGCTCGGTAGTCAAGGCCCACGGGCTCAAAGGGGAAGTAGTGGTCATCCCGCAAACTGATGACCGCACCCGTTTCGCCAGAGGTCGATCGATGCACACCTCCGACGGACGGGCGTTGACCGTGAGGGGCAATACACCGGGAGAGAAGGGTTGGCTCGTCGCTTTCGAGGAGATTGGCGACCGCAGACGGGCTCAGGAACTGGTGGGCCTCGACCTTTTCATTGACTCGGACGACCGCCGGTCACTCGAGCCCAACGAGTTCTGGCCCGACCAGCTCATCGGTCTCGAAGTTCGGGAGCTGTCGGGTCAACACGTTGGTCGGGTGACGAACGTTGACGACTCGCTCGACCAGGCCCGCCTAGTCATTTCTACTTGGACGGGCGAAGTCGAGGTCCCCTTTGTCGATCAGCTCGTTCCCGAGGTCGACCTAGCCGCTGGCTACCTGGTGATCGCAGTGATTCCCGGTCTGCTCGACTAGGGGAGTTCGATATCGATCACCACTCCCCGGTCCGAGCCATCCTGGGCCGATTGTTCCCCGACGAATAGCTCCGCTTGGCCGGATCCGGCCGGCTCCAGGGTCAAGGAGTATTCACCCCAGGTTTCCACCCAGTCGGCGGCGGTGGTGAAATTCTCATCGAGGACGGATCCACCCTGGCTGATCCGGGCGATGGTGTTCGCCTCGAAGTTGCGCGAATAGCCGGTGACCTCGGTTGGAACCTCGACCGGGCCGGTAGTGGGGGAGATGACAACCACGTTCTGGGCGAAGGCCGCCAGCCCCTCGAGCTCTCTCCCGCCGGGCTCAAGCTCCAGCAAGACCTGACCGGGGGACTCGGCCACGGTGACTCGGGCCAGGGCCGGAGCAAGGAGGTGGAAGTCGACAAAGAGACTGCGGTCGGGGCGACGGGCCACGTAGACCCGGTCGACCAGACCCGATTGCACCAGCTGGTCCGTCACCGACGTCGCCTCGAGATCCACGTGAATGCGCACCACCGCCGATGAACGAAAGAACTCCGCTGACATGGTCGGGGCGGATGTCGCCGGAGCCGCCTGCGCGGTCACGAAATCGATCGTGAAGACTTCGCACTCGGGATTGGTCTCCCAGGTGATTGCCCCGATCTGCTCCGCATCACCCGATGTTCCTCCGCCGACGATTTCACCGTCTTCGGTCATCGGCTCGCCTTCCCCGCACCCACCGACCTCGGTCGGCGTGGTAGTGGCCACGCTGGTTGGGACGGGGACGGATGTGGTGGGGGCGGAGGTAGCCGGCGCTTGCGTCGATGTGGTTCCGCTCCCGGAGGTACACGCGGCCACAAAGAAAATCAGTGCGAAGGCGTGAAGCTTTCTCATGCCGGACTAAGACGCAGAGTACCGTTGGCTAGTTCCACCTCCCGGAGGGATGTTGGCGGAGAGAAAGCAGTTCGGGCCTCCGGTCGCCTTCACCATCCGTCGCATTGCCGGCGGTGCCCGTCTCATCGGCCTGGCGTGGATGATGGCCTTGGTGATGGTGGCTCTCGCCCGCGACGCCATGGCAAGGCCTGGAGTTGGCTGGACGCTCGTCGGTCTCTCAGCAGTCTGGGCTGTGATAGCGGCAATTGACCAAACCCGCGTTCGCCCCGCCGATCCTTGGTGGATCACTGCTGGAGATGCCGGACTGGCAGCCTTCGCCCTGGTGGCGCCGGAGGCTTCGGGTTCGAGCGACCTCTTTTACGGTGGCTTCCCTGGTATCGCTGTGGTGGCTGCGGCAGCTCGGCAGCGCTCGATCGGCTGGATGGTGGCGGCGCTTCTCTCGGTGGTAACCATCGCCCGGTTTCAAATCGCCGACGTCTCCCAGGCTCTTGCGCAGCTCTCGGCGCTGGTTACGTACGCCATGCTGGCGGCAATTGTCGGATGGGCGGTTCATGTCATCTATCGAACCGACGACGCTCGACGGCGGGCGGAGGACCAGCAAGCCAGGGCAGAAGAAAAGGCTGCCCTTGCGGCTCACCTCCATGACTCGGTCCTTCAGACTCTCGCCCTGGTGCAGAGGGAAGCCAGCGATTCGACCCGGGTGGCCGCACTGGCTCGCAGACAGGAGCAGGAGCTCCGGGGCTGGCTCTACGGGTCCTCCGGTGGCCAAGCCGCCGGTTTGGCCAGGAGTCTCGAGCTTGCGGCTAGCGAACTGGAAGAAACATATGGAGGCAAGGTGGAAGTGGTGTCGGTGGGAGACACGCCGGTAGAGGGCTCGGCAAAGGCGATACTGGCCGCCGGACGCGAAGGGATGCTTAACGCCCTTAAGCATTCGGGCACCAACCGTATTGACGTCTATCTGGAGGTGCTGGCGGAGAACATCAAGTTGTTTGTTCGAGATCGGGGCGTGGGATTCGATCGGGTCGCGGTTCCGGCCGATCGCGCCGGGATTCGGGACTCGATCGAGGGAAGAATCAGGGCCGTGGGAGGCAAGGCCGAGATCAAATCTCTCTCCGGGCAGGGAACCGAGCTCCGCCTTGAAGTCCCGCGATGATCAGGGTCTTCATCGTCGATGATCACGACCTGTTTCGGGTGGGGGTTCGCGCCGGGCTGGGGCCCGAAATCGATGTGGTAGGGGAGGCTTCGGAGGTCGGGCCGGCCGTGGAGATGATCAACGAACGCGTGCCCGATGTCGTCTTGCTGGACGTGCATCTCCCCGGGGGCGGTGGCCGCTTCGTGATCGAAAGTGTGCGTCGGGCCCATCCGCAGGTGGCTTTTCTGGCCCTCTCCGCCTCAGATGCGGCGGCGGATGTGGTCGGTGTGGTGCGAGCGGGGGCAGCTGGTTACGTCACAAAGAACATCTCGCCTGCTGAGTTGCGCGAAGCCATCGAGCGAGTGGCTGTTGGGGAACCAGTATTCAGTCCTCGCCTGGCGGGATTTCTGCTCGACACCTTCTCGGACCTCTCGCCCGCCGATCCCGAGCTCGATCGCCTTTCGGAGCGCGAACGGGAGGTGCTCCAGCTGATCGCCAGGGGATACACATATCGGGAGGCCGCCACCGAACTCTTCATCTCGATCAAGACGGTCGAGAGCCACGTCTCCTCGGTCTTCCGCAAACTCCAGCTATCCAACCGCAACGAGCTCACCCGTTGGGCCGTAGAAAGAAAGCTGATCTGACTCCCCGAAAAAACTCGGAAAACCCTCTTGACAAATTGACAGCTTTATGACATCATAACGATGTCAAACAAGAAGTCGTTCCGGCACCAGCTGGACTGAGGAAAGAGGAAGCGCCATGTTGATAAGTGTCGACCTCCGCACAGTGAAGGCAATCCAGGATCTACGGTTCGGACCTCGTGGAGAGAGCCGTAATCCCCGACCTAAGAACTAACCCGGATGCAGACATCTGCTGCCCTTCATAACCTGGAATCGGCCATCGAGGCCCAGCTGGCCTTGGTGGCCGATCCCGCGGTAGAGGCCGGGGGAAGAGCAGTGCTGGCGGCTTTGCGCCCCGCTCTCAAGGAAGCGGCCATGGAGTTGGCCAATCAAGCCACCGAGGAGGTGGCGGCCCAGCTACCCGCATACCGGGTTGAGTTGTTTCTCGCCGATGGAGAGCCCAGCATTCGAGTGAGCGCGGATGAGTCCACGGCTACCTCTGTCGAGGGTGACTTCGACGCCCGGATCACCCTCCGCCTACCGCCCGCGATCAAGGACATCGTCGAGCGAGCTGCCAGTGAGTCCGGCGACTCCGTAAATGCCTGGGTGGTGAAGACCCTGGCGGGCAAGGTTCATGGCCCGCGAACCAACAAGAGGCGCATTGTCGAAACCCTCGATATATGAAGTTCGAGTTCGCTGTCGATGACGTGCCAACGATCGAGCTACGAGTCGCATCCGGTCGCACCGATCTCCAACCCGGAGCTTCCGGCCGAGTCGAGGTCGATGTAACGGGAAGCGGAGCCGAGTTCGTCGTGGTCGAACAACTCGGTTCGACCATCTTGATACGTGAGGAACGCAGGCTCTTCGGCGGACGGAGCGTCAACATCCGGGTCAGCACCCCCTCTGGATCGCATCTCGATGCCACCGTTGCCTCGATGGACATCTACGCACGGGTTGACCTCGGACGCATCAACCTGCAGACGGCTTCCGGTGACCTGGACATTGGGCAGGCCGACGGGGTCGTTCTCCGAACGGCCTCGGGCGATGTCAAGGTCGACGAGATCCTCAATGATTGCGAGGTGAGTTCGGCGTCGGGGGACGTGCGAATACATCGGGTGAGCGGAGACCTGAGCGTCTCCACCGCTTCGGGCGATATCGTGGCCGATGCCGTCGATGGTCGATGCGAGCTGAAATCGGCCTCCGGGGACTTACGGGTCGGATGCTGTCGGGGTGCCCTGATCGAACTCAAGTCAATGTCGGGGGACCTAAGGGTCGGCATTCCCGCCGGCACCAGGGTCGAAGCAGAAATCGACTCACTCTCGGGCGACGTTCGTTTGCCGAAGACCAAGGGCACTGTGGCCCCCCAACGAACCACCAAGCTTCGAGCGCGCACCGTCTCTGGCGACATCGAGGTCTCCAGAATCGATAGCTAGCCGTCTCCGGGCCATACTTCCTGGGGATGGAGCCTTTCGACTCCCCGGAGGAGGCGCAATTCCGGGCCCAGGCACGGGCTTGGCTGGAAGCGAATGCCGACAGACCTTTTGCGCCGCTCATTGCTCCCTCGGCCATCGTGGCCGAATGGACGCCGGCGGAGGAGGTGGAAAAGCTTGCCGAGGCGCGGGCCTGGCAGAAGCTCAAATTCGACGCTGGCTGGGCGGGAATCGCCTGGCCCCCGGCTTACGGGGGTCGAGGCCGAAGCATCGTCGAGCACAACATTTTCAGCGCGGAAGAGGCGCATTTCGATATTCCTCACGATGCGCTGGTGGTGGGCCTCGCCTGGTGCGGGCCAGCAATTCTCCTCCTGGGTAACGAAGAGCAACGCCAACGTCTTCTTCCACCCCTCCTGTCCGGCTCAGAAGTTTGGTGCCAGCTTTTCTCCGAGCCCGGCTCCGGCTCGGACCTGGCTTCTCTGAGCACCAATGCCGTTCGCGACGGAGATGAGTGGGTCATCAGCGGGCAGAAAGTTTGGACCACCTTCGCCCATCTCTCGGATTGGGGTCTGTGCATCGCTCGCACCGACCCCGAGCTGCCACCCCATCGGGGGTTATCGGCATTTGTCGTCGACATGCGATCGCCTGGAGTAGAGACACGGCAGATTCGGCAGATGACCGGGTCGGCCAACTTCAACGAGGTCTTTCTCAACGAGGTGCGGGTTCCCGACTCCAATCGGATCGGAGAAGTCGGGGATGGCTGGAGGGTGGTGATCACGACCTTCATGTTTGAACGCACGGCCGTCCTCTCGATCGGTGCCACCGTGGCGGACGCTTTCACGTCCCTGCTGGCGGCGCGGGCGCCTAGCGATGGGAGCCAGCGGGACCGGTTTCTCCGGGTGATAGTGGCAGGAAGGGCCCTTGGTTATACCCAGCTGCGAATGGCGACCGCATTGACCCAAGGTCGCATGCCCGGCCCGGAGGGCTCGGTGGCCAAGCTGGTGGGAACCACGCTTCTGGCTGACCTCTACGACCAGGCGCTCGATGTGCTCGGAGCGGACGGATTGCTCGCCGATGGCGACGCTCCCTACGGCGGCGAGTGGCAGGATGCATTCCTGGGAACCCCGGGGCTAAGAATCGGTGGCGGCACCGATCAGATTCAACGCAACATCATCGCCGAAAGAATCCTGGGGCTGCCCAAGGACTCGCGTTGAAGGTCACGGTCATCACGCTCTTTCCCGGGTTCTTCCCCGGGATCCTCGAGACCTCGATCGTTGGTCGAGCCGTCGAAGCGGGGGCGCTCGAGGTTGAGGTGGTCGATCTCCGAGAGTTCGGGAAGGGATCCCATCGCCAGGTCGACGATGCCCCCTTCGGCGGGGGAGCGGGAATGGTGATGATGGTGGAGCCCCTTGCCACGGCGCTCGCACCCCTGGCCGCGGCTCACAAAGTCTTGTTGAGCCCGACCGGTGCTCGGCTCGATCAGGCGCATCTCGATCGGTTGGCCAGACTCGGGAATTTGGTCTTGGTTTGTGGCCGCTACGAAGGTGTAGATGAGCGCGTATCCGAGCACCTGGTTGATGAGGAGATCTCATTAGGAGACTTCGTGCTCGCCGGTGGTGAGATCGCAGCCGCCGCGATCATCGAAGGAGTGGCCCGCCTCCTCCCCGGGGTGGTAGGCAATCCTGCCTCTACCCTGACTGAGTCCTTTCGAGGCGGCCTCCTCGAAGAACCCCAATACACCCGCCCGCGAAGCTTCCAGGGCTGGGAGGTACCCGAAGTCCTCCTGTCAGGCGATCACAGACGCATCGAAGATTGGCGACGCCAGCAGCGGGTAGAGCGGACCAGAACGCGGCGCCCGGATCTGGGAAAGTCGGAGTCCTGATAACATCTCGATCCTGGCGGCTCGCCAGACTCCTCAAAGGAAAACGTCGATGAACAAGCTTGACATGCTCCGGGGCGACTACGCGCGCGACGACATTCCCGCGTTTAGGCCGGGGGACACCGTCAAGGTCCATGTGCGGGTAACAGAAGGCAACCGGGAGCGAACACAGGTCTTCGAGGGTGTCGTAATTGCCAAAAATGGCAGCGGCCTCGATTCCACTTTTACCGTTCGCAAGGTGAGCTTTGGGGTCGGGGTCGAGCGGGTCTTTCCGTACAGCGCCCCGATCATTCAAAAGGTAGAAGTCACTCGCCGCGGGGACGTCCGGCGATCCAAGCTTTACTACCTGCGAGACCGGGTGGGTAAGTCCGCCCGTATCAGGGAGAAGCGGGACTGACCGTCGAGGCCCCGCGCCGGGAATCAAGACAGCGAAAGCCCAAGCCGAATCGGCCGCTGTGGATCGAGCTGCCAATGCTGTTGTTGGTGGCCATTGCGATCGCAGTGGTAATCAAGACCTTCCTTATCCAGCCGTTTTACATCCCCTCCGATTCGATGGTTCCCACAATCGTCGAAAACGACCGGGTGATGGTCTCCAAGCTCAGCTATCAATTCGGCAACGCTCAGCGCGGGGACATCGTTGTTTTCATCTCGCCGTTCAACGATGACATCGATCAGGAGACTTTTGGCGAGGCCGTGGTGCGTCATATCGTCGAGTCGATCGGAATCCGAACGGCCTCGGCCGACGACTTGATCAAGCGCGTGGTAGCGATTGCCGGAGACGAGGTTTCCGTTCGAGAGGGTTATCTCGAGATCAATGGCGCCCGCGTCGACGAGCCCTACCTGCTGGAGCAAGGAATCATGCCCGATTTTGGCCCCGTGGTGGTGCCTCCTGACTCGGTCTTTGTAATGGGAGACAATCGCCTGGTTTCGTATGACAGCCGCCGCTTCGGCGCCATCCCGATGGATCGGGTGCTGGGCGAGGCCGTGGTGCGAATCTGGCCGCCGAGCCGCTTCGGAGCTGTAGACGATTCGGCCTGACGATTTGGCCGAGGGACCTTTTAGTCCCATCCACCACTTATAAATCGAACATGGACTGGGTTTCCTGCCGGGAGCTTTCCACGGCCGCGCTTGGCCGGCTGGCGGAGGAAAGCGCGTGCCGGTTTCTCCGGGCCAGGGGGATCGCGATTTCGGCTCGCAATGTGGTCCTCGATCTAGGCGAGATTGACATCGTTGCCCCAATCGGAGGGGAGCGGACTCTGATCGAGGTCCGCTCGTCACGCATACGGCGAGGAGCTACTTGGCCGCCCGCACCCGCGTTGGCCGCTTTTGATTTTCAGAAGGCCCGGCAGGTCCGGCTATTGGCGCGGAGCTCCCGTTGTACGCGTATCGACGTGATCGCGGTTCGTTTCCACGAAGGCGGGATCGACTTGCACTGGGTGCCAAGGGCGGTTGGGAGCGGCGAGTAGCCTCAAAAACCGATGGATGCGATAGTCGCAGAGGGGCTTCGCAAGCGCTATCGCAAGACGGTTGCGCTTGACGGTCTTTCCTTCGCGTTTCCGGCTGGGCGGGTAAGCGGTTTTCTCGGGCCTAACGGCGCCGGCAAGACCACAACCTTTCGCTCGTTGCTGGGTCTGACCAAACCCGACGCCGGGTCGATGGAGGTGCTTGGGATGTCGGTGCGCGACCGGCTTCCCGAAGTCGTTAAGCGGCTCGGGGCGATCGTTGAGGAGCCGGGGTTGGTGAAGGGGCTCTCAGGACGCGACAACTTGGTAGTGGCGGCCAACACCCTGGGGCGTGGTCGCGAGCGGGTCGACGATTTGCTCGAGTTCTCCGGCCTCGGATCCGAAGGCGGCCGTCGAATCGACGGGTACTCGAAGGGCATGCGCCAACGCCTGGCCCTGGCTGCCTCGTTGTTGGGCGATCCCGAGCTCCTGATCCTCGACGAACCGCTCGATGGCCTCGATCCGGCCGGTCAGGCACAGATCAAAGACAGCCTCCGGCAGCTGGCGGGCCAGGGGAAGACCGTCATCGTCTCCTCCCACAACCTCTCCGACATCGAGGCCATGGCCGATCATGTGGTAGTCATCAACAAAGGTCGCCTCCTTGCGGCGGGGGATCTGGCGTCCCTGCTCGGTTCGTTTCGGAGCGGTTACACGGTCGAAGTCGACGAGCCCGAACGAGCTGCCGCCGTTCTAAGCGAAGCCGGCATCGTTGCAGTCGTCGAAGACGATTTGCTGGCGGTGTCGACCGACGACGGCGCCGCCGTCGCCCGGGCCCTGGCGATGGCCGAAATCTTCCCTCGCGAGATCGCCCGGCGCTCGGGCCGTTTGGAGGAGCTGTTTCTTTCGCTCACCGAAAGCGATCGATGAGAAGAGAGACGTAGTGACAGGTCTCATCAAGGCTGAGTTGACCAAGACGTTCAAGCGACGGACGTTTTGGGTGTTGACCATTGTGCTGGTTCTTCTGACGGGCTTTTTGGCTGGAATCTTCTATCTCCTGCCGAGGGTGATCGACGATCAGGGCGGGTTCTTCGAAATCCAAAAGCCGGGTGCCTACATCTTTGGCGCCGGCCAGGTGATGGGCCAGACCTGGTTTCCCCTGATCCTGGCGACGATGGCTCTGGCAGGTGAGCTGGCCACGTCGGCCTGGTCCACCACCCTGACCCGTAATAGCCGCCGCGGCCAGCACCTGGTCGCGCGACTATTGACCAGCACCGTCGCAGCCTGGCTGGCAGTCCTCCTCGCCATCGTCGCCTTTTCCATCGCCACCTTTTTTCTCGCAGAAGGCTCGGGCGAGCTCGATGGGGTCGGCTGGTGGGACATCGCCTGGAAGGCCCTCCTCGTCCAGTTCACGTGGGTGGCGCTGGGGTTGGCATTCTCTGCCTGGCTGCGTTCGGTGGGACCCGCGATTGGAGCCGCTCTCGCATTCACATTTGTCGAAGGCCTGCTCATTCTTTGGGAAGGCTTCCGTCAGGTCTCGCTCTCGATCCACACCTCGGCGCTCCTGGGATCGCTGAGTGTGGGAGGCTTCGGTCAGATATTGGGGGATCTACCGTCGTTCCGCCGCGGTTTGATCGTGGTCCTCGGATGGTCCGTGGTCGGCGTACTCATCTCCTGGGCGGGACTGAAGCTGCGCGACGCCTGAACCTCGGAGCTGTCATCGCGTTCCGCTGCCAAAGCGACGTCGCATCTCTTTGTGCCAGCAGCCGTGATGCCAATGCCGCCTGTCGTCGGGCTGGTCGTCGGGGACTACGACCAAATGGAAAACACCCACCCCGATGGTGTTGTTGCATCCCGGACAGAGGTACTGCTTGCGAGCGGCGTACGGCTGCACCGGAGCAACGGTTACCCCCAGATCGCCCACACCAAGAGGCCGACGATGACGACGATCGTTCCCGCCATGAACGCCAGGTCGAGCGCGTTCTTCCGGGCCGGGCGAAAGGGGTTGAAGCCCATGATCTCCCACGTTACCGATTGACCCCATGGCTACCGTGACCGACCATGTGGTTGCGATCCGAAGACCGAGGACCGGCCCGCTGGCTCATCCTCGATCGGGTCGAGCGAAAGAACGCCGTTCCTCCCGACGGCTGGGGGGACCTACGCAAAGCTTTTTTGGATTTCGAGACCTGCGGTCAAAGGGTGCTGGTGGTCACCGGAGCCGGAGGGGCGTTTTGCTCCGGTGCGGACCTCGATCCTGCCGCTCGCAGTGAGACCGGGGTCCTCGCCAATCGCCGCCGGATGCAGCGCGTGGGCGAGGCGGCGATGGCTCTGCATCGCCTGACGAAACCCACCGTGGCCTTGGTCGACGGGATTGCTGCGGGAGCGGGAATGAATCTGGCGCTGGGTTGCGACCTCGTCGTGGCTACCACCCGTGCCCGCTTTTCCGAGATCTTCGTGCAAAGAGGATTGACAGTCGACTTCGGGGGTACCTGGCTGCTGCCACGGATCGTCGGCTTGCAAAGGGCCAAGGAGCTCTCTTTGACGGGAAGGATCATCGAGGCCGAAGAAGCCCTCGGAATTGGGCTCGTGGTGGAGATGATCGAGCCTTCGGCTGTCGACCAACGGATGGAGGAACTGGCCTCCGCGCTCGCCACCGGCGCTCCGGTGGCGCAGATGTTTGCCAAGCAGAACCTCAACCACTCGTTCCAGTTCGATTTTGCCCAGGCATTGGCTGCTGAAGGCCAAGCTCAATCAATCTGTCTCGAGAGCGAGGACGCAGTCGAAGGCGTGACGGCCTTCCTCGACAAGCGGCCACCCAGATTCCGCGGCCGATGACGACCTACTAGCCCTCACTACCTCTCGTCCGTATAACGATTGGGTGTTTGCCCAGGCGATGTCGGTGGCCATGGTGGGAGCCGAGCCGCGCCCGGTCCGGATCGAAGCTCATGTCGGTCGACCCATCGAGTCGTTCACACTCGTGGGGTTGCCCGACACCTCGGTTCGCGAGGCCAAGCAGCGGGTTAGAGCCGCAATCCTCTCCTCCGGACAGGAGCTGCCCCACCGCCAGATCACGGTCAACCTCTCGCCTGCCGACCTCCCCAAAGCCGGATCCGACTATGACCTTCCGATCGCCCTTGGAGTTCTCGCCGCTTCAAAGGTGATTCCGAGCCCGAGTCGGATGATCGTCGCCGGCGAGCTCGCGCTCGACGGTACGGTCCGTCGCAGCCGCTGGGCGATCGGTGCCGCGCTGCTGGCGGTCGAACGAGGATGGCCATGTCTCGTCTCCGAGGCTGATGCCCCCACCGCCGCCCGGGTCCCGGGAGCGCGGGTGTTTGCGATCGCCAGCCTGGCGGAGGCAACCTCCCTTGTGAGCGGGGGATCGAGCCCGCGAGTGGCGGAAGCCAAGATCGATGACCTCACAGCTGACGAGGTCGACCTGGCAGAGGTTCGCGGGCAGCCGTTGGCTCGTCGAGCTCTCGAGATCGCGGCCGCCGGGGGCCACCACCTCCTGATGATCGGTTCACCGGGCTGCGGGAAGACCATGCTCGCCCAACGATTGCCCACGATCCTGCCGCCACTCGAGCCTTCCGAGGCGGTCGAAGTCGCCTGTCTCTGGGCGTCGGCCGATCGACGACGGCCGCTGACCTCTCGCCCTCCATTTCGAGCGCCTCATCACTCCGCTTCCATGGCGGCAGTTGTCGGTGGGGGAAGCCCCCATCCCCAACCCGGCGAGATATCGCTGGCCCACGGTGGAGTACTTTTCCTCGACGAGCTCGGCGAATTCCCGCCGCACTTGCTCAACGCCCTCCGCCAGCCGATCGAGGAAGGCGCGGTCACGATTGCCCGCCGGGGACGCAGCATCACATTTCCGGCCCGGGCACAGGTGGTGGCTGCCTCCAATCCCTGCCCGTGCGGCTTCCAGGGTGACCGCATCGTGTCATGCCGGTGCTCGCCGGTAGAGGTGGCCCGCTATCGAGCACGTCTTACCGGCCCTTTTCTCGATCGGTTCGACCTTCGCTTACGGATGACTTCACCCGACCCCGATCTGCTCTTGGGCTCTCCGTCGGAAAACTCGGCCACAGTCAAGCTGCGGGTGCTGCGGGCGCGTCAGGCACAGCTCGACCGGGGTCGGCGAATCAACTCCAGCCTGACCCGGAAAGAACTCGACGAACTTGTCTTCGATGGAGCTGCGCTAGATCTGGTAGCCGCCGCCGTTCGTAAAGGGGCACTCACCGGGCGGGGAGCCGATCGGGTACGCCGGATGGCGCGCACCATTGCCGACCTGGCAGAGTCAGAAACTGTCAACGATATTCACGTCGGGGAAGCACTTTCGTATCGAGGTGTCATCTGAGGAACCTTCGCCGCGAATCTCTTCCCCGCTACCTCGACGGGATCGCCGGGCTACCCGAAAAGCTGTGGGTGGTGGGCACGTTCCCCCCTCGCCTCGGGGTAGCGATCGTTGGCACCCGACGATCGACCTCGTACGGGGACGCAGCCGCCCGAATCCTCTCTCGAGCAGCGGCCAGTGCGGGATGGCCGGTGATTAGCGGGTTGGCGCGGGGCATCGACGGCGTCGCCCACCATGCATGTGTCGAAATCGACGAGCCCGGTTGGGCCGTTCTCGGTTCGGGGCTTGACGTTGTCTACCCGCGCCAAAACCAAAGCTTGGCCAGGAGGCTGGTCGATGGGGGTGGGGGGTTGATATCGGAGTACGAGCCGGGGACGCCGCCGGCTCCGTTTCGCTTTCCGGCCCGCAATCGGATCATCGCCGCCTTTTCCGCTGCAATCGTCGTCGTCGAAGCGGCGGTGACCGGTGGAGCGCTGATCACTGCCCGGCTGGGGCTCGAGTTGGGACGGGAAGTTCTGGCCGTGCCCGGTGACATCGATCGGACGGTCTCGGCCGGCTGCAACCGTCTCATTCGGGATGGAGCCCACCCGGTCCTCGGACCGGAAGATCTGATCGAGACGCTGTCATTTGTCCTCGGCCCGCCACCGCGGGCACCGACAGCCACGCCGCCGTGGTCAGAGAACCTCGACTTCTTGTTGGCGCAATCGAATCGTCCCATTGGAGAGGCGCTGGCGGCCTTGACGCGGCGAGAGCTCGGAATCTGAAGTGGTTGGCAATACCCTCACCCCCAATGGCCGATCACCAAATGCCCGAATGGTCGTTGTCGATGGTGGAGTCCTTTCTCGATCGGTTGGAGACGCAACGAGGCTATAGCCCCCACACCATCGAGGCCTATCGCCGGGATTTGGCTCATTTCGTCGGCTTCTTATCCACAGAGGGGATAGATGCCTTCTCCACCGTCGATCGGCCATTGCTCCGCCGTTACCTGACCGCCCTCGATAAGCACGGCTTTGCCCGGCGCTCGATCGCCCGCAAGTCCTCGGCGATACGGGCTTTCTTCGAAGATGCAGTTCGTCGCCACCTTCTCGCTCAGAATCCCGCGGCTGGGCTTACCCGTCCCCGCCTTCCCGAGCGCCTTCCCCGCGCCCTCCCCCAGCGGCAGGTGAGTTCGCTCCTCGACTCGCTCCCGGCGGCGAGCCCCAAGGATCTCCGCGACCGGGCGATCCTCGAACTGCTGTACTCGACGGGGATCAGAGTCTCAGAGTTGGCCGCGCTGACGATCGATTCCCTCGGAACGGACCTCCTAACCGTGTCGGGGAAGGGCGGTCGGATGCGGTCGATCCCCGTCGGAAGGCCAGCTCAGGAGGCAGTTGCCCGCTGGCTGGAAGAGGGACGCCGGAACATGGCCGGGCCCGAGGCCGGAAGCTGGCTCTTCGTGGGCGAGCGGGGCCGGCACCTCGATGAACGAGGGGTTCGCAGGGTGGTGCGCACTCGGGCGGCCACCTTTCCTCACGCCCTCCGTCACTCGTTTGCTACTCATCTCCTCGAGGGTGGTGCCGATCTTCGGGTGGTACAGGAGCTTTTGGGACACCGTGATCTGGCGACCACCCAGCTTTACACTGCCGTCTCCGCCCAATACCTGAAATCCACTTATGACCTCAGCCATCCTCGAGCCTGACGAAGAACAGAGCGCCGTCCCCGGGCTCTGGCAGCGCCTCAAAGAGGAGAGCGACGGCAGCGCTCGAGAGGCGCTCATCCTCCAGTATTCGCCCTTGGTCAAATTCGTAGCTGGCCGCGTGGCCGCCGGACTGCCCCGCAATGTCGATCAGTCCGATCTTGTCTCTTACGGCGTTTTCGGATTGATCGATGCCATCGACAAATTCGAGCCCGAGCGCGGATTCAAGTTCGAGACGTACGCCATCAATCGCATCAAGGGTTCGATCCTCGACGGGCTGCGCTCACTTGATTGGGTTCCTCGATCGGTCCGCTCCCGGGCCCGCGAGATGGAGCGGTCCCTGTCGGAGCTCGAGCATCGGCTGCAGCGAACTCCCTCCGATGAGGAGCTGGCCAAACACATGGGCCAAGAGGTGGAGTCGGTCCGCTCCACCCTGGCCGAAATCTCCAATCTGGGACTGATCGCTCTCGATGAAATGATCGGTCCGGATGCCGGTTCCTCGCTCGGCGATTTCCTTCCCGATTTGGGAGGAATGAGTCCCGAGGCCGCCTTTCAGGCCGAGGAGACGAGACACATGCTGGGAGATGCCATCAATCGGCTCCCCGATCGGGAACGGTTGGTTATCACCCTCTACTACTTCGAAGGGTTGACACTGGCCGAGATCGGAGAGGTTCTCGGGGTCACCGAGTCCCGGGTCTGTCAAATTCATGCCAAGAGCGTGCTCTCGCTCAGAAACCGGATGGCTTAGCCGCCGCTACCATCTCCCGGCAACGACACACGTCGGCAATCCCTCTCAGGTCGGAGCGTCTCCGGACGCGCCGCTACGCCGGCGGAGGCACAACCAAAGGAGAAATCGTGACTGCGGTAACCATCAAGCAGTTGCTCGAGGCAGGGGTCCACTTCGGACACCAGACCCGGCGCTGGAATCCCAAAATGAAGCCGTACATCTACGGCGAGCGCAACGGCATCCACATCATCGATCTCCGCCAAACCCTGGCCCAGATCGAAGCGGCGGCGGGATATTTGAAGGACCTGACCGCAAAGGGCGGGACTGTTCTCTTCGTCGGCACCAAAAAGCAAGCCCAGGCCCCTATCGCAGAGGCGGCCCAATCGGCGGGCATGCCGTTTGTCAATTTTCGCTGGCTGGGAGGAATGCTCACCAACTTCAGCACCATCCAAAAGCGGATCTTCTACATGAAGGAACTCGAGCGGATGGAGGCTTCCCAGGAAATCGCCAGTCTTTCGAAGAGAGAGCGGCTTTCGATCAGCCGCGAGCTCTCCAAGCTTCAGCAAACCCTGGGTGGCGTGCGGGAGATGACGAAGACCCCCGACGCCATCTTCATCGTTGACGTCAACACCGAGCACACCGCTGTCAAAGAGGCAGCCCGGCTCGGCATCACCACCCTTGCCTTGGTCGACTCGAACTGCGACCCCGATCACATCGACTTTGTCATCGCCGGGAACGACGACGCCATTCGAGCCGCCTCGGTGGTGGCCGGAGCCCTGGCGGAGGCCTGCCGCGAGGGCAAGGGCATGGACACCAAGCAGACCGAGGGCGAATTCACCGCGGAAGAGGCAGTGAGTGGCTGAGGTAGCGGCCAAGGAAGTGCAAAAGCTCCGGCAAATGGCCGGAGTGGGGATGATGGACGCCAAGCGTGCCCTCGTCGAGACCGAGGGCGACGTCGAGAAGGCAATGGAGCTCTTGCGGGTGAGGGGGATGGCCAAGGTTGCCAAGCGGGCCGGGGAGCGGGAAGCCAACCAGGGCTCGATTGGCACCTACATCCACTATCAGGCGGACCGGCCGGTCATCGGGGTCCTGGTCGACCTGGCCTGTGAGACCGACTTCGTCGCCAAGAATCCCGCCTTTCGAAAAATGGCCGACGACATCGCCATGCACATCGCCTGGGGACGGCCCCGCTGGATCCGTCGCGAGGATGTGGATCCTGATGAACTCGATCGCGAGCGCAAATTCTTCGCTGCGCAAGCGCGAGAAGAAGGTAAGCCTGAGAACGTCATTGAGCGCATCGTCGAGGGCAAAGTGAAGTCCTACTACGAGGATCATGTGCTCTACGACCAGAAGTTCGCCCGGACCGAATCTTTCGACGGCACGGTCGAGGCAATGGTGGGAGAACTCGCCGCCAAGATGGGTGAGAACATCTCGGTGCGGCGGATGGCGATGCTGAGGATCGGCGAAGACGGCCAGGAGAGCTGATGGGTCGCAGGGTTCTACTCAAACTCTCGGGTGAGGCCTTCGCCGATCCCGTCACCGGTTATGGCATCCATCCGGCGACTGTGAAGCGGGTGGCAAGCGAGATCGCCGAGGCGGCCAACGCCGGCGCCGAGGTGGCCACCGTTGTTGGGGGTGGGAACATCTGGCGGGGAGTCTCAGAGCATGCCCAGGGCATGGATCCCGCCAACGCCGATTACATGGGAATGTTGGCGACCGTCATCAACGCCCTCGCCCTCCGCGACGCTCTCGAGCATGCCGGCCTCGAAACCCGGGTCCAAAGCGCGATCTCGATGCAGCAGCTGGCGGAGCCCTACATCAGGCTGCGCGCTCGGCGCCATCTTGAAAAAGGGCGGGTCGTGGTGTTCGCCGCCGGTACCGGCAATCCTTTCTTCACCACCGACACCGCCGCGGCTCTGCGAGCAGTCGAAGTCGGTGCTGCCGCTCTCCTGAAGGCAAGCAAGGTCGACGGGATCTACTCGGCCGACCCCAGGCTCGATCCGAATGCAAAGAAGCTCGACGAGCTCAGTTACATGGATTTTCTCTCCCAGGAGCTAGGGGTGATGGATGCCACCGCAATTACGATGTGCCGGGAGCACGAGGTTCCGATCGTGGTCTTTGATATGACCGTGGCCGGCAACATCGTGAGGGCGATCGCCGGCGAGCCCATCGGCACCATCGTCCACTAAACAGGAGGCAGGATGATCACCGAGGTCCTGGCCGAAGCTCAACGAAAAATGGAGCAGGCGTGCGAACATGTTGGCTCCGAGTTCGCCACCGTCAGAACCGGGCGCGCCAATCCCCAAATCCTCCATCGGATCCAGGTCGACTATTACGGCTCCCCGACCCCCCTTCAGCAGATCGCCTCGTTCTCAGTTCCCGAGCCCCGCCTCCTGGTGGTGCAGCCGTACGATCGCAACTCGATCAACGCCATCGAGAAGGCGATCAAGGCCTCCGACCTCGGGCTCAATCCCAGCAACGACGGCACCCTGATCCGGCTCAGCTTCCCCACCCCCACCGAAGAGCGTCGTAAGGAGTTGATCCGCATGGTTCGACACATGGCCGAAGAGGGGCGAGTGGCGGTGCGCAATGTCCGTCGACACAGCAAGGAAGACATCGAAGCGTTGCGGGGGGAGGTGTCCGACGATGAAATCCGCCGGGGGGAGAAGGAGCTTCAGGATCTCACCGACCGCTTTGTGCACCGGATCGATGGCCTCCTGACCGACAAAGAGAACGAACTCGGAGAAGTGTGAGGATGAGCGGACGAGAGGAGACCGCGGCCGAGACCCCTGCGGGCCGACGTTTCGGGCGACCCTGGGAGAAGCCGATCGAAAGCACCGAAGGCCTCGAAGGCCTCTTACCCGAGGACGAAGACATCCCCCTTTCCGAAGAGGCATATCTTTCAGCCACAACGGCCGAGTATCGAGACCTGGCCGAGGAGATCGCCCGGGGAGGCGAGTCCACTCCCGGACCGATGGCGGCATCGATGGCCGGGGTTGGCACTGGTCTGGTCGATTTCGCCGACGTCACCGGCCAACGGGGCCCGACCGAAGAGGAGCTCGAGCACATCGAGCAGGCAGCGTCGAGCGACCTCGCCATGCGGATCATCTCGGCAGTGGTCTTGATCGGGCTGTTCGGAGTCAGCCTGTTTTTCGGTGGCTGGCTCTTCACCGCTTTCATCGCCTTTTTGATGGTGGTTGCCCTCGGTGAGTTCTTCACGACGTTGCGCCGGCAGGGATACGTCCCCATCGCCTTGTTCGGGTTGCTGGGAATGCTCGGCACCGCCCTAGCCGCTCATTTGGGCGGGCCGGCACCAATGCTGGTTGTGGTGCTGTTGACGGCGCTGGCAGTGGTGCTTTTCTACTCGCTGGTTCCGCGGCGACGCCCCCTCGACAACCTCGCTCTCACCGTCTTTGGCACAGCTTGGGTATCACTGCTTGGCTTCGCCATCATCATCGGGCGGTCGGGCAGAGCGATCCCGCTCATTCTCCTGCTGGTCATCGTGGTCGCCCTCTTCGATATCGGGCAGTACTTCTCGGGAAGGGCCATGGGTCGTCATCCCATGGCACCCGCCCTCTCGCCGAAGAAGACCTGGGAGGGCTACGTGGGGGGCACGGTTCTGGCAATCGCCACCGGTGCCTTCCTCTCCACCGTGGACTACTTCCCAGTCAGCCTCAACCAATCCTTGGTCTTGATCGCGATAGTCGTCGTGCTGTCACCGATCGGAGATGCCGCCGAGTCCCTGATCAAGAGAAGTCTGGGCGTGAAAGACATGGGGGCGGTGATGCCCGGTCATGGCGGTCTGCTCGACCGGCTCGACGGCCTGCTCTTCGTGGTCCCCGCCGCCTATCTCTTCCTGCTCGCCACCGGTCTCCTCTAGGACATGAAACCCCTGGTGGTGCTGGGGGTCACCGGCTCGATCGGACGCCAGAGCCTTGAGGTCGCCGATCACCTGGGCTGGCCGGTGGTCGGAATCGGGGCCCGGAGCCCCAGCGCGGGATTGGCTGAAATCGCCCGCTCCCGGCCCGAGGCGCAAATTGCAGTGGCAGGTGGGTCGCTCGAAGAACGCGAGGGGTTCTCCCAAGAGTTCGGAGCACGGGCCCGGTTTGGACCCGAGGCGCTCGAGGAGCTATCTGCCACGCCGAAGGCGGTGGTAGTCAACGGCGTCGTCGGCCTAGTCGGTTTGCCGTTGACGCTGGCCGCGGCGAGAGCAGGAAATCGGATCGCCTTGGCCAACAAGGAGTCGATGGTGGCGGCGGGACCGCTGATCCGGCGCGAGCTCCGGCGGAGCGGCGGTGAGCTGATTCCGGTCGATTCCGAGCACTCGGCGATCTTCCAGTGTTTGACCGGAGAGGATCCCGGATCCATTGAGCGAGTGATCCTCACCGCCAGCGGGGGACCGTTTCGAACCTGGGAGCTCGACAAGCTCGAGTCGGTGACCCCAGCGGAAGCCCTGGTTCACCCGAATTGGTCGATGGGGGATCGGATCACGATCGATTCGGCCACGATGGCCAACAAGGCGCTCGAGGTGATGGAAGCCCAGCAGCTATTTGAGCTCGAAGTCGACCAGGTCGAGGTGGTGATCCACCCCGAGAGCGTGGTGCACTCGATGGTTCGCTTTCGCGACGGTTCGATCAAGGCGCAGCTGGGCGCTCCCGACATGAAACTGCCGATCGCCTATGCCGTCACTTTTCCGGAACGAAGGGCGGATGTTCTCAAACCCTTCGACCTCGCTGGGGTCTCGCTCAACTTCGAGGCACCCGATCTCGCTCGGTTTCCGGCGCTTGCCCTCGGCTACGCAGCCGCCCGGTCCGGCCAGAGCGCCCCGGCGGTCTATAACGCCTCAGACGAGGTGGCGGTGGCCGCGTTCCTCGCCGGTCGGCTCGGCTTTCGGTCGATCACGTCGATCATCGAGCGAACCATGGAAGGTGTCGGCGTGCAGCCGGTTGAGACCATCGATGATGTCCTTTCCGCCGACCGAGAGGCTCGTTCCTTGGCCGCCGCCGCCATCGCCGGGGCTTGTTAGAGAGCCCGGTCAAGTAGCCTCGGGCACACTTTGCTTGGAGCAATTGGCGGGGTCCTCGCCATCGTCTTCTTCGTCACCGCCCATGAGCTAGGTCATTTCCTCGCGGCCAAGGCGGTTGGGGTCAAAGCCACGGAATTTTTCTTTGGCTTTGGCCCCCGCATCTGGTCATTCCGCCGAGGCGAGACCGAATACGGGATCAAGGCCATCCCCCTGGGTGGATACGTTCGCGTGGTGGGCATGAATCCGGTGGAAGAAGTGGCCGAGGCGGACCTCGGTCGAACCTACCGCGAGCAAGCTTTCTGGAAGAAGTCGGTGGTGGTCCTGGCGGGCGTGACCATGAACTTCCTCATCGCCTATCTCATGTTCGCCGGATTGCTACTGGCCAACGGGGTGTCTCAGCTCTCGACCACGCTCTCAGAGGTGGTGGCGACGTTCCCCGAGACCGGTGAGCCCACTCCCGCTTCCACCGCCGGCTTCGAAGTCGGCGACACCGTGGTGGCTGTCAATGGCATTCCCACCCCTGACTGGACCGCGGTGGGCGAAGAGCTTTCTACCCGCCCCGGCGAGGAAGTGGTAGTAACCGTCGATCGTGGGGGCCGCCGGCTCGATATCCCCGCCACCCTCGCCACTCGCGAACATCCCGACACCGGCGAGCCGAGCGGGTTTCTGGGGGTGGCCCCGAGCGTCGTCCGCCGTGACCTCGGCCTTTGGGAGTCGCTTGGCACCGCCGGGCGACAGCTGGGGTCGAGCATCGACATCACCTTCCAGGTGCTGGGCCGCATCGTCCAGCCGGGGACTCTGTCGGAGCTGGCACGGGTGCTGGTGGGCGACACCGATGTCCCCGACGAGATTCGGCCGGTGAGTCCGATTGGAGTCGGAAATATCGGAAGTCAGGTGGATGAATTCGGCTGGGGGCCATTTCTCTTCCTACTCGCCTCGGTCAACGTCATGCTCGCCACGCTCAACGTTCTCCCGCTCTACCCGCTCGACGGGGGCCACTTCGCCGTGGCTCTATACGAAAAAATCTCCCGTCGCCAGGTCAATGTCCGGGTGCTGATCCCGGTCGCGGCCGTGGTCGTCACCCTGGTGAGCTTCCTCGGTCTGGTGGCGATCATTCTCGACTTGGTCAACCCCATCGACCTCTAGCCCCGTGACTCCTCGCCGAAAGTCCCGTCAGCTGCGCGTCGGCTCAGTCGCGGTGGGGGGCGATGCCCCGATCTCGGTTCAGTCGATGTGCACTACCAAGACTGCCGACGTCGATGGCACCCTGGCTCAGGTCTATGCGTTGAAGGGAGCGGGCGCAGACATCGTTCGCATCACCTGCAACGACGTCGAGGCTGCCCAGGGTTTGGCAGAGATGATGCCGCGGATGCCGGTGCCGATCATTGCGGACATCCATTTCCAGTACCGACTGGCTCTTGCCGCTCTCGAGGCCGGCGTGCAGGGACTCCGCCTCAACCCGGGCAACATCCGCGATCCCGAGCACATCAAGACCGTCGCCCGCGAGGCCAAGGACCGGGGAGTGCCGATCAGAGTCGGCGTCAATGCCGGCTCCCTCGACAAAGACCTGCTCAAGAAGCATGGCTCAGCGGTGCCCGAGGCGCTCGTGGAATCTGCCGAGAAGGAGATCCGGTATCTGGAGGAGGTCGACTTCTTCGACATCAAGATCTCGGTCAAGCATTCGAGCGTTCCCTCGATGGTCGATTCCTATCGACTCTTAGCGGAGAAAGTTCCATATCCCCTCCACCTCGGGGTCACCGAGGCCGGCCCCCCGCCCGGGGGTCTGATCAAGTCGGTGGCCGGGATCTCCACACTCTTGCTGGAGGGCATCGGGGACACGATCCGTTTCTCGCTGACCGCCGATCCGATCGAAGAAGCCAAAGCCGGAAGGCAACTGCTCGAGTATCTGGGGCTGCGAGAGCGAAAGGGCCTCGATCTGATCGCCTGCCCGTCTTGTGGCAGAGCCGAAGTAGATGTCATTCGGGTGGCCAACGAGGCGCAGAATGCCCTCGAGGCCGAGTCGATTCCGATCCAGGTGGCGGTAATGGGTTGCGTCGTCAACGGCCCGGGCGAGGCTCGTGAAGCGGATCTGGGCATCGCCGCCGGCCGTGGTCGCGGCCATCTCTTCGTGAAGGGGAAAGTGGTCCGGGTGGTGCCTGAGGCGCAAATGGTCGAGGCTCTGGTGGAAGAAGCAAAGCGTCTGGTGGAGGAGGGAATCGATGCCCGTCTGGCGGCGGCCGATCGGGATGCCGAGGCCATCGCCGAGGCAGCTCGGGAAGAACTGCTCGAGATCCAGGGTGACGCCAACCGGGTGGAGATCAAACGTCGCGCAGTGGCGGAAGTAGCGGCCCAACCTGACTAGGTGTGATAGCCGAATAGAAGTAGTGGCGGACTGACTCGGTAGCCTCCCGCTGCCATGCGTTGGTCACAAGCATTTATTCCGACCCTGCGTGAGGACCCGGCGGAGGCCGAGGCCGCCTCCCACCGCCTCTTGGTGAGAGGGGGCTTCATTCGTCAGCTGTCAGCCGGTCACTACTCGATGTTGCCTCTTGGACAGCGGGTGCGAGCACGGATCGGGCGGATCATCCGCCGGGAGATGGACGCCATCGGCGGCCAGCAGTTCCACCTTCCTGCTCTCCTGCCAGGCGAGATCTGGAAACGTTCTGGCCGTTGGGACCTGGTGGGAGAAGAGCTCTTTCGCCTCGTCGATCGCAAGGGAGCCGACCAGGTGCTGGGTTTCACCCATGAAGAGATATTCGCCCTGCTGGCCACCGAAGTGCCTTCTTATCGGGACCTTCCCCAGATTTGGTATCAGATCCAGACCAAGTTTCGCGACGAGCCTCGTCCCAAAGGGGGCGTGCTGAGGGTGCGGGAGTTCACGATGAAGGATTCCTACTCGCTCGACGTCGATGCAGCCGGGCTCGACGCCGCCTTCGACCTCCATCACGGCGCTTACCGCCGCATTTTCGGAGCGATGGGACTGGAGGCGATTGATGTGGAGGCGTCCTCTGGGGCGATGGGGGGCACCAAGTCGGTCGAGTTCGTGGTCGGTAGTCCAGCGGGGGAGGACTGGATCGTCACTTGTCCCAAATGCGATTACCGGGCCAACCTGGAGCGCGCCGTTTCCGCTCCTGCGCCAATTCGGGATCCCGTCGGCGAAGCGAAACTGGAACGGTTCCCGACCCCGGGGATCAAGACCATCGCCGCCCTGGCGGAGGCTTTTCCCGACGACGCCCCTCCCGAGCGGCAGATCAAGACGCTGGTCTATTGGCTGGACGGCGCCCTGACCCTGGTGCTGCTACGCGGGGATCACGAGCTTTTGGAGCAAAAATTGGTTGATGCCACCGGAGCGGCCAATCTTCGCCCGGCCACGGCCGACGAGATTCGTGCCGCACTCGGGGCTGATCCCGGGAGCCTCGGGGCTGTCAATGTGAGCGGGTATTCGATCATCGCCGACAACGAGCTCGGCGGCCGCAGCCATTTGGTCACCGGCTCCAATCAGGATGACTACCACTATCGGGGAGTGGACGTCGGGCGGGACATCACCGTCGGCAAATGGGCGAGCCTGCGCACCACCAGGGCAGGCGAGCCCTGCATTCGCTGCGGCTCTTCGCTCGAGATCTGGAAGGGGATCGAAGTCGGGCACATCTTCAAGCTGGGGACTACGTACTCGAAGGTCATGGGTGCCCTAGTTCAGGACGAGGAGGGTCAATCCCACCCGATCGTCATGGGTTCATACGGCATCGGCCTCGAGCGGGCGATGGCGGCGGTGGTGGAGGCCAACCACGATGAGCGCGGAATCGTCTGGCCGCTGCACGTGGCTCCGTACCAAGTCGTGTTGACGGTGTTGAGAGTCGACGACCCCGACACCATGGCAGCCGGTGAGCGCCTGTACGCGAACCTGCTCGATCGAGGGGTGGATGTGATCCTCGATGACCGCGACGAACGGCCTGGGGTGAAGTTCGCCGATGCCGAGTTGATCGGGATTCCCTATCGGGTGACGGTCGGCCCGAAAGGCCTTCGAGCCGGCAAGGCGGAGCTCACTACTCGCCGCGGCCTATCCACAGAAGAGGTCGACCTGGCGGCGCTAGGCGGTCGGCTGGCCGATCTCCTGTCCTAGGCGTTCCCACCCGGCGTAGACAACCAAGCCGCGGTCGCGGACGAAGCCGGCCACGGTCATCCCCATCTCGGTTGCCAGCTCCACCGCCAGTGACGAAGCCGCCGACACACCGGCGACTACCGGGATTCCGGCCACCGCTGCTTTCTGGGCGATCTCGAAGGAGATCCGGCCCGACACCATCAGGATCACCTCTCCCAACGGCCACCTTTGGCGGGCTAAGGCTCCGATGGCTTTGTCGGTGGCGTTATGACGGCCGACATCTTCGGCGGCCGCCAGCAACTCACCCGCAGGCGAGAAGAGGGCGGCGGCATGGAGGCCACCGGTAGCGTCGAAGGTCGGCTGCGCCTTGGCCAAGCGGGATGGGAGAGCTAGAAGATCCTCGACCGTGATCTTCGGCCCCGCTGGGAGGGGTCTCGCCGCGATCCGGACCGCATCGATCGAGGCCTTGCCGCAAACCCCACAACTCGACGTGGTGTAGGCGTTGCGGCGGAACTGCTCAGGGTCGACCTTGACTCCCTCGGCCAGAACCAACTGGTAGCGGTCACCATCGCCGAGGTCGGAGACCGTGGCCACCTCGTGGGGGCCGAGGACGATTCCTTCAGTTATGGCGAAGCCCAGGATCAGGTCCGCCTCTTGACCCGGGGTCCTCATCAATACAGCGAGTGGAGTTCCGTCGAGGCGAATCTCGATCGGCTCCTCGACCGCTAACCGATCGACGGCTTGGGTGGCCCCGCGGCCGTCTTCGACTCGAATCACCTCGGCCGAGGTGGCGGGCTCAGGCACGCTTACATTCTTGCGTAACTTGGCGCCCCTAAACCTCGGGGGTTTTACGCAAGAATGGAAAGATGAGAGCCCATAACTTCGGGGCCGGTCCGTGCACCCTGCCCCTTGATGTTCTCGAGGAGGCGCGGGAGGAGTTTCTCGACTTCGCCGGCACCGGAATGTCGATTCTCGAGATGTCGCATCGCTCGCCCGAATACGAAGCAGTCCACAACGAGGCTCTCTCGCTGGCTCGCCAGGTGGGGGAGACCCCCGACGACTTCGAAGTGCTTTTCGTCCAGGGGGGAGCCACCTTGCAGTTCTCGATGGTGGCGATGAACCTTCTTCGGGCTGGAGAGAAGGGGGCCTATGTGGTCTCCGGCTCCTGGGGCAAGCGGGCGCTCGAAGACGCCAAGCCGCATGGCGAGGTCTATGCGGCGTGGGATGGAGAGCAGGCGGGTTACACGACGATGCCGGAAAGCACGCCCGAGATCAGCCCCGCTACCCGCTATTTGCACGTGACGTCGAATGAGACCATCGGCGGGATCAGGATGGTCGACTTTCCTCGCCCCGGGCTGCCTTTGGTGGCCGACATGTCGAGCGACTATCTGTCCCGGCCGATCCCCTGGGACCTCTTCGACCTGGTCTATGGAGGTGTGCAAAAGAACCTCGCCCCCGCCGGCATGGCCGTGGTCTACATCCGAAAGCGTGTGTTGGAGAATCCGCCCCCCGCCCTCGGCTCATACCTCCGCTACGACTGGCACGCCAAATCGAATTCGCTGGGCAACACCCCGCCGATGTTTCCGATCTATCTGATGGGAAAAGTCCTGCGCCGCATGGAGGCCGCCGGGGGAGTGCGGGCCATGGAAAAGCAGGCAGCGGAAAAGGCTGGGCGCATCTATCAGACCATCGATCGAAGCGAGGGCTTCTATCGCAATCCCGTGGGCGAGAAGTTCCGTTCCCACCAGAACGTGGTGTTCCGGCTTCCCGAGCCCTCGCTCGAGGCCCTGTTCCTGAAAGAGGCAGAAGCGCGCAACATGATCGGGCTCAAGGGTCATCGCAGCGTCGGCGGCTGCCGGGCGAGCCTCTACGCGGCGCTGCCGATGGACT
Organism: Acidimicrobiia bacterium; assembly: GCA_035281645.1. GTDB lineage: Bacteria > Actinomycetota > Acidimicrobiia > Spongiisociales > ZC4RG35 > JACCTH01. Next base: position 12,171 of record DATEDN010000091.1, on the reverse strand, counting down.
CGGTCGTGGCGCTCAGCGAGTTCATGACCGAATTCGCTAGACGTCATCGGGCGTTATAATTCCCCGGCCAAGTTAAGGACGCTTTCAGGAGAGGTGGGCGCCCTGCCCACCTTTTTTCGTGTGTGAAGGGAACCCCGTGCGGGTGATGGAAAGCCAGCAACTACGGGCGGTTTGGGAGGCAGTGGAGCCATACCTGGCCGCCGAGCGGATCGAGCTCGACGACCTCGAGCTGGTCGGCCGCGGGCGCTCCCGAACCCTGCGGGTGGTGATCGATTCGGAGACGGAGAAGGTCGACTTGGACCGCATCGCCGACGTATCTCGGAGCCTTTCCCGCCTACTTGACAACCTCGAGGATTCCCCGGAACTCGACGGGCCCTATCAACTCGAGGTGACCTCCCCGGGGCTCGAGCGCAAACTCACCCGGCCTCGTCACTTCCAGAAGTCCCTGGGCCGCGAGGTGGTGGTCAAAACGGAGGCAGGGACGAGGCGCGGAGTGCTCACTCGATCGGGGGAGGACGAACTCACTGTCACTACGGACCAGGGTCCCGAGTTGATCGCCCTTTCTGACATCGTGTCCGCCCGGACGGTTTTCAACTTGGAGAAGCCGACCAAACCGGGGCAGAGGCCGAGGAGCTCATGAAGATCGACGCCCAAGTCTTGGAAGCGCTCGATCTACTGGCTCGCGAGCGCGGCGTGTCGGTCGACACAATTCTCGACGCCATTGCCAACGCCCTTGTTTCCGCATACAAGCGGAGCCCGGGCGCCGCCGAGGAAGCCCGGGTCACGATTGACGCCGACGATGGTGACATCACCGTCTATGCCCAGGAGCTCGACGACGATGGCAACGTCACCAGGGAGTGGGAGGACACTCCCGCCGACTTCGGACGGATCGCCGCCCAGACTGCCAAACAGGTGATCCAGCAGAAGCTTCGAGATGCGAAGCGGGAGCAAGTCTTCGACGTCTACGCCGGTCGCGAAGGTGACCTCGTCACCGCCATCGTCCAGCAAGTCGACGGTCGCTTCACGATTCTCGATCTGGGCGATGCCGAGGCAATCCTTCCCGGATCGGAGCGGATTCCCTACGAGCGGCTCGATCGCGGAAACCGGGTGAAGGCATTGATTCTCGAGGTTCGCAACGAGACCAAGGGGCCTCAGATCGTCGTGAGTCGCAGCCACCCCGACCTGGTCCGCCGGTTACTAGAGCTCGAAGTGCCCGAGCTCGCGGATGGAACCGTCGAAATCGTTGCCATCGCCCGCGAGCCGGGTCACCGCACCAAGATCGCAGTGATCTCGCATGATCCCAACGTCGACCCCAAGGGTGCCTGCGTAGGCGCCCGCGGCTCCCGTGTCCGCCAGGTTGTCAACGAGCTACGGGGAGAGAAGGTCGACGTTGTCCAGTGGCGAGAAAACACCAGCCAGTTCATCGCCGAGGCGCTCGGTCCGGCCAAGGTGAAAGAGGTCAAGGTCGACGAAGAGAACAAGGTGGCCGAGGTCATCGTCAGCGATCACCAGCTTTCTCTGGCCATCGGCAAGGAGGGTCAGAACGCGCGCCTTGCCGCTCGGCTCTCGGGGTTCAAAGTCGACATCCGTTCCGACCGCCCTCCGATGGAGGAGCCGATCGAAGACACCCCGCCGCCTGCCGAGATGACCACGGAACCGGCCGAGGAACCCGCCCCCGAGGCGGCAGAGGAACCCACCCCGGTCGAAGCGGTGGCCGATGCGATGAACGAAGAGCCGGACGCAGCGGAGGTGGACGAAGCAACGCCGACAGACGATTCAGAGACCACCGAAAGGGTTCAGTAGGTGGCGAAGCTTCGGATCTACGAGCTGGCCCGCGAGCTCGGCCTCGAATCCAAAGAGGTCCTCGACCAGGCGCATGAATTAGGGATCGAAGCCAAGACAGCCTCCTCGAGCATCGAGGAGACCGATGCCGATCTGGTTCGGCTGGCTGTCGGCGAAGCCAACGCCCCGGCAGCCGAGCCTGAACCGGAGCCGGAACCTGAGCCTGAGCCCGAAGAACCGCCCCGCGAGATTCGGTTGGTCACCGTCCCCGCCAACCCCAGCGTGGCACAGGTAGCGGAGGCGCTGGGCGAGTCACCGGCCGAATTGGTGAAGGCCCTCATGAGTCGGGGGGCCCTGGTCGGAGCCGGGGCACCGATGCCCGCCGAGCATCTCGAGTCGGTCGCCGAGCAGTTTGCCGCCATCGTCGAAGTGGAAGCTCCTCCACCTCCCGCACCCAAGGTCACACCCCGGCCTGCGTTTGACGATGCGGAGTCTGAGCTGTCGCCGCGACCGCCCGTGGTCACCATCATGGGACACGTCGACCACGGCAAGACCACGCTGCTCGACACCATTCGCAAGAGCAACGTCGTCGCCGGCGAACAGGGAGGCATCACCCAGCACATCGGGGCATATCAGGTCCAGGTCGGCGACCGGCTGATCACATTCATCGATACGCCGGGCCACGAAGCCTTCACCGCCTTGCGCGCCCGCGGGGCCGAGATCACCGACATCGTGGTCCTGGTCGTAGCCGCCAACGACGGAGTGATGCCCCAGACCATCGAGGCGATCAGTCACACCCGCGCCGCCGGCGTCAAGATGATCGTCGCCGTCAACAAGGTTGACCTCCCCGAAGCGGATCCGCTCCGGGTCCGAACCATGCTGACCGAACACGAGGTGATCACCGAAGACCTCGGCGGTGACGTTCCGGTGGTTGAGGTGTCGGCTGTAACCGGCCAGGGAGTCGATCACCTCCTCGAATTGATCGATCTCATCGCCCAGTTGGAGAACTTCCGCGCCAACCCCAAGCCGGCTGCATCTGGGGTCGTGATCGAGTCACAACTCGATCCAGGCATGGGGCCGACGGCGACGGTGATCGTCCAGCGGGGAACTCTCCATACCGGAGACTCATTCGTGGCTGGCCCCACCGCGGGCCGGGTGCGGGCGATGCTCGATTGGAGCGGCAACCGTCAGAAAGAGGCGGGTCCCTCAACACCGGTCCTGATCATGGGCTGGGACGAGATTCCCACCGCCGGCGACGCGTTCGAAGTATTGGCAAATGAGAAAGAGGCGCGCTCAAGGGCGCAGCAGCGGGCCGACGCTGACCGCGACGCAACGTTGAATACCCCGGCGACGGCCCGCGAAAGGCTCGCCAACCTTCTTGAACAACTGCGAGCCGACGAAGCCGAACTCCGTGTCATTCTCAAGGTGGACGCCCATGGCTCCCTCGAGGCACTGCGGGAATCGCTCGGGAAGATCACCCGCGAAGGCGGCCGGATCGAGATCATGCACGGGGCTATCGGTGGCATCAACGAGAACGACGTCAAGCTCGCTGAGGTGACGGAGGCGGTGATCATCGGGTTCAACGTCCGCCCCGACGGCAAGACCCGCCGATTGGCCGAGGAAAAGGCGATCGAGATCCGGACCTACGGCATCATCTACGAGCTCCTCGAAGACATCGAAGCGATGCTGGTGGGCCGGCTGGCTCCGGATGAGGTCGAGGTCATTCTGGGAACCGCGGAGGTCCGGGCCCTTTTCAAGGTGCCGCGCATGGGAACAGTGGCCGGTTGCTACGTCACCGAAGGCGAGATCGTCCGCAATTCCAAGGCCCGGCTCTTGCGCGACGGCGTCGTTGTCTTCGACGGCGTCATTGGCTCCCTGCGGCGATTCAAAGACGATGTCAGGTCGGTAGCGGCCGGATTCGAATGCGGAATCGGCCTCGCCGGATACAACGACGTCAAAGAGGGCGACACGATCGAGGCCTACCAGATTGAGGAAGTCGCCCGCACCTGATGCGGGCTGCCGCCCTTCGTTTCGAGCTATTTCTCCCCAATTGCCACTCGCTCAAAGAAAAGCGCGCTGTTCTCCGTCCTATCACCGAAGGTCTGCGACGCCGCCTCTCCGTGAGCGTGGCCGAGGTTGGATATCAGAACGCGTGGCAGCGTTCGGTCGTCGGGGTAGCTCTCGTGGCGGCCGACGGCGCCCGCCTCGAGTCTCAAATTGAGAAGGTGCGGCACTACGTTGAGGACAACCTCGAGGTCGAGGTGTGCGAGGTGGCCGTCTACTACTCGGAGGACTAGCCATGAGCAAGCCGTCGTTTCCCCGCACCCGCCGGATCAACGCGATCATTCGGGAGGTACTAGCGGAAGAAGTGGAAGAGCTCGCCGATCCACGGTTGGGAATGGTGACCATTACCGGGGTGGAGGTCGCCCCAGACATGCGGAGAGCGGTCGTGTATGTCTCCGCCCTCGATCAGGATCACCTCGACGAGACGATCAGAGGCTTGACCGCAGCAGCCCCGAGGCTGCGGGCGGCGATGGGACGGCAGATCCACACCAAGTACACGCCCACGCTCGAATTCCGACAGGACCAGGGTGTGGTCCAGGGCGAGCGGATCGATGCCCTGTTGCGCGAGTTGGAGCAGCATGACAGTTGACCCTAAGGCCCTCGTCGAGGCGGCCCGTGTTCTGGAAGAGGCTCCCGAGATCGTCATGACCTGTCATCTGGGACCCGATGGCGACGCCCTCGGCAGCATGCTGGGGGTGGCTCTGGCCGCCAGGCAGGCAGGAAAGGCGGTTCTGGCCACGTTCGGGCCCCCTTTCGAACTGGGACCTTCTTATCGCTTCTTGCCTACCGAGCTCCTCGTTCCCCCCACCACGGTCCCAGAATCGCCAGACGTCATGGTCACCTTCGATAGCGGCAACCTCGAGCGCTTGGGCGATCTCGCTCCCCATGCCAGTGCCGCCCGTAACCTGATCGTCTTGGACCATCACGCTGCCGGCTCCGGCGGCTTCGGTCACATCAACTTGATCGATCCCACCGCCGCCGCCACCGCCGAAATCGCCTTCGACCTGGTGGAGGAAGTCGGTTGGAAGATCGATGCCCGGGTGGCCACGTGTTTCCTCACCGGTCTCGTCACCGACACCGGTCGTTTCCAGTACTCCAACACCAGCCCAGCCACTCTGCGATTGGCGGCCCGGCTCGTCGAATTAGGGGCGCGCCCAGAGGAGATCGGCCAGCACGTCTACGAAGAGACCGCCTTCGGATACCTGCCGGTTGCGGCTGCGGTGCTGTCCCGGGCGCAATTGATAGAAGAGGTGGGATTGGTCTGGTCGGCGCTCTATCAATCCGATCTGGAGGCAGCAGGAATTGGACTGGCCGACACGGATTCGTTGATCGACCTGGTCCGTCTCCCGATCGAGGCAAGGGCGGCGATGATGCTCAAAGAGCATGCACCCGGGGTCTTCAAGGGCAGTCTTCGCAGCCGGGGACAGGTCGACGTCGGATCGGTGGCGGCCGCTCTTGGCGGAGGCGGTCACCACAACGCCGCTGGCTTTACTTTCGATGGCGCCCCCGAAGATGCCGTACGCGCAGTGGTGAGGTCGCTCCAAGGGCGTTCATGAGCGAAACAGCCGTCGGCCTGTTAGTGGTCGACAAGCCCCGTGGCATCACTTCCCACGATGTGGTGGCGGCCGCCCGGAGGGTTACGGGGATCCGCAAGATCGGGCATGCCGGCACTCTCGACCCCATAGCGACCGGAGTAGTCGTTCTGGCGTTGGGGCGGGCTACGCGACTAATTCGATATGTGCAGGAGCAAGAGAAGGAGTACGTGGCGTTGGTTCAGTTCGGCGTCGCCACCGACACGCTCGACGCCGACGGTGCGGAGACGGGGCGCGCACCTATGCGATTTGATCGGCAAGTGCTTGACGATGCCCTCGTTGCTTTTCGGGGTGAGATCGAGCAAGTCCCCCCAATGGTCTCAGCACTCAAGTACGAGGGAAAACGCCTCTACGAAATCGCTCGCAGTGGCGCCGAAGTAGATCGCCAGGCCCGTCTGGTCACGATTCGGCAACTCGAACTGAACGAGTTCTTCCCGGGCGAATTCCCGAGAGCCGAGTTGCACGTCATCTGCTCGAAAGGAACGTACATCCGAACTCTGGCCGATGACATCGCTCGCTCGCTCGGCGGCCGCGCCCAGTTGCTGGGGCTGCGTCGAACCCGAGTCGGGGTCTTTGACCTCTGTCGCGCCGTCACCATCGACAATCTGGCTTCATGGGCCAGTCATCTGCGCGATCCAGTCGAGGCCGTTTCCGGGCTCGAAGAGTGGCGAGCTTCCGAAGAGGAGGCCATGGCGGTTCGTCACGGCCGTCGGCTTCCTTCACCCTCATCCCGCGACGGCCATTGGGCGGTGGTCGACGATGAGGACCGTCTGCTGGCGGTCTATCGCCAACGGGGGCGTGAGGCGGTGGCCGAGGTTGTGCTGGCGTGATCGTCCTCCGCGGCCATCCCTATGAATGGGAGGTGCCGACACCTACTGCCGTCACCATTGGGGTCTTCGACGGCGTCCATCGGGGCCATCGCCAGGTCATCGCCAATCTGGTAGCCCATTCGGGCGAGCTCGACCCCGCCGTGCTGACCTTCGATCCCCATCCGCTCGCCATCCTCGCTCCGAATCGTGCCCCCCAGATGTTGACCGATCTCGATCAACGGCTCGAGCAGTTTCGGGGATTGGGAGTACAGCTTGTCGGCGTCCTCAACTTCCCGGACATCCGCGAGCTAACCGCCGATGTGTTCTGCCAACGTGTGTTGGCCGACGCCCTGACGGCGAAGCGAGTGGTGGTCGGAGCCGACTTTCGGTTCGGTCGCGATCGGAGTGGGGATGCCGATTTCCTGGTCAAGGTGGGGCCTGAACTGGGCTTTGAAGTCGAAGTCCTGGAGATGGTTGGAGCCGGCGCCAGCGTGATTTCGTCAACCAGGATTCGCACCGCGCTCGGGTCCGGTCGGGTGGAGGAGGCCGCCGAAATGCTTGCCCGCCCTTACGAGCTCAGGGGCACAGTGGTCGTTGGGGATCGTCGCGGAAGTCAAATTGGCTTCCCCACCGCCAACTTGGCTGTCGCCTCCGAACTTCAGCTACCCGCCGATGGCGTGTATGCCGCCTGGGCGGTGATTGGTGAGGAAATTCATCGGTCAGTGGTCAATATCGGAGTTCGCCCGACCTTTGCCGGCAAGGAGCGAAAAGTAGAGGCTCACCTCCTCGACTGGGCGGGAGACGCCTACGGCCATTCAATGGCCTTGAGATTCCTCAGCCGAATTCGCGACGAGATCAAGTTCGACGGGGTCTCGGCGCTGATACGCCAGATCTCAGCCGACGTCGAGGCGGCCCGCCAAATTTTCGAGGCTGCTAATGTGGGTCCCGTTCCCCACGACACGCAGGTTTAGCGCGTTCATGAAGACCACTCAACAGATAGTCACCGAATTCGGCCACCACGACGGCGACACCGGTTCGCCCGAAGTGCAGGTTGCCCTGCTGACCGAACGGATCAACCACCTGACCGAGCATCTTCGCCTTCATAAGGGCGATCATCACGGTCGAAGGGGGCTGTTGATGATGGTCGGGAGACGGCGTCGCTTGCTCGACTACCTGAGGAATCGGGATGTCGAGAGGTACCGCAAGATCGTCGCCCAACTCGGTCTCCGTCGCTAGCTGTCCAACAGCGGGATCGGGGGGATCGAACAGGCCGAGCCAGGCCGGTTGCTAGTTGCGAACGCTTGCCCGATTGCGAGCGCTCACCACTGGTAACGGGCCGGCTCCTAACAGACAAAGGAGCACTTGGTGCCCGAAATCACCGTAAGCGGTCCCGTCGGGGGTAAGACCCTGTCGTTTTCCACCGGCAAGCTGGCCGGCCAAGCCGACGGAGCCGTCGTCGCCCGTCTAGGCGAAACCGAGATACTGGTCACGGCAACTTCCAACAAGACGCTGCGGGAGGGAATCGATTTCTTTCCCCTCACCGTCGACATCGAAGAGAGGATGTATGCCGTGGGCCGGATTCCCGGTTCGTTCTTCCGCCGCGAGGGTCGGCCCACCGAAGACGCCACCCTTGCCGCCCGCCTCATCGACCGCCCTCTGCGACCGTCCTTCCGTGACGACTTTCGATGCGAGACGCACGTCGTCGCAACCACTCTGGCCGTAGATGGAGAGAACCTTTTCGACGTGGTCGCCCTCAACGGCGCATCCGCCGCCCTCACCATCAGCGGCATCCCCTTCGAGGGACCGCTCGGGGGAGTCAGGCTGGCTCTGAAGAAGGGCGAATGGATCGCCTTCCCGACTTATGACGACCTTGACGAGTCGGTATTCGAAATGGTTGTGGCCGGGGGTCGCAACCGCGCGGGGGAGATCGACATCATCATGGTTGAGGCCTCGGCGACGCCAAACGGTTTGCGGCTGGTGGCGGCAGGAGATACTGCGTCCGACGAGGCCACCGTTGCCGCCGGGCTCGAGATCGCCAAGGCCGCCATCTCGGAGGTCATCGACTTGCAAAACCAGCTGGTCGAGCGCGCCGGGCGAAAGGAAACCGAATGGCCCGTGGCCCTCGACTACTCGAGCGAGTTTTATCAACGAGTCGAGGCCGCTGCCCGTCCTCGGCTGGAGCAGGTCATCCGCATTGCCGGCAAGGCCGAACGCAACCAGGCCGAAACCGATGCGGCTACCGCCACCGCGTCCGACTTGGCGGTAGGCGAAGAGGACCTGGAATCATTCAAACGAGCGTTCAAATCGGTCCTGAAGGACATGATGCGAGCCCGGGTGGTCGATGAAGGAATCCGACTCGATGGTCGCGGCCCAACCGACCTCCGTCCATTGAGCGTCGAAGTTGGCGTGGTCTCCCGCGCCCATGGGTCTGGTCTCTTCCAGCGAGGGGAGACGCAGGTGCTCAACCTCACCACCCTGGGGATGTTGAAGATGGAGCAAATGCTCGACACCCTTTCTCCGGAAGAGGGAAAGCGCTACATGCACCACTACAACATGCCGCCCTACGCCACGGGCGAGGCTGGTCCGATGAGAGGGCCCCGCCGGCGGGAGATCGGTCATGGCGCCCTGGCCGAAAGAGCGTTGCTCCCCGTGATCCCCAACGATGAGGAGTTCCCCTACGCGCTCCGTCTCGTCTCCGAAGTGCTGTCGTCGAACGGCTCGACATCGATGGCCTCGGTCTGCGCGTCTTCGCTCTCGCTGATGGATGCCGGAGTTCCCATCTCCGATGCGGTGGCCGGTATCGCCATGGGCCTCATCGAGCGAGGTGGCAAATACATCACCCTGACCGACATCCTTGGAGCCGAGGATGCTCTGGGCGATATGGACTTCAAGGTCGCCGGTACCGCGAACGTCATCACTGCTCTGCAACTCGACACCAAGCTCCAGGGACTTCCCTCCGAGGTACTGGCGCAGGCATTGGAACAGGCGAAAACCGCCCGTCTCACCATTCTCGAGGCGATGAACAGTGTGATCTCCGAACCGCGCACGGAACTCAACAAGAACGCGCCTCGAATCGAGACGATTCAGATCCCCAAGGACAAGATCGGCGAGGTCATCGGCCCCAAGGGCAAAGTAATTCGCGAGCTCGAAGAAAAGACCGGCGCCACGATCGAGATCGAGGAGGACGGCGGCTACGGCCTGGTTCGGATCGCATCCACTGACGGCGAGGCCCTGGCGGCGGCCAAAGAAAGAGTCAACGCCATCGTCTTTCCGCCCGAAGCCGAGCTCGGCAAGGAGTATGACGGCGAGGTCGTCAACATCACCAAGTTCGGTGCTTTCGTCAACATCCTGCCCGGGCGCGATGGTCTGCTCCACATCTCCAAGCTCGACGACACCCGTCGGGTGGATCGGGTCGAGGACTATCTCGAATTGGGCCAGCGAGTCCCGGTGGTGCTCGAGGAGATCGATCGGCAGGGCAAACTGGCTTTGCGCCTGGTCAATCCGCTCGAGCGAAAGGAAGGCGCGGGTTCGTCTGAGCCCACGAGCGAGCGCCGCGAGGAGCGCCCACGTCGGGATGATCGTGGCGGCGACCGCGGCGGCGACCGCGGCCGGCGCGATGATCGAGGACGCCGTGACGATCGATCCCGCCGCGACGATCGCAGCCGAGAGGCTGGTCGGGATCGCAATCGAGCTCAAGATCAGAGCGCCGAGGGGCGGCGGAAGGCGGTTTCCTTCGAGGACGTCTTCGAGGACCTGACCAAGAAGTAGGTTTTCCCCTCCCCGGCTGCGCCCCAACGCTCGCTGGGGGGAGAAACACAAACACCTAGCGGCTGATCGGCTTGTACTTGACCCGGTGGGGCTGGAGGGCTTCTTCACCGAGGTTGGCCTTGACCCATTCCTCGTATTCGGTCCAGTTGCCTTCGAAAAAACGGACCTGGGAGTCACCTTCAAAGGAGAGCAGGTGAGTGCAGATCCGGTCGAGGAACCAGCGGTCGTGGGAGATGACGACCGCACACCCGGGGAAGGCGAGGAGGGCTTCTTCCAGAGCCCTGAGGGTGTCGACGTCGAGGTCATTCGTGGGCTCGTCCAACAGGATCACGTTCCCACCGGTTCGCAGCATCTTTCCCAGGTGGACCCGATTCCGTTCGCCTCCCGAGAGGGTGCTCACCTTCTTTTGTTGGTCAGATCCCTTGAAGTTGAGAGATGCCACGTAAGCCCGACTGTTGATTTCTCGGTTTCCAACCTTGATGAAGTCGGTGCCCCCGGACACTTCCTGGAAGACTGTTTTGCCTGGATCGAGGGCATCGCGGCTCTGGTCGACAAAGGCGAGTTCCACTGAGGGCCCGATGTCAAACGAACCTGAGTCGGGTTGTTCGGCGCCGATGATCATCCGGAAGAGGGTCGTTTTTCCGGCTCCATTGGGACCCACGACTCCGACGATCCCCGCCGGCGGGAGCGAGAACGACAGGTTGTCGATGAGGAGATGGTCGCCGTAACCCTTATCGATTCCATCGGCGTTGATCACCTTGTCACCGAGCCGTTTGGTGAATGGAATCTCGATTTCCAACCGGTCACCGCGCTTCTCTGAGGCTTGCGCTTCTGCCACCAATTCTTCGTAGCGGTTGAGACGGGCCCGACCCTTCGCCTGGCGGGCCCGTGGCGACATCCGGACCCACTCGAGCTCCCGCTGCAAAGTGCGCTGCCGAGCGGACGCTTCCTTCTCTTCGTGGGCGAGGCGGGCCTGCTTCTGCTCGAGCCATCCCGAATAGTTTCCTTCGAAGGGATAACCGCGCCCCTGGTCGAGTTCGAGGATCCAGCCGGCCACGTTGTCGAGAAAGTATCGATCGTGGGTGATGGCGATGACGGTGCCGGTGTAGTCGGCGAGGAAATGTTCCAACCAGGCGACCGACTCGGCATCGAGATGGTTGGTGGGCTCGTCGAGCAGCAACAGATCCGGATGGGACAGCAACAATCGGCACAAAGCCACCCGCCGTCGCTCTCCACCGGAAAGGTTTGACACCGGAGCCTCCCCTGGTGGGAGACGCAGGGCGTCCATCGCAATCTCAACCTGACGGTCCAAGTCCCAGGCCGAAGCTGCCTCGATCTTTTTCTCCAAAACCTCTTGGCGGGCGCCGAGCTTCTCGTAGTCGGCCCCGGGGTCGGCCCAACCCGCCAGCACTTCTTGGTACTCGTCGAGTAGAGCCTTGGTCGGCTCCACTCCGGCCATGACGTTGTCGAGGACGGACTTGGAATCCTCGAGTTGGGGCTCTTGCTCGAGGAGGCCGACCGAGAATCCCTCGCCAAGGCGCGCCTCGCCGACATAACCGTCGTCCCTCCCGGCCATGATGCGGAGCAACGACGACTTTCCCGCCCCGTTCGGCCCGATGACGCCGATCTTGGCTCCGTAGAAGAAGCTCAAGCTGATGTCTCGAAGGACATCGCGATCGGGCGGGTAGTGCCGGCTCACCCGGTACATGGAATAGATGAAATCGGCCACGGGGAAGCGGAGGCTACAGCAGGCGGTTTTGACCTTGGGATCGGGAAAACCGCGTTTAGCATTGTGAAACAGGGTGTGGGTGGCGGAAAGTAGGCGCGGTTGTGAATACAGACCTCACCGGCACCGTCCGGATGGCCGGCGAGACGCAGACGGGCATCCGCGTCGAGATCCACCTCGATCGAGAGACGATGAGCCTGGTCTCACCCTATGGCGAACTCGGAACCTGGCCCCTTTCCGGAATGGGCATAGCCTCCCGAGTCGACGGGTTCCATCTCAAAGTCGAAGGCGAAGAGCTCGTTCTTTCCACGAGTGACGATGTCGCCTTCGCACTGGCCGTGGGAATCCGCTCCACGACTTCGCCCCGTCTCAATCGCCAGCTAGCCCACGCCCGCGACGGCGGGATCGATGTCGAAGAGCGCCTGGCGCC
>DATEDN010000090.1:0-14509 GCA_035281645.1 Acidimicrobiia bacterium | reverse complement strand
GCCCAGTACGAGATCGGCGAGGTGCGGCGAAGGATGGGTGACTTCGTCAGTGCCGAGGAGGCTTTTCTCAAAGCCTATGAGTACGGCCACGACGGCCAGCCCGGACTCTCGTTGCTGCTGCTCGATAGGGGACAAGTCGAGGAAGCAGTGAAGTCGATCGCCGAAGCGGTCGGACGGCCGGACGGGATAGAAGCGGCCTCTCCCGCCGCCGACAGCTTGTCCCGGGCCCATCTGCTTCCGGCTCAGGTAGAGATCTCTCTTGCTGCCGGGGACCTCGAGATGGCCAGGCGCTGCGTTGCCGAGTTGGAAGAGACGGCGCGTCTCTACGAAGGCCCTACCTGGGAGGCGACCTCTCTCACCTGTCGGGGTTCGCTCGAGTTGGCCGAAGGACAGTTCGACGCCGCCGTAGCCATTCTCGGTAGAGCATGGAGACTCTGGCAGGAGGTCGGCCTACCTTATGAAAGTGCCCAGGCCCGCTTCTTGCTCGGCCAGGCTCGCCTCAAGCAGGGAAACACGAGTGCGGCTCAGTTGGAGTTCCGAGCCGCATCATCAGTGTTCAGCCAGCTGGGGGCAACCTATGACCTGCGGCGCGTACAGCAGATAACCGGCGACACCACCTCCGTGCGAGGAGAAAGGGTGTCGAAGGCCTTCATGTTCACCGACATCGTCACCTCGACGGACTTGATCTCGCTGATCGGTGACGCTGCTTGGGAGAGCCTCCTCCACTGGCACGATCGGACCCTGCGCGAGACCATCGGCAAACACGGAGGCGAGGAAGTCCGCCACACCGGCGATGGGTTCTTCGCCACCTTCGATGATGCTCGCTCCGCGATCGACTGTGCGGTGTCGATTCAAAGAAAGCTCGAAGCCCACCGGCGCGAGCATGGATTCGCTCCCTGGGTTCGGATTGGGCTCCACGTGGCCGAGGCCACCCGCGAGGGTGGCGACTACTCGGGACATGGGGTCCACGCAGCCGCCCGCGTGGGAGCTATCGCCGAACGAGAAGAGGTCGTCGTCTCTTCAGCGCTCTTGACCGCCGCTGGCGCCATTCCCTATCAAGTGAGCGAGCCCCGCTCGGTCACGCTCAAGGGCATCAACGAACCGATGGAAATCCAATCGGTGGAGTGGCGAGTTCACGCCTGACGACCAATGCCCGGCGGGATTTCCAACGAGGAGATATGGAGAGGCTTAGTCAGCGGAAGCGAGTCCGTACTTGCTCGGATTCGTCGTCGCAACAAGCGGTTACCGGGGTCTCCTCGCTGTAAGCAGTGCCTGCTTCCGCTGGGTGGGCCGCTTGCTTGGGCGTTGCGCGTTAGGGGCCTCAAACCCTCCGAAGGCAATCCCAATTTCTGCAACAACTGCGAGATTTTCGTGCGCAAGCACCCCGGGGGTGCAGAGGTGGAGCTCACATTCCTCTTTGCCGACGTGCGCGGCTCGACTGCCATCGCGGAGAAGATCAGTCCTACCGCGTTTACTGCCGTCATGAATCGCTTCTTCGGTGTGGCCAATCGAGTTCTGGTCAGAAGCGACGCCTACATCGACAAGCTGGTTGGCGACGAGGTGGTTGGCTTTTATATGCCGTACCTCGGGCCAGATAATTCACGCCGGGCGGTGGAGACAGGCAGAGAGCTGCTCATAGCCACAGGTCACCAAGACGAGGATGGCCCCTGGCTTCCGGTTGGAGTTGGGATCAACACCGGTGTTGCGTTTGTGGGCTCGGTTGGCACGCCCGACGGTCGAACCGATTTCACAGCAATGGGCGATGTGGTGAATGTCACGGCACGCTTCTCATCCTTGGCCACAGCCGGCGAGATCATCATCGGCGACACGGCTTGGAATCGCGTGGCCCTTGCTAACGAACGGTCCGAGGTGCGGCTGATCGAGGTCAAAGGGAAGACAGATCCTCTCCGGGTGCATGTCCTGAAAGTGGCACCTCCCGGGAACGGCCACTAGCCATACAATCGACGGCCATGGCGCTGACATGCCCCAACTGCGGTAACGCCAACGCCGAGGGCGCCCGCTTCTGCGCCTCCTGCGGCAACTCTCTGGCTCTGAGCTGTCCCAATTGCGGCGCAACGGTGGAGGCCGGCGCTCGGTTTTGTTCCTCGTGCGGCACCGCGCTGGCACCGAGCGCGGCCATCTCCGCCGTAGGCCCCAGCGAGGAGCGGCGGGTGATCTCGGCCTTGTTCGCTGATCTGGTGGGATTCACCAGCCATACAGAGCGCTCCGACCCCGAAGACAGCCGCCGCCGCCTCACCCTCTTTCACGGCAAGGTGCGACAGGACGTCGAAAGGTTTGGCGGCAGCGTCGAGAAGTTGATGGGGGACGGCGTCTTCGCTGCTTTCGGGGCGACGGTGGCCCACGAGGACGATGCCGAACGAGCCGTGCGCTCGGCGCTTCGCATCGTCGAGTCGGTCGAGGAGCTCAATGCCAGCGAGCCCCAGCTCGGTCTGGCGGTCAGGGTTGCCGTCACCACCGGCGAGGCGATCGTCCAGCTCGAGCCCAATCCGGATCGCGAAAGGATCATCGGCGATGTCGTCAACACCGCCTCCCGTCTGCAATCGGTCGCCGCCCCCGGCCAAGTCGTGGTCGACGAGCGGACCTATCGATCCAGTCGCGACGCTGTCAACTTCGAGACGATCGAAGCGGTCGAGCTACGGGGCAAAGAACAGAAGCAGGCGGTCTGGCTCGCCGCCGGCTTGCGGAGTCGATACGGGGTGGCGGTGGAGGAAGAAGCCGCGACCACCTTCGTGGGCCGAGAAGAAGAGCTGAGCCTCCTCACCGACAGCTTTGATCGCTCGGTCTCCCGCCAGAGCCCGCAGCTCGTCACTGTCGTCGGTGAACCGGGAGTAGGAAAGAGTCGGCTGATCCGCGAGTTCCGTCGAGTAATCGATGACCGACCTGATCTGGTCTGGTGGCGGCAGGGGCGGTGCCTCCCATACGGAGAAGGAGTGACATTCTGGGCCATCGGCGAGGTGATCAAGGCCCATGCCGGTGTGCTGGAGTCAGAACCCGCCGAGAAGGTGCAAGCCAAGCTTCGCTCCACGGTCGCCAGCCTTTTCGACGATCCCGATGAAGCGTCCTGGGTGGAGATGCGGTTGCGTTCCTTAGTCGGCCTCGGGGAGGCGGAGGCCGAGCGCACCGAGCTATTTGCTGCCTGGCTTCGCTTCTTCGAAGCGCTCGCCGCTCGCAACCCTTTGATCCTTGTGGTCGAGGACGTCCACTGGGCCGACGATGCCGTGCTCGAGTTTCTTTCTCACATTCACGACTGGGCCCACCAGTCTCCAATCTTGATCCTTTGCACCGCCCGACCCGAGCTCTATGGGAGCAGGCCCGACTGGGGAGGCGGGAAGCGTGACGCGGTCACGATTGGCCTTGCTCCGCTCACGGACGAAGAAACCGTGCAGTTGGTGAGTTCGCTCTCGCAGCGTCCGCTGATGGACGCCAGCCTTCAGCAGGCGCTGGTCGAGCGAAGTGGCGGCAACCCGCTTTACGTGACCGAGCTCCTGCGTCTCGCCAGCGAACAGGGTTGGCTGGAAAGAATCCGTCGGGGCGACGACATCCCCTTGCCCGACACCATCTCCGCCATCATCGCCGCCCGCCTCGACCTGCTCGAAGCGGGAGATAAGGCTCTGATTCAGGCCGCGGCCGTCATCGGCCGGGTCTTTTGGTCGGGGGCGCTGTCATTTGTCGAAGACCTCGACCCCAACGAGGTACAGCGGCGGTTGCGGCGTCTGGTGAGTCGGGAGTTGATCCGGCCGGTGCGTCGTTCCTCAATGCAGGGACAGGACGAGTACAGCTTCGCCCACGTCCTCGCCCGCGACGGCGCCTACAGCCGGCTCACCAAGCCTGACCGGGCCCGCCTCCACGAGGCCACCGCCCGCTGGCTCGAAGCGGTTAGTGGCGAGAGGGCGATTGACGTCGCTGAGCTTCTGGCCCACCACCTCGCCACCGCCTGGGAACTAGCTCCGACTGATGATTCCGAGCGACGCCGTCGCGTTTACCGCTTCCAACTTGCGGCCGGGGACCGCGCTAAAGCCTTTGATGCTGCACGGGCGGCGCGTTTCTACGAGTCAGCGATTGGGTTGTCCAGCACCGGTAGCGAAAAGGGCCGCGCCCTGCTCGACTTGGTATCCCTTCGACGGGGGAGCAATGAGGAGGACGACGCTCGAGCCCAGTTGGCTCTTGCAGCCTTTACCGAGGGAGATGACCGCCAGGGACAGGCGGAGGCAGCCTCAACCTTGCAGAGTCTCGCCTGGTACCGGGGAAGCGCAGAGGCCACCGATCGGTGGAATGCCAAAGCACTGGAGCTGGCGGAGGAACTCGAACCGAGTCCGGTCCTCGCCCGCGTGCTGGCGGCGGCGGCCGCTGTAAATCAGTTGCGGGATCGTAGTTACGAGGCGTTAGACCTGGTCGAGCGATCCCTCGCAGTTGCTCAAGCGGTGGGTGACACTCACACGTTTGCCCGATCTTTGGTGATCAGAGGCTCCAGCAATGCCCAGCTTGGTGATGAGAGAGGAATTGACGACATCCTCGAGGGACTCCGTATCCAGCTCGATACCAACGACAGCGTTAGGGCGATGCAAACCTACAACAACGCCGCCACGATCCAGATCTCTAGCGGACAGCTGAGAGAGGGCCGAAAGACAATCGAGGAAGCCATCGCCTTTGGCCAGGCCCGCGGACTCCCATCTCACGTCGACTGGTCCCGCAACACCCGTACCGAGGCGCTCTTTCCGATGGGGGAATGGGATGAGTGCCTGCGAGAGTCCGAGGATCTCATTGCCGAGGACATCCGCCGCGGGGGATCCCAGGTCGGCACGTTTGCCAAGGCATGGACGGCGCTGGTCCGCTTCTTTCGCGGGGAAACCACCGAACCCCTGGCGATGATGGAGGAGGCGCTGAAGTCCGCCCGGGCCATCGAGGACCCCCAGGCCTTGCTTCCCTGCCTAGGCATCCTCATCGGTTGTTCGGACCTAGCCGGTGACGAATCGCGGGCACTGGCTCTGTCCAGAGAGTTGTCCCAAATCGCTCCCGAACATCCGGTGTTCTTGCCAGGTCTGCTCACCTACGTTGCCCCGGTCATGCAAAAGCATGGGATGGCGACCGAACTCGAATCCATGATCGAAGCTGCAAAGCCCCTCGGCCGCGGGCCCGCCGCCGATCTCGAAGCGGCCCGTGGCACCCTGGCGGAACTGCGAGGAAACCCCTCGGAAGCGTTTGATCGGCTCAACTCCGCGATCGCCACTTATGACGAAATTGCCAACCGCTTTGCAGCCACGATGACCCGAATCGACGCTGCCCGGGTGGCAGGGCTGCTGGGGAAGCAAAGCGACCGAGCCGCGTTGCTGGAGAACGCGAAAAGCGATGCGGAAAAGATGGGCGCCCGCCGTCTGCTCGACCTGATGGCGTCACTGTCCGCAGACGACAGAAAGGCGGCGGCCGGCGGCTAGGACCCGCGGGATGGCATTGTTCACAACCGGCAATAGGGTGATCAGTTGCCGATCCACATGTCACATGTGGCCAGAGGGAGGAAACCATGGAACAGAAGATCGTTCCCAGTCTTTGGTTCGACACTCAGGCGGAAGAAGCGGCCAAGCTCTATACGTCGTTATTCAAGAATTCCCGAATCAAGGATTCGCTTCGTTACTCAGAGGCAGGTCGAGAGATTCATCGCAAAGACCCCGGCGAGGTGATGACAGTCGACTACGAGCTCGACGGCTTCAAATTCACCGCCCTCAACGGTGGTCCTGATTTCAAGTTCAACCCGTCGATCTCATTCTTCGCCAATTGTGAGAGCAAGGAGGACGTTGACGCCCTTTGGGAGGAGCTCTCCCAGGACGGATCGGTGCTGATGCCCCTCGGCGCTTACCCGTTCAGTGATCGCTACGGCTGGCTGGCCGACCGCTACGGGCTCTCCTGGCAGGTCTACCTGGCGTGGCAGCCACCGGCGACCTCGATCACCCCCTCACTCATGTTCGTGGGCGATCGGGTCGGGCAGGCCGAGGAAGCGATCAAGTTCTATACGTCGGTCTTTCCGGACTCCGGAGTGGGCGAGGCGTTCCGCTACACCAAGGACCAGGAGCCTGACGCGGAAGGAACGATTGCCTTTGGGCCCTTCAAGCTCGCCGGCCAGGATTTCACGGCCATGGACAGCGCCCAGGATCATCAGTTCACGTTCAACGAGGCGATCTCGTTCGTCGTCAACTGCCAGGATCAAGGCGAGGTCGATTACTACTGGAACACGCTCTCGGCCGTTCCCGATTCCGAGGTTTGCGGCTGGCTCAAGGACAAATACGGAGTCTCGTGGCAGATCATCCCCACGGTCTTGTACGAGTTGCTCAGCAGTCGCGATCGGGCCAGCGCCGACCGCACCATGGAAGCCATGCTGAAGATGAAGAAGCTCGACATCGCCGAGTTGGAGGCGGCTGCTCGCGGCTAGACGCTTATTTTGTCCCGTCACGCTCCAGGCGGAAAGCTGCACAGATCGCCTCCGACTATGGTGATCACGGTTCCCGTCTCTAGATCTCCCTCGAGATAGCCCCCGATGCCCTCTGAGGATTGGCCGAGCAGGTAGCCGTCGATTCCGAAGGCTCTGATCTCAGAGCCCTCGAAACCTTCCTCAGGATCGGTGAAAGCCACCCGGTCTCCGTATAGGTCTTGGAGTTCCTGGGCGCTGGCGCCGAGAGAAAGCCCTTCCGTGGTCCGCACCCCAATCGGCGGGGCATCCTCCGGGTAATAGATGCCGGAAATGAATCCGACAAACACCCCCTCGCGCCCCAGGGCACTGAGGTTGCCCCACCGTATCCAGCGGCCTGCCTGGTCGCCGCAGGGCTGATCGATGTTCTCCACCGGAGCCCCAAACGACTCCGAGGCCTCGGCCATCACGGTGTCGATCGGCTCTCCGAAGGGGACGAATCCAAATCCTCGCTCGGAGAGCTCCACCTCGGGGAGAGGGGGGAGGGTGGTGGAAGCGGGCAAAGCCACCGGCGTCGTTGCGAAGCCGTCGGAGTCGAATAAGACCGCGGCCGCCGGTATCAGAAGGACGAGGAGCAGCAGCCACCGTCGGTTTCTCGTATGAAGCGCAGGCCTCGATGCCTCAGGCATTGAGCACCCTTTGGTGGATGCCGACGACCGCCTGCCGGGCCGATTCGAAAGCGCCGTGCTGCCACGAGGTGACGTGGCTGAGGTGGTCCCCGGCGAAATAAACCCGCCCCTGGGGTTGCACTAGGAGTCGGTAGTTTTCGCCGCGGTCGGCCCAGAGCACCCAGCCCCCTTCGCTGTATTTGATCCGGCTCCACTGGGCCGAGAAGCCGGTTTCGAACTCGCGGACGTAGACCTCACCGTGAACCTTGCTCCCTTGGGCGAGGGCGCGCTCGATCCGCTCGCTTGGGGAAAGGGCGTCGTAGAACAGCGCCTGGTCGAAGTAGTTGTAGTACCCGATGAGGATCCCTCTCTTGCTGAGGAATCCCGACGACGGATACCAGATGGTTCCGATATCGAGATTGGTGTTGGTGATCCCACCGAAGATCCGGTCGTCTTCCTCCCAAAAGCGTCGCCGGAACTCGAGGCCCATCTTGGCGATGGGAATGGTGGTGATGCTGGAGAGGCCGCGCTTGAGCTCAGGAGTGAAGTTGCTGTTGATGCGGGCGAGGATTCGCGGGGGAATCGTGCAGACCGCGTAGTCAGCTCGGACCTGAATGCCGTTGCGGCCGTCTCTGGTGTAGACGACCTCCACGCCCTCGTCGGTTGAATTGATCGACCTCACTTCGGCGGAATAGACGATCTCGCCCTTGAGGGCTCCGGCAAGGGCATAGGGAAGGCGGTCCATCCCTCCCACCGGCTCGAACATCATCATCGCCTGGTCCCATTCGAGCTCGAACGGGAAGTAGTGACCGAAGCCGGCCGCCAAGAGATCGGAGAGATCGAATGGAGGAGAGACGACGCCGGGCCGATTCCCGGCTCCGGGGGGACTTCGGTACCCCCGCCGGCCGCTTCCCAGGTAGCGGTCGTCGGGCCCCAGAGCGCCCACTGCTCGCAAGAGCTCCACCAGCGCCTCCCGGTCGGCGGGAGAAAGCTCGGCGTCGAGCGCTCCCTGGTTGGCGACTTTCGCCAGCAGCTCGCTCGTGTACCCGACGTAGTCGGCCTTCACCGCTCTTTGCCGCACCCTCCTTTCGGTGAGAGGGCCGGAGAAACGGCCATCGTCCTCGTTGAAGTAATAGGCGTCGGCATTGATGTTGGTGAAGGGTTCGATGGGAACCCCCAACTCCCGGCAGTAGTCGAGGGTGGTGTGATGCTGGGGGATCCGGGCGGGCCCGGCATTCATATAGAGGCCCTCGCTGAACCGAGCGACTTGTTCGACTCCGTCGAGATCGGTATCGGTGCTGCCGCGACGCAGTGTCCAATTCCTCCCCCCGGGACGGGCGCGGGCTTCGAGGATGCGGCACCGGTAACCCGCCTTCTCCAGTTCATATGCCGCCGTCAATCCCGCGATTCCTGCCCCCAAAACCAGCACGGTGGTGTCGTTGCCTCGACCCCGCATCGAGAAGTCGCTCCTACGGGGAGGATCGAAGGGAACCCGGTATTCCGATGCCGGGTTCACCAGATCCCAGACCTCGAGGGTTCCGAGGGCGGAGCCCGCCCCGCCCACCGCGGCCAAGGCATAGAGGAATTCCCGCCGGGTTAGGCGCGCGACCACCAGGTCCAACCTGTGGCGCGACGAATCGTCCTCAACACGTGTTCCTACACCACGAATCGCGATTCGGTTCCGACGGGTCGGGTTATGTGGTCGTTCGAGGCGTCAGTCGGATGATGGGGATCAGACGATCCGTCGTCGTCTCGTAACGGGCGAATCCGGGAGCGGTTGCCACGACTCGCTTCCAGGCCGCCTCACGCTCGGCTCCCTCGAGAGATTCCGGCGTTGCCTGGTCAGTCTTGCCTGCCACCGTGATCCAGACCTGGTCGGGATTCTTCACCAGGTTGTGGCACCAGGAAGGATGGCGAGCCGACCCGTTGTTCGATCCGACCACCTGCCAAGAGTTTGGATGGTCGGGATCGGGAAAACGGGCGACGACTGCCCGGCGGCGTTTTCCGGTCTTGGCGCCCACGGTGGTGAGCATGAGCAACGGTTGGCCCTGAATCTTCATGCGATCGCCGAGCAGGCGGAACATGAAGTGACTCACGCCCATTCCCACCTTCATCAGTGGTCGGGCAAAACCGGGCACGGTGAATCCGCGAGTTCCAGACGGAGAGAGTTTCACCGCCATGTCTTCATCGTTCGGAGCTAGGGACATTGCCCGGAAGATCAACCGATTGATTGATCTCGAAGACCCGGATGGGCCGCTGCACCCCTTTCAGTGTGATTGTCTCCAACTCGATTCCAACTACTTGATCGCGCACGGCCGCCATCGTCCGATCGGTGACCAGGACCTGTCCAGCTGCAGCCTTGGTGGACAAGCGGGATGCAACGTTCACGTGGTTGCCAATGACGGTGTACTCGAGTCGATTCTCGGAACCAACGTTGCCGACCGTCACATAGCCGGTGCTGATGCCGATGCCCACCGCCAATTCCTCATCGAGCTTCAGCATCAGGTCGCTCCGGAGACGCTCGAGGACTTCTCGGCCCTCAAAAGCGGCCGCCACCGCCCTCTCGGCGTGATCCTCGAAGGGAATGGGATCACCAAAAAAGGCGAGGATTCCGTCGCCGAGATACTTGTCGAGGGTCCCGCCGTGGCGGAAGACCACGTCGGTCATGGCGGTGAAGTACTGGTTCAAGGCATCGACCAGTTCTTCGGGCTCCATTCGCTCCGACAACGTGGTGAAGCCGCGGATATCGGTGACCAGAATGGATAGGTTGCGCCGGGTGGGACGCAATGTCACCCCACCGGCGGTCGAGACAATGGCGTCGGCGACGTGGGGGGAGACGTAGCGCCGTAACTCTTCGGTCCGCCTCAGTTGGGAAAGCTGTTCCTCAATCGTTTTCTCGAGATTCTGGTTGAGCGAGGTGAGCTCCGAATAAAGGCTGGCGAGCCGCTCACTGGTGCGGTTGAGGTTCAGCGTGAGGCGGCCGAACTCGTCGCGGTTGGGAACGTTGACGATTTGATCGAAGTTGCCGTCGGCGATCCCGGCGAGGGCAACGTCGATTTTGCGGACTGGTCGGATGAGCGACCAGGAGAGAACTGCGCCAAAGGCAAGGGCGGTGAGGAGGCTCACCACTGAAAAGGCCGCGACAGTGATTGTGAGAAACTGACGGTTGTCCTGGAAGCTGGCGAGCTGTGACTGCATGGCATCGCCCGAATCCGAAATCAGCCCATTGAGCTCGGCCTCGAGTTCGTGGGAGATCTCGTGTTCAGCCGAGATATGCACGTTCAACGCCTGGTCGAGGTCGCCGGCCTGGTAGTGAGAAAGGACCACTTCGCCAGCGGCGGCGAACCTCTCATCTATTGCCCGCAGCCGATCGATGAGCTGGGGATCGATCGGGGCCTCCAGAGCTTCGATGGCGTTGATGTCTTCGGTGAAGTTCGACTTGGCGGTGGCAATTCTGTCGTTCCAGGCGTCGACGTGGGTGATCAGCGCCATGGCCCGGTAATGGCTCTGCCCGGTCACCGAATAGATCGCCTGACGAGCCAGGTCCTTCTGGGTCTCAAGGGCGATCAGACGATCGACCTGTTGGTTCATCTGTCCGATCACGAAGATGCTGAGGACTCCCATCAGCAGAAGCAGCAGGGCGATGGTGAGGAATCCGCTCAGCAACTTGGCATGGACCGTGGCCGGCATTCGCGCCACTCCGTCGACCAGCGGACGGAGCGCTCGCGGGAGTGGTCCCAGGTCCTTTTCCGGGAGAGGCGAATTCAGATCGGCTTTTGGCCCCGGGTCCGATTCGGTCATACGGTTCCTTTGCGTCCGTACGGCTCTACGAACGCGGGTGCGCGAAGCTATTTGAAGAACTCGTTGATGGCGGCAGTGTCGTCCGAGAATGCCCAGCGGTGGGTGATCTTGCCGTCGCGCACGTGGTAGATCTCGGCAGTTTTGTAGTCCAGGGTCCGACCCTCCCGCTCGACCTTGGCGTTCACCAAGGCCACCATGTGCTCGTCGTTGGCGATCACGTCGTGGAGGTCGATATCGACACTCCCTTGCCCCATCATCTGCTGCATCCGCTCCATCAGCGCACCTTTGCCGCGGATGGGCTGGTCGGATCCGATTTCCCACCACTCAACGTCATCAGCGATGTTGTCGGCGTAGGAGCTGAAGTCTCCCGCTTCCACGGCCTGGTTTACTTTCCGATAAAGCGCGGCGTTGGGATGGTCCTGCACGAAGTGCCTCCTTGTTGGCGACCAACGCTACATCTCCTCATCAGACCCAGGGCGGGCTGATAGCCCAACGTGCGAAGAATTACTCTCCAGCCCGTGGACGAGGGCACGGACAACAGATTGCGTTTTGGGCTGCGGATCCCCTCCTACGCCCCTCCCGGTCTGAGGTATCAAGACTCCCGCGATTTGCTCGACTATTGCCGACGGGTGGACGAGCTTCCTTATGAGGACATTTGGGTCATCGACCATTTGCTCGTCTCCAAGGGCGTTTACGGAGTGTCATGGCTCGACGCCATCGCCACCCTTTCCGCCGCCGCCGCCGTCACCGAGCGCGTTGGCCTCGGAACCGCCGCCCTAGTCCTTCCCTTACGGCATCCGGTCACGCTGGCCAAGGAGATCGCCTCGCTTCATCAGCTCTCGGGCGGACGATTTCGCTTCGGGGTGGCGGTGGGATGGGATCCCGACGAGTTCGCAGCCATTGGAGTGCCGCTCAAACAACGGGGCGCTCGCACCGACGAGGCGCTGGAACTCATTCGTCTTCTTCTGACCGAGGAATCGGTCACCTTTGAGGGCCGTTACTGGCAGACCAGAGAGCTCACGATCTATCCGCGGGTGCCGGATCCGCCGCCCGTCTGGATCGCCGGCGGCACGCTGACTCACGCCCCCGACACCCCCGACAAACCCTTCATCGCCCCCGGCGTCCTCGATCGGATCTTGAAGGCGGAAGGGTGGATGGCCCGGTCGAGCGGCAGCGATCCCGGCGATGTGGCGAATGATTGGCGCGTGGTCCAGGACCATCTGACCGGCGCCGGGCGGGACCCGGCCACCCTCACTTTTGGTGCCACCCAGTTCCTCCACGTCACCGAGGAGGGGGATCGGGAGAAGGCCCTTTCCGAGCAGATGCCCCACTTCCTCGAGATCATGGGTGCTCATCGCACCGCAGAAGACCTGCGGGCCTCATATCTGACGGGAACGATCGACGACATGCTGGCCACTATCAACGCGCTACAGGAGGCGGGCTTGCAGTACTTGATCTTGACTCCGCTGGTCAAAGACCCCGGTCAGCTGGAGCTGATCACCCGCTACATCGTCGAACCATTGCGCTGATCCTTCGGCCGGGTCGCATTCCTAACGCCAGAACCCGAAGGTCGGCATGCTGAAGCCTTAGGTTTCAGTTGATCGGGGCCAGGTCCTGGCGTAATGGAAGATCAATGCGAGCAAGGCGAGCTCCACGGCGCTGCCGAAGAGGTAGTAGCTCCATTCGCCGATCGCTCCGGCGGCGATGGTCAGCGCGTAGACCACGCTCAGTACCAGGTTGGCCAGTCGGCTCACGGCGGGTCGCATCACCAGGGTGGCGAACACCATCAGGCTGGGGAGCACGACGTAGATGGTGGTAGCGAAGAGGAAGGACTGGCCGATCGCGAACCCGCCGATCCGGCCAGCCTCGATGTCGGCCCGAAAGTCGGGGCGGTAGAGGCTGAAGATGTCGACGTAGGCGAAGACGAATAGCATCGCCGTCCACAGCCCGGAGATCTTGATCCTCGGGCTCACTTCATACCGCTCGAACGTTGGGGCAGCGGCCGCGCCGAGTCGCTCATTTTGGGTAACCATGGGTGCAGTCCTCCTGTTGGCTTACTAAGTAAGTCTAAGATTACTTAGTAAGCTTGTCAAGGTGGTGACAAAGAGAGCTCAACGACGACGTCCTCTAACCAAGGATCGGGTGTTGGAGGCTGCCATCGAGATGGCCGACCAGGAAGGACTCGATGCCCTGACGATGCGCGGTCTGGGGGCCAAGCTGGGCTTCGAAGCGATGTCGCTCTACAAACACGTCGCCGGCAAGGATGAGATCCTGGCGGAGATCCTCGACCGCGTCCTCGCCGAGATCGAGATCCCAACTGGTGGAGCTGATTGGAAAGAGGCAATGCGGCGGCGAGCAAATTCGGCGCGGACGGTTTTCACTAAGCATTCATGGGCGATCGGGTTGCTCGAGTCCGGCCGGACGATGGGCCACAACGGTCTGCGCTATGTCGATGCAACCCTCGGCAGCCTTCGATCGGCGGGCTTCTCGATCGAGGACTCTGCCCACGCCTTCTGGCTACTCGACAGCTATGTCTACGGCCACGTCATTCAGGAGCTCAGCTTTTCGCAGAGATCTGCCGAAGAGACGACCGAGGCGTCCGAACTCCTCCGCCGGGAAACCGTTGCTAGGGACTACCCATATTTGATGGAGATGGAGGGGCACGCCCGTACCCACCAATACAGCTTCGACCACGAGTTCGAGTTCGGCCTCGGTCTCATCCTCGAGGGATTGGACCGGCGATCGCATTCCTAAGGCCAGAACAGGCGGAATCCGCATGCTGAAGCCTTAGGTTTCAGTTATAAGAGGGAGGTATGGGAGAGGTAGCGGCGATAGAAGGCCTCGAAGCCC
Organism: Acidimicrobiia bacterium; assembly: GCA_035281645.1. Classification (GTDB taxonomy): domain Bacteria; phylum Actinomycetota; class Acidimicrobiia; order Spongiisociales; family ZC4RG35; genus JACCTH01. Next base: position 772 of record DATEDN010000090.1, on the reverse strand, counting down.
TAATTGGCGACTGGGCCATGGAAGCCAAGCCCCCCGACGGACCTGCCTGGCCGGGTGAGGCGAATACAAGCTTCGAATGGCTCGAAGGACGGTCTTGGCTCATAGAGCGCTGGCACGTGGACATGCCTGAGGCGCCAGATGGGATCGCCATCATCGGGCCCAAGGACGCGCCAGCTTCGGGGGAGGAGTCGGCCAAGTCGGGCGAACTCCTCCAGCACTATTTCGATACCCGAGGGGTCCACCGGGTCTACGAGATGAGCCTCTCCGGCGGGGTCTGGAAGCTGTGGCGGGAGGGGGAGCCGTTCTCGCAGCGCTTCACCGGCACCTTTAGCGACGATGGGCGAACGATCGAGGGTCGTTGGGAGATCAACGAAGACGGAGAGTGGACGACCGACTTCGACCTCACTTATCGGAAGGTGGATTGATGTGGCTGGACCAATTGTTTACGTGAGTCACTTTCGGATCAAGCCTGATCGAATTGATGAGTGGTGGGACCAGGTGGCAGAGGTAGTTCCTGAGCTCGATGCCGCCAAGCCCCGGACGGCCTTCCAGCATTTCTATGTCGACGAGGCCGGGACCTCAGTGAGCATCGTTCACGTCTTCGCAGATGCCGAGGCCATGGACCTGCACATGGAGGGGGCCTCCGATCGCAGCCGGTCGGCGATGGATTTCCTCGAGCCGATCGGCTTCGAGCTGTACGGCCAACCGACCGAGAGATTCAAGGCTGCCATGGGCGACATGGCGAGTCTGCTTCGAATCGAGCCGACCCACA
>DATEDN010000089.1:0-26815 GCA_035281645.1 Acidimicrobiia bacterium | reverse complement strand
CTGACCCTCCCGGGAACGGTGCTGGCGACGCCCTCTTTCGCCGCCCCGGAGGTGCTGGAGGGTGGCGCCCCCACACCCGCAAGCGATGTCTTCTCGCTGGCTGCCTTGATCTACGGCCTCATCTCCGGTAGGCCCGCCTTTGCCGACACCAACCGAGCAGATCCACCGCCACCTTTGTCCGATCCAGCCGTTGACCGGGTGCTGCGCCCGGCGCTGGCCGCCGAGCCTGGGCGGCGCCCTTCGGCGCAAGAATTGGCCGCTGGGCTCCGAGGGGGAGCGCCCACTACCGGGATAACAACCGTTCCCACCAGCGTCGCCCCACCAACGGCCTTCGGAGGTTCAACCGAGGTGTTGGAGGCCATCGACTCTCCCCCTCCTCTCCCCCCAACTGCGCCGACACCGAATCTGGTAAAGCCTCGCCGGTCTTCAAAGCTGGTGTGGGTGGGATTCGGGTTGGTGTTCCTGCTCTCCGCCGTGCTCGTCCCTCCACTCCTGCTTGATGACGAGTCGGCCCGAGCCGTTTCCGCCTCGACGGTGACGCCGCTTCCGGTCACAACCGCCTCGCCGGTGACCACTTCGACCGCCCCTGCCACCACCGTTCCGCCAACGACGCTGGTGGACGACCTCACCCAGGCCCGCAGCCAGCTGGCATCGGTATTGGCCTCTGTCGGGCCGCCCGAGCTCAAACCCAAGGAGGAAGACGAAATCCTGAAGAAGGTTGAGCAGGCGGTGAGCAAGTCATTCGATAAACCGGAGGAGGCTGCCAAGGAGCTGCGGGAGGCGGCGAACCTCATCAGCAAGGAGCTCGACGGCGATTCCGAGCGGGAGGCTTTGGCGGCCATCGACGGCATCGCCGCTGCTTTGGGGTTGGAGCTCAGCGATGAAGAAGACGACTAGGCCGAATCCTCGATCGAGGATGCTGGCTCGGGACTCTCCTCCAACACCACCACCGAACTTGCCGCCTGGACGGCCGTCTTGCTAGCAGTCCTACCTAGAAGGTCTTCGATCTGTTCCTTTTCGGCGTGGGAGGCGAGGACGGTGAGGCGATCACGGCCCGCCAGCACCGTTCGCCCCTGTGGCACCAGGTAGTGGTCGTCACGGGAAACGAGGCTCACCCAGGTGCCGGGCGGAAAGTCGAGCTCTACCACTCGGCGACCCACCACCCATGAATCCTCGGGCACCGAGACCTCCACCAGGGTCCGGCGGCTCTCGCCCCCGGTGATCAACTCGGGCCGGTCCGATTCGGTGGTGTCCTTCTCCAGCCCGAGCCATTTCGCCAGTGGGGAGATTGTGGTGCCCTGGACCGCCACCGAGAGGAAAACGACGAAAAAGACAACGTTGAAAATCGTGCTGGCTCCCTCCAGCCCGGCCGCCAACGGGAAGGTGGCGAGCACGATCGGCACCGCACCTCGCAGGCCCACCCAGGAGATGAGGGCTCGGTCCTTCCACGTGTAGCGAAAGCCGAGAAGCGAGAGAACGACGGCGACGGGCCGGGCCACGAACATCAGGACGAGGGCGAGAGCGAGTGCGGGTAGCGCCACCGAGGGAAGCTGGGACGGAAAGACCAGCAGGCCCAAAACGAGGAACATGGCGATCTGCATAAGCCAGCCCACGCCATCGTGGAAGCGGCTGATGGAACGTTTGTGGATCAGCCGATGCCGGGACATCGTTAAACCGGCGATGTAGACGGCGAGAAAGCCGCTCCCGGAGAGGACGTTGGTGGCAGAGAATATGAAAAGGACGATCGCCACTGTCAGCACCGGGTAGAGACCCTCGTATTCGAGACGCAACCGGTTGATCAGCCAAACGGCCGCCCGGGCCAATACCACTCCCATTAGCGCCCCGAGCGCAAACTCCCGGGCCACATGCCATAGCAGGGTTGCCACCGAGGCCTCCGGGGAGACGATCAGCTCGGTAAGGCCAATGGTGAGGATGACGGCGATGGGATCGTTGGAGGCCGACTCGAACTCGAGCAACGGACGCAGGTTTCGGCGAAGACCGATACTGCGAGCTCGTAGCACGCCGAATACCGCCGCCGCGTCGGTGGGGGCGACGATGACCCCCATCAGGAGGCCGACCAGCGGAGGAATGCTGAACATGGCGCTTGCGGCCAGCCCAACCACCGCGGCCGTAACCAACACGCCGATGGTGGAGAGGGACAATCCCGGGAGAAGGACGGGGCGGACCCAACTCCAGCGGGTGTCGAGCGCCCCGGAGAACAAGATGAAGGCCAGCGCGGTCGACCCCACCTGGGCGGTAAGTTCTGCGTCGGCGAAGGCGATTCCTCCGGGTCCGTCCGAGCCCGCCAGCATCCCGAGGATGAGGAACATCAGGAGGGCGGGCACCCCGAAGCGACCTGCCAGTTTCCCCGCCAGAACCCCGAGCAGGAGAAGGCTGGCGAAGATGAAAACCGGCTCGAACGAGGGCACTATTTCCCCCGGCCGCCCAAAAACACAGTTCCCGGTGTTGAAACCGAGGTCTCAACTCCGGGAACTGATGACAGCTTTATAGCGAGGCTGGCGGGGATTGGAAAGCGAAACGAAAGGTTTGTTTTCGCGATCTTTTCGGCGCCCGGAAGAACCACGGAGTAGAAAAACACAGTTCCCGGTGTCGAGGCCGAAGCCCCAACTCCGGGAACTGATGGCTGCTTTATACCACCCTCGGCAGTACTCCAAACCCGAAATCCAAAATTCTTTTCGCGTCCCCGGCTCACGAATCGAATTATCCCCGAGATCGCTGTCGGCGGCGACTCGCCGCCATCATTAGAGAAGCCCGCTCGAGCATTTAGCCTGCCCGCAACGAAAACGAAGGATCCCGGCACTTGGAAATCTGCAATCACATCGACTCCATAACCGACCCCATCCCCGAGACCCAGGGATGTGACGATTGCCTGGCCGCCGGAAAGCACGCCTGGGTTCACCTTCGCACTTGTCAATCCTGTGGCCACGTCGGTTGTTGCGACCAGTCGCCGGAGAGACACGCCTCGGCACATTTCAATGCCACCGGCCATCCGATCGTCCGCTCTTACGAGCCGGGGGAGAGTTGGTACTGGTGTTACGTCGACCAGGTGGGTTTCGAGCTGAGCGACCACCCCGAGGCACCCTCCTACTCGTGAACCTCCTCTTCGTCCTGGGACTCTTGCTGGCTGTGGCCGCAGCGGTGCGAAGCACGTGGTCGCCCTGCGGCGTGTCGATGCTGTCGGTGATCACTCCTCTCCAGGAGCAAGGTCGAGGTAATCGCTTCCGCGCTACCGCCCTCTGGTTCCTGCTCGGAGCCACGGTCGGGGGAGCGATGCTCGGTGGGTTGATGGCAGTGCTGGCGGCGGGCTGGAAGGGTCTTGGTGCCAGTGTTGAAGAGGCGCTTGCCATCACCACCTTCGCGACATTGGTTGCGGTCGTCTCCGATGGAAAGCTCTTCGGTTTCCAGCTTCCCGGTCACGATCGACAAGTGAACGAGCGCTGGCTCGACCAGTACCGGTCATGGGTTTACGGCGGCGGCTTTGGTTGGCAGATCGGTGTTGGGTTCGCCACCTACATCATGACCGCCGGTCTCTACCTTCTGGTGCTGGTGGCCGCAGTGGGCGCTTCGATCAGCGGCGCGCTCATCCTCGGGACGGTCTTCGGGCTCGTGCGGGGCCTGGCCGTGTTCGCCGCCCGCGAGGTCAGCTCGCTCGCAGCGCTGAACGATCTCCATCGTCGCTTTGAGCAATGGCGTCAGCCGGTCCGCAAGATCACCATCGGAGTCATTGCTCTGATCGGTTTGATCGCGGGATTGGCCGCCGGTTCGCCGCTGGCCTTGATGGGGGTGGTGGCGGTTGCGGCCGCCTCCGTCGCCGCTGTTAGGGGCGAGAGGGAGACCTCTTACGTCCTCGCCCGTTGACCCGGCTTCCCCGAAACGCCGCTTATCTGGAGAAAGGTCCTAAGCGGGTTTTCGCCGGGTCGACCGAGTGGCCCGGCTGGTCGCGGGGCGCCAAGACCGAAGAGGAGGCCCTGGCCACTCTGACCGAATACGCGCCTCGCTACGGGGAAGTGGCTGCACTGGCCGGGGTCGGATTCGAGGAGTCCTGGTTCCGGGAGTGGAGAGTGGTCGAGACCGTCGCTGGCAGTGGGGCGACTGATTTTGGGGTCCCCGAGCGGGTGGTTTCTCCCGATCGTCGAGCTTTGCGCGGAACCACGGCCGCCAGATGGGCCCGCCTGCTCGAGGCCTCCTGGCATCACTTCGACGACATCGCCGCCACCGCTCCTGCTTCCCTCCGCAAGGGACCCCGAGGTGGGGGTCGCGATCGCGATGCCGTGCGCGCCCACGTCGAAGAAGCAGAGGAGTCCTACGGGGTCAACATGGGCATCTCTCGCAAGCTCGATCCCGCGGCCCGTCGCGCCGAGATGCTCGATTTGGTGACGGCCGGTGGAAGCGGCGAACCCATCGCAGGAAAGAAGTGGCCGCTTCGATACGCGGTCCGTCGCATCACCTGGCACGTACTCGATCACGCCTGGGAAATAGAGGACCGATCAAAGTGAAAGGGCCCCGGAGTCGGGGCCCTTTGCGGGTTATCGCTTCTTGGCTGCCTTCTTGGTTGACTTCTTTGCAGCCTTCTTTGCTGGTGCCTTCTTCTTTGCAGCCTTCTTTGCCGGCGCCTTCTTGGCAGCCTTCTTAGCCGCAGCTTTCTTTGCAGCCATCCACCCTCCATTTCACCATCGACTCTGATGGAGCTGACACCGTGCCAGCGACGCTGCACGTTATTCGGGCTGTCGCCCGATTCTTGGTTTTGTGTTAGGTGGTTTTGGCATTCTCGGAAGTAATGCGTCGACCCGCGCCCTCACCGAAGGTTTGCGACCAGATCGGCGTGAAGAGGAGACCGATCGCAGTGATCACCAATAAGAAAGGCGCGAGCTCGGCCACCTGTCGATAACTCGTGTTGTCGGCGAGGGCGGTTCCGAGCAATGCTCCTACCGGAAGTGTCGACCAACCGATAGTGCGAGCCGCGGAGATGACGCGTCCCAGCATTGGAGCTGGCGTGTAGGTCTGACGAATCGTGGCCAATGGGACGTTCACCAAAGAGAGGCCGACGAACATCGCAAAGAAGATCAAAAGGGCGAGGCCTCCGTAGGTGCTTCGCACCGCGAGGAGAAACATCACGCCAAAGAGAAACAGGCCGGCGGTGAGAACCCGGCCCAATCCGAATTTGCGCACCAACCCGGGGGCGATGACAGCGCCGACGATGCCCCCGAAGCCGAGGGTCATGAAGAGAATCCCGAGCTGGCTCTCGCTCGCCCCGAGGAGATCGGTGCCGATGATGACCAAGGTCGATTCGAGGAATCCCACCGCGGCGTTGGCGGTGGCGGCAGCGATGGTGGACGCCCGCAGCCGGGGCTCGTTCCAGAGAAATCGGAGCCCGTGCCAGGCCTCGGCGGCGAAGCTCGATCGGTCTCTTGCTTCGAGCCGTACCGGCACCCGTCCCACCAGGACGATGGAGATGGCGGAGGCGAGAAAGGTGACGCCGTTGATGAAGAAACCGGGGGCGAGACCAAAGAAGGAGGCGAGCCAGCCGGCGAGGAAGGGGCCCAGGACCAGGGCGAATTGCTGGCTGGTGGCAATGCGGCTGTTGGCGGCGGTGATCCGGTTGCTGCGGACCAACGAGGGAACCAACGCGTAGAGCCCGTTCTGGAACACCGAGGAGAACGAGCCGATGATGAACGAAAGCAGGAACACCAAGAGCAGGGTCGAGGGGTTGGGGTCGAGGGCGACAAAGCCGAGTGCAAAGAAGGCGATGGCGCGGGCGATGTCGGCGACGACGAGGATCGCTCGCAGCGGCAGCCGGTCCAACAAGACACCCCCCACCACCCCCAGCAGCAATCCGGGGGCGGTCTCCAAGGCATAAGTCAGTCCGAGGCTGAGAGTCGATTCGGAGATCGAAGCGACAAAGAGGGGCACCGTGACATAGGCGATGTAGTCCCCGACCTGGGAGATGGCCTGTCCCCAAAAGAGTGCCTTGAAGCGAGGCCCCATCTGGTCTCGATGCCTTCCCCCCCGGCTGAGGCCAAAGATCCCCATTTCGAGACGCGAGGTTAGGTGGCGGAGCGTTGCCGACCTCGCTGCGCCTCGAGTCGGCGACGGCCGTTAGCCTGGCGTGGTGAAGACCGACACCCGCGAACTTCCAGATCTGGTGCGTGAGCTGTGGGAGATGTCCAAGGAATATCTCCGGCAGGAGACGCTCGATCCCACCAAGCGCCTCGGACGCCACGCCGGGTTCGGACTTGGAGGGGCTGCCCTCTTCTCGTTAGCGGGGGTTCTTTTCACGTTCGGTGCGTTCGCCCTGCTTCGTCGCATCCTGCCTGACACCCCTTGGTGGGCGGTGGGGGCTCGTTTCATCACCTTCGCATTGGCGGCGGCCGCCGCCGGGATAATCGTTTGGAGGATGTCAGATGACCGTGACGAGATCTGATCTCGAATCAAAGGCTCGCCAAATTTCACAGGTTGTGGCCGAGACCAAGGAGTCGGCCCAGAACACTGCGATGGCAGCGGGAATCGGTGTTGTCCTCCTCGTCGGTCTCGCCTACTTCATGGGACGTCGCAAAGGTCGCAACGGCCGGGCGGTGGTAGAGGTCTACAAGGTCTGAGGCCCCCCTCGCCGGCTGCGCCGGCACTCCCCCCAACGCTTCGCTGGGGGGAGAAACGGGAGCGATCAACTAGAGCGGCGGATCGAGTGAACGGGCGTTGGCCCGGGCGCCGCGAATGACGATGGTTTCCCCCGGCTTGAGCGCTTTCCGCACCAAGAGTTCGCGAGTTGGCTTCTTCTTTCGATTGCGTTGCCAGAGGGCGAGTGCGAGGAGTGCGGCTCCGCTCAGCAAGCTGTTGCGGTCTCCGGTGCGGAGTCCTCGCAAGGCTCGGTTGAATCCGGTGGTGAAGGGGTCCATGCCTACCCTTTACTTTCCTGGCCGTACCGAGATCTGTCAATTATGCGTAACCAGAAGACAATGCAATGGGTGGCTTGGGTGCTGGTAGGTGCCCTGGTGCTCGGGGCAATCGCCACCGCTCTCAGCCTCTTCTTCCGGTGAGCGACGCCCTACGGCGGACCACGTGACCTTCCAGCCCGATGACAATGCCTTACTGATCGACGGCAAGGGCCGCCGTTACCTGGTGCGGCTCCAGCCGGGCAACCGGTTTCACTATCACCAGGGGATGGTCGATCACAACCTCCTGATCGGAACCGCGCCCGGCCAGACGGTTACCTCGACTGGGGGAGGGACGCTTCTCGTCCTTCGCCCTCGGCTGTCGGACTTCATTCTCAAGATGCCGCGGGGGGCGACGGTCATCTATCCCAAGGACGTAGGTCCCATCGCGGTTCAGGCCGATATCGCCCCAGGGATGACGGTGCTCGAGGCCGGAACTGGTTCGGGGGCGCTGACGCTGGCCTTGCTGCGGTTCGTCGGCCCGAGTGGCAAGGTCGTGAGCGTGGAGCGGCGCGAGGATCACGCCGCCATCGCCAGACGGTCGATTTCCCGCTGGCTGGGAGAGCTTCCTCCAAATCTCGAGCTGCGGGTGGGAGAAGTCGAGGATGCGATTTCCGAGGTGCCGGCCGATCGCCTGGTGCTCGACCTTCCCGAGCCCTGGCACGCGGTCACCCCGGCGGCCGACCATCTCCCTGGGGGGGCCATCTTCTGCGCCTACCTGCCCACCGTCCCTCAGTTGCAGACACTGGCCGAGGCTCTGCGGGAGAGTGGGCGCTTCGGTCAAATCGAGATCTTCGAAACCTTGCATCGGACCTGGACCGTGGAAGGACGTTCGGTCCGGCCCGATCACCGCATGGTCGGCCATACCGGTTTCATCACGGTGGCGACCCGCATTGACTGAGCGCCCAGGTCGCTCGACGATTCTGGTTCGAGTCTTCGGGCCTGACGCCCCCGGTCTCACCGCCGGGTTGATGGACGTGCTCAGTGCCGGGGGATGTGAGCTCTATGACGTCGAACAGGTGGTGATCCGTTCACGGTTGAGCCTCAACGTCTTGGTTTCGGTCCCCGACGACCAGTCCACCGTCCGCGACGTTCTCTTCTATGCCTGGGAACACGGGCTCGAAGCCGACTTCGAGCCGGTGACCGACAGCGTCGCCCCGAGTCCGAACCGCTTCGCGGTCAGCGTCATCGGAGCCAAGGTCACACCCCAAGCCTTCGGGGCGGTAGCGGAGGCGATCGCCTCTGCCGGCGGCAACATCGACTCGATCGAGCGACTCGCCCGTTATCCGGTCGTGAGCTATGAGCTGGCGGTGAGCGGGGGAGACCAGAAGGCGATGCGAGCCGCGCTGCTCGAGACCTCGTCCGGCTTTGGAGTAGATGTCGCCGTCCAGGCCGAAGGGATCGCCCGCCGATCGAAGCGACTCGTGGTGATGGATGTCGACTCCACCCTTATCCAGGACGAGATCATCGACTTGTTGGCGGCCGAGGCAGGGCAAGCGAACGAAGTGGCGACCATTACCAGGCAAGTGATGGCTGGCGAGCTCGATTTCGGCGCCGCGTTGGCGGCTCGAGTGGGGGCACTGAAAGGCCTACCGGTGACCGCCTTGGAGTCGGTTGCGAGCCGGATTCAGCTGACTCCCGGCGCCCGCACATTCGTTCGCACGTTGAAGAAGCTGGGCATGAAGATCGGGATCGTCTCGGGTGGTTTCACCTGGTTCACCGATCGCCTGGCGAGTGACCTGGGTCTCGATCATGCCTATGCCAACGAGCTCGAGATCGAAGACGGTCACCTGACGGGCCGCATCGTCGGCGCTCCGATCGATCGGGCTCGCAAGGCGGAAATCCTCACCGAGATCGCCCGTCGAGAGGGCATTCCCCTCGATCAGGTGGTGGCGATCGGAGATGGAGCTAACGACCTCGACATGCTTGCCACCGCCGGGCTTGGCATTGCCTTCAATGCCAAGCCCGTCGTGCGAGACGCCGCCCACAGCGCCGTCTCGGTGCCCTATCTCGATGCCATCCTCTTCGTTCTCGGCATCCGCCGCGACGAGGTCGATGCTGGCGACTCGGCCCCCGAAGTGGAGGGCCTTCCGCCGCTTTAAGCGAACCCAGGGTTGTAGACCGCGTCCAGCGCGGATAACGGCCCACAGAACGAAAAAGCAGGGTCGGGACCGGGAACCTATTGACTGAGTTCGGGGTCGAACCGATAGCAATGGAATAAATAGGTCGCTTCGTATACTGCCAAACAGGTGGGCGCGTCAGGGAAGAAAGTCCAGGAGTAGTTGATGAGTCCGATCAGTGAGGAATCATCTGAGCTGAGACGCCAGATGGCGGCTCTAGAGGACGAGGTGGTCAGCCTGCGTCGTCGTCTTCAAGATGCTCCCCGGCGCGTGCAGGATCTCGAGACGCGACTGTCCGAGTCGCAAGAGAAGCTGAGCCGGGCCATCGCCCAAAACGATCGACTAGCCACAGTCCTCGAAGAGGCGCGAGAACAGCTCGCCGTTTTGCGAGCCGAGGTCGACAAGCTCACCTCGCCACCCAACAGCTTCGGCACAGTCACCAATGTCAATGACGACGGCACGGTCGATCTCATCTCGGGCAACCGCAAGCTGCGAGTCGCCGCCCAGCCGAATGTCGAAGTGAAGCTCCTGCAAAAGGGCCAAGAGGTCTTGCTCAACGAAAGCTTCTCGATCATCGATGTCCGTTCCTACGACCCCAACGGCGACGTGGTGCGGGTGCGAGAGCGCCTCGAAGACGGTCGGATCGTCGTCATCGCTCACACCGATGACGAGCGGGTGGTGTCGGTGGCCGATTCAATGCAGGACGTCAAGATTCGGTCCGGCGATTTCGTCCGCATCGACCCCCGGGCTGGCCTGGTCACCGAGCGCCTCGCCCGACCCGAAGTCGAAGAACTCGTGTTGGAAGAGATCCCCGACATCAGTTACGAACAGGTCGGCGGTCTTGCCAGCCAGATCGAGGACATACGCGATGCCGTGGAGCTGCCGTACGTCCATCGCGATCTCTTTGCCGATTACGGCCTCGTAGCTCCCAAGGGAATCCTTCTCTACGGCCCCCCGGGCTGTGGAAAGACCCTCATCGCCAAAGCCGTCGCCAACAGCCTGGCAAAGGCCGTGGCTGACCGAACCGGTCAGCCCAATGCCCGCAGCTACTTCCTCAACATCAAGGGACCTGAGCTGCTCAACAAGTGGGTGGGTGAGACCGAGCGTCAGATCCGATTGATCTTCTCGCGGGCCAAGGAGAAATCGGAAGAAGGAGTGCCGGTCATCGTCTTCTTCGACGAGATGGACTCGCTTTTCCGGACCCGGGGAAGTGGTATCAGCTCCGACGTCGAATCCACCATCGTGCCTCAGCTCCTCTCCGAGCTCGATGGTGTCGAATCTTTGAAGAACGTCATCGTCATTGGCGCCTCCAACCGCGAAGACTTGATCGACCCCGCCATCCTCCGACCCGGCCGACTCGACGTGAAGATCAAGATCAGCCGGCCCGACCCGGTGGCGGCGCGGGAGATCTTCAGCATTTACCTCACTCCCGACGTGCCCCTCGATCCCGACGAACTCGCCGCCGCCGACGGCGACGTCCATCGGATGCTCTCGGAGATGATCGACTCGACGGTGGCGGCGATGTACTCCGATGGTGAAGAGAATCGTTTCCTCGAGGTGACCTACGCCAACGGCGATCGGGAGGTGCTGTACTTCCGCGACTTCGCTTCCGGGGCGATGATCGAGAACATCGTCCGCCGGGCGAAGAAGGATGCCATCAAGCGCCAGATCGCCGGAGGGGCGAGTGGGATCCGTCGGTCGGATCTCCAGGCAGCCATCAAACAGGAATTCCGCGAGCACGAGGACCTCCCCAACACCACCAACCCCGACGACTGGGCAAAGATCTCCGGCAAGAAGGGGGAGCGAATCGTCTACGTCCGCACTCTCATCTCCGGCGAGGGCGAGAGCCGATTGATCGAAGCAGTCACCGGGGGCCAGTACCTTTAAGAGATGGCCATCCACAAGGTGCTCGGCACCGAGACCGAGTACGGAATCTCCGTCCGGGGGGCTCGGGACTTCAACCCCGCCCTGGCCTCGACCCAATTAGTTAACTCTTATCCCGGGCGCCGGGTGCGGGTGCAGTGGTCGTACGAAGAGGAATCCCCGGGCCGCGATGCCCGCGGCTTCGGGCACGAGGGTTATGGGGTGGCCGATCCGGAGGGGGCGCTGGTCAATGCCGTCCTCTCCAATGGCGCCCGGCTCTATGTCGACCATGCTCATCCCGAGTTCTCCGGTCCCGAGTGTTTCGATCCCGTCGAAGCGACCCTCTATGACAAGGTCGGCGAGCTGGTCATGCACCGGGCCGCCACCGCAGCCGCCGAATTGCTCCCTCCCGGGCAACGGATGTCGATTTACAAGAACAACTCCGATGGCAAGGGCAACAGCTACGGCGCACACGAAAACTATCTGCTGTCGCGGGAAACGCCCTTTGGCGAGGTAATCCGCTACGCCACCACCTTCCTCGTCACCCGACAGATCTTCACCGGTGCCGGGAAGGTGGGATCCGAGAACGGTCGCCCCGAGGTCCCGTTTCAGCTCACCCAGCGAGCCGACTTCTTCGAGGAGGAGGTGGGCCTCGAGACCACCTTGAAGCGGCCCATCATCAATACCCGCGACGAGCCCCATGGCGACCCCAGCAAGTACCGCCGGCTGCACGTGATCATCGGCGATGCCAACCTCTCCGAGCCCCAGATTCTCCTCAAGATGGGAACCATGGCTCTCTTGCTCTCGGCCTTGGAGGACAGCGCCCTCCCCGACCCCCTTGACCTCGCCAATCCGGTCGATGCCTGCTGGCAAGTGAGCCACGACCTTGAAATGCACCGCCCGCTCCCGCTCGATGACGGGGGCTCGGCCACTGCCCTCGAGTTGCAGTGGCGATATCACGAGTGGCTCGGCAAGTACGTGGAGGCCGAGACCGACGACGAGGGGGCTCATGCGCTCATCGCCTCCTGGGGTCAGGTACTGGCGGATCTAGAGGAAGACCCGATGCGCTGTGCCGATCGTCTCGACTGGGCGGCCAAGAAGAGGCTGCTCGAAGGTTACGTCGAGCGGGATGGTCTGAGGTGGGACAATCCCAAGCTGCGCGCTCTCGATCTGCAGTACCACGATGTCGATCCCGAGCGAAGTCTCCATCGACGGCTGGTCGAGCGCGGTGCGATGCAAGGCATGTTCGGAGACGCCGATCTGGCGAAAGCCGAAGTGGAACCACCGGAGCGAACCCGAGCTTATTTCCGCGGGCGCTGCGTTTCCCGATTCCCGGGCTCGCTGGTGGCTGCCAACTGGGATTCGCTCGTCTTTGACACCGGCGAAACCCATCTCAAACGAATTCCTATGATGGAACCGCTGAAGGGTGACCGCTCCCGGGTGGGCGCCATTCTCGATTCGGCGGACGACGCGGCCGGATTGATTGCACTGCTTGGAGGACAATGATGGCTGAACGCGAACAGAGCCGTCGATCGAAGGAAGCTGAACAGGACACCGAGGAAGAGGCGCTGCCGGTCGAGCGCGAGTCGGACGAGAAGCTCGACGAGCTATTGGACGAGATCGATCAGGTGCTCGAGGAGAACGCCGAGGAATTCGTGCGCAACTACATCCAGAAGGGCGGCGAGTGACCAAGGGCCCGAGCCTGCCCCTCCTCTTTGACATCCCCAGCCCCGGATCCAGCTTCAGCGATCTCCTAAAGACCCTCGGTCACACAACTCCATTGGAGCTGCCGAAGGAGCCCCACGAGCTTCGGGCGCCAGAGGGGACCACGGTTCTTGCCCTCCGCTACCAGGAGGGAGTGGTGATGGTGGGCGATCGTCAGGCCACCGAGGGAAATCAGGTAGCCCATCGCCAGATCCGCAAGGTATTTCCCTCCGACATGTTCTCCGCCGTGGCGATCGCCGGGACGGCGGGATTGGCGATCGAGATGGTCCGCTTATTCCAGGTCGAACTCGAGCATTACGAGAAGATCGAAGGCTCCCGGCTCTCGCTTGAAGGCAAGGCCGTCTTCCTCGCCCGCCTGGTCCGCAACCAATTGCCGATGGCATTTCAGGGCCTGGTGGTGGTCCCGCTCTTCGCCGGCTACGACCAACTCACCGGCCGGGGCCGGCTTTATACCTATGACGTGGTCGGAGGCAGGTACGAAGAGAACGATTTTGGTTCCACCGGTTCGGGAGCCAGCCTCGCCAAGTCTTATCTGCGGAGTAATTTCCGAGAAGCCCTCGATGAACCAAGTGCCGTCGATCTCGCCGTAGGGGCTCTGGTGGCTGCTGCCCAAGAGGACACAGCTACCGGTGGACCTGATTTGCGACGGGGGATCTTTCCCACCGTCGTCGTCATCGATGCCGAAGGAGTGAAAGAGCTCTCCGACGACGAGGTCAAGCCCGCAGCGGAGAAAGCGGTGGCGTCGATTCGATGACCTTCAACATCTATGTGCCCGCCGAACAGCAGGTTCGCGACAAGGCCGAGTTCGCCCGCAAGGGCATCGCTCGCGGCCGGTCCATCGCCGCTCTTGAGTACGACAACGGCGTCTTACTGTTGGCTGAAAACCCGTCGACGGCGCTGCGCAAGATCAGCGAGGTCTACGACCGGATTGCCTTCGCCGGCGTCGGGCGCTACAACGAGTTCGAGATGCTCCGCAAGGCGGGCATTCGCCAAGCCGATCTGATGGGCTATCTCTACAGCCGGGACGACGTCACCGCCCAGGCGGTAGCCACCGCCTTTTCCGAAGCCCTGGGCGCCATCTTCTCGCGTGAGCCCAAGCCCTACGAGGTCGAAGTGCTGGTGGCCGAGGTGGGTAATCCCAATCGTCTCTACCGGGTGAGTTACGACGGCACTCTCTATGACGAGCGCCAGGTGGCCGCCATCGGCGGCAAGGCTGACGTCTTGGTGGAAAGTCTGCGCCAAGGGTGGACGGCGGGGATGACTCTCGACGCCGCCCTCGCTCACGGCCAGGCGGCCTTCGCCACAGCCGAAGGACGGCCGTTGGAAGGATGGGAAGCCGCGGTGCTCGACCGTCAAAACGGGCGGCGGGCTTTTCGACGACTGCAGGTTCCGGCCTCCTAGATGCCCGATCGGGCAACGCTGATCGCGTTCGTTTCCTTTGTGATCCTTGGCGGGGTCAACTTCGTCGCCGTTCGCTTCTCTAACCGCGAGTTGGAACCGATGTTCGGAGCCGGTCTTCGCTTCACGGCCGCCGCGCTGATCCTGACGGCGGTATTCGCCCTACGGCGACAAGTGGTGCCGCGGGGAAGAGCGCTCGTCGGCGTGTTGCTTTATGGCGTGCTGTCGTTTTTTATCGCCTATGCCTTCGCTTATTACGCGCTGACCGCGCTACCGGCGGGGATTGGATCGGTGATCTTTGCCTCGATGCCGCTTTTCGTGGTCTTTCTCGCCCACTTCCATGGGCTGGAGCGATTCCGGCTGAGAGCATTGGTGGGAGCCGTGGTCACGCTGGTGGGTATCGCGATTCTGTCCGATCCGTTCGGATCCAGCGTCCCTTTGTTGCCATTACTGGCCATGGTCGCTTCGGCTGTGGCCGCGGCCGAAGGAACCGTGGTGGCGAAGATGTTTCCGCCGGTCAAACCGGCGGTCGCCAATGCCTTGGCGATGGCGTCTGGGGGGGCGCTGTTGCTCTTGTTGTCCGCAGTGCTAAGAGAGGTCTGGGTCTGGCCTGAGCTGCCGGAAACCCAACTGGCCGTCGGCTACCTGGTTTTGGCCTCGGCGGTGATGTTCGCCCTGTTCCTCTTCGTCATCCACCGCTGGAGTGCGGGATCGGCCTCATACATGGCGGCTGTGCTGCCGCTCACCGCGGTGATCGCGGCCGCCATCATGCTCGGCGAGCCCATCACCCTGACGATGGTTCTGGGAGGCCTCGTTGTTCTCGCCGGCGTCTACATCGGCGCCCTCGCCCCCGCTCGGGCGATCGAACCCGCTCCGGTCATCGGCTAAATCGCGACCCAGGGTCGTTAGGGACGCTGTACGGCCCTAACGACCCACAGAACGCGGTCCCCTTCGCACTAACACCGCCCGGGTAGCCTGCCAGCAAGTGGATCGTCGCATTTTCGGGTTGGAGAACGAGTACGGGGTCACCTGCACGTTGCGCGGTCAGCGCCGTCTCTCTCCCGACGAAGTCGCCCGCTATCTCTTCCGCCGTGTTGTCTCCTGGGGACGCTCGTCCAACGTGTTTTTGGAGAACGGCGCCCGGCTCTATCTTGACGTCGGCAGCCATCCCGAATACGCCACTCCCGAGTGCGATTCGCTTCGGAGCTTGGTCGCCCATGACAAGGCGGGGGAGCGAATTCTCGATTCGCTGGTCCACTCCGCCGAGCAACGGCTGGAAGAAGAGGGAATCAGGGGCGATATCTATCTCTTCAAGAACAACACCGACTCGGCCGGCAACTCCTATGGCTGCCACGAGAACTATCTGGTCAGCCGGCACAAGGACTTCCACAAGACCGTCGATGTCCTGATCCCGTTTCTCGTCACCCGCCAGATCTTTCTCGGAGCGGGAAAGCTGATGCAGACTCCGCGTGGCACCGGCTATTCGATCGCCCAGCGCGCCGAGCACATCTGGGAGGGCGTTTCCTCTGCAACCACCCGCAGCCGGCCGATCATCAACACCCGCGACGAGCCTCACGCCGACGCCGAGCGCTATCGCCGTCTGCATGTCATCGCGGGGGACTCGAACATGAGTGAGTACGCAACCAACGTCAAAGTGGGAACAGTCGTCGCCCTCCTGCAGATGATCGAACGCGATGCCGTCTTCCGCGATCTCAGCCTGGAGAACCCGATCCGCGCTATTCGTGAGATCGCCCACGACCTCACCTGCCGGCGCAAGGTCCGCCTCGCCAACGGCCGCGAGCTCTCCGCCCTCGACATCCAGTGGGAATACTTCGATCGAGTGGTGCGCTTTTCACGCAACCCCGGGTTTCCGCCCGAAGTGCAGTCAGCCGTCGATCGCTGGGAGCACCTCCTCACTGGCCTCGAGAAAGATCCTCTCTCACTCGAGCGCGAGGTCGATTGGGTGGTCAAGTACCGGTTGCTCGAGCGCTACCGCGAGCAGCGGCAGTTGCCGCTATCCCACCCCCGACTGGCGATGCTCGAGCTCTCCTATCACGACGTCGACCAGACCCGGGGGATCTACAACCTCCTGGTTCGCCAGGGTCTCGTCGACCGTGTGGTCACCGAGCAGGAGATCAAGGAAGCGATGACACTCGCTCCCCAGACCACGAGGGCGCGGCTGCGAGGGGAGTTCATCAAGGCCGCCAAGGCCAAGCGCCGGGACTTCACGGTGGATTGGGTGCATCTCAAACTCAACGACCAAGCGCAACGGACCGTGCTGTGCAAGGATCCGTTCAAGGCCTTCGACGACAGGGTTGATCGGCTGATCGAAAGTCTGTAACCGCTGTGCGGAAAGTCCTCGAGCGCGTCATCAATCTGCTGGCGATGCTCCTGACCGCCTCTCGCCCGGTACCGGCAGAAGAGATCAGGCGCACGATCCCCGGCTACTCGGCGGACTCAGACGAAGCGTTTCATCGCATGTTCGAGCGGGACAAGGAGCTCCTGCGGCGGATCGGAATCCCCATCGAGTTGCGTCCGCTGGATGGCTGGGAGGTGGACCACGGGTACGTGGTCGATCCCAACGCCTATCGGCTCGCTGACCCCGGCCTCACCGACGAAGAGAGGGCTGCTCTGTTGCTGGCAGCACAGATGGTCCGCCTGGGTGGGGAACTAGCCGCACCCGAAGCGGTCCTAAAACTCGGCGGAGCTCGGACCACCGGTGCCGTCGAGCCCCTCTCGGCCGACCTCGGTTTGGGGGCGGAGACTCTCGGAGAGTTGTTCGGTGCTGTCACCGAACGCAGGTTGGTTTCGTTTCGTTATCGGGGGACCAACCGCCGGATCGCTCCATATGGGCTAGGTCACCGCCGCGGTCACTGGTACCTCGTCGGAGGCACCAACGACGGCCAGCGCACCTATCGGGTGGACCGGATGGAGGCGATCGAGGTAGAGCAGCGGACCGGGACATTTCGTCGACCCAAAGACTTCGATCTCAAGACCGTCCTCGACCACCTCGCCTGGGAGGGAGGCCCCGACGCTTCTACGACGGCGATGGTCAGGTTCTCGCCCGAGGTGGCATGGTGGGCTTCTCGCCAACTGGGTGGCGAGGCCCAGGCAACGGAGGACGATGGGTCGATCACGGTGACGGTGGCGGTCTCCAATCCCGCCTCCTTCCTCGGCTGGGTCCTCACATTTGGTGAGGGAGCCGAGGTGCTTTCCCCCCCCGAGCTTCGACAAGCCGTCGTCAATCGGGTGAAGGGCGTGGCGTGAGCCAGCGAACCGCCTCGCGGCTGTCTCGCATCCTCGCCATGATCCCCTGGGTGATCGCCAACCCCGGCTCGAGCGTTGAGGAGGTTTGCCGTCGCTTCGGCTACACCGAGAGCGATCTCGCCCAAGACCTCAACATCGTTTTCGTTTGCGGCTTGCCGGGCTACGGCCCCGGCGATCTCATGTCGGCGGAGATCGTGGACGACGAAGTTGTGATCGATATGGCCGAATATTTCGCCGATGCCCCGCGCCTGGCCCCGGCCGAGGCATTGGCGTTGCTGGCCGCCGGTCTGGCCATCACTGCCAGTGGTCAAGGAGGCGGCGTGCTCGAGGATGCCGTCGACAAACTCAGCGCAGTCCTATTGCCGGAAGGTTCGGAGGTGATCGACATCGACCTCGCTGCCGAACCGGAGTTGGTTGGCCGACTGAAAAGTGCGGCCGCGGGCAACGAAGTAGTGGCGATCACCTACACCTCACTGAGTCGAGATGAGACGACCGAAAGAGAGGTCGAACCCTGGTCGGTTTTCTCGTCGCTCGGCAACTGGTATCTGATGGGTTACTGCCGTCTCGCCATGGATCAACGGGTCTTCCGAGTGGATCGCATCAAGGCAGCCGCTCCCATCGGCGAGACCTTCACGCCGCCCGCCAAATTGCCTCCCGCCGAAGCCCGCTACGTGCCATCGGTCGAAGATGTCAGGGCCCGAATCGCCCTCGGCCCCGGTGCGAGATGGGTCACCGAGTACTACCCGGTGGACATCGTGCGCGACCGAAGCGAAGAGCTGATCGTCGACTTCAGCGCAGCCGACCCGCTGGTGGCGGCGAGGCTGTTGCTGCGTCTCGGACCCGACGCCAAGTTGATCAAAGGAGAAGAAGTCGAGCGGGCGCTGGCCGAGCTACGCCAGCGAATCCTCGATGTCTACAGGGACTAATCCGTTAGGACCGAACCGCAGTGGTCTACTCAAGTCCAGGGGTCTCACCGCCGATACCACGAACACAGTTTGCAAAGGCGGAGAACCAGGAAAATGACCACCATCAAGACAACCTGCAGCTGGTGTGGAGATGTCCAGCTGACCCCCTCGGACCTTTCCCTCGAACTGGCTCCCAGCCAGGACGAAGGCAACTACCGATTCGTCTGTCCCACCTGCGCCACCGTGCAGCGACGTCCGGCGAATGCCCGGGTGGTCAGCGTTCTCCTCGCCACCGGAGTCTCTTACGAGGTGGTCAATCCCGACCCTATTACCGAAGAGGAAATCGCCGCCTTTGCCCTTGCTTTAGCAGCCGAGCCGGATCCCTTCCGCCTGCTCGCCCGCTAGCGCGAACGTACACCCCGCCGGGCGAACCCCCGGGTGGTCACCAGCGCATGAACCAGCTGGTGGTCGGTTCCCCCGCCGGGGTGTATTCGCGCCCCGACCTAGCATGGTTTGGTGATTGAAGGCGGCGAGTGGATCGTCATCGTCTTGGTGGCGCTGGTGGTTTTTGGGCCTGAGCGCCTTCCGGAATTGGCCCGGCGCGCCGGCGACTGGGTGCGGGAATTACGGGGCGCCGCTCGCGAGATGCGAGAAGGCCTCGAAGCCGAGATCGCCGAGGTTCAAAAAGCCAAGAGCGATCTGACCGATCCCATCGCCGAGGTCAAACGGGCGGTTAGGGACACAGCGCGACTGGCCGCCGAAAACGACCCCCGCGGGCCCAACGGCAAGCTCCGCTGGGAAGGTCCGAAGCCGATCAGTGGCCCAACTCCGGCAGATGCGATGGCCGATCTCCAGCAAATCGAAGCTCAGGGCGAAGCCTTGACCGACGAAGCGGAAGGAGTCTCGTCGAAGGGCGAGGCGTGAAGACCGACCAGCCACAATCGATCCTCTCCCACCTGGTGGAGTTGCGGTCGCGGGTCATTCGGGTGGCGATCGCGCTCGCCATCGGCTCGATCGTGGCCTTTTTCTTTGCCAACCAGCTGACCGACGTGCTCGAGCGTCCGTACTACCAGGCCAACCCCGCCAACACCTTGATCTCGCTCGAAGCCGGCGAGCAGCTCGGAGTTCTGATGAGGGTGGCCTTCTTCGGCGGTCTGATACTGGCGAGTCCGGTGATCTTCTATCAGCTCTGGGCATTCATCAGCCCGGCCCTGACCAAGAAGGAACGCAAGTGGGTGGTCCCCCTGATCGGAACCTTCGTGGCGTTGTTCGTCGGGGGGGTGCTCTTCGGCTACACGCTCCTTCCGCAGGCCCTTCGCGTTTTGCTCGAGATCTTCCCCGACGTTCGCAGCGACCTCCAGATCGGGCCCTACTACTCCTTTGTCATCCGGTTGTTGCTGGCCTTCGGAGTCACTTTCCAGTTTCCCGTTTTTCTCTTCGGCGCCGCGGCGGCGGGAATCGTCAACAGCAGCCAGCTATCCCGGGGGCGCCGGTGGGCGCTTCTCATCATCGTGGTGGTGGCGGCAGTCGTGACCCCCACCGGCGATCCTCTCACCCTGGCAGCGATGACCTTGCCGCTCTATCTCCTCTATGAGCTGACTTTGCTCATGGTGCGGGTCGTCCTGCGCAAGTGACGTCCTCTGTAATCGAGGACTTCTACTCGTCCCTTCCGTTCGAGCCCGACGAATTTCAGCGCCAGGCGATTGCCGCCACCGAGCGGGGGGCGACGGTGGTAGTGACCGCTCCCACCGGCTCTGGAAAGACCCTGGTGGCCGAGGCGGCGGTGGTACTGGCGCTGGCAGCGGGCAAACGAGCCTTTTACACCACGCCCATCAAGGCCCTCAGCAACCAGAAATACGGCGACTTGGTCGAAGTTCACGGAAAGGACCGCGTCGGCCTTCTCACCGGCGACAACGTCATCAACGGCGACGCCGCGGTGGTGGTGATGACCACCGAGGTTTTGCGCAACATGATCTATGCCGGCTCCGAGGCTCTCGACCGGGTGGCGGTGGTCATCCTGGACGAAGTCCACTATCTCCAGGATCGATTCCGGGGGGCGGTTTGGGAGGAGATCATCATCCATGCCCCGAGCCGGATTCAGCTTGTCTGTCTATCGGCCACCGTTGCCAACGCCGAGGAGTTCGCCGCCTGGATAGAGGAACGACGGGGGAAGGTGGAGCTCGTTGTCAGCAAGCACCGGCCCATTCCCCTCGAGGATCTCTATTGCTGGCGAGATCGCTTCGCCCAGGAGCTGGCCGTGTTGCCGACATTCGTCAGCCGCGGAACTGCCTACCGCGCCAACCCCAAAATCGAGCGGCTGCTCAGTCTCGAGCGAGGCCGCCGGCATCGCTTCTCAACTCCCAATCGACGCGAGGTGATCGAACACCTGGCGGAAGCGGGACTTCTTCCCGCCATCTATTTCATCTTCTCCCGCGCCGGCTGTGATGCAGCTGCCCTTCGTCTGCTCGAGTCCGGGGTGCGACTGACCAGTGCCGACGATCGGGAACGAATCCGGCTTATCGCCGAAGAAGGCACTGCCCATCTCGGCGACGACGACCTTGACGCCCTCGAATACGACCGCTGGGT
This sequence comes from Acidimicrobiia bacterium, assembly GCA_035281645.1. Lineage (GTDB taxonomy): Bacteria > Actinomycetota > Acidimicrobiia > Spongiisociales > ZC4RG35 > JACCTH01. The sequence continues at coordinate 6,001 of DATEDN010000089.1, read as the reverse complement.
CTCCTTCCTCGAGGCCGGGATCGCCCCCCACCACGCCGGGATGGTCCCCGCCTTCAAGGAGACCGTCGAAGAGCTCTTCGCGGCCGGCTTCCTGAAAGTGGTTTTCGCCACCGAAACCTTGGCTTTGGGCATCAACATGCCCGCTCGCACCGTGGTGCTGGAGTCGCTCTCGAAATGGAGCGGGGAAGGTCATGAGGTGATGACGGCAGGGGATTACACCCAGCTCACCGGCCGGGCCGGTCGACGCGGTATCGACACTGCCGGATTCGGGATGGTCCTTCACTCGCCCTTCGTCCCCTTCGCCCAAGTGGTGGAGGTGGCGGCCGCGGGGAGCCATCCCCTGCGGTCATCCTTCCGACCCACCTACAACATGGCCGCCAACCTTTGTGCCACCTACGACCGTCCCCGGGCCCTGGAGTTGGTTTCCTCCTCGTTCGCTCAGTTCCAGCGACAGGAAAGCCAGGCCCAGGCCGAGGAGCGGCTCCAGGTCTTGTCCGAACGACTAGTCGAAGAGGAAGCAAGGGCGGTCTGCGAGCTGGGCTCGGTGGCGGAGTATCGGTCTCTTCTCGCCAGCCAGCCCCGGCGTCCGGATAACGACGACCTGATCGGAAGGCTGCGCCCCGGGGACGTAATCGATGTCCCCGGCGGGCCCCGTCAGGGCCGGTTCTTGATCCTTCGTCGAATCCGGAGGGAGGGAGGGGGCATGAAGCTGCTGGCACTAGGCACTTCGGGGAGAACCGTGCCGTTGGGAAAAAGAGAGATCGTTCAGGGGACGAGTCGGCGGGCGACAATCACCTTGCCGCAGCCGATGGACACCAAGAGCCGGCGCTTTCAATCAGACGCGCTCCGCCTTCTCCGCAAGGTCGCCCTTGCTGCCGAAGACCGCGTCGAGGAGCCAGCCATCGAAATCAACCACCCGGTGGCGCGTTGTCCGGATCGGGACTCCCACCTGCGTTGGGCGGCGCGGGCGGAGCGGACCCGGAAGCGAGTGGAAGGTCTCCGCTCGGAGCTGCGCCGGTCCGGAATCGGGTTGGTGGAGGACTTCGAAGCGATCGAGCGCCTGCTCGAGCACTTCGGCTACATGGCCGGGTGGGCCCTGACGCCACGCGGCGAGAGACTTCGATTCGTTTACAACGAACTCGACCTCCTGCTGGCGGAGGCACTCGAACGCGGGCTGTTCTACGGCCTCGCGGTGCCAGAACTTGCCGCCCTTGCCTCGTGTTTTGTCTACGAGCCCCGCAGCGACGAGAAGACCATGCCGCTGTGGCCGACTCCCGAACTGGCCCGGCGCTGGGAAACCCTCGTCCTGCTAACCACTGAGCTGGCTGCAGAGGAGCGACGCCAGCACTTGCCCGCTACCCGCGAGCCCGACCCCGGGTTCGTGGGTCTGGCTTATCAATGGGCCGACGGGTCGGCCCTCGACGACCTGACCGGGCTCCGACTGGCTCCGGGAGACTTCGTGCGGGTGGCGCGCCAACTCGTCGACCTGCTGCGCCAGATCCGCGACGTGTCCCCCGAGGTAGCCGACGTCGCCCGCGACACCCTCGCCGCCGTCGATCGGGGTGTGGTGGCAGCGATGGGGGTCGGCTAACCATTCCTGCGTAGATTTCGCCGCATAAACATGCCCATTTCTACGCAAGAATGGTTGGTGCTGGTCAACCCGAGTGCCGGTCGCAAGCCGGTCGGGATCGATCGGGTCCGCTCGGCTCTCGACCGCGCCGGCCTGCGAGCTTCGATCGCCACTCCTTCCTCACCAACGGCGATGTCGGCGGCGATCACCGACGCTCGGGGTAAGGGCGTCCGGCACATCGCCGTTGTAGGCGGTGACGGAACGGCCAATCTCGCGGCCAACGCCATCCTCGGCCTTGCCTGGCCCCAAGAACCGGTGCTTGGAGTTCTCCCCGCCGGGACCGGCTGCGACCTGCTCCGCACCTTCGGTCTTCCCCAGAAGCTGGAAGAGGCCACCCGCCATCTCACCACCACTGAGACCTATCGAATCGATGTCGGCCTGCTCGAGGGTGACTTCGGGGCCCGCCACTTCCTCAACGTGGCCCAGGCGGGCGTGGGCGCTGGGGCGGTGGAGAAGGCCGAGAGTCTGCAACGAGGCTGGGGCCAGGCGAGGTATCCGCTCGCGTTTCTTCGCAGCCTGCCGGCGTTTCCCCCCGCCCAGATCGATCTGACCGGCGTCAACCGGCGGGGCGAGAAGGTCGACCACCAAGGACAGGCGCTGGCGGTGATCTGGGCCAACGCCCAGTTCTTTGCCGGCGGGTGGAACGTCGCTCCCCGAGCCAATCTGACCGACGGACGCCTCGATGTGCAGATCATCGACACCCGGAAACGGCGAGCTCCGGCGTTGGTTCCGAAAATCATCCGAGGGGTTCACGCCACTGACCCAGCTGTTCGGCGCTATTCCTGGTCGGCTTGCCGTCTGGAGACAAAGCCGGTTTGGCCGGTGGAGGCGGATGGGGATTTGGTCGGGAATACGCCCGTCACGGTTGCTGTTCTGGCGGGCGCACTGCAACTCAAAATCTGAAGCGGGGGTCTTATACTCCCGCCGCTATTTCCGGGGGTTCCTATGGCACGCAAGCAAAGCGTAAAAGCTAAAGAGATTGAAGAAGAGGACGATTTCGAGGCCGAAGACGAGCCGGGAGAAGACGTCGATCTAGAGGACGACGAGGAGGTCGAGGAGGTTGACCTCGATGTCGACGAGCTCGAGGTGGAGCCTGATGTCGAAGAGAGCATCGATGACGAGGAGGAGCTCGACGACGAGGAAGAGGAAGCCGAAGGCGATGAGACCCTCGACGACCTGGAAGCAGAGGAACTAGCCCTCCTCGAAGACGAGGTATCGGAGACGATCCTGGTCGACGAAGTGGCTGAGCTCCGGGCGATTCGCCGGGAAGAACTAACGATGGACCTCGACGCTCACGCGGTGCGGGGCGACGAGTTCGTCTGCCGATCGTGCTTCCTCGTCAAACGAACCAGTCAGCTAGCGAATAGACGCAAGATGATCTGTCGGGACTGTGCGTCCTGACCAGGTCGTCGTCGTTGTCCCTACCTACAACGAGGCGCCCAACCTCGCCCACATGACAGCAGCCGTGCTTTTGCACGGCTATCGGATGGTCGTCGTCGATGACAACTCTCCCGACGGGACCGGGAAGCTGGCCGAGGATCTGTCAACCTCCACTGATGGCGTCGAAGTCATCCATCGGCCCCACAAGGGCGGGATTGGACCTGCCTATGCCGAGGGGTTTTCGCGGGCGATAGAGCGGGGCGCCGAGGTCGTGGTCCAAATGGACTGCGACTTCAGCCACAATCCCGAGGACATTCCTCGGCTGATCCACGCCATCGAGGCCGGCGCCGACCTCGCCAACGGCTCGCGCTACGTCCCGGGTGGGGATACTCCCGACTGGCCCTGGCGACGCCGGTTCCTATCTCGAGGGGGGAACCTCTATGCCCGCGTGATGTTGGGGCTTCCGGTCCGCGACGCCACCGGCGGGTTCCGCGCGTGGCGCGCCCAGGCTTTGAAGGCGCTCCCCTTTGCCGAGGCGCGAGCGTCCGGGTATAGCTTCCAGGTGGAGATGGCAATGCGGGCGGTGGATTCGGGGATGGAAGTGGCCGAGGTGCCCATCGTCTTCCGTGATCGAACGCGGGGCACCTCCAAGATGGGCCCCGAGATCGTCAGGGAAGCGATCAAGCTGGTGACTGTCTGGGGGATCAAGCGCCGGCTTGGCGGCAATTGATGGAGGTCTCGGCTCGAGCCGCGACCCTCGAAGATCTCGAAGCCCTCGACCATCTCTATCGCGCACTCGAGGAGGAGATGGTTGCCATCCATCCCATGTGGCCACTGGCCGATGGGCTCCCCGAGCCAGTCGATGAAGCTTTGAACAAGGCCATCGCCGATCCAGATGCAATCGTGACCATGGGTCTGATCGACGGTGTCTCGGTTGGATTTCTCCTCGCCCGGGTGGAGGATCTATTGCCGCAGGCAGAGGGCCGCCAGATCGGCTCCATCCAGCTGGTGTTTGTCGATCGGGAGGCGCGCGAAGTGGGGGTCGGGGAGGAAATGCTCGCTCTCACCTTGGCAGAGTTGCGAGGCCGGGGCTTGGATCGTTTCGACGCCCACGTTCTTCCCGGCCATCGCTTGGTCAAGAACTTTTTCGAGGCCGGTGGCTTTGCCGCTCGCTCGATCATCATGCACCATGCCGACTAGATCCACCCCCTTCCCGGCTTCCCGAGTCGAAACCGCGTCACATCCGATCTGCGGAGTGGGGGCGGTGATTCGATCTGCCGATCGATATCTTCTGGTTCGGCGCGGTCGAGACCCCAACCAGGGGAAGTGGGCGGTTCCGGGCGGGAAGATAAAGCTCGGGGAGACAATGCGACAGGCGGTCGCGCGCGAGGTCGAGGAAGAAACCGGACTCAAGGTGGAAGCGGGCGAGCCCATCTGGGTCGGAGAGGCGATGGACCCCGAGGGCACCTGGCATTTCATCCTGATCGATTTCGAGGCCAGCGTCGTCGGCGGTGACCTGCGGGTGGGCGACGACGCGGCCGAGGTTGGCTGGTTCACGCTCGACGAAGCTCGGAACCTCCCCTTGACCGACACCATGCACGAGCTCTTCGAGGCGATCACATGAGCACCGTCGACCTGCTCCGCCAGCTCATCCGCAACCGATGTGTCAACGATGGCACCCGCGAAAGCGGCCACGAGGTTCGGTCGGTTGAAACCCTTGCCGACTATCTCGGAGAACGCGGGACCGTTGTCGAGCCGGCGCCGGGCCGCCAGTCGGTGGTCTACCGAGTGCCCGGCGAAGACTCCGACGCACCGGCCTTGCTCCTCCTCCCGCACCTGGACGTGGTCCCGGTCAATCCCGATGGCTGGGACGTCGATCCGTTCGCCGCCGAGATCTCGGACGGCTATGTGTGGGGGCGGGGGGCGATCGACATGCTCAACCTCACGGCGGCGATGGTCGTGGTATTCGGGGAGTACCTGCGCGGGGAGGCCCGCCTCCCGGGAGACCTGATTCTGGCGGCGGTGGCGGACGAGGAGGCGGCGGGCTTCCTGGGCGCCAAGTATCTAGTTGAAGAACGGCTCGAACTGGTTGATGCGCCATTCGTTCTCACCGAAGTGGGATATCCGTCTTTTCCCGGTCGTGACGGACCGCTCTATCCGGTGACCGTCGGGGAGAAGGGCCCGGCCTGGACCAGGATCCGCTCGCGCGGTACTCCGGGCCACGGATCCACCCCCCACCTCAGCGACAACGCTTTGGCACCTTTGACGATGGCGCTCGCCCGCCTCTTCGGCGCCGAAAGCCCGGTGGTGATCACTGACGAGTGGAGATCGTTGGTGTCCGCCCTCCCTCTCGATCATGAAACGGCCAGCCGACTTGTCGATCCCGAGCACCTCGACGATGTGCTCGCCGATGTGGCGATCGATGATCCCGGCCTCGCCCGTTATTTCCACGCTGTCACTCACATGACCATCAGCCCCAACGTCCTCCGGGCGGGGATCAAATCGAACATGATCCCCGATCACGCCGAAGCCGAGGTCGACGTACGGGTTCTTCCGGGGATGGACCGGGATCTGGTCGACGGCGTCTTGCGGAAGCTGATGGGTCCGGCCGGCGACGAGCTGGAACTGATTCCGATGGCGGACTTTCCCTCGATTTTCTCTCCCCGAGATAACCCGCTTTGGGAAGCGATCGGCGATGGTCTCGAGGAACAGACTGGGAGCCGAAGTCTGCAACCGGTTGTCACTTCGGCGACCACCGACGCCCGCTTCCTCCGGCGCCGGGGGTCGATCGGGTACGGAGTCGGTCTGTATGACGACCGGATGAGCTTTGCAGAGTTCCTGACCCTTTTCCACGGTCACAACGAAAGGGTTTCGGTGGGTTCGGTGGAAAGAACGACGGACCTCTTGCGCTCGGTCATTCGCTGCTTCGGCGAGCGATCGGGGTGAGCGGCAACGTCATCTGCGATCTCGACGGAGTGGTCTACCGGGGAA
>DATEDN010000088.1:0-15555 GCA_035281645.1 Acidimicrobiia bacterium | reverse complement strand
AGGCGCAGTGCGGAAGCGAGGCGAGCTCGGGCGCAGGCGGAGGCTCTCGCCACCAGCGTCTCCGGAGGTCGCTCCGGAACCTATGAGCAAGACCTCGTCGGCCGGATCCGTGAGGTCTTCTCGCTGACGGCGGTGAGCCTGCTGCGCCGGGAGGGAAGCGCCTGGCGGTCACTGGCCTGGTCGGGCGACCGTCAGCTCTTGGCTCCGGAGCAGGGAATGGAGGCGATCGAGCTGTCGTCTGAAACAGTGCTGGTGCTGCTCGATGGACGGCTCACCGCCGATGACAGGATGGTTCTCCGCGCCTTCGGCGCCCAGATCATCTCGGCAATGGAACGAGAGGAGCTCGAACAGGAAGCGCAAATCGCAGAGGCCATGGTGGCAACCGACCGACTACGGACCGCCCTCCTCGACGCGGTTTCCCATGACCTGCGAACTCCGTTGGCCACTATCAAGGCGTCCCTCACAAGCCTGCTCGAGACTGGCGTCGACTGGTCGCCCAGCGAAACCCGCTCGTTCCTCCAGGAGGCGGTCGATCAGGCGGAACGCCTCAACCGGATGGTCGGTCGCCTCCTCGACGCTGGCCGGCTTCAGGCCGGCGCCATCAACGTCTTCTTCCGTCCGGTCGGGCTCGACGAGGTCGTCTCTTCTGCCCTCTCGGGGCTGGGGCATGTTTCGGAAAGAGTCTCGGTCGACATCCCCGAGTCGTTGGATCCCGTACAAACCGACCCCGACCTCCTCGAACGGGCGGTGGCCAATTTGGTCGAGAACGCCATGACCTGGTCGCAACCAGGGCGAACTGTCGACGTGACCGCGATAGAAGAGGCTGGCCGGGTGAAGCTGCGGATCATGGACCGCGGGCCCGGCATTCCACTCGCCGATCGCGAGCTTGCTTTCCAGCCATTCCAACGTCTCGGTCAGGAGGTCGGCAAGGGCGTCGGTCTGGGTCTCGCCGTCTCTCGCGGCCTGCTGGAGGCAATGGGCAACACCCTCACTGTCGAAGACACAGCCGGAGGCGGGACGACGATGGTGATCGAGTTCAAAGCCAGCGCTCCGCAAACGCCTTCCGAGCTATACCACGGGGCAGGACGTGCCTGACCAGCAACGAGTCCTGGTGGTCGATGACGAACCGGGGATCGTCCGCGCCCTTGGCATCAACCTGAAGGCGCTCGGATATCAGATCGAGGCCGCCGCCGATGGTGAAGACGCCCTCCGCAAGGCTGCCGAACATCGGCCCGACGCCGTCATCCTCGATCTTGGCCTTCCGGGAATCGACGGCATCGACGTCATACGGGGGCTACGAGGCTGGACGAACGTCCCGATCATCGTGCTTTCGGTACGAGAAGCCGAGCGGGAGAAGATCGCAGCTCTCGACGCCGGAGCCGACGACTATGTGACAAAGCCCTTCGGGATGGGCGAGCTTCTGGCCAGGCTGCGAGCCGCCCTACGCCGCGAGCTCGAGCCCGAAGCCGAGGTGCCGGTGGTGGTAACTCCGGATTTCACCATCGACCTCACCGTAAAACGGGTGACCAGAGGCGATCAGGAAATCAAGCTCACGCCGACCGAATGGGGGATTGTCGAAATTCTGGTCCGCAACCAGGGAAAGTTGGTCAGCCAAACGCAGCTCTTGAAGGAAGTCTGGGGCCCGCAATACGGGGAAGAGACGAACTACCTGCGAGTCTTCATCGCCCAGGTGCGACGCAAGCTCGAGCCGCAGCCGAGCAACCCTCGCTACTTCCTAACCGAGCCCGGCATGGGCTATCGCTTTGAGATACCGGGTTCGCCATCGACTACGCGATCACATCTCGGTGTCGAAATGCAGTGAATCCAATCACAGCGAGGAACCCACTAAGAGCGACAAGGACGGCGATCGGGAGCAACTGAACGTTCTCGAGCGCTAACGGGGCCGTGTGTGTGAACGGTGACAGGTTGAGAAGCCAGTGCGGAAACCTGAGAATCTGCCCGACTTGGCCCAAAAAGAGGAATGCCACCAGCAATCCCCAGGCGAACTCGATGAATCGAGGCAGCATGCCGAAGAGGGCGGCCGTTGCTCCGGTGAGAACCCACACCGCCGGGAGCTGGGCCACGGTCACAGCGATCACTCGAGGCAATTCCCCGGCGACGTCACCGGCGGCGGAACCATACGTAGCGCCCATCACCAATCCACCGAGCAGCAGCATTAATGCTGGTCCGATGAACGCGAATGTGAGATGGCTTCCCATCCATCGCCAGCGTGCAATTGAGGCGGTCAACACAGACTCCGCTCGCAGCGCCTCCTCCTCCGCCCGAAGGCGAAGCGCGGTACGAATCGAATAGGCAGCCGTGACCAATGCCAGGACGCCCGCCGCGAAAGAGAAAAAAGTATCCGTGAGCCGATCCGCCCCTCCCAGCTGAGCGAGAGCATCGGCCAGCTGGGGATTCCCTCCGAAGATTTCGTCGACGTTGTTGGCAACGGTTCCATATACCGCCGCAAGGACTGCCACTCCAAGCGACCAACCCAACAGCGCTGCTCGCTGCAATCTCCAAGCCAACCCTGTGGCATTTCGGAGGCCCTCCGCTGCTTCGGCGGGTCCGATACGCGTTGGCAGAACTCCGGCCCCCATGTCTCGACGCGAAGCCAACAGGTAAGCACTCGCCGCGAGGACCCCTGCGAGACCAATCGCCAACCCGAGAACCCACCAACGTTCCCCTGCAAAGGGGCGCAGCCTGGTAAACCACCCGATCGGCGAAATCCAACCCAGCACCTCGGCTGCGGTGGCGTCGCCGGCGGCACGCAAAAGGAACGCCACGCCAAGTACTCCCACGCCAAGCCCGCGGGCGGCGCCGCCGCCACTTGTGAGCTGGGCAGCAACTCCGCCGAGGGCGCCGAAAACGGCGGTCAGTACCGCCACGCCCGCTCCATACGCGACGGCACCGCTGATCTCAAGCCCCAACCCTGCGAGCCCGACCATCACCAGAGTTCCGATGATGAACCCGGTACCAACAACTACTGACATGGCGGCAGTCAGTGGTGCATGGCGACCGACCACGCCGGCTCCGAGTAATTCTTGGCGACCAGTTTCTTCTTCATCGCGCGTGTGCCGAATCACCATAAGGATCGCCATCAAGCCGACAAGGACGCTGCCGATGACGCCGATTCGCCACGCCGTGAGCGCTCCGACTGAGGAGTCGTAAATCGGCCCCAACAGCGCTGAGTACGCAGGGTTGGAGCCGAAGACCGCAATCAGGTCGGCACGCGCCGACGGAGCCTCGTATAGCTCGAGTAGAGCGTTAGCGGTAATGATCGGAAAGCCGGCCAAGACCAGAATCCATGCAATAAGCCGTCCCAGATCTCGTTTCAGGATCAGCCCCATCAACTGAGATGTACCCGCCAGGGTGCTCACGCTCGGTCCGACTCTTGGCGGTAGTGACGCAGGAAAAGCTCTTCGAGGGTTGGCGGATGGCTCACCAGGCTCATCACTCCGAGCCGGGAAAGTTGTGAGAGCGCAGGTCCGAGATGCTGGGAGTCCACTTCGAATGTCACCCGGTGATCTTCCAACCGAAGTTCATGAACACCGGGTAGGACTCTGAGGGAGGAGGCTTCGGCCGACACTTCGGCCGTCACACTGGTGCGGCTGAGGTGGCGAAGTTCTTCCAACGAACCCGACTCGATGGTTCGACCGTCACGAATGATCGAGACCCGGTCGCAGAGAGCTTCCACCTCGCTAAGGATGTGACTTGAGAGGAGGACGGTGCGGTCCGTCGAACGCTCTTCGTTGATCACGGCTCTGAACTCGGATTCCATCAAGGGATCAAGGCCGCCCGTCGGTTCATCGAGAATCAACAGTTCGACGTTCGAGGCGAGGGCGGCAACCAGTGCCACTTTCTGACGATTGCCCTTGGAATACGACCGCCCCTTCTTTGTCGGGTCAAGATCGAATCGATCAAGGAGCATCGCTCTCTTCTTCCCGTCGAGCCCACCTCGGAGGCGGCCGAGAAAGTCAATCACCTCCCCGCCGGAGAGGTTGGGCCAAAGGCTCACATCACCGGGAACGTAGGCCAGGCGGCGATGCAGATCCGTCGCATCGTTCCATGGGTCTTTGCCCAAGAGCGTCGCCGTACCCCCGTCCTGGCGAAGAAGGCCCAGCAGAATGCGAATCGTGGTCGTCTTCCCCGAGCCATTGGGGCCCAGAAAGCCATGCACTTCACCGGTGGAAACGTTCAGGTCCAATCCGTCGAGGGCTCTGATCCGACCGAAGTTCTTGATGAGGTTGGAAACGTGGACAGCAATCAAAACCTTTTCACGTTACACTTGATTCACAATCTTGTAAATCTTGTGAAAGGAACGAGTGAAGCCCAAGGAACCCGGAAGGACAGTGCTCCTCCGCTTTGTGGAACATCTCGCCCTGATGTTCCACGACGCGGGGATGGAACGCATGGCGGCCCGAGTCTTCGCGTACGTGCTGGCCGAGGACGCCGAGATATACACGGCCGCGGAACTAGCGGAGGGCCTGGGAGTGAGCCGAGCGGCCATCTCTGGCGCGGTGCGAACCTTGATTCAGGCAGGTCTGGTCGCGAAGGAGCGAGAGCCTGGAGCTCGGGTGGATCACTATCGGATATACGACGACGACGTCTGGTCAGCGATCACGATGCAACGCCTCCCAATGCTGCAGCGCTGGGAAGAGGGCATCGCCAGTCAGATCACGCTGCTTGACGCCGACAGTCAGGGAGCCAAGCGAATGCGAGAAACTCAGGCTTACTTCCAGTTCATGGCAACGGAGCTCCCCAAGCTGATGGAACGTTGGCGCCAAGAGCGAGCGACCCTCATCGCACACACTGTTGGCGAGGCGATTACTTAGTCGGGCCGACCTCATCTAGGCATTAGGGTCGGGGGAGCGCACGGAGTGCCGGGCAGTCTGGTCGGGCGACGTCTGACCATGCCCCAAAGAACCTACCGCCATGTCCTCATACGACCTCTCCGAGAGCCAACTCAGGATCCGGCATTTTCGACGGCAAACAGCCGCCACCGGCCTGGCACCCCCTTGAGCACATGGGACCCGCGGTCGAGGAAGGTGATGCTGGAACCTGCCACCAGGTCGCGGACCGTGCTCGATGCCAAGATCTCGCCCGCCCCAGCCAGGGCGGCGACTCGGGCGCCGATGTGGACAGCGACTCCCGCCACATCGCTGTCGACCAATTCGATCTCGCCGGTGTGCACACCGGCCCGAACCTCCATCCCCAGACCGGCCACCGCTTGGCGAATGGCATCGGCTGCTCTCACCGCGCGGGCAGGCCCGTCGAAGGTCATCAGGAAACCGTCACCGGTCCGCTTCACCTCCCGGCCACCGCGGCGGGCCAGTTCCGCCCGGATGAGTCTGTCGTGATCATCGAGGAGGGCCCGCCACCGGCGGTCGCCGAGCCGCGCGGCTCGCGCCGTCGAATCGACGATGTCGGTAAACATGACGGTGGCAAGGACCCGATCGGGTTCGATAACCGGCCTGGTGCCGGTTATGAACTCCTGGATCTCGGCGATGACCGCATCCGGGTCGCCAGCCCAGATCAGGTTGTCCGGGCCTGGAAGCTTCACCAGCTTGGCGGCAGGGATGTGCTCGGCGAGGTAGAGACCGAGTGCTGGCTGGTGAGCGCGCACGTCCGTGTGCTGGATGACGAGTGTCGGGACGCGAACAACGGGAAGGACGCTGCGAACATCGGCGCCGTACAACATCCTGATCATCGCCACCGCGGTGCCGGGACTGGCCGACTGACGCTCATAACGGGCCCAGGCGTCGAGGAGCCGGGTGTCGTTGGCCAGACTCGGGGCGAACAACCTGACTAGTAGCCCGCGGCCGTGCTCGGTGTCGATTCTGGCGAGGCGGTCCTCGACTACGTCGTCCGGTTCGCCCTCGGGATAGTCAGGTGCCTGCCTAATGCGGGCAAAGCTGTCGGCGAGGATAAGTGACGAGATCCGATCGGGATAGGTCGCCGCGCATACGATCGACATCAGCCCACCACCGAGGTTGGCGATTAGAGCCGCCCGTTCCGATCCCACCGCGTCAAGCACGGTGCGCAGATCCTCGATCCATTCCTCGAGTGTCGGCAGCTGCGCGATCGGAACCGGGTCGGATAGGCCGATCCCTCGCTTGTCGAACATGATGAGCCGGCTAAAGGAGGCGAGCCGGCGGCGAAACTCCGCCGCCGGTGCCACATCCCACTGTCCGTCCATGTGGCTGAACCACTGGTCGACGAGGACGAGGTCGATAGGCCCGTCGCCCAGTACCTGGTAGGCGATATGCGCGCCGTCTGCCCCCCGTGCGTATCGTGTCTCGGGGATCACCGGCCGAGGCTACTGCTAGCCGACCTCGCGGTTCATACCACGTCCTCGAATGAGCGGGTTCAGGCGCTCGGACGCGTGAAGGTCAGATGCGTCACACCGCTGGGCGAGGAGGTGGCCTCGATCTGATAGCTCTTCTCGAAACCCTCCAGTCCGTCCCAGAGTCGAACGCCTCGGCCGAGCAGGATCGGGACCACCACGATGTGCATGTAGTCGACAAGCCCGGCCGCAATGAACTCGCGAATCATGGTGGCACCCCCGCCGAGGCGCACGTCCTGGCCACCCGCGGCCTGGCGAGCTGTCTCGAGCGCCTCGGCAGGGGAGGCGTCGAGGAAGTGGAACGTCGTGCCCCCCTCCATCTCGATCGGTGGGCGAAGGTGGTGGGTCAGGACGAATGTCGGCGTGTGGAACGGCGGATTAGAACCCCACCAGCCTTTCCAGTCCGGATCCTCGTGCCATCCGGGTGGGCCAAACTTCCCGGCACCCATGACCTCGGCGCCAATCCCAGGGCCGTGGCCCTCGGCGAAGGCGTTGTCGACGCCGCGGGAGCCGTCGGGCTGGCCGACCATCTCGCTCCAAAAATGGGTGGCGAACATCCACTCGTGGAGCCGTTCCCCGGCGTGGCCGAATGGTTCTTCTTGGGTCAGACCTTCCCCGGTACCGAAACCGTCAAGCGAGATGGCGAAGTTATGGACGCGGGCAAGCGACATGGCTGGGACTCCTTTGCATCTAATTGAATAGCGATCCCGGATCGAGGTTTGCGCCGGACAAAACCACCACCACGACTTCATCGTCGCGGGGCCTATAGCCGCCCGAGATAAGCGCCGCCACGCCGACCGCCCCGCCCGGCTCGACCATGATTCGAGCCTCTGACCAGATCGTTCGTTGCGCTTCGACGACGGCGTCATCCGTGACGAGCAGTGCGTCGTCAATCCAGCGTTGGCTCGCTTCCCAGGCGATGTCGCCAAGGCGTTTCGACCCGAGCGAGCTCACCGCCACTCCCCCTACCTCGACATCAACTGGCCCACCCCGGCGCCGAGCCTCGTAAATGGTCGGTGTCTTCTCGGTCTCGACTCCCACAACTGCAGCATCGTCTTGCAGAGCGAAAGCGATGCCGGCTATGAGTCCTCCCCCTCCCACCGGAACCAGCACGGTGTCGACATCGAGGATCTGCTCGTCGATCTCGAGTCCGCAGGTGCCTGCTCCAACAACCACCGGCACCTGATCGTAGGCGTGGGCGAGACGACCACCATTTTCTGCTACGTGTGCGCGACTCGCCTCGAGTGCATCGGCGTAGAAACCCTCGATGATGGTGACCTCGGCACCGGTGCTGCGAACGTTCTCCACCTTTGCAGCTGGTGAAGTACTAGGGACGAAGAGATGGGCGTGGGCACCAAGTGCGGAGGCGGCGTAGCCCAGTGCGAAGGCGAAATTGCCGCCAGAGGCGGCAACCAGTGGTTCGGCAGCTCGGTCGCCTTCGAGATGCTCGAGAACGAGGTTGAAAGCACCTCGCACTTTGAAAGTCCCGGAACGCTGCAGCATTTCCATCTTGAAAAGCAAACGACCCCTGGTCCCGAAATCAGGAGCACCGACCTCAAGCACGGGGGTCCGCCTGATGTAGGGAGCGAGGCGGTCGGCGGCTTCAGCAATTACGACGCGGTCGATCTCCATGGCCATCAGTTTGCCTGAGTCGGATCCCGGGTCCCCAGATAGCAAAGGCCCCTAATGGGACTACGTTCGAACTCAGAACATTGACGCGAACGTGATCACCTAGCCGGCGAAGGAAGGAACACCTCTAACGAGCAGCGGGAGGCAAGCAACAGCCAGGGCCAGGGCAGCAGGGGTTTGGAGCTCGCCCCATGAGCGTGACGTGTCCCTTCGTCTGCTGAATTGAGAAACGCGCTGGGGAATCGTTCTTTTTCAATTGACTGCCGCTTCAACTTGGCAGCGGGTTCGAGCCGGTGGCGGTGACCAGCTTCTGTGGAACCCAGTCGTCGACGTGGACGAAGCCCTCGAAGGGCCCTTCCTCGTCCTCGACGACGTCAAAGAAGGAGCGGCGGTAAAACTTGACGTGGGTGAAGTCCTCGAACAGCACATAGACCGGGTCAACATTGGCACTCTGAAATTGTTGGCCAGTCAGTGCGGGTCGATGCACTCGTGAGAACTCGTCGAACTCCTCACCGACGACGACGCCGAGGTGCTCAAGGCCCATCCGATAGACGCGCTGGTGAAGGGGCGGGATGAGTTCGATGCGCGAGACCGGAGTTTCATCGAGCACGACGAGCGGCTCCCTCAGCAAGATTAAAGAGATCGGGCGCCCGTTCCAGTAGTTCTCGCGGTTCGCCCTGGCATGGCGCTCGAGAAGCGTGCGCTGGATCACGTAAAGGTCCCAATCGGCGACGCGGACGGCGAGGTGGCTGAGTGGATAGGGCGTGATGTCGATGCCGCGGGTAGCAAGACGATCGCGCTGCATCGCCGCGAAGGCTCGGTAGTCGCCGATGATGTCGGCAATCGGATCAGAGGTAGTCACGTGGCATCCTTGTTCCGAGATCGTAGGACACGCAGCGAAGTGGCTTTTTAGCCAGCCTTCAGATGCAGCGGAGGGAATGGGATTCGAACCCATGAGGCCCCTTGCGGGACCTAGCAATTTTCAAGACTGCCGCCTTCGACCGCTCGGCCATCCCTCCGTACCGCAGGCTAAAGCCCGAGACGCTGGGCGGAGGGAGAGGGATTCGAACCCTCGAGGAGTTGCCCCCTACGGCATTTCGAGTGCCGCGCACTAGACCGGACTATGCGATCCCTCCTGGTGACGAACTACGGACCGTTGTCCGCGCTGAGCGCGGCCACCAACCCTGGGTTCGCTTGAAGTTGTCAATTTGGCGGAGGGAGGGGGATTTGAACCCCCGAGGGGTTGCCCCCAACGGCATTTCCAGTGCCGCGCACTAGGCCGGACTATGCGATCCCTCCCGGAAGGCTCTTCGGCGCTGCGGCAAAGAGCATTCATAGTCTAGAAACCCTGTCACCTCTGCAGGAACGAAGGAGTCGATCTACCCCGATGGCGGCAACCGACGCGCGATTCATGTCCCTCGCCCTCGCCGAGGCCCGGCTGGCGGCGACGGAGGGAGAGGTTCCGGTCGGAGCTGTGCTGGTTGACGGTCAGGGCGAGGTAATCGGTGCCGATCACAACCGCCGGGAGCAACTATCTGACGCCACCGCCCACGCCGAAATGCTCATCATCGCCGCGGCAGGCAAAGCACGAGGCGACTGGCGGCTGCGCGACACCACGCTTTATGTGACCCTCGAACCCTGTCCGATGTGTGCCGGGGCCGCGATCAACGCCCGCATTGGGACCATCGTCTACGGGACGGCAGATCCCAAGGCCGGCGCCGCCTGGTCGCTTTACAACATCCCCCAGGACGCCCGGCTCAATCATCGGTGTGAGATCCGACACGGTGTCTTGGGCGAGGAAAGTGCCGAGTTGTTGGCGGCTTTCTTTAGAGATCACCGCTGAGTTAGCCTCGAATCGAGGGGGCGTGTTGTGTTCAGCGGGCCCTGCGCGGCGGGGAACCGTGAACCGAGTCAGGTCCGGAAGGAAGCAGCTCTAAGCGGGCCTTCCCGGGCGCCGCAGTCCCGCCGGCTGAACGTCAGCGCCCCCTCGTCAGTCTTTGTAGAGAAGAGCGCCATAGACGAAGCCAAAGAGGCCCATGCGCCAGACCGAGCCGAGGCGCAGCGGACCCTGGGCGAAAAGCTCCTCGGGTTGGGGAAGCTTGTCGAGGCTCTGATGTAGGTACCAATAGTCGGCGGGGGCGCGGGCAATCAGTCCCGCCAGCGGAAGGGTGATGGCGGTCCCGAGGCGAGAGATAGAGCGGGCGAGCCGGTGATGGGGGCGACCGAGATCGACCACCGCCGCCACTCCCCCCGGCCGCAGTACCCGGTTTATCTCCGACAAGGTTCGATCGGTCGAAGTCAGATTGCGAAAGACGAAGGCGGAGAAGACCGAGTCGAAACTGGCGTCGGAAAACGGAAGGCTCTCACCGACAGCCGCCACTCGATGCCGGATCGAACTCAGTGAGAGCATCTCCGTTACTGGGTCGAGAGCCACCGCTTCCCGGTCGCCAAAGATTGGGGCCGCAACTCCGGTCCCGCTGCCGAGATCGAGCAATCGTCCCGAAGGCAGTTGTTCAACTGCGGAGCGTCGCCACGCCTGGTCGCGACCGGCCGACAGCAGGGTGTTGATTAAGTCATAGCGGCGAGCGATGCGAGCAAAGATGGCATCCGATTGTTCGCTCACCCGATGCGGCTGAAGCCAACGTAAGGCACCAGCGCCTCAGGCATTTCCACCGACCCATCCTTCTGTTGAAAATTCTCGAGGATGGCGAGGATCATCCGCCCGACAGCAACCGCGGTTCCGTTCAGGGTGTGAACGATCCGGTTGCCCTCCTCCCCCCGCATTCGAACCTTGAGGCGCCGAGCCTGGTAGTCGGTCGTATTCGAGCATGAGGTGACCTCTCGATAAGCATCTTGAGAGGGAAACCACGCCTCGATGTCGTACTTCTTGGCGGCGGACGATCCCAGGTCCCCGGCGGCGATGTTGACCACCCGGTAAGCGAGGCCCAGCCCTCCGACGATCGACTCTTCGATCTCGAGAAGTCGTTCGTGCTCTTCGGCCGAGGCCTCTGGTGCACAGAAAACGAACATCTCGACCTTGTCGAATTGGTGCACCCGGAACAGGCCCTGGGTGTCCTTTCCGTACGTGCCCGCCTCGCGTCGGAAGCAGGAGGAGAACCCTGCATATCGGAGCGGAAGCTGATCGGCGTCGAAGATCTCGTCGGTGTGATAGGCGGCCAGTGAAACTTCCGAGGTGCCCACGAGGAAGAGGTCGTCGGCCGGGACCGAGTACACCTGCTCGCGGTCTCCGGGGAAAAAGCCCGTGCCATAGAGAGCCTGCTCGCGAACCAAAACGGGAGGCACCATCGGGGTGAATCCGGCTCCGAGCAAGCGGTCCAAGGCGTACCGCACCAACCCGAACTCGAGGATGACAGCCGGTCCCTTGAGATATCCGAAGCGGGTCCCGGAGACCTTGGCCCCCCGCTCCATGTCGATGATGTCGAGGCTCGATCCCAGGGAGGTGAAGTCAGATGCCTCGAAGTCAAAGGTCGGCTGATCGCCCACCCGCTTGATCTCCACATTGTCCGCTTCGCTGTGGCCATCGGCGGCGCTTGGATCGACCAGGTTCGGTACCGCCGCCCAGTGCTCCTCGAAGCTTTGAGTCAACTGCTCTGCTTCCGCTTCAAGGGTCTTATAGCGCTCGGCCAGCTTCCCCACCTCGGCGATGGCGGCCTGCTTCGCATCTCCTTCCAGGCGGGCAATCTCCTTACCCGCCTCCTTCTGAGCCGCTCGGGTTTCCTCGGCCTCCTGGCGTGTACGCCGAAGTTGTGCCTCGAGCCGGATCAGACCGTCAAGATCGACGGCGAGCCCGCGGCGTTCCAAAGAGAGCCGAATTTGGTCGGGGTGGGAGCGAAGCAGGGTCGGGTCGATCACGGCTGCGAGATCCTACGGCCGCTACTCGACCGGCTCGTTGACGAAGAACGACAGCGCGATGCCATCGTTGTCGGCGTTGCCATCCGGCTCCGTGAGCTGGAGGGCGACGGAGAGTTGGTAGGTCTGGCCCGAGTTCACCGGCAGCTCGAAGAACGAGACTGTCGTTTGGGCTCCCGGGGCCAGGGCGGGGACTGCCAGGGTGCGGGATTCCTCTCCCGCTTCGGTCGAGAGGTCGAGGAAGAGATTCTGGATGGGCGCCGAGGTGTTGCCGAGGTTGGCGACGACCACGTCGATGCGGACCGACTCGACTGGCTCGACCACCAGGTCTCCGTCGGGATCGGTTACCCAGGCCGGTTGCGATGTGATCTGGCCAACGGCCAGATCGGCCCGCAGTGCAAGGAGCGAGTTGTCGGCCGCGGCCGCCGCCGCGAAGAGCCGAGCAAGGGCCACCGGGGAGTAATTCGGGGAATGGAAGACGAGCTCGGGAAGGGGAGTGATGGGATCGGGGACGTCAGCCCGATCGAGCTCGGCCAGGACTCCCTGGTAGAGCTCGTCGCCGGCGGCCACCTGTTGGATGCCGGCATAAATCTGCTCCTCACCGGCGCCGTCGAGATCGGCCGACCTGAGCATCCCCTCTTGGAAGGTGCGCACTCCCCCGGTCCAGGTCGAGACTGCCAGACGGAAGAGCGAGGCGGCGCCGATCAGCGAGCTTCGCTGGGGCGCTTCGACCACCGACGCCGACGCGGCGTCCAGAGCCGCGGTCACCGAGTCGGTGGCGGTTTCGAATTCGGCCCGATCGAGCCCGGTGAGGTCGTCAGACAGCGCCGAAAAAGTCGAAGCCGCCGTTACCAACTCGACGGCCGATTGCCGGATTCCGTCGAGATAGGAGACCGCCGCCGAAGCCTGGGCGTTGATTCGCGCCAGAACCAACGCCAGCAGTACGACCACGGTGAGGAGCACGGGCCACCACACCCACCGGCGCCGACGCAGGCGTCGTTCAAGTTTGCGATCTAGTACCGCTGACTGCAACTGCTAGGCCGTTACCGAATCGAGATACTGCAGGAGATCGTGGGCGGCCAGCTCGATCGACTTGTGCCGCCATTCGGAGGCTCGATAGACGCAGGCGATCAAGCCGGTCCGGTGTAGACGCCGCAGGTCCCCGTAGACGAAGCCGTAACGAGCCTTGGTGTCGTCTGTGGCGCCATCGGTGAGTGCCAGATGCCATTCGGCATATTCGTCCCAGGAGTGCTTCTCGAGAAAGGCGTTCTCGTCTTCGGCGCTGGGCTGGGACTCGCCCCAATCGCTGGCGAGCACATATTGGCGGGCGTCGATCAGGCTCCGGGCCTTCGCCACTGCTTTCTTGTTGACTGTGTACGAGGCCATGACCTCACTCTTTTTGGGTCGAAGCGCTGGTGGGTGGGCGAAGGGGGACTTGAACCCCCACGTCCTTGCGGACACAGGAACCTGAATCCTGCGCGTCTGCCAATTCCGCCACTCGCCCGAGTGGGCCTTTAAGGGTACACCGGAACGCCGCCGACGAACTAAGGACCGTTATCCGCGTCCAGCGCGGTTACGAACCCAGGGTTCGCCGTTAGCGTTTGTAAGAGATGGAAACCGGGCGCCAGAGGTGAAGCTCGCCCGCCAATTGGAGCGGAGGCTGGAGGACGCCCTCGATCACCTCGCCGGACGCATCTTCCGCGGCGGGCTCCACGTCTCCGAGCTCGCCGCCCGCATCGCCCGCGAGGCCGAGCTGGCCGAATTCCGGACCCCGGCCGGGCCGGCGACGGCTAACCGGTTCACCCTGGAGCTCAACCCGGCCAACCTGGCCGGCGATCCCGAACCTTTGGCCCGTGAGCTCGAAGTTGTCTTCACCGAGCTGGCGGCCGACCGCGGATGGCGACTGGAAGGTCCCGTTGAGGTGTCACTCGGCCGCAGCGAGGAGGTCGGTGTTGGAACCATCGCCAGCAGCGCCTCCGTCGCCTCGGGAGCAGTCCCCTGCTGGGCACAGCTAACGAATTCCAGCGGCGAGAAGATCCTGATTCGGCATAACCGAGCCGTCATCGGCCGCTCCGCCGATGCCGATGTGGTCCTCAACTACCCCGAGATCAGCCGCACCCACGCCCTCATCTATCGCCAGGGAGGAGAGATCTACGTCGTTGACACCGGATCGGCCAACGGCACTCGGGTTGACGGAATGACGGTGGGACGGGCGCCAACCCGGATCGCCCCGGTGGCCGAGTTGACCCTCGCTAACCACCCGTTTCGCTTTACTCCATGCCGGAGCTGATTCTCACCGTTCTGCGCCTGATCTTTCTGGCGCTGGTCTACCTCTTCATCTGGCAGGTAGCCCGGGCCATCACCCGCCACGTCGGTCTCGGTCAGGGTCAGGGACGGGGAAGCAAGCGAAGCGTCAAGCAGGTGGCTGTCATTCGCTCCGACACCCAGGGCGGTATGACGTTCGCAGTCAATGGCGCCACCGTCGTCGGCCGGAGCGATCAAGCCGATGTTGTCCTCGACGATCCCTACGCTTCCGAGTTCCATTTCCGACTTGTGCTCACCGACGGGGTTCTCACGGTCTCCGATCTCGGAAGCACGAACGGAACCTACGTGAACGGAAAGCGCATCACGACCCCTACCAACCTCCGCCGGGGCGACGCACTGCAGGTGGGAAAGACGGTCATGGAAGTGCGATGAAGGACGCGGCATGAATTATCAGTACGCCTCTGCCACCCACCGAGGCCGAGTGCGGAACAACAACGAGGACGCTCATTGGCCCGAAGCGGCCGGACAAGGGCCAGGCCCGTTTGTGTTGATGGTGGCAGATGGAATGGGCGGAGCCGTGGCCGGCGAGGTAGCCAGCCAGTTGGCGGTGGCCGAGGCACAGGCGAGCGACGGCCTCCCTTCTGAGCGGCTGGCCAAGGCCAACGCCCAAGTGTTCGAGCGCTCCCTCGCCGAGCCCGAGTTGGCCGGGATGGGTACAACCCTGACCCTGGTCGAGTTGGGGACCGACGGGGTCGCCCACCTGGCACATGTCGGTGACAGCCGCGGATATTTATGGCACGACGGCGTCCTCGAACAGATCACCGACGACCACACGGTGGTCGCCGAGCAGCTGGCCGCCGGCCGCATCTCAGAAGGGGACATCGCCAACCATCCCCAGCGGAGCATGCTGACCAGGGTCTTGGGGATCGGCTCGGCGATCGACGTCGACACCCTCGACCTCCCCTTAACCCCGGGTGACCGGCTGCTGATTTGCTCCGATGGATTGACCAACATGATCGATGATGAGGCGATCGCTTCCCTCCTCGGGGCAGGGGCGCCAGAAGAGGTGGCCTGGAATCTGATCGAGGCGGCCAACCGCGCCGGGGGCCACGACAACATCACAGTGATAGTCGTGCTCGTCGAGAGTTGACCCGCACCGGGGAAAGCGGGATGCTGGTCGCGGCCGCGGGAGTGGCCGCATTCGGAGTAACCCTGGTTCTGCTGGCCGGCGGCCAGACCATCGACTCCCGCATCGGGCTCACCTTCGCGGTGATGGTCTTCGCTTTCGGCATGGTGCATTTCGCCATTCGCCGCTGGGCGCCATCGGCCTCCACTGTGATCCTGCCCCCGGCCGCCCTGCTCACCGCCCTGGCGTTAGCGGAAATCCACCGCCTCGATCCGGTCCGGGCCGGCCTGCAGCAGTGGTGGCTCCTGGTGGCGTCGGC
>DATEDN010000087.1:0-2837 GCA_035281645.1 Acidimicrobiia bacterium | reverse complement strand
CTTGTCGCAGGTCGACTTCTCCTCGGTCGACGCGGTCGTAATCTGCGCGACCGATTCCACCCGGCCCTTCGAGGTCGACCTAGGCCAGGTCGACTTCCTCGTCACCCACACCGACGCACACCTCGTTTACCCCTCGATCGTGGGCTGTGATCTCATGCCCTGGCCGTACTACGAGGCCAAGGCGACCTGCGAACAGAGCCTGCAAAGCCGGGCCAGTCGGTGGACCATCATCCGCGCCACACAATTCCATCAGCTCATCTGGGCTTGGTACACCGCCCCTACCCGATGGCCCTGGCTGCCGGTCCCCGCCGAGACCCGTTACCAGGTACTCGATCCTGCGGTTCACGCCGAGGCGCTGGTGGCGGCCGTCGCCGACCAGATGTTCGGCCGCCTCCCGGACGTGGGCGGTCCGTTCGCCTACGAGGCGCGGGAGCTGGCTCGCTCGTGCCAGCGGGCCATCGGAAGAAGGCGGCCCGTGCTGACCTACAACAAGCGAGGACTCTTCGGCGCCGCCCTTCGAGCCGGCGCCAACCTCACCCCTAACCGCGCCGGGGGCGCGACCTGGAACGAATTCATCGCCCGGCGAGTGGCGGCTTAGCGGGTCGAACCAAACCAGATCCGAACGCCGTCGGGATCGTCGACCCCAAAGACGGTGTCGCCCCACGCCTCGACCTTGAGCTCGCGGGACACCGGGACTCCCCCGGCCACGAGATGCTCGTGCCAGGCGACGACATCTTCAACAAAGAACCCCAACTCGAGTCCAGAGGGACGGGGCCAGCTCGACCCGGGCGGAGGGCCGAGCAGCTGCAAGGTCTCCCCGCCGGCCGCTTCTAGCACTGCCCCGGAACCGGTGTCTCGGTCCCATCCGGTCAACCGGCGGAACCCAAGGATGCGCTCATAGAAGTCCACCGAGCGCCCGAAGTCCGAGACTCGCAGCAAAGCCCGCAAACCTTCCACTCGACCCGGGGCACGGGTCGGTGCTTGGCCGGTGATGACCCGCCTCGCCTCGGCGATCGTAAAGCGCCCGGCGGTCACCTCCCGCCCAACAATCACTCCCGCGACCCGCCTGGTGCCGACGCTCAGGCGCCGCAGGGTGGCGATGTCGTTGAGATCGCGCACTCCCCCTGAGGCGATGACGGGCTCTTCCACCGCCTTCAATGCCTCGGCCAAGACCGCGAATCCGGGGGCTTCGGTCAAGGCATCGCGTTTTGCCTCCCCGATGAGGAATGCGGCCGCTCCCGCCGAAGACATCTCGACCAAAGCCTCTTCGAGATAGCGCCCCGAATGTCCGGTCCAGCCACCGGTGACAACCTCGCCGTCCGGGAGCACATCGAGGGCAACGGCCACTTTGTCCTGGAAGGTGCGGCACGCCTCCCAAACCATGTTCTGGTTCTCGATCGCAGCGGTTCCCATCACCACCCGCCAGGCGCCGTTGCTGATCAGGCGTTCCAGCTCAGATTCGGATCGAACTCCGCCCGCGACTTGAACCGGGATGTTGACGGCCTTGAGGATCTCGTCGATCAACGGACGGTTGCGGTATTCGCGCCGAATAGCGGCGTCCAGATCGACCACGTGCAGGTAATCAACGCCGAGTCGCTCCCAGGACAAACACCGGCCGATCGGGTCGGCGTCGAGATGGACGACCTCCCGCAGGTCGCCGTGGGTCAAACGAACGGATCGCCCGTCCAGGATGTTGACCCGGGCGTAGAGGTCCATGCTTCATTCTGCCTTCTAGTTGCCAGCCTCGCCTTCGATTCCGAGGGTGGCCTCTACCGCCTCGATGGTCTGCCCCCCTTTGGCTACCGGGGCCCAGAGATCTCCGAAACGGGCGAGGCGGTCCCAGAAGTTGACGATGTTGAAGTCCCCATTGCGACAGGTGTCGACTTCTTTCCAAGTGATCGGAAAGGAGATCGGAGCTCCGGGTCGAGGGCGAACCGAGTACGCCGAAGCGATGGTCTGACCGTAGGCGTTGCGGTTGTGATCGATGAAAACCTTGCCTCTGCGTTTGGGTATGTCCCACTCCATGGTGAGATCCGCCGGATTGGCAGCGACGAGCAGTTTGCCGATCGCTTCCACCAGCCGTCGGACCCTGGAGTGTCGATACTTGGCCTCGATCGGCACGTAGACGTGAAGACCCTTGGAGCCGGAGAGCTTGGGATATCCGTTGAGGCCCAGTCGACCGAGCAGCACTTCGAGGAGCTTGGCTCCGGCCACCACCTGCTCCCATTCCGCCCCTTCTGCCGGATCGAAATCAAAGATGGCTAGATCGGGATGTTCGAGGTTTCCGGCCCGGGAGTGAAAGGGGTGGATCTCGATGCAGCCCATGTTGGCAAACCACATCAGCGACTCCCGATTGGAGGCGAGCAGAAAGTCCTGGGCTCCGCCCGCCGAGTCCGACGGCACCGCCGCGGTCTCCATCCAGGCGGGCTGATGTCCCGGTGCCCGCTTCTCATAGAAGGTCGGACCATTGATCCCGTCCGGATATCGCGACATCGATATAGGTCGGTCACGCAAGTGAGGCAACAACACGGACGACACCGAGGCGTAGTACTGAATGAGATCGCCCTTGGTGAAGCCCTCGGGAAAGAAGGGCTTGTCAAGGTTCGAGAGTTTGAGCGGCCGCACGCCGGGAACGAGAAAGTTCTTGCCGTCCTTCTTCCCCTTGACTTTGGCCGGGAAATCGACCCGGCCAGAGTCGATGCTTCGTCCGTCGCTCTTGCTGCTGGGTCCCCTGCTGACTGTCTCCTCGAGCTCGTTTTGGATGGCGTCGTGGCTCGATTGTTCTCGCGCCTCGGAGATCACCACCATCGACAGCTCGTCGTGGAGGGCGGCTTCGA
>DATEDN010000086.1:0-1147 GCA_035281645.1 Acidimicrobiia bacterium | reverse complement strand
ACAAAAAAGCGCGCCGACCGGAAGAGTCTCGGAAAATTCCGAAAAAATCTACGAGTCGGGATCCCAACCTTCATAAGGCGGGCGCCGGTCGTTGACCTGGTTCCAGTAGTCGCGGTGATCGACGATGAGCCCTTCACGATTGAAGGTCAGAAAAGTCGAGCCCGCCAGCGTCATCTCCATACCACCTTCGACCCAACTCGCCCACCACTCGATGGCGGCCCGATCTCCTTTGACAACCGGAGTGGCGAACCAGCATTCGATCTCCGACTCGACATCGAACTCCCTGGTCAGATATCCCCGAACACCATCGAGGCCGAGGTCGGGCTCACGGAAAGGCACCGACAAGTAAGTCGCATCCGGAGCGTAGAAAGCGGCCATGGACTCGATGTCTTTGGCCGGCCAACCGGTTCGCCAGGTCTCGGCCCACTTTTGGGCGATTGCTCGAACATCGGCCATGACTTTCGATCCTATGCCTGGTCCATTTGGATGGGAACCTCCGCCTCCGGATGCCAGAAGCGGGCCACCGCGGCGGCCTCTTCCAGCGTCTCGGCGCGAACCGACCGGGGGAGACGCTGGTGTTCGACAACCAATGTTCGTCCCCGCTTGGAGTCTCCCTCGAATCGCCAGATGGCTTGGACGGTTCCGTCCATCAGGACCGTCCCTTTGACGGCCCGAGCAGCTCCGATGAAG
The DNA here is from genome assembly GCA_035281645.1 of Acidimicrobiia bacterium. Lineage (GTDB taxonomy): Bacteria > Actinomycetota > Acidimicrobiia > Spongiisociales > ZC4RG35 > JACCTH01. The sequence continues at coordinate 457 of DATEDN010000086.1, read as the reverse complement.
CCTCCATCAGGGCTGAATCGGGAACGATCGGCGTGTCCGAGGAGAAGATTGTCGTACTCGGGCAGAAAGCGAGCCGGTGCCGGACTATCAGGATCGGGTCGCGGTGCCTCGGGGAGATCGAATAACTCGGTGCCCCGCTCGTTGCGAAAGGTGACCAGCTGTGGTCGGAGTTTCTCCACGACCTCGCGCCAGCCAGTGAGCCGCGACCAATTGGTGATGTCGGCAACCGAAGCGGGGCCGAAGGCCGCCAGATACCGCAGCACCATTTCTGATCGCGACGGCGTGGGATGAAGAGGCTTTCCCACCCAGGAGTCGAGCGTGACCACTTCCACCTGGCGGGTTTGACCCCACACACCGCGAGGCGGAGCCTGAACCAGCGGCAGCAGGCACCGACAGGCATAGGCCAATGCGGCGGGATCGAGCTGAGGGAAGCGGTCTGCCAGCAATGCCCGCAAAC
>DATEDN010000085.1:0-56671 GCA_035281645.1 Acidimicrobiia bacterium | reverse complement strand
CGGGCCGATCAGAAAACCGGGGTCACGAACTACAATTCCCCGCTTCACGAGGGCCCATAGCTCAGCTCGGTTAGAGCGCGTCCCTGATAAGGACGAGGTCCGTGGTTCAAGTCCACGTGGGCCCACCGCTTTGGTTTTGATCTCCCGCTCGACGGGTATTTTCTCATCCCGATCGGAGTTGGAATGGCCAAGAAATCCCTGCAGGATCTGACGAAATCGGAGCTTTACGAGAAGGCCCAGAAAGCCGACGTGCCCGGCAGATCGCAAATGAGCCGGACGGAGTTGATCAAAGCCCTCTCCAACGGCCACGCCCAAGAGCGGCCCACGAAAGGCCGCAAGCGGGCGAAGGCAGCCACAACCAAACGCTCGATTTGGAGCGGGGCGATCACGTTCGGTCTCATCACGATTCCGGTCGGCCTCTACACAGCCACCGAGGATCGGGATATCGCATTCCATCTGCTCTCTGGAAAAGACAAGTCCCGAATCCAGTACAAGCGGGTGTCGAGCAAGACCGGCCGAGAGGTTGACTGGGACGACATCGTCAAGGGCTACGAGTACGAGAAAGGGAAGTACGTCGTCTTCACTCCCGAGGAGCTCGAGCAGATCGCCCCCGAGAGCGCGCGAACGATCGACGTGGTGAAAATCGTCGACGCCACCGAGATCGATCCCATCTATTTCGAGAAGTCCTACTTCGTCGCTCCGAGCAAGGTGGGGGCCAAGGCGTACAAGCTCTTTTTGCGGGCGCTGACGGAATCGGGACGAGTGGCTGTGGCCAAGGTCACGATCAGAGAGAAGGAGCGTCTCTGCACGCTTCGGGTCAAGGAAGATCTGCTGGTGCTGGAAACCATGAACTGGCCCGACGAGATCAGAGTCCCCGACTTCGAGCAACTCAAAGACAACAGCCGGATCTCAGCCGAAGAGTTGAAGATGGCTCGTCTCTTGATCGACCACCTCGCGGGTGAGTTCGACCCATCAGAATTCGAGGACAGCTATCGGCAACGATTGGAAGACGCCATCGATGCCAAGATCGAAGGCAACGAGATCGAGCTTGCACCGGCCGAGGAAGAACCAGCCACCGTCACCAATCTGTTGGATGCCCTCAAGGCCAGCGTCGACCAGACCCGGGCCAAGCGCTCGGCTTAGGTCAGACCAGCTCGCTCAAGTAGTGGCGGCGGGGTTTGAGTGATGGTGCGTTCTCCTCCCAACGCCCGGCCCTTTGAGCAGCCTCTGTAGGCAGGAACTCGATTTGACTGGTGACGTCGTCGGCATTGGCCCCCTGCACGTCGCCCGTCGGGAACCGATGCCGCCAGAAGGACGTCAGAGGACCATGCGAAAACTCTTGCCTTTCCTGTTCCTGGCCGCCTCGATGCTCTTCCTGGCCAGCCCGGCTCACGGATGCAGCTGCATGGTCGCCACACCAGAGGAGATGCTCGAATTTGGGCCGATCGCCTTCGTCGGCACGATGTCGGGAGTGGTCCCCGGAGGGAGCGACCACACCCTGACTTTCGACGTCGACACTGTCTTGGCAGGCGAGGTTCCGGCCCAGGTGGAAGTGGTCACGGCCAACAACAGCGCCGCCTGTGGGATCGATGCCAACGTCGGAACCCGGATGGCGATCTTCGCCAACGACGATCAGGGATTCTTCACATCGAACCTCTGCTCCACCACTGACGCCGACCTCGCCATCAAGGCGCTCGGCCCCGGGACTCCACCCTCTGTCGCCACCTCTCCGCCGTCCAACTTCGACTGGCAGGCGGTCGGGTTGGGCGCCGGGGCGCTCGTCGTCGTCGGAGCCGTCTGGCTATTGGGTCGCCGTCGCTTCGCCAACTGAGCAGAATGGGTCCGACAACGGAGGTAGCCATGGCGAACAAGGACAAAGGCGGCCGGAACAACAAGAAAGCCCCGGCCAAGGACCCCAAGCAGAAACGTCAAGAGAAGAAAGAGAAGAAGGCCAAAGACAAGCTCCGTACCACCGGCGGCTGATGGGCTGGGACATTCCAACCTTCGCCGACGTGCTGGCGGCGCGTCGACGAATTGCTCCCTATCTCAACCCGACGCCCCTCTTTTCCTATCCGGTGCTCACCGACATGCTGGGCACCGAGGTCTTCGTCAAACACGAGAACCATCAGCCGATCGGGGCTTTCAAGGTGCGCGGCGGCATCAATCTCATCTCGCAGCTGACGGAGGACGAACGGCATCGGGGGGTGACCACCGCCTCGACCGGCAATCACGGGCAATCGATCGCCTTCGCCGCTCGCCTCTTCGGCGTGAAGGCAGTCATTTGCGTCCCCGAGCGAGCCAACCCCGCCAAGATGGCTTCGATGCAAGGGCTGGGGGCTGAACTCGTCGAGCACGGGCATGATTTCGATGACGCCAAGGCCTACTGCCAAGAGCTGGCAAGCGAGCGCGGTTTTCGCTACATCGACTCCGGAAATGAACCTCACCTAATCGCGGGAGTCGCCACCTCCTCACTCGAGATTCTCGAGCAAGAGCCAACGATCGAGGTGCTGATCGTTCCCATAGGCGGGGGAAGTGGCGCCGCCGGGGCATCGATTGTTGCCCGCGCCGTCGATCCTTCGAGCCGCGTCATCGGAGTGCAGTCGGCTCAGGCTCCCGCTGCTTATCGCTCCTGGATGGAACGGGCCTTGGTGGAAGACAAATGTGAGACCATCGCCGAGGGACTGGCGACGAGGGCCCCTTTCGAACTGCCGCAGACGATTCTTTGGGAACTACTCGATGACTTCATCCTGGTCAGCGACGACGAGATCCTCGACGCCCAGCTCCGACTGATCGACGCCACCCGAAACATGGTCGAGGCTTCGGGTGCGGCCTCGACCGCCGCCGCCCTCAAGCTCAAACAAGATCTGGCGGGAAAACGGGTGGCGGTGGTGATGAGCGGGGGAAACGTCAGCCGGGCTCAGTTGCAGGCGCTCTTAGCGAGAGGGGACTGAATGAACTGGACCCTCGAGGTCGTGGTCGTACCAGTGTCCGACGTCGACCGATCGAAAGTTTTCTACGAGAAGGGCCTGGGCTTCCACGTCGATCACGACTCCCGCATCAGCGACGATCTCCGCGTTGTCCAGCTCACCCCACCGGGCTCGGGATGTTCGATCGTCATCGGCAAAGGTCTCGGCAACATGGCTCCGGGTTCGCTTGAGGGTCTCCAACTGGTCGTTTCCGACATTCAGCGGGCCCACGCCGAGTTGATTTCGCGGGGAGTGCAAGCCACCGAAGTTCAGGTTTACGGTCAGGACGGCCTGCGCCCGATGCAAGAAGGCGACGATCTCAACAATGTGGGCTTCGTTTACTTCAGTGATCCCGACGGCAACCGCTGGGCCGTGCAGCAGATCACCGACCGCGCCTAGCGCTATTTCTTGCTGCGTTTCGCGATTCGCTCCAGCGCTCCTTCCCAATCGGCATCGAAGTGGGCTCCCGGCTCGTCGAGGTCGACTACTACGGGCGCGTGATCGGACGGAGTCGGAGGTCCTTTTCTCGCCTCCCGATCGATCTCGGACCAGACGCTGCGCTCAGCCACCGGGGTCGTGGCATACAGGAGGTCGATTCGCATCCCCTTGTTCTTGTGGAACATCCCTGCCCGGTAGTCCCACCAGGTGAAGCGTCCGGGCTGGGGACTATGGCGGCGGTAGAGGTCGGCCAGCCCCCAGTCGCGCAGGGTCTGGAGGGCTCGGCGTTCTCTCGGGGAGACGTGCGTGCCGCCATGGGCGGCTGCCGGATCCCAGACGTCATCGTCTGCCGGAGTGGCATTGAAGTCACCACCCACCACAAGTGGCTCTGTGGGCGAGCGGCCTTCGACCAACCAGCGATGGAGCCGCTCGTACCACGCCAGCTTGCCCTCGTAGAAGGGTGAGTCGAGGACCCGGCCGTTGGGGGCATAGAGACTGACGAAGCGGATGCCTCCACATATCGCGCTCATCATCCGTGCCTCGTCGAAGGGGTTGAAGTCCTCTTCGGCCGCGCCGCGACCAGATGATTGACGGCTGTCGCGGACGGGGCCGTCACCAAAGTTGGTGACGATTTCGGAGATCCCGAGACGACTGGCGATGGCCACCCCGTTCCATCGCCCCTCGCCATGATGGGCGACCTCGTAGCCGGCCATCCGGAAGGGCAGCTCGGGGACTTGCTCGTCGGCCAGTTTCGTTTCCTGCATAAGCAGAACATCCGGGGCGGCCCGTTCGAGCCACTGCTCGATCGCCGGCACCCGCGCGGCCAGCGAATTCACGTTCCAAGTGGCAATCCGCACCCGGCAGTTTTAGCGAGGTGGCAAGGAAACGCCGCTTTTGGGGTATCGCCTTACTTTTTCGCCCCTGCGCCATAGACTCTCAGGGTGAAGCCTTTGCCGATCATCATCGCCGTGGGAGCTCTGACCGCCGTCTTTGCCACATTGCTCCAGAAGAGAATCAAAGAGAACACGGCAACCGAGGCCTGGGAGCCGGTCTCCCTCAGTTGAAGGTTCTGGTCCTCGCCGACCACGACCGCGACCTTCGAATCGCCCACGTCCTGCGCTCGGAGTCTTCCGTTGAGCGGGTGGCTTTTCTCGGCCCACCTTCCTCGTCGGTGATCGAGAAGGTCGAGACGCCGGAGGGATTCGATCTGGTGGTGAGCCCAGGTCCCGATGCCTTCGCCGTCGCCGCTCGAATCGGAGCCGCGGCATTATCGGCGGCCGAGATCGATGTAAGCCCGGTACCGGCGGTCGTGGGCGCCTCCCTTTTGGGCCTGGGACTGGCGATGGCCGCTCGGCTCGAGTCGCAAGGCACGGCCGTGACCCGGGTATCGGTGGCCCGTCCCGGGCCGAATGGGTCGGGACCGATCAAGGTCGGATTCCCGCCCCCGGTGGGAGGTCTCTCGGGGGTGGAATTGGTGGAGCTGCCGGTGAGAGTGGTCGAGGCCACGGCGCCCCCGGGCTGGGCATCGGTGCTGGTGGAGGGCAACGGCACCCGCCAGGCCGTGGTCGATGATTACCTCTTCTTGACCACGATCGCTCTCGCCGCCGGGGTCGCCCTGGTGCCCCCAGCCGGAATCGTCCGGGTGTGGGATTCACCCCAGACGTATCTGTCCCGGGCCGAGGCCATGGGCCTGGTGGCGGCGATCAAGTCCTAGGCCGTCGTTCTCCGGACCGTTATCCGCGCTGAGCGCGGCCTACAACCCTGGGTTCGCAATAGTCAGGGGATGGCGGGGGTGGTCTCTTCGGTGGGCTCGTCGGCCAAGGCTGGTTCCGGTTTGCCGTTACCCAGCGAAGTAGCTGGCGTGGCCGGCGTAAAGCGCCGCGCGGGGGCGGTGGCCACACTCAAGGGGGCGAGTGACTCTTCCAGGACCACCACCTCGACGCCGCCGACAACATCGGTCACCAGGTTGTACATCACAGCCGCCAAAGTCATAAACCCGGTCGAAAGCACCGCCCAAACCACTGATCCAAAGACGGCGGCCCGCAGAAAGCGCTCGGTGTTGGCAAAGGGGTTCTCGCCTTCGTCGAGGAGGGTGATCTTCACCAAGACTTCGGTGATCTTGTCGGGGATGCCAGCGGCGGTGAGCACCGACCAGAACATGACCAACCCCAGGACGAGCCCCAGCCCCAGCACGACGTTGAGAAGAGCCGAAACTTTGAGGACCGTCCACGGGTCGATCTTGCGGATGATGCGGCGAACACGCCGGACCGTGGTCATGTAAGGACCAAGAGTCTACCGGGGGTACCCCGTCTATTCGTCCTCTTCTGGCGGCACCACGGTGAACGCCGCCAGTTCGGTGCCGGGATCGAGACGCATCGCCTTCACCCCGGTCGAATCTCGCTGCTGGCGGCTGATGGCGTCGGCCTTCTGGCGGATGGCCTTGCCGTTGGAGGAGATCAGGAACACTCCCGTCCCCTTGGTCACACCCAGTGCTCCCACCAGATGTCCCCGGGCCTTTGTCAGCTTGATCGCCTTGACTCCGATCCCGCCCCGCCCCTGGCCGCGGAACTGCTCGATGGAGGTGCGCTTTCCATAGCCATTCGACGTCAACAGCAAGACGTCCTCGCCGTCGGCCGACGATGTCGCCGCCACCACTTCGTCGCCGGGGCGGAGCTTGATCCCCCGTACCCCTTGCGTGGCCCGGCCCATCGGACGCAAATCCTTCTCGGGAAAGCGGATCCCCTGGCCGTTGCGAGTGAAGATGAGGACGTCGTTTTCGCCGGTGGTGGTCCGCACCGAGACCACCTCATCGCCCTCAGTCAGCTTGATCGCCACCAGCGTTTGGTTGCGGCTCTCGTACTCGCGGAAGAGCGTCTTCTTTGCCGTCCCCAGCCTGGTGACCATGACGAGAAAGCGCGCGGTTTCGTAGTTACGCGTGTCGATAATTGCCTCAATCCGCTCCTGGGGCTCGAGCGGCAGCACCGCCTGGGCGAGGACCCCCTTCGAAGTGCGGTCCTTGCGCGGGATCTCGTGGGCCTTGATGCGATGGACCAGACCCTTGTTGGTGAACATCAGCAGATAGGCATGGGCGGTGGTGTGGACGAGATGGGACACCACGTCCTCGCCTGAGACCTCCGCCGCCTTGACCCCTCGCCCTCCCCGCCCCTGGGTGCGATAGGTGCTGGCGGGAACCGATTTCAAGTAGCCCGAGGCCGAGACGGTGACGATCAGTTCATCGTCGGCGATCAGATCCTCGAGCGACATGTCGCCCTCGTCGGGGATGATCACGCTCCGGCGAGGAGTGGCGAACTTCTCTTTGATCTCTGTCAGGTCGCTCTTGATGATCTCCCGCCGCCGAGCCGGGTCGGCCAGGATCGCCTTGAGGTCGGCGATCAATTCCATGAGGGCGGCATGTTCCTCCCGCAGCTTTCCCACCTCGAGGGCGGTGAGACGACGAAGCGGCATGTCGAGAATGGCATTGGCCTGAATCTCCGAGAGCTCGAAACGCTCCTGGAGGCGAGAACGGGCGTCGGCAGTGTCCTTCGAGGCTCGGATCAGCGCCACCACCTCGTCGATGTTGTCGACGGCGATGATGAGGCCTTCGAGGATGTGGGCCCGGGCTTCGGCCTCCCCCAAGCGATGCTGGGTCCGGCGCTCGATGACCTCCATCTGGTGGTCGAGGTAGTAACCGACCATCCCCGCCAAGTTGAGGGTGCGGGGGATGCCGTCGACCAAGGCCACCATGTTGGCTCCGAAGCTCTCCTGGAGGGGAGTGTTCTTGTAAAGCTGGTTGAGGACGACCTGGGGAACCGCGTCCTTCTTCAATTCGATCACGAGACGAATCCCGCGGCGGTTGTCCGATTCGTTACGTACGTCAGCGACGCCGGAGAGCTTTTTCTCATCGACCAAGATCCGGATCTTCTCCATCACTCGCTCGATCGATACCTGATAGGGCATCTGGGTGACGATGAGGGCGGTCCTCCCCTTCCTCACCTCTTGGGGCTCGGCCACCGCCCGCATCCGGATTGAGCCCCGGCCCGAGGCCAGGTACTCCCTGATTCCGGTGCTGCCCACCAGGTAGCCGCCGGTGGGAAAGTCAGGCCCTTTGACGAAGCGCATCAACTCTTCTGAGTCGGCGTCGGGATTGTCGATCAGATGGAGACAAGCTTCGACCATCTCGCCCAGGTTGTGGGGAGGAATATTGGTGGCCATCCCCACTGCGATGCCCTGGCTGCCGTTGACCATGAGGTTGGGGAAGCGGGCGGGCAGCACCGTGGGCTCCTCGGATTCACCCGCGTAGTTCTCAACGAAATCGACCGTGGACTCACCGATTCCCTCCAGGAGTCGCATGGCGAGGTGGGTGAGCCGGCACTCGGTGTAGCGATCGGCTCCGGGAGGATCGTCGATGGTTCCGAAGTTCCCCTGGGGATCGATGAGCTGGTGGCGCATCGAGAAGTCTTGGCCCATTCGCACCAGGGCGTCATAGATGGCCTGATTGCCGTGGGGGTGATAGTTCCCCATCACCTCGCCGACCACCTTGGCGCACTTGCGGTGCGGGGTGGTGGGCCCGATGTTGTTCTCGAACATCGAATAGATGATCCGTCGCTGCACCGGTTTTAGACCATCGCGCACATCCGGGAGGGCGCGAGAAACGATGACCGACATGGCGTAGTCGACAAAGGACTGCTCCAACTCGGCGTTGATGTCGATGGCGCCGAGGCCATCGCCGTTAGTGGGGATGCGGTCAACCATGGCTCAAATATCGAGGAAGCGAACGTCCTTGGCGTTCTGCTGGATGAACGACTTCCGCTGGGCGACGTCATCGCCCATAAGCACCGAGAAGAGCTCGTCGGCGGCCAGGGCATCGTCGACGTCAACTCGCAACAGGGTCCGGGTTTCGGGATCCATGGTCGTGACCCGAAGCTCTTCGGCGTCCATCTCCCCCAAGCCCTTGAAGCGAGCGGCCTTGACCTTGGGGTGCTCCTTTCGGAACTCGGCCAACTCGTCGTCATCCTTGAGGTAGTGGACCTTGGAGCCGACCTTGACCCGATAGAGGGGCGGCTGCGCGAGATAGACATAGCCGGCCTCGATCAAACCGCGCATGTGGCGGAAGAGGAACGTGAGCAAGAGGGTGCGGATGTGGGAGCCGTCGACATCGGCGTCGGCCAGGATGATGACCTTGTAATACCGGGCCTTTTGGAGGTCGAACTCGTCTCCGATCCCGGTCCCCACCGCGGTGATGAGATCGACGATTTCCGTGTTCTGCAGGGCCTTGGCCAACCGGGCCTTCTCGACGTTGAGGATCTTTCCGCGGATCGGAAGGACCGCTTGGGTGTGGGAATTACGACCTTGCTTGGCCGGGCCGGCGGCCGACTTCCCCTCGACGATGAATAGCTCCGCCTCTTCGGGGTTGCGGGTGGAGCAGTCGGCCAGCTTGTCGGGGAGCCCGCCCGACTCGAGTCCCGACTTGCGGCGGGTGACATCACGTGCCTTGCGGGCAGCCTCTCGAGCTTTGGCGGCGGTGACGCACTTCTCGACGATCCGGCGGGCCTCGGATGAATAGCGCTCGAGCCACTCGGGAAGATGACGGTTCAAGATCTTCTCGACGTAAGAACGGATCTCGGTGTTGCCGAGCTTGGTCTTGGTCTGGCCCTCGAACTGAGGAACCTTCACCCGAACCGAGATGATGGCGGTGAGGCCCTCGCGAATGTCCTCGCCGGTGAGGTTCTCTTCCTTCTCCTTCAGCAAGCCTTTGGTGCGGGCGAAGGCATTGATGGCGTTGGTGAGGGCCTTGCGAAAGCCCTCCTCGTGGGTGCCTCCCTCGTGTGTGTTGATGTTGTTGGCAAAGGAGTGAATCGATTCGGTGTAGGTACCGGTCCACTGCATTGCCAGCTCGAGCTCCGACTCGGCTGAACGGTCGATGATCTCGATGACATGAGGATGGACCGGTTCCCTGCTCGAGTTGAGGTGCTTGACAAAATCGAGAAGCCCGCCTCTGAAGAGGTAGGTCTCAGAGCGCGGAGCAGACAGCCCATCCAAGGTCCGCTCGTCGGTTAGCACAATCTCGAGGCCGCGGTTGAGATAGGCCAATTCCCGGAGCCTGGTGGAGATGGTGTCGTAGTCGAAGTCAGTCGTATCGGTAAAGATCTGGGTGTCGGGCCAGAAGTTGATCGTGGTCCCACTGTTCTTTTTCCACGGCTTGAGCTTTTCGACCTTGGACAACGGCTTGCCGCGAGAAAAACTCTGCCCCCAGACGAATCCATCCCGACGAACTTCGGCATCGAGCTTTTGGGAAAGGGCGTTGACTACCGAGACGCCGACGCCATGCAACCCGCCGGAAACGGTGTATGCCCCTTGCTCGAACTTTCCCCCGGCATGGAGCGTTCCTAGGACCACGGTCAGGGCCGACTGCCGCGTTTTGGGATGAATGTCGACAGGAATGCCGCGGCCGTTGTCGATGACTCGCACTCCCCCATCGGCCAAAAGAGTCACCTCGATCCGGGTTGCGAAGCCGGCCATGGCCTCGTCGACGGCGTTGTCGACCACCTCCCAAACCAGATGGTGGAGCCCGCGGGGGCCGGTCGAACCGATGTACATGCCGGGCCGTTTCCGCACTGCTTCGAGACCCTCGAGGACGGTGATGTCCCGGGCGTCATACGAGGCATTTCCGTTGGTAGCGGCCAAATCAGCTCCTGGCGACAATGTCTGGTCGGGGGCAATCGGGGCGGCGTTGAAGGCCGGAAAAGTGGCCCGATTGCACGTTTGTAATTATAGCCGTTCGACCCGCCCTCGAACATCCTCTTGAGGGGCGGAAATGGCTGTGATCACGGCCTTTTCCGCACTTGCTCGGAGAGCGTTTTGGCCTAGCCGTGAACCATCGACGTCTCTCGGTCTGGTTACCGTCGCGGGGTGCGCCTCTCCTGGCTTCAATTGCTCAGCTTTCGCTCCTACCCCGCCCTTGAGTGGCGTCCCGATCCCGGAGTCAACATCCTCGTAGGCCGCAATGGAGCGGGGAAGACCAACGTCCTCGAAGCAATTGGGTTCCTGGCCAATCTGCGCTCCTTTCGCGGTGCCCCCGAGGAAACGCTGATTGCCCACGATGCCGAGACCGCCGTTGTACGGGGGGAAGAATCTTCGGCTCAGGCGCTGGTTGAAGTCGAGATCGCACGCAAGGGTGGCAGGAGAACGCGGATCGGCCAGAAGTCGATCGGACGCACCTCCGATCTCCGGTCGGCTTTGAGAACGGTTGCCTTTCTTCCCGATGATCTCGATCTCGTCAAGGGCTCACCGGCCGGCCGTCGCGAGCTCCTCGACGATGTCGCCGGCCAGATCTGGCCCGGCGCCACTCTCGATCAAGCTGAGTTCGATCGCACCCTTCGGCAGCGCAACACCTTCCTCAAGCAGGGCGACCGCGATCTCGCCACCCTCGAGGTGTGGGACATGCGCCTGGCGCAAGCTGCCGCCAAGGTTATGGGGCGGCGAGCGCGGGCAGCGGCGGCGCTTGAAGAGACCTTGGTCGAGTCTTACGGAAGAATCGCCGGTGAAGAGACCAGCGTTCGCTTCGCATATCAATCAGATTGGGGGGGGACCCTGGACCCGACTACCCCAGCCAGCGAGTGGGCCACGAGTCTGACGGCGGCTCTGCGCGAGAGACGCCGACTCGACTTCGAACTGAGGACAACCGGGAGCGGTCCCCACCGCGACGACCCCGCAATTTCGCTCGGGGGACAAGGCAGTCGCCATCAGGCCAGTCAGGGTGAACAGCGAACGCTGGCCTTGGCGCTTCGACTTGCCACTCACCGGGCCGTCTCCTTGCAAACCGACCGACTGCCGCTCTTGCTTCTCGACGATGTGTACTCCGAGCTCGATCCCGAGCGCTCGAAGGCGCTCACCGATGCCCTTCCTGAGGCCCAGACCTTCGTCTCCACCACCCGCCTCGAGGAAGTCCCGGTGCCCGGCCGGGCCTGGCAGGTCTCGGAAGGAGACATTCGTTGAGCGCCAAACCCGAGGCATTGGAATCCGTCCTTTCCCGGATCCTCGCAAACCTTGGGCTTCCGTCTCCCGATCTCCTCCCCCGGCTCCAGGAGTCCTGGCCCGATCTGGCCGGTCCTCCTTGGGCCGGTCAGTCGGCGCCGGTTCTGCTCCGGCGGGGGGAATTGGTCGTCGAGTCGGCCTCTCCGCAGCTGGTCTCGATCCTGCGCTATGCCAGCGGAGAGCTCTTGCGACGCCTGGACGAGGAGCTGGGGCCCGGAAGAATCGACACCATCAGGGTGACCGGACCGCGTCGTTGATCAGATCCGAACCGGCATCAGCAAGTAGAGAAAGCCACCTTCGCCGCCGTCGTCGAGGACGCTCGCCTTGAGAGAGTCGATCATCCGGATTCGAACCTTGTCCCCGGCGATCACAGATACTCCGTCCGAGAGGTAGCGCGGATTGAAAGCGATCAGAATCTCTTCGGGGCCCACGAACTCGGCATCGAGATGCTCCACCTCGCCGCCCACGTCCTGGCGGGTGACATTCACCTCTACCCCACCGTTTCCGATCTTGAGACGGACGGGAATGTGATCCTCGGCCACCAGCGTGACCCGGCCCAAAGCATCGAGCAGCGCCTCTTTCTCCATCAACACTTGAGCGGGATAACTCTCCGGAAGAAGGGATCGGTACTTCGGAAATGACCCCTCGATGAGCCGCAGGCGCAGCGATCCCCGGTCCGAGGAGAAGACTGCTTCCCGACTGGCCATCCCTGCCTGAACTTTCGGCCCCCCAATGGTGCGCGCCAACTCTCGGAGGCCCCGGGCCGGCACCAGACCCGAGCCGATCGATCCCATCCCCGGCAGGTCTCTCACCGAGAGTCGGTAAGAGTCCGTCGCCACCAAGCGCAGTCCCTCGTCGGCGGGCTCGAACAATACACCGGTCAGGATGGGACGAGCACTGTCTGAAGATGACGCCACCACGACTTGGTTAATGCCATTAACTAATTCTTCGCCATCAACCTCTACCCCATCAACCGGAGTCGTGTCCAGATTCGGAAAATCATCCAGGGTGAGGGTGCGAAGAGTGAAGCGGGGTCCTTTGCCTTGAATCTCGGCGTCACCTCCCCCGACCGTCATGGTCACCACCCCGGGCGGCATCTTCCGTACCGACTCAGCCAGGAGGCGACCCGGAATCACAGCCCGTCCCTCCTCCATCACCTCCACCGGACCAGACGTCGTCACGGTGACCTCGAGGTCGGTACCGGTGACGGTGAGGACGCCTCCGCTCGCCTCGCACAAAAGCCCTTGTAAGACCGGAAGAGCCGATCGCGCGGCCACGGCCCGGTTAGCACGACTGAAGATGTCGGCGAGGTCGTCGCGTTCGCCCCTGATTTTCACAACGGTTTCTTCCTTCCTGGATCTACTAAGGGATTCTTATAAGAAACTTAGAAGAGGTAGTAGGGATTGGGGAAACCGGGGAAAAAGCCGTTTCGCCTTCTGGTGACGGGCTTTCTATGCCAACAACGTCTGGGGATTGTCGTCCGACTTCTCCTCCAGTGCTGGTGACGAAGCTCACAAGGGGTCAACTTATGCCCCTCTTTTCCGCAATTGTTGGAGGAGGCTGTGGACACGATCAAAGACCGCCCGATCGGATCGAATCACCCGCTTGACCTTGTCGAGGGAGTGGATGACAGTGGTGTGATCCCGGCCCCCAAAAACCTCGCCGATCTTGGGTAGCGAAAGGTCGGTCAGCTCCCGGCAAAGGTACATGCCGACCTGACGACATAAGACCAGTGGCTGGCGGCGGCTCGGCCCCTGCACCTCCGCTACCGAGAACCCATAGGAGTCGGCGGTGGCGGCGATGATGTCTAGTGCCTGCAATGGAGCCCCGTTCTTCTTGCCGTGGTCGCCGAGGACCTTCTCAGCCATGGCGAGGTCGATCTCCCGGTGGGTCAGGGCAGCGAAAGCAGTGACCCGGGTCAGAGCTCCCTCCAGTTCGCGGATGTTGTCAGAGACGCTGCTGGCGATGTACTCGAGGACTTCTTGCGGCACCCGTTTCGGTGCAAACTCGGCACCTCGCTTGAGAATGGCGAGGCGGGTCTCGAGCAGCGGAGGCTGGATGTCTGTGACCAGTCCCCACTCGAACCGTGAACGGAGCCGATCCTCGACCGTGAAGTTACGGGGATGGCGATCCGAGGTGATCACGAGCTGCTTTCCCAGTTGGTGAAGGGTGTTAAAGGTATGGAAGAACTCCTCGAGGATCTGCTCCTTGCGTTCGAAGAATTGGACATCGTCCAGGAGGAGGACGTCGGTGCTTCGATAGCGGTGCTTGAAATCGTCGACCCGCTTACGACGTATGCAGTCGATGAAATCGTTTAGGAACTTCTCCGAGGTGACGTAACGGACCAAAAGGTTGGGGTAGAACTCATGCACGTGGTGACCAACGGCATGGAGAAGGTGTGTCTTACCGAGGCCAGCTCCCCCGAAGATGAAGAGGGGGTTGTATGAGACTCCCGGCTGATCCGCCACCGCTTGCGCCGCCGCCAGAGCGAACTGGTTGGATTCCCCCTGGATGAAGTTTTCGAAGCGGTAACGCCCGAACAGCGGTGAGGGGTTGGTCTCGTATCTGGGCTCGACCTCGCTGGCCGACGGATGAGTGGGAGCCGGACCAACTTCCAGCGCCGGGGCCTCGGCTTCCTCGGCCGGGAGATAGGGAGACAGGGCAACGAGGGAGAAAGTCATCTCGGAGCCAAAAACCTGACGAAAGATCGATTCGATTTGCTTCCCGTGCTTCTCTTCGACCCATGTGCGGTGAAACTCGTTGGGAGCGATCAGGGTTACTTGGCTCGACCCCAGCTCGGGCTGCAGCTTGCCCAACCACTTCTGCCAATTGGCAGGAGAGACCGATCCCCGCAAAGTCGTCTGAAATTCCTCCCACTGACGCGATGTCGCCTCCTCTAGCGAAAATCCATGCACTCGTCCCTCCCTCCGGAGATCGGGGTTTCCCACAAAACCTTCCACAGCTGTGGAAACCCGATCTCAGACCAAAAACTCGGCGACCTCGCGGCCGCGAAGACAGCTCCTCACTCCCTGCCGGCAAGCCGGCGTTTCCAACTACGGACGCGTCGAACCAAGACTCCTCTAGGGGAAGTGAGTCGGTCTGCGTACGCAGCGGCGAGCGATTTTGCAGGGGTTGTCAGAAAGCGTCAAGAGCGCGCAATCCACCCTTGTGGATAGGGCCGATAGCCGCAATCAGTCGTATCCATATGGGTTTTTCACCCGACGTATGGCTAGGAAGTGCCACTCGACCCATTGTGGGCAAACTGCTTTTTTTTCGCGAAGGCCAGGCTTTGACACAAATCTCGCCGACGCAATAACCTTGTCCGGTCCACCCACCCCTTGTGTCGGGGTGATTGCCACCATGAAAAGAACCTTCCAACCCAAAGTACGCCGCCGGAAAAGGAACCACGGATTTCGTCATCGCATGGCCGATCGCGCCGGGCGAGCGATCCTCAAGGCCCGTAGGGCCAAGGGTCGCAAGCGGCTCGCAGCCTGACGCGGCCCCGCAGCGCTCGGCCCATTTCGATTAAGAAGGCGGCCGATTTTCGCCGGGTTCTCGACAGCGGGCGGCGTCGCAAGGTAGGCGGGCTTTTGGTTGTCCGCAGCCCTGGCCAACCCGACCAGATCCGCATCGGGTTGGTGGCAGGTAAACGAATAGGAAACGCAGTGCAGCGAAATCGAATCAGGCGCCGCCTCCGAGCGGCGGCAGGCGACGCCGAGCTACCCGTCGGTTTCGACTACGTGTTGATCCCCGAGCGGGAGGCAGGTAATGCCCCCTATCCGCGCCTGGTCGAGTGGGTGACGATTGCCTGCCGCCTCGACTGAATTTATGCCTAATCCCCGATTCAGCCGACAGATCCGAGAGCGCCCCCTCTCGGTACTGGCGGTTTTTCTGATCCGTGCCTATCAGAGGCTGCTCGCCCCTCGGCTGGGGCGCAATTGCCGCTACTTCCCCAGCTGCTCGCAGTACGCGATCGAGGCGATCGAGCTTCACGGGTTTGTCCGCGGGGGCCTTCTCGGGCTGCGACGGCTGGGTCGGTGCCACCCCTTCCATTCCGGCGGGCTTGACCCGGTTCCTCCCCCCAGGACGCGGTAAATGGGCGAGATCTTTAACGGCCTCCAGAACGCCCTCGGCAGTGCCTTGGCGTTCTTCTACGACCTCATTCCCTCCTATGGGCTAGCGATCATTCTCCTCACCGTGGCGGTGAACCTCCTCTTGTTCCCGCTCACTCTCAAGCAAACTCGCTCGACTCGAGCGTTCACCGCCATCCAACCCGAGATTCGCCGCATCCAAAAGGAATACAAGGATCGGCCCGAGGAGATGCAAAAGGAGTTGATGCGGGTCCAGCGGGAGGCCGGCGCCACACCCGGGGGGTGCCTCCTTCCACTGATTGTTCAGTTTCCGATCTGGTTGGCCCTCTTCCGGGTCCTCAGCGCCCCCGGCCACATCCCCTCCGGATCGGGTTTGGCGAATGCCATCGCCGCCGGGAACAACCGCTTCCTGGGAATGGATCTGGGTAAGCGGGTCTCGGAGGCGGTGGCCGAAGGCATCGGCTCGGCTCTCCCCTACCTGGGGATGCTGGCGGTGATGGTGGCCACCCAGTACGTCCAGACCTGGCATGCCACCTCCGGTCAAGCCCGACCTGACAACCCCCAGGCCGCCGCCGGTCAGGCGGTGAGCCGGATCATGCCGCTCTTCATTGGGATCGTCTCCTACAACTTTCCGGCCGGATTGGTCCTCTACTGGATGACTGGAAATATTTTCCGGCTGCTCCAACAGATCGTGATCTTCAAGATCGACGGGCGGCCCCAACTGGTGCCTGCCGATACCAGCCGACAAGCTGGCGGTAAGGACGCAGCGCGGGTCAAGTCGGAGAGCAACGAGCCGGAGATCCGGAAGGCGCAACAGGGTGCGGTCGACAAGCGCCGGCGCCGCAGGCGGAAATAGCAAGAACGAGGAAGTGAAATGGTCGAGTGGGTAGAGGTTCGCGGAAAGAGCATTGAAGTGGCGGTGGCGGCGGCCATGAGCGAGCTGGGGGTAACCGAGCGCTCGGATGTAGACGTCGAAGTAGTGCAGGAACCCGAAAAGGGCTTTCTTGGCCTCGGGGGTCGGGACGCCATTGTCAGGGTCAAGCCCCGGGTCCGAAGAGTAAGGGGTCGGGACCGACGCCCCCGTTCTGGAGGCGGCCGCAGTGGTGGCCCCCGCCAGGAAGGCCGGGGCCGGGAGGCCGGATCCCGGAGCGGAGGTCAACGGGGGGGCAACGCCCCTCGTCCCCAGGGCCGCACTGGCGGCAACTCTCGCCCAGCCCCGAGGGTGCGGAATTCAGACGCATCTAGCCGCGCCGAGCGTCCTCCCGTCGATGTCGACCCTGCCGAACAGGCGCCGGTGGTCGAGCAGTTTCTCCGTGGTCTGATCGAGTCCTTTGGACTCGAGGGCTCGGTCCGAGTGGAAATCGACGAAGACGTCATCATTGCCACCGTCGAAGGAGAACAGACCGAAGCCCTGGTCGGCGTGCGGGGCTCGGTGCTCGACGCCGTTCACGAAATCACCAAAACCACCCTTCACCGGCAGTTCAAAGACACCGCCCGGGTCCGCCTCGACATTGCCGGCTATGCCGAGCGTCGGCGTCAGGCCCTCAGCATCTATGCCGGCCAACTCATCGAGCAGGTGGTGAGCGAGGGAGGCGAGATCATGCTCGAACCGATGAGCGCGGCGGATCGCAAGGTCATCCACGATGCGGTGGCAGCGGTCGCTGGCGTCCGCTCGTACTCGGAGGGCGAGCCTCCTCGACGATATGTGGTGATCTCCCAAGTCGAAGACGAGCTGGTCGATGAAGCTGACGAGGGTGACGAGGTCGACCAAGTTGACGAGGGCTAAACCCTCTAGTTTCACGTGAATCCTCGCCTGGAGGCGGCGGCAAGGGCAGGAGGAATCAGGCTCGATCAACGGATGAGCCAGCGCCTCGATACGCTGGGACGTTGGCTGGCCACCGAAGCCATCACCGCCGGTGGCCTCGGCCCCAACGAGCGCGGCGCGATCGAGGAAAGGCACCTGGCAGATTCGATCCTCTTCGCATGCGGATGGGCGACTCCGCCGCCGGTTTGTTGGGATCTCGGTGCAGGAGCCGGTCTCCCGGGGTTGGTATTGGCCTGCATCTGGCCCCAATCGCGTCTGGTCCTGGTCGACTCTTCGGCCAGGCGCTGCGAGTTGGCCCGACGAGGCGCACGGGTGGTGGGAGTGGACGTCGAGGTACGGCAAGACCAAATCGAGGCGCTGGAAGGCCCTATTGAGGCGATCGTCAGCCGGGCCGCCATCCCGGCAGCCGATTTTTATCCCATCATCGGCCGGTTGCTTGCCCCTGGTGGGGTCGCGGTGATCTCGGGGGGCAGGGGGAAGGCACCGGCGGGTTTCGAGCGGTTACCCTTCCCCGATGACGAGTTCTTTGACCGGGAGGCTCGTCTTCTTATCATGCGCTCACTTTGAACGGCTCTTCTGCGCTCAGTCCCGCTGACCTGGGCGTCGAGACCCCTCCATCCGGTGTAGCCACCGTGGTCGCCCTGGCGAACCAAAAGGGCGGGGTGGGGAAGTCGACCACGGCCATCAACCTGGCCGCCGCTCTGGCCATGCAGGGCCAACGGTCGCTGATCGTCGACCTCGACCCGCAGGGCAACGCCACCTCCGGCCTCGGGATCGACCGCGGCGGGATCTCCGCCTCGATATACGACGTCCTTTTAAAGGATGTAGCGGTCGAAGACGCTATCGAGCCCACCTCGGTCAAGAGCCTTTTCGTGCTCCCCGCCACCATCGACCTGGCAGGGGCGGAGATCGAACTCGTCCCCCTGCTTTCCCGGGAGCAACGGCTGCGCCAGGCCTTCGGGCCGATCCTCGAGGACTATCAGGTGATCTTCATCGACTGCCCTCCCTCGCTTGGCCTCCTGACGGTGAATGCCCTCACCGCGGCCAACGAGGTTCTCATCCCCATCCAGTGCGAGTACTACGCCCTCGAGGGTCTGAGCCAGTTGCTCAACAATGTTGAGTTGGTCAGGCGGCAGCTGAATCCTCAACTGACGATCGAGGGTGTCGTCCTGACCATGTATGACTCCCGGACCAACCTCTCGCGCGACGTCGCCACCCAGGTCAGAGGTCATTTTGGGGAGAAGACCTACCGGACAGTAATCCCCCGCTCGGTGAGGATTTCCGAAGCCCCGTCTTACGGGGAACCGATCGAGGCGCTCGACCCCATGGCTCGAGGGGCGATCGCATATCGCGAGCTGGGGAGAGAGTTTCGGAGGCGTCATGGTCTCGACTAGGAGGTTCCGATGAGTCAAAAGCGCGGCCTGGGGAGGGGATTAGAGGCACTGATCCCCTCCACCAGAGACCCCGAGCAGGGTTTTGCCGAAGTCGAGATCGACGACATCAGGCCCAACCCCCAACAACCCCGAGGAGATTTTGACGACGAGGCACTGTCCGGTCTGGCGGAGTCGATCAAGAGCCTCGGCCTCCTCCAGCCGGTGGTGCTTCGCCCCGATCCCGACGGGGGGTATTTCCTTGTTGCCGGCGAGAGGCGTTGGCGCGCCGCTCGTAAAGCGGGGCTGAGCCGGATTCCGGCCGTGATCCGAACCAGCGAAGATCGCGAGTGGCTGACCGCCGCCCTTGTCGAGAACCTCCAGCGGGCGGACCTCAATCCCTTGGAAGAGGCGGCCGCCTTTCAGCAACTTCTGGAAGATTTTGGCTTGACACACGAGGAGGTGGGCCGGAGGGTGGGAAGGAGCCGGGCGGCGATCACCAACTCCGTTCGTCTGCTCGGGCTTCCCGCCTCGATCCAAGCCCGGCTGGCAAGCGGTGAGCTCAGCGCCGGCCACGCCCGGGCGTTGGCGGCGATCGAGGATCGGGCCTTCGCCGAGCACGTTGCCAAGCGGGCGGTGGCAGAAGGCTGGAGCGTCCGACAGGTGGAGGAGGCGGTGCGTCTTCGGCGTGGTGAGCACACGACGGCGCCCCGACTGCGCGAGGTTCGCCCGGCCGAGATAATCGAGCTCGAGATGCGGCTCGCCGAGCGCTTGGGGAGCAAGGTGCGGGTCGACTTCCGACAGGGAAGGGGGGCGCTCCGAATCGAATATCGGTCCCTCGAAGAGCTGGAAAAGATCTACCGAAGACTGATGAGCTGACCGGCCTCCCGCCCTCCTAACTTTGAGGTCACATGAGGCTTTATCGCCGAAGCGACTCGGGAGATGCAGTGCGCGATATCCAGGGCCGGCTGCTGGCACTTGGCTACCGGCCTCAGGGCGACCCGGGGGGAGAATTCGGCCCTGCAACCGAGGCGGCGGTTCGGGAATTTCAAAACGATCGCGGCCTCACCGCCGACGGCGAGGTGGGACCCGAAACCTGGCGGGTGCTTTACGAAGCCGGCTATCGGTTGGGTGATCGGCTGTTGTTTTTGAGACGACCGATGCTGCGTGGAGAGGATGTAGCGGAGCTACAGGGACGCCTCAGCCAGCTCGGATTCGATCCGGGGAAGGTCGATGGAATCTTTGGCGTCGAGACCGAGCAGGCCGTGCTCGATTTCCAGCGCAACCGGGTGCTGACCGAGGATGGGATCGCCGGCCCCGAGGTTCTCACTGAACTCCGGCTGTTGGTTCGCGGGAAGATCCGAGCCGGGCGGGAGACGGTGAGGGAACGGGAGTGGTTACGAAGCTTGCCCGTCAGCGTCGTCGGGTCGCGGGTGTTCTTCGATGCAGCCTGTCGCACCCCCGAAGAGGCCCGAGCGACATGGGTTGCGGCGAGCTCGGCGGCGATGGAGCTTCAAGCCCGCGGGGGCCAGCCAATTCTGGGGCGCGCCGCCGACACTCGGCTCCCGGAACGAGTGCGGGCCGGACGGGCCAATCGCTTGGGGGCGGAGTTGGTGGTCTCGTTCCAGGTGCGGGCGGATGGAGGCCCGGCAGCGGTTTTCTATTTCGCTAGCGATCGCGGAGTTTCACGAGCGGGGGAGATGCTCGCCAACCGAATCGCGGAAAGAGCCGGGGGATTGGTGGAAGGCAGGGCTACAGCCATCCTGCGCGATACCAGAGCGCCGTCAGTGATCGTTTCCCATCCCGAGCTCGGTACCGACGTAGGGCGCCTGGTAGTAGACGGCCTGGCCCAGTTCTTCGCCACAGCAGCGTTGGAGACTTCAGATGACAGATATCAGACATCAGACAAAACCGGAGTCTGAAGTCTGACGTCTCAAAGCCCCGGCTTGGCCGGGGCGATCTTTTGTCTCTTTAGGCCAGATATTCCGAGAGTTCGCTCACCAGGTTGTGCTTGGGGCGGGCGCCGATGATTCGCTTCTTCTCCACTCCATCCTTAAACAGGATCAGGGTCGGGATGCTCATCACGTCGTACTCACCGGAGATTTGCGGGTTCTCGTCGACGTTGAGCTTGCCGATTCGGAGCTTGCCGTCGTATTCAGTGGCCATCTCGTCGAGGATGGGCGCGATCAATCGACAGGGTCCGCACCACTCGGCCCAGAAATCGACCAAGATCGGAGTCCCTCCGGCGATGGTCTGATCGAAGCTCGAATTGTCGAGGATGAGAGTGTTTTCAGTCATTTGTTCCTTTCCTACCAGAGGCCAACCCGTACCCGGTGCCGCTCATTCCAACACCGGCCTATTCCGCCAGTGATTCGAGGTAATGCTGAGCATCCAAGGCGGCCATGCAACCGGTTCCCGCGGCGCTGACGGCCTGGCGATACCGCGAGTCGGCGACGTCACCCGCCGCAAACACGCCCGGGATGTCGGTTGCCGTGGTTCCGTCGCCTTTCAGGATCAGATAACCACGCTCGTCGAGGCGGAGGCTGTCTGAGAAGATGGCGGTGTTGGGAGTGTGACCGATGGCGACAAAGACGCCATCTGCAGACAGGCGCTCTTTCTCACCGGTCTCGGCATTCACCAAGGTGACGGCCTCCACGCCCTTGTCCCCCAGGATCTCGGAGACCAACGAGTTCCATCTCACCGAGATCTTCGGGTGCTCGAGCACCCTCTGGGCCATGATCGCCGAGGCCCGAAATTCATCTCGCCGATGTACAACTGTCACTCGAGAGGCGAAGCGGGTGAGGAACAGTGCTTCCTCCATCGCCGAATCGCCTCCCCCGACCACCACCAGCTCCTTGTCCCGGAAGAAGAAGCCATCGCAAGTCGCGCACGAGGAAACTCCGCGGCCGGTAAGGCGCTCTTCGCCGGGGACTCCGAGCCACTTCGCCGCCGCCCCGGTGGCGATGACCACCGATCGAGCCTCATGGCGATTGTCTCCGGTGTAAACAACGAATGGATCGGAGCGAAGATCCACCGCAGTGACATCGGTGGCCACCAGGCGGGCCCCAAATCTCTCGGCCTGCTTACGAAACTGGTCCATGAGCTCTGGGCCAAGAATCCCGCCGGGAAAACCTGGGTAGTTCTCGACATCTGTCGTGATCATGAGCTGACCGCCGGGTTGAGTGCCTTCGAAGACGAGGGGCTTCAAGTCAGCTCGGGCGGCATACAGGGCGGCAGTGAGTCCAGCGGGACCGCTGCCAATGATGATGACGTTTTCGGTTGTCACGAGGCCTTTTTCCTATTGGCCCACAAGATGAACCCGAAGATGAGGACGACGAGGCCCAGGACACCGAAGGCTCCATCGGAACCGAGGGGAATCGCCAGGGCGCCGTAAATTGAAAGCACAAGAAACACCAGCGCCAGCAACCCCAGAACAAGAGCGACCATTCCCAACGAGGAGAGGCGGATCCAACGGCTGATTCGATCGACGGTGAGGGACCGAACCCGGGTGGCGATCATCTCCAGAAAATCCGCAAACCGGGCTGGAAAATCGTCCATCCGGCCAGATTAGATCTCAGACATCAGATTTCAGATCGCCCGCCTATGGCGGGCCGTCAGATATGTCCCCGTCTGAAATCTGATATCTGACGTCTGAAATCTCTTGTCTTATGGGAGGGGGATCTCCGTGCAATCGTCGAGGAAGAAGGCGCGGGGGGACAGCTCGCCATCGTCTTCGACCAGGAGCAACAACACCTGCCGGCCCTGATAGAAGCTTTCCCCGCGTTCGCGTATCTCGAGATCTTCCGTCTCGGCGGCGCAGGAGACCGACGCATCCTCTTCGGGTGCGCTGTCGTCTGCCAGCGCCTCGGCCTCGGCTTTGAGCCGGTCGAGGTCGCCTCCAGCTTCAGATTGAGCGAGCGTGGCTACTCCCGCTGTCGTGGGGGATGCGGCGGAAGCTCGTTCGGTATTGGTGGCGCCGCCAGCGGCCAAGCCGGGGGCGGCGGCGGCATCGGCGGCGAGGGACGTGGTGGCGGCACTACCCGAGCCCTGTTGGCTGGCGATTGTTGCGCCTACCCCAATCACGACCGCCAGTGCGGCAGCGGCGGCCATCATCCGCCCCCAGATCGGGCTCAGGGGTTTCGTCTCCGTCTTGCGCCGGATCGGGACGGGCAAGGCGGAAGTCACCGCCGTTAGCAGTTGTGATCGTTCGCTATCGGTCATTTGAGCGGATCCGACCTCTGCCAGGAGCGAGCGCAGCTGCAGTTGCTCTTCGAACAACACCCGGCACTCCGTGCACTCCGAGATCAGGGTTTCGGCCGCGATCCGATCCGGTTCATGCTCCGAGGCAAGAGCCGCCAGCAGCTCGAGGTCATGGGCGTCGTGATTCATCCTGCTCATAATTCGTCGGTAAGACTTTGATGTCCCGGCCCCCCCGAAAGGTTCCCCAACTCGGCCGCCAGTTGGCGTCGGGCCCGAAAGAGACGCGATTTGACTGTCCCGATCGGCAAGTCGAGACGCTCCGCCACCTCCGGCAGGCTGAAGCCCTCGATATCGGAGAGCACCACGACCGAGCGAAAGTCGGCGCTGAGGGTGGCCATGGCGGCAGCAATCGGGGCAGCCAGCTCAACCGAAGTAAAAGGGTCGGCCGCCGTGGGATCGGCGGGATCGAGGTAGTCGAGCATCGGCTCGGTGGGTCGGCGCCGTTCCCGACGGAGGAGGTCGTAACAAGTGTTGATGGCGATGCGATAGAGCCAGGTTCCGACTGCCGCCCCCGCTCGATATTGGCTGGCCTTCCGATACAGGGTGAGAAACGTCTCCTGGCTGGCGTCAAGGGCAGCGGTTCTGCTGCCCATCATTCGGAGGCAAACTGAGAAGATCCGGTCCTGGTGGCGCCGCATCAGGGCGGTAAAAGCATCGTGATCTCCCCGGACCACTCGCTCGATCAATGCCGCATCGTCGAGTGAAGCGGTCATGCGTGAAAGCGTATCTCGCCAATGGTGATCCAATAGTCACCGTCTCCCTGTCGCGGGAGCGACGTGAACCACATGAGCCAGTTGCCATCGCGGCGTTCTGGCAGTTGAAAGGTAAGGGGCCCGCCTTCAGTGCGGCCGGTGGCAATGATCTCCCAACCGCTCGGGTCATCGGGCCGTTCGGTCGACCAACGAACGCTGATGTCAGCCCCTCCGGGAAGGCCCACAATTTCAAGAACGTTCGGGGTGCCGGTCACGGCGATGGTGAGACCGACGCCCGGCTTGAGCAACTCCATCGGATCGCGGTAGCGCTCGGTTCGCCACGAGGTCTCGGTGTCACCGTCGATGGTGACGCCGACGTTCTGATCGTTCTCGCCTCCCTCCCCGAACGGGTCGAAGGTCGCCACCCCTGTGATCTGTGGCGGCGGGCGATCTGGCGCCGCGGTAGGGCTGGGGGCAAGGGTGGTAACGACCGCGGTGGGAGTGGGAAGGGTTGCGGCTGGTCCCGGGACCACCGGAACTCCGGTGTCTCCGGCCAGCACGCGGCCAATTGCGATTAGCCCGGCCGCCAGCGCGGTCAGGACGCCGGCGAGAACGAGCGTTCGCCAGCTGCGGGCAGGAATTTCTGCGGGTGGGCGGGGTCGGGGAATGGCCTCCAACGCATGAGAGAAGGCATCGGCGTTGAGTTCTCCGCGTTGGGCAGCCGCGAGCGCCCGGTCGACTTCGATCGGAACCCCGTCCACCACCTCGGAGGGCGGTGGTCCACCGGGGGCAAAACCGGTCAAGGCCTGTTCGAGAACGCCGGCGAGATCGGAGACGTCGCTCGCGGTCGAAGCCAGATAACGACGGGCACGTCCAAAGCCGCCCAGGCGGGCGGGTCGAGAAACCGTGTAAAGGATCGCTCCAGGTTCGATCGCCGCGTGCAGCACACCCGCCTCGTGCAGTGCGGCCAATGCACCCGCCAGACCGGCAGCGTTGGCACAAAACTCGGCGAAATCCATCGTCTCGCCCGAATCGAGCCGACTCCGAAGGGTCATTCCTCCATTCCATTCCGAAACGAAGTAGGCGCCATTGTCGACCTCCTCGGCCTCAAAGATCGGCTCCAGATGAGGGTGGCGGACGGCGGCCGCCCCCCGCACCGCCTTGAGGAAGTCCGAACGGCGCTTTTCGGTGGCATCCGGTCCCAGCAAGCGGATCAGGACCGGGCGATCGAGATGTTCGTCGGTGGCCAGCCACTCCTCGATGTCTTGATCGCGACCAAGGCGAACTTCGAGGCGATAGCGAGCTGGAAGCGGCGGGGGCATTCAGAAAGAGGTGCCGAACATGGCCATGATCACCAGGCCTTCTCGAACCGGTTGGAATCCGCTCCGGAGATAAAGGGCCTTTGCTCGGGCGTTGTCCTGCTGAGTGTTGACCAGGACCGACGCCGCCCCCTGACGGCGCGCCCAGAGGAGTGCTGCCGCCACCAGAGCGCCGCCGACGCCTCGTCCTTCTGCCCGCGGGGAAACGGCGAGTCGCTGGAGGTAGCCGATCCCGAGGCCGACTCCGGCGATAGAGAAACCGGCGAGGCCCGCCTGGTCGGTTGTCGAGTAGATGACATGACGAGGAGTGGCATCGAGGCTCTCTTGCAAGCCCGCTCGGCCCATCCTCCATCGAACCGGGAATGCTTCCCGATCGAGGCGGTTCAAATCCTCCAAAGTCGCCGACTTCTCGAGCGGAATCTGTGGACGGGCGATATGTCGGAGGTCGTGCTCGAAGAGGGCGAGCGGTTCGGCCACTTCGTAGCCTGCCTGCTGCCAAATCTCGCTCCGGTGTTGGGGTAGGGCCGGAGAAAGAATCGGCTTCGACCATTCGCCCACGAGGGCACTGGCTTCGGCGAGAAACTTGGCCCCGCCCCGTTCCAGCCGGAGAGTCGCGGCAACGACGTCATCGTTCCATGGACGGGCATGCGCCCGGCCCCAGCCATGCGTGAGCAGCACCGGTTGCGGCCAGTGTCCTCTGGTCCTAACTCCGTAGGAGGTGGCGGTCACTGTGTGGGAGAGTATGGGTGTGGAGGTCGTCTACCTGTCGCACGACGTCTTCTACAAGCACTTTGCCGGCCCCCACCACATCGAACGACCTGAGCGCCTGCTTGCCGTTGAGGAGGGCGTCGCTCGCTCCGGACTCGAGGTCCAAGCCGTAGTTCCGGATGCGGCGGATCGGGCGGCCTTGTCGACGGTGCATGACCCGTCCTATATCGACGCCCTCAGGGAATTCTGTTTGTCGGGCGGTGGGTCAATCGATTCCGACACACACGCGGTGATAGAGACTTGGGAGGCGTCGATAAGGGCGGCTGGCTCGGGTTTGACGGCAATTCCCTGGCTCGGGAAAGGGGGAGTGGCGCTGGCCGCCGTCCGACCGCCCGGACATCACGCCACCTCCAACCGGGCGATGGGATTTTGCTTTCTCAACAATGCTGCCGTGGCTGCCGCCCATTTGCTGGCCGAGGGTCGACGAGTGGCGATAGTCGATTGGGATGTCCATCACGGCAACGGGACTCAGGAGATTTTCAGTGAGGTTGCCGATGTGCTCTATGTGAGCATCCACCAATCACCGTTTTATCCATTGACGGGGCACATGGAGGACATGGCGCTGGCGGGGGGAACCGTCGTCAACCTGCCCGTTCCAGTAGGCACGGGTGGAGACCTCTATCGCCAGGCCTTTATTGAACTGATCGAACCAATCATCAGCCAGTTCCATCCCGATTGGCTCCTGATTAGCGCCGGTTACGACGCGCACGCCTCCGACCCCCTGGGAGGGCTCCGGCTCCTCGACTCCGACTACGGGTACATGTCTGCACGTTTGCGGGAGCTTCTCCCTGAGATTCCCGCGATCGTGTTCCTCGAAGGGGGCTACGACCTCGAGGCACTCGCTTCGGGGGTCGACGCCACTCTGCGGGGATTGGCCGGGGTAGATGAGTTCTCGGAGGAGGCCGGCGGCGCCAGCTCTCCCGACCTTGCCTTTCAGGCCCTCGAAGTCGCCAAGGAGTTCGCCGCCCGTTTCTGGTCGCTGTGAGGGTCGCCGGATACCCCACCTCGTCGAATCGGGCGTCGTCGCTTCATCTCCATTGGATCCCCCGGGTCGAATTGCAGAGCCTCTCGGTCACCATCACCGTTCCTCAGTATCCGCTCTCGACCGACCTCTACTTCTGGGCCCTTCAGGCCAGCTTCGCCGGAAGGGGGGGCATCAGCGGCGGCGCCCACCTTGGATTGCAATGGCACAACGCCTACCCGGGCGGAACGGCGGTGAACTGGGGCGGGTATGACGCCCAGGGAAGGATCCTTTCCGGCACCGATTCGGATCTCCCCTCCCCGATCGGAAACCCGCACACACGGTCGTATCCCTGGCTTCAGGGAAACTCGTACAGGTTGACGATCTCCTCCGACCGTGAGCGAGGCCCCGGCTGGTGGCGGGGTGCGATCACCGATCTCGAAAGCGAAGAGGAGCTGGTGGTGCGCAGCCTTCAAAGCCCGGGGGATCGACTGGTGGCGGCGATGACCTGGACCGAGGCGTTCTGCCGCTGCGACGCCGAGGCGGCGGCGGTGATTTGGTCCAACCCGGGTGGCATCACCGTTGACGGAGACGAATTTGGCGTCGAGTCCGCCTCGACTACCTATCAGTCGGAAGCAGACGGGGGTTGTTCAAACACCGACAGCCGCGCCCTGCCGTACGGCATCACCCAGATCACCGGTGTATCCCGAACCAATCCCCCCGGCACCCTTTTGCCGTGGGCTTCGATCTAGAGCTCGAGGCCTGCCTCAAGGGCACGAGCACGCAGCTCGTGGGGGTTGCGGGAATGGGGGAGGGCGGAGCGGACCGAGATCCTCCGGGTCAACACCAAAGATTGCAGGGTCTGGTCAAAGGTGTGCATACCGCTGAACTCCGACTCCTTCAACACTTCATCGATGGTCCCGGTGAGATTGCCGTCGACGATGCGATCGCGGACCCGTTCGTTGTTGGTCAAGAGCTCGGTGGCCAGAGCGCGCGAGCCCCCGTCGGCAGTCTCGAGAAGACGCTGGGAGAGGATGGCCTTGAGATGCGCGGAGAGCTGGCGGCGAGCGAGAGCTTGCTCCGGCACCGGGTAGTAACCGACCAGACGGGTAATGGTGTCGGCGGGATCGACGGTGTGCATAGAGGAGATGACGAGGTGTCCGGTCTCGGCGGCACCGATGGCGGCCCGGGCGGTCTCGTAGTCATCGATATGGGAGATGGCGATCACATCGGCGTCCTGGCGCACAGCTCGTTCGATCGCCTCGGCGAAGGTGGCGGTGTCGACGCCGACCTCGCGTTGAGCGACGATGGCCATCTTGTCCGGATGGAGTACTTCGATCGGATCCTCCACCGTCACGATCGATACCGGTCGAGTGCTATTGATGTGATCGATCATGGCCGACATCGTCGACGTCTTTCCGGATCCAGATGGTCCAGTCACCAATAGCAACCCCATCCCCTCGTTCGAGAGTCTCCGCAAAATGGGCGGGAGTCCCAACTCTTCGAATGAGAGGGTGTCGTTGGGCACCCGGCGCATAACGAGGCTGATCGAGCCCCGCTGACGAAAAGCCGTTACTCGAAACCTTCCAAGCTCAGGGCGGCCGAAGGCAAAGTCGGCGTCGCCCTTCTCTTTGAATTCTTTGACGGCCCGCTGTGTGAAGATCGACTGAGCGAAGCTTTCGGTGTCGTCGGGCCGGAGGCTGGGGACTCCGTGGAGACGTCTCAGTTCGCCCGCCACGCGTACCACCGGCGGGGAACCGACTTTGAGGTGTAGATCAGACGCTCCCGCCGAGACTGCTCGATGCAGCAGTTCCTCAATTGCCATGTCCACGATTAACGAGTTCCTTTGATCCGAGGGATGCTCGTTGTATCGGTTCAGGCTGATGCTGTCTTGAGCGTGGCTCCAAGCCCTTCTAGTGCCCGCTTCTAATCTCGACGGGCAATGACCCCGAACCGGTTCTCTTGGCTCGTAGAGCCAGGCAGCCCGAGCTTCGAGCTGGCGGAGCGCTTTCGAGCCGCCGGTTACTCGCTCTTCTTGGTGGGAGGCTCGGTTCGGGACGCTTTGCTGGAGCGACCCCACACGGATCTTGACTTCACCACCGATGCCCGGCCCCTCGAGATCAGAGAAATCCTCGATCCCTGGGCCGACGCCATCTATCGGGTGGGAGAAGCGTTTGGAACGATCGGAATGCGAAAGGGAGATCTCGGCGCCGAGATCACGACCTTTCGCTCCGAGGTCTATCGCGACGACAGCCGCAAGCCGGTGGTGTCCTTCTCGACCGATCTGGAGGAGGATCTTTCCCGCCGAGATTTCACCATCAACGCCATTGCCCTCCGCCTGCCGGAGCTCGAGGCGATTGACCCTTTTGCCGGCTTGGCCGACCTGGCCGCCGGGCGTCTCGATACCCCTCTCGATCCCGAAATTTCCTTTGGCGACGATCCGTTGCGGATGCTCCGTCTTTTCCGTTTTCAAGCCACATTGGGATTTGACATCGCCCAACGTGTTCGGGAGGCAGCTTCGCGTCTGGCCCCTCGTATCGAGATCGTCTCCGCCGAGAGAATCCGCGATGAGCTATCCCGGCTCGTCCTGGCTCCTCACCCCGGATCAGCGCTCTTGGAGGTGGTGGCGGCGGGCCTGTCGGCTCACTTTCTTCCCGAGCTTGATGCGCTGGCGATGGAGCAGGACCCGGTACATCAGCACAAGGACGTGCTCGCTCACACTCTGGCGGTTGTCGACAAGACCCAGCCGGAGCTCGTGATCCGCCTGGCGGCGTTGTTTCACGATGTCGGCAAGCCGGCAACGCGGGCGATTGGAGCAGAGGGAGTCAGCTTTCACCATCACGAGGTGGTGGGCCAGCGCATGACGCGGGAACGATTGCGAGCTCTTCGATTTCCCCGCGAGGTAGTAGATGACGTTTCCCGCCTGGTCTTTCTTCATCTCCGTCCTCACACGCTGAAGATGGGCTGGACCGATGCTGCCGTGCGCCGCTACGTGCGCGACGCCGGAGACCTCCTCAGCTCTCTCAACGAGTTGGTGCGCTGCGATGTCACCACGGCCAACCCCCGCAAGGCCGCCGCCATCAGCGCCGGAATCGATGACCTGGAGGAGAGGATCGCCGAGCTTCGGGCGCGAGAGGCGCTTGATGCGTTGCGGCCCCCTATCGACGGGCATCGGGTGATGGAATTTCTCGGGATCAAACCGGGCCCGTTGGTCGGCGAGATCATGGACCTCCTCTACGAACGCCGGATCGAGGAAGGTCCGTTCAGCGAAGAAGAGGCCCTGGGCACGGTCAAGGAGTGGTGGGAGGCGCGGTCCAACTAGTAGCGCCGCCCGATGGTGGTCATGCGCATATGCGTATACTCACGGGTCGATGTCGATCAAAACCGCCGTCTTCGGAGCCAGCGGATATGCGGGAGGGGAACTCGTCCGTCTACTCGATTCTCACGACGGCTTCGATGTCGTCCACCTCGGAGCTCACACCCATGCCGGTGGGGTTTTGGGGGAGGTTCATCCTCAACTGGATAGGGGAGACCGCCCCCTGGGCTCGAACGAGCTCGTCTCGGACATCGAGTTCGCCTTCCTCGCCCTGCCCCACGGCTCCTCGGCCATGCTGGGCCACGCGCTCCGTCAGCAGGGGACCAGAGTCGTCGATCTCGGCTCGGACTATCGCCTCGATTCGCCGGCCCGCTATATGGAGGCCTACCCGAGCCAGCACCCTTTCCCCGATGAGCTGGCAGATTGGCGTTATGGGCTTCCCGAGCTCTTCGACGTCAAAGAAGCAGCGGCGGTGGCCAGCCCGGGCTGCTACCCCACCGCCGTCCTCCTGGCGGTCGGCCCGCTTCTCGCCCAGGGGCTGATCGAGCCGCGGGGCATCGTCGCCGACTGTCTGTCGGGAGTCTCGGGCGCTGGTCGAGCGTTGGCCGAGGAGTTCCTGTTCGGGGAGGTCGCCGACGGCGTGCGGGCATATGCGGTGGGCAAGCACCGTCACCGCCCCGAGATCGAGATGGGACTCGATCAGCTCTCTGGCAAGGAGACCAAGGTGACCTTCACGCCCCATCTGATTCCGATGCCCCGCGGACTTCTCGCCACAGTCACCGCCTTCCTGACGGGTGAAGGTGATCCGGGCGAGGCCCTCGACCATGCCTATCGAGAGTCGCCCTTTGTCGAGGTCATCGATCGACCGCCCCAAACTCGTTGGACGGTCGGTTCCAACAAGGCATTCGTTTACGCGGTAGTGGATCACCGCCAGAACGCCGTGATCGCCCAGTGCGCGATCGACAACCTTCTCAAAGGGGCCGCGGGCCAGGCGGTGCAGGCCGCCAACCTGATGGTCGGATACGACGAAACCGCCGGCCTTCCCCGATCGGGCTGGATGCCGTGAGCATCACTGCCCCCGAGGGCTTTCGGGCCGCCGGGATAAGCGCCGGGATCAAAGGCTCCGGTCGCCTCGATCTGGCGGTGGTCGTGGCCGACGAAGCGGTTCCGGCCGCCGGAGTCTTCACCCAAAACCGGGCAGCGGCGGCTCCGGTGGTCCTTTCCCGCGCCCATTTGGCGGCGGCCGGGAGAGCACGAGCGATCCTGCTCAACTCGGGCTGCGCCAACGCCGCTACCGGCCAGCGCGGCTCTCAGGCAGCGGAGGCCACCACTGGCGCGGTAGCTTCATCCCTCGGCTGTCCGCCCACCGAAGTCCTGGCGATGTCGACCGGACCGATCGGCTCCTATCTCGATTCCGACGGCGTCGTTGCTCGGGTTCCCGACCTGGTCGGCCAGGCTTCCAGAGCGGGCGGGGCGGCCGCGGCCGAAGCGATTCTCACCACCGACTCCCGGACCAAAACCGTGATCGTCAACGGCTCGAACTTCGTCCTCGGTGGCATGGCCAAAGGGGCGGCCATGCTGCGTCCCGACATGGCCACGATGCTGGCCGTACTCACCACCGATGCCGCGGCCCAGGCAGCGACGTTGCAAGAGGTTCTGGCCGAGGCGGCGGCGGTGACGTTCAACTCCTTGAACGTTGACGGCTGCGAATCGACCAACGACTCCTTGGTCCTGCTCGCTTCCGGCCGGGCGGGGCCGGTATCGGAGTCTGAGCTCAAGGAAGGTGTGGTCAAGGCCTGCTCAGCTCTGGCGCTCGAGATGGCTGCCGACGCCGAGGGCGCCAGCAAAACCGTTCGCATCCTCGTCACCGGGGCAGACGACAATCTTCTAGCTCGCCAGGTGGGAAAAGCGGTCTCGGATTCGGCCCTGGTTCGAGCTTCCTTCTACGGGGCCGATCCCAATTGGGGCCGGATTCTCGCCGCCATCGGTACCTGTCCGGTCGACATCGATCAGGTTTCGATTTCCTACCAATCGGTTCCCGTGTTCCACAACGGATCGCCGGTGGAACGTTTCGAGCTCGACGGGCTTCTCGATTCCGATTTCCTGGTTCAGGTCGATCTTGGCCCCGGGTCGGGCAGAGCTGAGATCATCACCACCGACCTCACTCCCGAATACGTGCGATTCAACGGGGAGCGCTCATGACGACCGGGCACTCAAGTCCGAACGCCACGAAAGGCCGCATTGCCAACTCGATGGGGAAGGCTCGCATCCTCATGGAGGCGCTTCCTTACATCAGGGCGTTTCGCGGAAAGGTCGTGGTGGTCAAATACGGAGGGGCGTCGATGGATGACCCTTCTTTGCATGCGAGCTTTGCAGGCGACGTGACCCTGCTGGCCATGGTGGGGATCAGACCGGTGATCGTGCACGGCGGTGGTCCCCAGATCTCGGCGGCGATGAACTCGGCCGGCATCGAATCCAAGTTTGTGAACGGTCTCCGGGTGAGCGGACCCGATGCTGTCGCGGTGGTGCAGCGCGTTCTCGCCGGGGATATCAACCCTCACATCGTCGCCCTGCTCAACGGCCACGGCTGTCCGGCCGTCGGCCTCACCGGTCTCGACGGGGCCATGCTCAGCGCCCGCCAGCTCGACCCTGACCTCGGCCTGGTCGGTGAGGTGGATCACGTCCGCACGGAGCTCGTACTCGACTTGCTCGAGTCGGGAATGGTGCCGGTGATCGCTCCTATCGCCGGCGGTCCTGGAGGCGAGATCTACAACCTCAACGCCGACACCGCGGCAGCAGCTCTGGCCATCGCCCTCAAGGCCCAGAAGCTCGTCTACCTGACCGATGTCGAAGGGGTTCGACGTCATCGGGAAGATCCGTCGTCGGTGGTGTCGCGGATGAACCTCGAGGAATTGGTCCGTCTCAACGACTCAACGGAAATCGGCGGGGGGATGAGACCCAAGCTCGCCTCGTGTCAGCAAGCCCTGCAGGGCGGAGTGGCGCAAGCTCACATTCTCGACGGGCGAGTTCAGCACGCTCTCCTGCTCGAGATCTTCACCCCGGAAGGAATAGGAACGATGGTGATGCCGTGACCAATGTCCGCGAATTGATCGACCAGCGTCTGATGTCGACCTACGCCCGGAGCGAGGTGACCTTCGTGCGCGGTGACGGCTGCTGGCTTTACGACGATCAAGGTCGTAAATACCTCGACTTCCTCGCCGGGATCGCGGTGGTCTCGGTAGGCCATGCCAACCCGCGGGTGGCCCGCGCCGTCGGCGACCAAATGGCAAAGCTGGTGCACGTTTCCAATCTGTTTGGAAGCGAACCGATGGCCCAACTGGCGGACCGGCTTGTCGGGCTCTCGGGCCTCGATCGCGTCTTTTTTGCCAACGACGGCGCCACCGCCAACGAAGCGGCCATCAAGCTCGCCCGCCGCTACGGGCAAGGCGTCGGCGGAGTCGATCGCTACCGCGTGGTGTCGCTGGTCGATTCCTTCCACGGCCGCACCCTGGCGACCCTGGCCGCCACCGGTCAGCCCCAGAAGCAGGCGACATTTGCCCCATTGCCTCCCGGATTCAGCCAAGTACCCGCCGGGAACATCGAGGCGCTCTCCGCCGAAGTCGACGACAGCACGGCGGCGGTGCTCCTCGAAACCGTGCAGGCGGAAGGTGGCGTCTTCCCCCTCACCGACAGCTATTTGCAGAAGGTGCGGAGTCTCTGCGATAGCCGCGGGGCCCTGCTGATCATCGACGACGTGCAAGCCGGCCTGGGCCGGACCGGCCAGTGGTTTTCCTGGCAAGACCGGGGGATTGAGCCCGACATCGCCACCTCCGCCAAAGCCCTGGCCAATGGTCTTCCGATTGGCGCGTGCCTGGCCCGCCAGGCGGTGGCTGCAGCCTTCCAACCAGGCGATCACGGAACCACGTTCGGAGGAGGGCCTGTGGTCTGCGCGGCGGCGCTTGCCGTCCTCGACGAGATCGAAGCACGTGACCTGCTCGCCAACTGCCGGAGCCGCGCAGCTCAACTCGTGTCGGGCTTGGGGCAAATCGAAGGCATCCGCCAGGTGCGCGGCCGGGGGCTTCTCGTGGCGGCTGTACTGGAAGGGGAAGTCGCGGCCGAAGTGGCGGAGCGGGCATTGGCCGGGGGTTTGATCGTCAATGCCGTGCGACCCGATGCGATTCGGCTGACCCCGCCTTTGACTGTCAGTGCCGCCGAGGTCGATACCGCTCTCGACATTCTGTCCAAGGCCATGGCTCCGGTATCGCTGCATGCCTGAAACCGCTGCACGCCGGCGGGCGATCCGGCGGATCATCGAGACGGCTCCCGTTCGTAGCCAGGCGCAATTGGTCGACAACCTCAGCGGTCAGGGGTTCTCGGTCACTCAGGCCACGGTCTCCCGAGACCTCGGAGCGATGGGAGCGAAGAAGAACGGCGATCGCTATGCCTTCCATCGCGGGCCGCTCGAGGACCGTGATCTCGGTCGCACCATCGCTGCGTACGCCGAGAGCATCGCTTCTTCGGCCAACCTCGTGGTGATCAAGACCCCGCCGGGAGCGGCGCAGGTGGTGGCGGCCGCAATCGATGCCTCCACCCCTGAGGGTGTCCTGGGAACCGTGGCCGGCGACGATACGGTTCTCGTCGTCACCGCCGCCGTCGATGGGGGAGCCGCCCTCCAGGCTCAATTGGAAGCGATCGGAGCGACATCATGAGAGTGGTCCTGGCTTATTCGGGTGGACTCGACACCTCGGTGATCCTGGCCTGGCTGATCGAGGAGAAGGACGCCGAGGTCGTTTGCTACACGGCCGACGTTGGCCAGGGAGAAGAGTCCGAGGTTGCCCGCCAAAAGGCTCTCGCCACTGGTGCGGTGGAGGCGGTGGTGGAAGATCTGCGCGAGGAATTCGTGCGCGACGCCGTTTTCCCCGCCCTCCGGGCCAGCGCGGTCTACGAGTGGTACTACCTGCTCGGCACCTCCCTCGCTCGTCCGATCATCACTCGGGGGCTGATGCGGACCGTCAAGGCCACGGGGGCGGACGCGATCGCCCACGGCGCCACCGGGAAAGGAAACGACCAGGTCCGCTTCGAGCTCTCCGCATTCGCCCTCGACCCCGAAATTCGAATCATCGCCCCCTGGCGGGAGTGGAAGTTGCGGGGTCGGGCCGACCTCGTGTCCTACGCCGCGGCGCGGGGGATCCCGGTGCCGGTCACCGCCGAGAAGCCCTACTCGATCGACGCCAATCTGCTCCACGTCTCTTATGAAGGCGGGGTGCTCGAGGATCCCTGGACGAGTCCACCAAATGGGATGTTCCGGCTCACCACCGATCCCGAAGAGGCGCCTGATGAATCCGAGGTCGTCACTGTTGCCTTCGAAGCCGGCAATCCGGTGGCGATCGACGGTCGCAAGCTGGGGCCGGTCGAGCTCCTCACCGAGGCCAATCACTTCGCCGGGCGCCACGGGGTGGGACGAGTGGACATCGTCGAGAACCGGTTCGTGGGCATCAAAAGCCGCGGGGTGTATGAGACCCCGGGCGGCACCCTTCTCCAACACGCCCATCGGGCAGTCGAGTCGATCACTCTCGATCGTGAGGTTGCTCATCTGCGCGATGAGCTCGTCCCCAGGTACGCCGAGATGGTGTACAACGGCTTTTGGTTCTCGCCCGAACGCCGAGCACTCCAGGCATTCATGGACGAGGTGCAGAAGCGAGTCAACGGCGAGGCGCGGTTGCGCCTCTACAAAGGAAACGTCATCGTCGAGGGTCGCCGGTCGGAGAAGTACGACCTTTACGACCAGGCCACTGCCACATTCGAACAGGACGACGTCTACGACCAGGCCGACGCCGCCGGTTTCATTCGCCTCAACGCCCTCCGTCTCCGCCGCCTCGGCGAGGAGCGCCTCGGGGAGGGCGAGTGAAAAGCGAACCCAGGGTTCACAGGGTGGCTGTACCTATCTGTGAGCCCACAGAACCCCGGAAAACGGGTTTATGACCCTCTGGGGCGGTCGCTTTTCGGCACCACCGGATGAGGAGTTGTGGGCCTTTACGGTTGACCATGCCGATCGCCGGCTGCTCGCCTGCGATGTCGAAGGATCCAAGGCCCACGTCGAGATGCTCACCGAGGTCGGGCTTCTCCGAAGCGACGAAGGCGAAGTGCTCAGAAAAGGTCTGCAGGCAATCGCCGAAGAGGCGTCGGCCGGTTCTTTCCAGTTCCTCGACACCGATGAGGATGTCCATAGCTCGGTCGAGAGGAGGCTCACCGAACTGGTCGGGGAGGTAGGTGGGAAATTGCACACCGGTCGCTCGCGCAATGACCAGATCGCCCTCGATCTTCGGCTGTACCTGCGAAGCGCGGTCACAGCACGTCGCCAAGACATCGCCACTCTGATCGAGGCGCTGGCCGATCAGGCGAGCCGGCATGCGGGAACGGCGGTGGCCACCTATACCCACCTTCAGCAGGCCCAACGATCGACCCTTGGCCATCACCTCCTGGCTCACGCCTGGGCGCTGCACCGCGACCGCGAGCGCCTGGCTGATCTGGATAAGAGGCTTTCGGCTTCGCCGCTCGGCGCCGGCGCCTCAGCCGGGTCGTCGCTGCCGCTTGACCCCGCTCTGACGGCCGCCCGGCTCGGGTTTGTCACCACCTTCGAGAACTCCCTCGACGCGGTATCGAGTCGTGACCTCGTGGCCGAGTTCGGCTTTGTGGCCACCCAGGCGATGGTCCACCTCTCCCGTCTGGCCGAGGAGCTGGTGCTCTGGTCCTCGCTCGAGTTCGCCTGGGTGCAGCTGGCCGACGAGTTCACGACCGGCTCCTCGGCTCTGCCGCAAAAGAAGAATCCGGATGTGGCCGAGCTCGTGCGCGGCAGGGCCGCCGGTGCCATCGGTCAGCTGACGGCATTGCTCGCACTGCAAAAGGGCCTTCCGCTTTCCTACAACCGCGATCTCCAGGAGGACAAGCCCGCCCTTTTCTGGCTTGATGACACGTTGGGGGCGAGCAGTCGGGTGCTTGCCCGCCTGATCGCTACCGCCACTTTCGATCCGCCGTCACCGTCTGTCTGGACCGACGCTCTTGGCATCGCCGAGAATCTCGTCCGCCGGGGGATCGCCTTCCGCACTGCGCACCAGATGGTGGGAAAGCTCGTAGCCGGTCTTCTCGCCGACGGAGAGGATCTCTCCGATGTCGACGCCGACGACCTCGCCGGCGGCGGTTTGCTGCCCTCTGACCTCGAGGTGGTCCCTTCCCGGCAGGGGCTCTCCGTGGAGGATCAGGTCAACCGCCTCCGCCAGTCCCTTCTTGCGTAATTCTCCGAGAAAACTGCCCGGTTCTTACGCAAGATGATTGAGTCATCCTCTCGGCGGGGGTTTTCTGACACCCTGCCGTTGATTCCGCCGCTGATCGTCTTTGGCCTGGTCTACGGCGCGCTCGCCGCTCAGGTGGGGTTCAGCCCCCTCGTCACCGGAATCTCATCGCTCTTGATCGTTTCCGGGTCGGCCCAGCTGGCGATGGTGGGCTTGATTCCCTTCGGCGCCGGCCCGGTGCTGGTGGCCACCACCGGCCTGGCTTTGCGACATATCCCGATGGCGATCCACCTTTCCGATCTCATCGGACGGGTCTCGCCCTGGCAACGCTTCCACCTGTCGTGGATCCTGGTCGATGAGTCCTACGGATTGACGGTCGCCGCAGCCGAAAAGGGCGTCTCCGACCTCGCCGCATACAAGACCGCGGCCGACTTCACCCTTTACGCCTCGTGGGTGGTGACCAGCGTGATCGGCGCCATCGTCGGTGCCGAGCTCGACCCGGTCCGCTACGGCCTCGATGCCGTCATCCCCCTCGTCTTTCTGGGGCTGGCGGCGGCCATCATTCGAGGTTGGCGGCGCTGGCTTTCGGCCGTCCTGGCGGTTGGTACCACCTTCTTGGCAGTGGAGTTTCTTCCTTCCGCCTGGCAGCTGACATCG
Source organism: Acidimicrobiia bacterium (assembly GCA_035281645.1). GTDB lineage: Bacteria > Actinomycetota > Acidimicrobiia > Spongiisociales > ZC4RG35 > JACCTH01. The sequence continues at coordinate 18,685 of DATEDN010000085.1, read as the reverse complement.
GCCGCGTTTCTGGCGGCAGTCGTGGCGGCGGCAGTGCCGGGTCCAACGGAATGACCCATCTTCCTCTGATCCTGGCGGTGGCGGTCATCACCTTCAGTTCGCGCTACTTCTTCTTCGCCCACCGATCGATCAAATTGGGGCGTTTTCTCGACGTGTTCGCGGTGGCCCTCTTCGTCGCCATCGGTACTCAGGACCTGATCGGCCGGGGTGGCGAGGCCAGCCGTCCCAACCTCGCCGCGTTTGTAGGCGCGGTCATCGGCGGCCTGGTGTTTCGGCGCTCGATGTTGGGCGTCGTCATCACCGGGCTCGGCTTCTACTGGGCGGCTCGCCTCCTGCTTGGTTAGGCGTCGGTCCCTGCCAACCTGCCAGGTTCCATGCTTCTGGTCGCCCTGACGGCACTGCTGCTCGCCCTCACCTCCTTGCTCGCATACCTCGGGCGCTTCTCCTGGGTGCTCGACAACATCGCCAGTTTTCGCCCCCAACTGACCATCGCCTTGACGGTCTTGCTGGTGTTGCTGGTGTTGGGGCGCTGGCCCAAGACCGCGCTCTTCGTGGGTCTGGTGACGCTGATCAACATCGGCACCTTGTTCCCGCTCTTCATGGCCAAGGGCGCGACAGGGGACGAGGCGGACCTCCGCATCCTTTCTTTCAACTTGCTCTCCGACAACAAGAACTTCGGTGATGTGATCGAGTACATCCGCTCAAGCCAGGCCGACGTTGTCGTCCTCCACGAGGCGAGCCGGCCCTGGGAGGAAGCGGTCGCCGAGGCCGATCTCGATTATGAGATGACCATGACCCGTCCCTCCGAAGGCATCTTCGGTTCGCTGGTCATGACGCCGGTGGAAGCGATGGTGACGTCATTCGGGTTTCGCCTCGCCGACCCCCGAGCAGTCGAAATCAGGTTCCCGGACGGGCTGGCGGTTCTCGCCGTTCACCCACTCTCCCCCTCGACCGCCCGTCGGGCGCGATTACGCGATCAACAGCTTGCGTATGCCGCCGAATGGGTGAAGGGACAATCGGGACCGGTAGTGGTAGTGGGCGATTTCAATGCCAGCCCGTTTTCCTATCCGTACCGGCGCCTGCGGGCCGAGACCGGCTTGGCCGACTCCATCCGCGGTTATGGCCTCGAAAATTCCTTTCCGGCCCGGGCCTGGCCCATCCTCAGAGTCTCGATCGATCACCTCCTCTACTCCGAGGGTGTACAAGTGGTCCATCGGACCCTCGGCCCCCCGTTGGGCTCGGATCACTTTCCCCTGGTGGTCGATCTTTCCTTGACCTGAACAGGGGCGGCTAGCGTCCGGGCATGACCGATCGATTCCGACACCACCGCGCCAGCCTGGCGGCGAGCATCGGCCCCAACGCGGTCGCGCTCATCCCCGCTGCCGACGAGACCGTCCGCAACGACGACGTCAATCACGAATTCCGTCAAGACTCTGAGTTCTTCTATCTGACCGGGTTCCACGAGCCCGAGGCGCTGGCGGTCATCGTGCCCGGTCATCCCGACGGGGAATATCACCTCTTCGTCCGACCTCGCGATCGCGACCTCGAGATCTGGAATGGCTATCGGGTCGGCATCGAAGGTGCCAAGGAGCGATTTCAGGCCGACGGGGCCTACACCATCGCCGAGATCGACTCAGTGCTGCCCCGACTACTGCTCGGCCGGGAAATGCTCTATTACCGCGGCGGCCATCCCGGCCACGACGCCCGGGTGCGGGGCCTACTCGTCAAGGCGCGTAACTACCAGAACCGCACCGGTAAGGCCATGCCAAGCGGCATTTGCGACCTCACCCCGTTGGTGGCGGACATGCGCCTTCGTAAGTCGGCGAGTGAGATCGAGAGCTTGCGGGCTGCCTGCGAGCTTTCCGCCCTGGGCCATATGGAGGCGATGCGCTTTGGCCGACCGGAGCTGGCTGAATATCAGGTGCAGGCGGCCATGGAATACGTATGGAGGGAGGGCGGGTCACCGCGCAACGGCTATCCGTCGATCGTCGCCTCCGGACCCAACGCCTGCATCCTCCATTACACGGAGAACGATCGCATGATTGAGGACGGCGACCTGGTTCTCATCGATGCGGCTTGTGAGATCGACTACTTCTCCTCCGATATCACCCGCACCTGGCCGGCCAATGGCCAGTTCAGCTCCCCACAAGCCGCGGTCTACGAGGTGGTGCTAGAGGCGCAGAAGGCAGCAATAGCCGCTACCCGTCCCGGAGCGACGATTCGTTCCACCAACGAGATCGCCAGCGAGATCCTGACCGAAGGGTTGGTGGAACTCGGCCTTCTCCCCCGGGGAGTGGAGGACTCTTTGGCCATGAACCACCATCGGGAGTTCTTCATGCATGGCACAAGCCATTGGCTGGGAATGGACGTGCACGATGCCGGGACTTATCGGGTGGAAGGAAAACCACGTAGCCTCGAGCGGGGAATGGCCTTCACGGTCGAGCCCGGCTTATACATAGATCGCCGGGAGGAGATCGAGTTCGCTCTTTTCCCTTACGACCTCGATGAGCAAATGGAAGCGATGCTCATCGATCCCGCCGGAGCCAAAAGGCGGTTGCAGGAGGGCAAAGAGAAAGCGGAGAAGGTCACCCACAAGATCCCCGAGGAGTTTCGTGGGATCGGGGTCCGCATCGAAGACGACATCCTCATCACCGAGGATGGGCACGAAAACCTCACCCACATGGTCCCGCGCAAGCTCGACGAGGTCGAAGAGCTTTGTCGCGAGCAGAGCTGGCTGGCGCGAACCTGATTCAGGCCGCGGGGAGCGGCATCACGTACCACCACACGGCCAGAAAGTGGCAAATGGATCCGACGATGACGAGCACGTGGAAGAGCTCGTGATGGGAAAACACCCGGACCACGAGCCGCGGACGTTGTAGAGCGAACACAACCGTCCCCGTCGAGTAAGCCACCCCGCCGGCGAGGAGTAGCCACACTGCTCCCGAGCCGGCTCGACTCCAGATCAGTGGCATGGCGACGAGGGAAAGCCATCCCATCGTGTGCTGGAGGGCGACCGATAGCCGGGTGCTGACACGGGAGAGCACGAATTTGAGCGCGATCCCTACCAGGGCGATCGTCCAGACCAGCGCCAAGAGGGCGGGACGAATCCAGCCGTCGAGCACCACCACCCCGAAGGGAGTGAACGTCCCGGCCACCAACAGAAAGATCATCGAGTGATCGAGCCGCTGCATAAAGGCCCGGCGCCGGTCCTGCCAGCCGACAGCGTGGTAGAGGGCAGAAACGGAGTACATCGCGATCAGAGTGAGTGAGTAAATCAACCCGGCGAGCAGTTGCCGTCCTCCGGCCGCCGTCCGTGCCAGAAGAGCCGCCCCGATCACGGCCGCCAGCGCCGCTCCCCCGTGCAGCAAGGTCCGAATCGGGTTTTTCACCCGCCCCCATTCCCACCTATCCACCCGTTCAGCCTATCGCCAATTGGTATTTTCCTTCCGGTGTTGCGCATCGGTAACTGCTCCGGGTTCTACGGCGATCGCCTCAGTGCCGCCCAGGAGATGGTGAGCGGCGGACCGATCGATGTTCTCTCTGGCGACTATCTCGCCGAGTTGACGATGGCCATCCTCTGGCGATCCCGAAGTCGCGATCCCGACGCCGGCTATGCCACGACTTTCGTCACTCAGATGGAGGAGGTGCTCGGCACGTGCCTTGAGCACGGGATCAAGATCGTTTCCAACGCCGGCGGCCTCAATCCTCGCGGATTGCAGGAGCGACTCGCGAAGCTTGCTGCTGACCTGGGGCTGGCTCCCAAGATCGCCATCGTGGAGGGCGACGATCTCATGCCCCGCCTCGCCGAACTGGTCGAGAAGGGCCACGAGTTTCGCCATCTCGACCGCGGTACGGCGCTTTCGGAGGCCGGAGTCACCCCGCTCACCGCCAACGCCTATCTGGGAGGCTTCGGAATCAAAGAGGCGCTGGATCGGGGCGCCGACCTCGTCATCTGTGGACGGGTCACTGATGCCGCCTTGGTGTTGGGTCCCAGTGCGTGGCATTTCAACTGGGAAAGGGATGAGTGGGATGCTCTCGCCGGGGCAGTGGCCGCGGGACACGTCCTTGAATGCGGTCCGCAGGCGACGGGGGGCAACTACTCGTTCTTCCAGGAGATCGAGGGCCTCGATTCACCCGGATTTCCCATCGCCGAGATGGAACGCGACGGCTCGGCGGTCATCACCAAACATCCCGGCACCGGAGGGAGGGTGACTGTGGAAACGGTGACCGCGCAGTTGCTTTACGAGATCGGCTCGCCCCGGTATCTAAACCCCGACGTCACCACTCATTTCGAAACGATTCAGTTGTCAGAGGAAGGACCCGACCGGGTCCGGATTTCGGAGACCAAAGGAAGCGCGCCGCCGCCGGATCTGAAAGTGGCTCTTAATTACCTCGGCGGCTACCGGAGCTCGATGACCTTCGGCATCTCCGGCCTCGACGTCGAAGAAAAGGCCCGGCTACTCGAATCGGCACTCTGGAAGACAGTCGGAGGTCGTGATCGTTTCGAGGCGGCCGAGGTCCAACTCATCAAATCGGGCAGGCCCGATCCGGAGACGATCGATGACTCCATGAGCTACGCCCGTTTTACGGTCAAGGACCCCGATCCACACAAGGCCGGCAGGGGCTTTTCACGGGCGGCGGTGGAACTCGCCCTCGCCAACTATCCGGGCCTCTTCCTCACCACTCCGCCCGGTGAGGCCTCGCCTTATGCAATTTATTGGCCCACCACGATTCCCGCCGAATTAGTGCCGGCATCTGTGGTCGTCGACGGATCGGCCTCCATGATCACATCGGTGGCGCCGCCCGGACCGATGGCGGCTCCCCTCCCTCAGATGACGTTCCAGCCCGACGGGCACTCGAAGACCGTGCGGCGGCCACTGGGAACCCTGGTGGGTGCTCGCTCAGGAGACAAGGGCGGGAACGCCAATCTCGGAATATGGGTGCGTCGGCCCGAGTGGTTCACCTGGCTGGCGTGGTTCCTATCTGTGGACAGGCTGCGACAGCTCCTGCCCGAAGCCGCTTCCTTGCCAATCGCCCGCTTCGAGCTGCCAAATCTCGGAGCGCTCAACTTTGTCATCGAGGGCTTCCTCGGCGAGGGGGTTTCCTCCTCGACGAGAACCGATCCGCAGGCGAAGTCGCTGGGGGAATTCATACGCGCCCGCATGGTCGATGTACCGCGGGATCTATTGACGAAATACGACGATCGGTAGCATCTTCGAGCGATGCGTGGTCTCCGTTCCCTCGCCTACTCGATCTACGAGAGGCGCCTTCTTCGAAGCCTTGACCGCAACCGGCTTCCGCACCACATCGGCATCATCCTTGACGGCCACCGCCGGTATGCCCGAGAGTCGGGCCTCGCTTCCTACGTGGACAGCTATCGGGCCGGAATGGCTCGCTTCGAGGAGTTCCTGAGCTGGTCACATGAACTCGACGTCCCCGTCATCACCGCCTGGGTGCTCTCACGGGAGAACCTCGAACGCTCCGAGGCCGAGCTCGCCCCGTACTTCGATGTCCTCACCGAGTTGTTCGGCCGGCTTCCGGAGAAGGCATCACAACGTCGACAGCGGATACGGTTCATCGGAAGCCTCGACCTGCTCCCAGGTGATCTCGTCGGCGCCGCCAAGTCAGCGGAGGCGGCCAGCCCTGACGGCGATTACTTGCTCAACATCGCTATGGGCTATGGGGGACGACAGGAGATCGTGGATGCAGCCAAGGATCTCGTCACCAGACTGGCCGCCGAAGGAGTCAAGGCCGAGGACATGGCGGCCCACCTCGATGCGCCCTCGCTGGCCCGTCACATGTACTCCGCGGATGTCCCCGATCCCGATCTTCTCATCCGCACCAGCGGCGAATCGCGGCTTTCGGGGTTCCTCCTCTGGCAATCCGCCTACGCCGAATTCGTCTTCGTAGATGTCTATTGGCCGGCGTTTCGCCGAGTCGACTTCCTGCGTGCATTGCGGGACTTCACTCGTCGCAACCGGCGCTTCGGCCGCTAGCTATTTCGTCACCATCTCGGGGTCGAGATGGGTCGTGTCGGCAAACGCTCGCAACGAGAAGGCATGGGCATGGGCGATCGGAAGTGTCACGATGCGGGCGACGCCGGTGTGAGGCAGCTCAAAGCGGTCCCACTCCCACGGGGTAGGGGCCATCCCCAAAAGATGACCCAGCACGACTGCGTTGGTTCCCCCATGGGCGACGAGCACGATGCGATATTCGTCGCCGACGTTGTCGATGGTCCAGAGTCGGGGGTCGGTACCGGCTTCTTTGAGGCCGATCTCCGCCAGGCTGGCATCGAGGCCGCCGACGACTCGTTGGTGGAAATCGCGGAAATCCTCTCCGCCCGGCATCCCCTCCCAGAGTTCCTTGATCGGTCGGAGGTTGGCGTCCACCCAGGCGGTGCGGATGTCATCGATCGGCATTCCCTCCCAGTCGTCGGGGTTGCGGATCTCGTGGGCCCAGTCGAGGGTTTTGATCTCGGTCCCCAGAGCGGCCGCCAGTGGACTCGCCGTTTCCTGAGAGCGTTTCATCGGCGAAGCCCAAATCTCGTCGACGTAACCCCAGGCCTCGACCCGAGCCGCCAAGCGCTGCGCCTGCTGGTGGCCCAGCTCAGAAAGGTTGGGATCGTTGCGGGCGAAAGTGTCGGGTGCCCAGTCGGGGAGTCCATGACGGACCAGGATCAGTTCCACAGACAAAAGATAGAAGACGAAAGACATCAGACATCAGGCATCAAACATCAGATCTGAGGTCTGACAGCCCGCCGTCAGGCGGGCGATCTGACGTCTTCCATCTTCAAGAGGAGTGGCCGCCCGGTAGAGGGCGGCCACTACTGTCAGCGTCGACCACAGCGGGAGGAGAAACCGACTGTGCGTCGACCTATTACATCGACCGGCGACGCCGAAAAGTTGAGCCCATGAACCAGGCGGACGAGCGAGACGGGGTATCCCGCCAGGCATTGATCGATCACTTGCGGACCCACTCGCTTCGAACCGACGGGCCTTTCACTCTCCGTTCTGGCGCCGTTTCCTCCTGGTATCTGGATGCCCGCCTCACCACCTACGACGGGCACGGAGCCATCCTGGCGGGGACGGCCATCCTCGAGCGGCTCGAAGGCGGCGTCAGGGCCATTGGTGGGATGACGATGGGAGCCGATCCCCTCGCCATTGCCACCGCCCTGCTCGCCGCCCAGGAGGGACGGGAGTTGCGCGCCTTCTCGGTCCGCAAGGAGGCGAAGGATCACGGAACCGGCGGGCGCCTGGTGGGTCCGATCAGGGCCGGTGATCCCGTGGCCGTCTGCGACGACACTGTTACCACCGGTGGAGCCATCTTCGAGACCCTCGACGTCCTCGCCGAAGCGGGCATCGATGCCCGACAGGTGGTGGTGCTGGTCGACCGCTCGGGAGGTTCGCTCGAACAAGCTTGCCGGGAACGTAACCTTTCCTACGCGGCCATTCTTCGGCCCGCAGATCTTGGAGTCGAATGACGGAGCAAGCCAGCCAAGTTGAGGTGCGACGATCCGGTCTGAAAATGTGGCTGCTGTCGCTGGCCGGCGTCCCCTTGTTGGTTTTGGGGGTCGATGTGCTGCGCAATCGCCGCATCGTCTCCTTCTTCCAGAATCTGATCTGGCCCAATGGCAACCCTGAAGTCCTCGAGCCGCGTGACTACATCTGGGCCGTGGCTCTCGTCATCGTCGGCCTCCTGATCGCGGTCTTCGGGGTAGCGGAACTCATCAACCCCCGCCCGGTACTAGCGGCATCGGAGGACGGCCTCCGCCTCCGGATCGGCAGTCCTTTCTCATCGCTTGCCTTCATCCCCTGGAACGAGGTAGTCGATGTTGGTGCAGAGCAACTCGATGACGAGGGCGACTTGGTGTCGGTCTTCGTTCTCACCGTGTCCAATCGGGAACGCTTGCCTGCTCACCCTTGGGGGGCGCGATGGCTCGACGACAAGACCCTGGCGGTTCTCGCCTCAGATTGGGAGACACCTCCCGATCGGGTGGCCGAGCGGGTGGCAGCGGCATCGCTGCAAGCGGCGCGCTACCGCCACCCGGTAACGACATGAGCAATCGGCTCCTGGTGGGAGCTCACGTCGATCGCCGGGATCCGCTGGATGAGGCGCGATCTCGCGACGCCGACATCGTTCAAATCTTCTTGAGCGATCCGCAAAGCTGGAAAAAGCCCGCCCCGCATCCCCGTGCGGAAGAGCTTCGCCGCCAGACCCTGCCGCTCTACGTCCACGCTCCCTACTTGATCAATGTCGTGGCCGAAGCTTCTCGCATCAGGATTCCCTCCCGCCGGATATTGAGTGAGACATGCGAAGCCGCGGTGGAGGTTGGCGCCGTCGCAGTCGTCGTGCATGGAGGTCACGTCTCGGGCGAGGGGCAGTTGTCGGACGCATATTCCCGATGGCGAAAGGCGCTGCTGGAACTGGACACGGAAATCCCGGTGCTCATAGAGAACACGGCCGGCGGTGAAAACGCCGTTTGTCGGCGGGTCGAATCGATTGCTCGCCTGTGGGAGGTAATCGGCGACCTCGGCCCTGGTTTCGTCCTCGACACTTGCCACGCCTGGGCGGGGGGCGAGCCCGGCTCCGAACTCGTGGGCCGGGTGCTCGAAGGCACCGGCCGCATCGACCTCGTTCATTGCAACGACTCCCGCGACCCCTTCGATTCTCGTCGCGATCGTCACGCCAACCTCGGGCACGGGAAAATGCCGACAGACCTCTTGGCCGAAGTTGTCGCCCTGGCCGGCGCCCCGGTGATCGTGGAGACGCCGGGTGACGCTGTCGAGCACCGCGCCGACATGGCCTTCGTCCGCCGGGCGGCCAATCGGGCCCCGGCGGCTTGAAACGCCTGGGCCTCCTCCTTCTGGCCCTGGCTTTGGGTGGCTGCTCGATGGCCCAGACCGGGCCTTGGCTCGACGAAAGCGGCCAGCGCCTGGAAGGGAGTCAGCTCATCCAGTATCAGGGGTTCAAGGAATGCGGTCACGAAGACGTTCAGTTCATCGTTTTCTTCGGTGACATGTATGCCCGTGATCCCGAAGGAGTGCTAGGCCCATTGACCAACACAGCCGGGGAGTCGCTTTCATTCGAGGTGACCACCGAGGTTCCCGAGGGGGTGGTAGCCCAAGGATTCAGCTTTCGGGATCGCGAGATCTATTTCGATCCGGTTACCCGCGAGGACTACCTGTACATCCATTTCGAGAACGGAAATGTGGAGCGCTGGCCGCGGGCCGAATTCCCCTGCGATCGCCCCGGCGCCTAAAGAGGTGCTGATGTGGCTTCCGTTCTCCTGGATCATCCGGCGCTGGGTGGGGATGTTCCACGCCTTCGCACGCACCGCCTTGGTAACTTTTCGCCTGGTTCGTCTTTCCCGACAGCCGCTTCCAGTGATTCCGGCAGTCATCGTTGTGATCTATCTGATCACCATCTACGTTCTCGCCACACGTCCGCTGCCCGTAGGCACCGGTAGGATGGTTGCTCCACGGGCGACCCCTGACGCGGCGGCCGAGGGACTTTCCGATCCGATTTAACGCTTGAGTTCCCCCTACCGTCGAGGAGGGGAGAGAGGAGCGGCTTGTGGCCAACGAAGAGACCACGCCCGACGCTGAGCGCGTGTCCAAAATCACGGCCCCGATGATTCGTGCCCGCAAGGGCGGCCCCCCCATCACGATGGTCACCGCTTATGACTACTCATCGGCTCGGATTGCCGACGAAGGCGGCATGGACATGATCTTGGTGGGTGATTCCGTGGCGAACGTCGTCCACGGATATCCCACCACGATCTCCATCGATCTCGACACGATGGTCCTCCACACTGCCGCAGTCGCCCGTGCCAAACCGCGCCCGCTCGTGATTGGCGACATGCCTTGGTTGACCTATCACCTCTCGGAGGAGGCAACCATCAAGAATGCCGGTCGCTTGATACGCGATGGAGGGGCCGAGGCAGTCAAATTGGAAGGGGGGCGCAAGCGATTGCCGATGATCAAAGCGCTCGTCGAGACCGAGATCCCGGTAATGGGTCATATCGGGCTCACCCCGCAATCGGTCCACGCCATGGGGGGCTATCGGGTGCAGGGCAAAATGGTCGAAGATGCCCGCGATCTCATCAAGGACAGTCAGGCTCTCGACCAAGCGGGAATCTTCGCTCTGGTGCTGGAAGGGATACCAAGTGCGGTAGCCGACATCATCACCAAGGAGATCTCTGCCCCCACGATCGGGATCGGCGCCGGTCCGGGGACCGATGGGCAGGTGCTTGTTTTTCACGACGTCCTCGGACTCTCTTACGGTCGCAGCCCCAAGTTCGTGCGGCGCTTCGCCGACCTCCACGCGGCAGCCGTAGCCGGGATCGACGCCTTCCGGCGGGCAGTGGAAAACGGAAGCTTCCCCAACGAGGACGAGAGCTACCACCTCTCCGACGAAGTCGCCCAAGCATTACAGGATTAGTGCGAACCAAGGGTTCACAGATAGGCCCTGCCTATCTGTGGGCCCACAGAATGATTTGGTGCTTGCTCGTCCTGGTCCTGGGATGCTCGTCGCCGGTGGTGTCACCTACGAATCCGACTATCACGACGGCCGCTGCCCCGATGTCAGCCGACACGTTGGCGGCCGGCACCACGTCCGCTCCGGTGATGCCAGCCACGACATTTGCCGTCGGCGATCTCGCGGGCTGGGAAGCGGTCGAGGTTCTCGTCGGCCAGATAGCGCTAACAGTTGCCATGGCTGACGAAGAAGACGAACGGCAGCGCGGTCTCATGCGTGTGGAGGATCTCGGGGACTTTGACGGCATGCTGTTTGCCTGGGAGCAACCGACTACCACCGGATTCTTCATGAAGGACACCCTGATCCCTCTCGATCTGTTCTTCTTCAACGGCGAGGGAGAGCTCATAGATCAGACGTCGCTCGGACCCTGCTCAGCTGAGCCTTGTCCGGTTTTCGTCGCCGACGGTCTCTTTCGCTGGGTCCTCGAGGCCCCGGCGGGAAGCATCGAGTCGGTGGGTAAACTCTCGCTCTCAGAGGCAGGCTGACTGCTTCACACACCCTGCTCCGCCAACTCCCGCATGGGCAGATCGGAGCCTTCCGCAAGCCGGATGTCCACAGGAGGAAAATATGCGCACCTACGAGGTGATGACTATCCATCGCCCCGATTTGGGTGAGGATGATGTTGAGAGCCGGGTTGACGGCATCGCCACCTTCCTCACCGAGCGGGGGGCCACGGTCAGTGGCCGAGACCTATGGGGCAAACGAAGGTTTGCCTACGAAATCGACCACCTTCACGACGGTTACTACTCGGTTCTGACTTTCCAGGCCGAGCCGCCGGCAATCAACGATCTCCATCGGATGCTCACGCTCCAAGACGAGGTGGTCCGGCACAAGATCATCCAGCCAGCCGGGGTCAAGCAGTGAACGAGGGCCTTGATTTGTCCCCCCCGACCCCCATAGTCGGGTTATCGATCCAAGGAGGAATTCCATGTCGTTGAACAACGTTGTGCTGGTGGGGAATCTGGTCGAGGACCCCGAGATGCGGTTCACGCCCTCGGGGGTGCCGATGGTCAAGATCCGCCTGGCCGTCAATCGTCGCTGGCGAGATCAAAACAACGAATGGCAGGAGGAGACCAGCTTCTTTGGGGGCACCGTCTGGCGCGAGCACGCCGAGAACGTCTCCGAGTCGCTCCAGAAGGGTGCCCGGGTGATAGTCACGGGTCGTCTCGAGCAGCGCTCGTGGGAGACGGAGCAGGGCGAGAAGCGGTCGGTGGTCGAGCTGCAGATCGACGAAATCGGTCCCAGCCTGCGGTGGGCAACCGCCACCGTCAACAAGACCGCTAAATCCGGCGGGGAATTTGCCCCGCAGGGGAGCTCGGTCCCACCAGGACCCGTCGCCCGTGACGACTACGGCCCCGACGAGGCCCCGTTTTAGTTCGGACTTGAAAGGAAACACGTAATGGCTCGGGCCACGAACCTCGATCGCAAACAAAAGAAGCGCCGGCCGGAAGGTCAGTTCCGGCGGATGAAGAAGAAGATCTGTTACTTCTGCCAGGAGAAAGTTGACTACGTCGACTGGAAGGACGTATCGCTCTTGCGCAAGTACCTCTCGGATCGGGCCAAGATCCGCTCCCGTCGGGTCAACGGCAATTGCCCTCGCCACCAGCGAGAGGTGGCCGTTGCCATCAAGAACGCCCGGGAGATGGCCTTGCTCGGATACATGGGGCGCTGATGAAGCTGGTGCTCAACGCCGATGTCAGCACGCTGGGCGAGCGCGGAGATGTCGTCGAGGTGTCCGACGGCTATGCCCGCAACTACCTCCTTCCGAACAAGCTCGCCACCAAGGCCACGCCCGCTTCCATTGCCGCTGCGGAGCAGGCAGCCGCGGCCCGGGGAGCGGCCGAGAAAAAACTGCGTCAAGAAGCCGAGGACCTTGCCTCCCAGCTGGGCGGCACCAGAGTGGTGCTGGCGGCGCAGGCAGGTGATGAAGGCCGTCTTTATGGATCGGTGGGGGTCGCCGATGTCGTCGAAGGGATTCGCAAATTCACCGGTCTTCAAATCGAACGAAAGCACGTCGAACTGGCCGAGCCGATCAAAGCGATCGGACTCCACCAGATCACCGTTCGCTTCCATCCCGAGATTGCGGTACCGGTGACCATCGACGTCATTCCGGCCTGAATCGGTGGATATCTCCGTGGAAAGGTATGTGGATTTGCGAGAGCGGTAAATCTCGCTCTTGAAGTAGCGATTTCTGTCACAGTCGCCTGCCAGATTGCATGGCGATGACGACGCTGACAGAGCGCCCGCGAGCTGCAACTCGGGTACCTCCCCACTCGCGCGAGGCCGAGGTGTCGGTCCTTGGTGGGATTCTGCTTTCGTCGGAAGCGGCGCACGACGTTATGGACGTGCTCGTTCCTGAGGATTTCTACGTCCCCGCCCATCAGTCGATCTTCGAGGCGATTCTCGCCCTCTACAACAGCAACGAGCCGCTCGATGCGGTGACCGTCTCTGAGGAGTTGCGTCGACGCGAGTACCTCGACAAAGTCGGCGGCATCGGCTATCTCACCGGCCTCATCGACATGGTGCCGGGAGTGTCGAATATCGGTTATTACGCCGCCATCGTCGAAGAGCACGGGTTGCGGCGGTCATTGATCAAGGCCGGCTCGGTGGTATCAGAGCTCGCCTTTCACACCGAAGATGAGATCGCGACAGTCCTCGATCGGGCAGAACAGCACGTCTTCTCGGTGGCGGAGAAGCGTGCAGCCAAAGGCATGGTGTTCATTGGCCCGCTTTTCGGCGAGGTGTTGGGGAAGGTCTCCGAGCTCGACGGGTCCGATCCCGTCACGGGACTGGCAACCGGATTCCGCGATCTCGACAAGCTGGTGGGGGGCTTCCATCCGGCCAATTTCGTCGTCGTCGCCGCTCGCCCCAGCATGGGCAAAAGCACTCTGGCGCTGAATATGGCCAGCAATGTCGCCATGAAGGGGAAGACCGTGGCGATCTTCAGCCTGGAGATGTCCAAGGAGGAGATCGTGCAGCGCATGCTGTGCTCGGTAGGCGGCGTCGACTCCCGCCAGCTTCGAACGGGTGCGCTCGACGATCGTGGGTGGGAACGCGTCACCAACGCCGCCAACAAGATGTTCCGCGCCCCGATTTTCGTCGACGACTCCTCCATTGTGAACGTCACCGACATCAGGGCGAAGTGCCGCCGGGTCGAGAGATCGCACAACCTTGACCTGGTGGTCGTCGACTACCTGCAACTGATGCAGGGAAACTCCCGTGAGAACCGCCAACAGGAGATCGCAGAGATCTCCCGGGGTTTGAAGAACTTGGCCATCGAACTCGGGGTTCCCATCATCGGGGTGTCACAGCTCAACCGTTCCTCCGAACAGAGGGAAGAGAAACGACCCCGCCTTTCCGACCTGAGGGAATCGGGAGCGCTCGAACAGGACGCCGACATCGTCATGTTCATATATCGCGACGAGTACTACCGCAAGGACACCGATCAGAAAGGGGTGGCCGAGGTGCACGTGGCAAAACATCGTTCGGGGGAGACGGGCACGGTGAAAATGACATTCCAGGCCAACTACACACGCTTCACCGACATCGGCCGCGATCTCGGCTGAGACCTCCGGAGGGGGCGGTTGTTAGGGAGGGAAATGAAAAGCGGCCCGTCGATGTGGCGGAGCCGCTTTTCGGTCCCTGGCTCCGTCCGATGGAGGATTGGAAGATTCTCTTGGAGGGGGAGAGTCTCGGTCTTCGCCAGGAGATTCAGTTGTCTTCTTGTTTATCGGCGATAGCGCCGGTCGATGGAGAATCAGAAGTACTCAGCACCTAAGAACTAGTCCGCTTGCCTCTGATGGTGGGCCGGTTAAGTTCGGCCCATGACCTGGCGCCAGCTCTCGGACGGCATCTTCGTCCGTCGATACGACCATCCCTTCGATCACAACGTCGGATTGGTCCTCGGGGCGGAACAAGCCCTGGTGATCGACTCCCGGACCAATCCCCGGGAAGCCGACGAGTTGCTAGGCGAGTTGCGCTCAGTGACAAAGCAGCCGATCGGATGGCTCTTCAACACCCATCATCACTGGGACCACACCTTTGGCAATCAGCGTTTCGCAAACACTCGTATCTGGGGCCATCGACGTTGCGCTGAAACCCTGCTCGAATCAGGGGAGGCCACCAAGAAGGAAATCAGCGAGAGCTATCCCGGCGAGGAGTCCTATCGAGAGGTGGTCATCACGCCGCCCACCGAGCTATTCGAAGAAAGCGCCACCATCGATCTCGGCAACCGTACGGTCAACCTCGTTTACTACGGGCGTGGGCACACCGACAACGACGCTGTGCTCCACGTCGGGGAAGTCACTTTTGCGGGGGATTTGGTGGAAGAGGGGAGCCCGCCCTCGTTCGGTGATTCATTTCCGATCGCCTGGGTGGAAACGGTAGGGCGTCTCGCCGAGGCTGCCAACGAAGTGATCGTCCCTGGCCACGGCGCACCCGTCGATTCCGAGCACTTGGTGGTGGCGCGTTTCGACCTCGCCTGGGTCGCCCGAGCGGCTCGGGACGGCAGGGAGGCTGGGCTTGCCGTAGAGGAGATCGATTTGGGCGACTCTCCCTATCCCGAGGAGCCGGCGCGGGAGGCACTGGCCCGCGCTTACTCCGAACTCGACTCGAAGTTCTCCCAATAGCGCGAGGGCGTCGGCCCCACCTGTTCGAGGTACTTCGATTGCAGGCCGGCGGTCCCATAGGGGGAGCGCGCCGCTGTCGAGAGTCGAAAAAAACTGATTTGCCCGATCTTCATCCCTGAATAGAGGGTTATCGGGAGGTTGGCCACGTTCGACAGTTCCAGCGTCAGATAGCCCCGATAGCCAGCATCGACGAAGCCGGCGGTGCTGTGAATCAAGAGCCCGAGACGTCCCAGGGAGCTCTTGCCTTCAAGTCTCCCGACAAGGTCGTTGGGAAGCTGCACCCGCTCGATGGTGGTGCCAAGAACGAATTCCCCCGGATGGAGGATGAAGGGCTCGTCTCCTTCGGTGGCAACCAGTTCGGTGAGGTCTTCCATCGGCTGGCGGACGTCGATGTACGGATATCGGCTGTTGTTGAAGACTCGAAACTGATTCCCAACCCTGAGATCGACCGATGAGGGTTGAATGGCGTTAGCACCGAGTGGCTCGATCACCAGCCGACCCGAAGCGATTTCTTTCTCCAGATCGATGTCGGAAAGAATCATTGAGCGGATGAGGGGAATCGAACCCCCACTTCAGGCTTGGGAAGCCCGTGTTCTGCCGTTGAACTACATCCGCGGGGGCCAGGAGGTTACCAATTCATTCTTGCGTAGAAATGGGCACATAAATGTGCCCATTTCTACGCAAGAAGCGAGCTCAGACCCCAGATCGTCATCAGGACTCCCACCACGAGCAGAAACCGGACCCGACCGGGCCGATAGGTGCCCGACACCCCGGCCGGAGTCCCGCCCGCTCGATGCTTGCGCCAGGCCAATAGGTTTCCGACGATCAAAGCCAGACCCAGTCCGGTAACCATTTCGGCCACCAAGCTGTCGAGTCCGAGAATGTCTCTCACCGGGTTCAATTGAACCGTACCGGCCTGGTAAAACCAACCTGTGCCCCGTCACTGCTACGTCCTCCGAGTCTTCACCCGCCAAGGCGAAGGCGGCAATTCCTTGGGCGTGGTGACGGACATCCTCGGCCTCGATGACGACAAGATGCAGCGCATCGCCACCGAGCTCGGATTTTCGGAGACCGTCTTTCTTCGCTGGTTTGACGAGCCCCGGCCCTACGCCCGAATTTTTACCCCGAGCAGTGAGCTGCCCTTTGCCGGACACCCCTTGGTCGGGGCCGCTTGGCTCTTGTTAAATCTGGGGCCACAGGATCCAGGGGCGATCGAGTGCCCAGTCGGCACCGTTGACATATCGTCGGCGGGCGATACCACCTGGATCAAAGCCGCGGGCGGTCAACCGGTGAGCAAGGTGGAGGCTGGGCTAGGCGGCTGGGTGAATGCAAAGGACACAGTGGTGGTAGAGATGCCACTTCGGTATCTCTTGGTGGAAGTAGAGACTCCCGCCGAGGTGAGTGCGGCCTCAGTTCCGACTGACGCCGCCGGCTTCGACTCCATCTACCTGTGGGCTCGGTCGGAGCCCGACAGAGTGAGGGCTCGGTTCTTCATCCCCGGCGCCGGAATTCCCGAGGACCCCGCCACCGGTAGCGCGGCGGTGGCGCTCGCTTCCTACCTTCGCAGTCAGGGCAGCGCGGAAGGCGAGCTCGTCATCGAGCAGGGTGCCGAGATGGGCCACCCGTCAATCATCCAGTTGCGTTGGGACCCCTCCCATACCCATATCGGTGGCGAGGTGCAAAAGGACGAGGTTCGGTTTCTGAGCATTTGAGTAGCTCCTCGCCATACCCTCCGGAGGTGGCAGATGCCTCCGCCCCCGCCTCCTCGGCCAATCTCGGGCCGGGCTTCGACGTATTGGCGCTGGCGCTCGACCTGCGGTGTCGGGTGCGAGCGATCCCCGCGGACCGATGGGAGATCGAGCACGTCGGCGAGGAGCGCCCCGGCGGCTCAGCGGATGCGGTCTTGATGGCGGCGCAGCGAGCGGTCGGCATAGAGCGTCCCTTGCGGTTGACCGTCGACAACCAGATACCGATCGGCAAGGGCCTCGGTTCGTCGGCCGCCGCCGCCACCGCTGGCGCCGTTGCTGCGTGGCGGGCGCATGGCGAGGAACCGGAAGATCGCCAAGTCTTCGACCTAGTGGCGGCGATGGAAGACCATCCCGATAACGCCGCCGCCTCCGTCTACGGAGGTCTCGTGTTGTGTGCTTACGACGGGTCGGTCCTGCGGCTCCCCTTGCATCCGTCCCTAATTCCGCTGGTGGCGGTCCCAGACTCGACGCTTCCCACCAATGAAGCCCGGGCGGCGTTGCCGGATCGTTTGGAACGAGCGACGGTGGTGCGAACCCTGAGCCGACTGGCGGCTTTAGTGGGAGGATTGATCAGCGGGGATGAACGACTATTGGCGGCCTCCGCCGGCGATGAGATGCATGAGACTCCGCGCAATTCGCTCCGGCCTGAGGCTGGAGAGGCAGTGGCTGCGGCTCGTGCCGCCGGCGCCGCCCACGCATCCTGGTCCGGTTCAGGGCCGGCGGTGGTAGCGTTGGTCGATCCAGCAAACGTTGTGAGAGTGGCGCGGGCCCTCGAATCAGCCATCGCCGGTGGCAGGGTGCTGGAGTTGAAAGTGGCCGCTACTGGCTACGAGTAACAACCCAGGTGCCTGTTGTTTTGACGGGCGGCGCCTGGGGCGGCCAAGCTAGTTCTGTTCTAATCAATCACGTTTGAGGCTCCATGGGTTCATTGATCAAAAAGAGACGCAAGAAAATGTCCAAGCACAAGTACCGCAAGCGTCTCAAGGCCAATCGCCACAAGAAGAAGTAACGAATCACGACGTTCTCTGGGCTGGTAGATAGGCAGAACCGCCCTCCGAACCCTGGGTTCGCATCATGACGGTGTCGTACCGGCGGGAAGGGTCGGTGGCGATCATCACCATCGACCGGCCCGAGCGGCGGAACGCCATCGATTTGGCTGCAGCCGAGTCGTTGCGGTCCTGTTGGCAGCGATTCGACTCCGATGAGAGCGCCCAAGTCGGAATCCTCTACGGCGAAGGAGGCCACTTCTCCGCCGGAGGCGATCTCAAAGCCTTCGACCTCATCGACCATCCCGACGGCTATCTCGGGTTCACCCGCACCACCGTCGGCAAGCCCACCATCGCCGCCATCGAAGGCTATTGCGTCGCCGGCGGCCTGGAGATGGCACTCTGGTGCGACCTTCGGGTCGCCTCGGAAGCGGCCACTTTCGGCTGCTTCGAGCGCCGGTTCGGAGTACCCCTGATCGACGGGGGAACCCAACGGCTGCCGCTGGTCATCGGCCGGGGCCGGGCCCTCGATCTGGTCCTAACCGGGCGCGAGGTCGATGCACAGGAAGCCCTGGCGATCGGGCTCGTCAACCGGATGGTTCCGACCGGAAAGGCTCTCGGAGCCAGCATCGCCCTGGCTGAATCAATCGCAGCTCACCCTCAAGTCACCCTCCGGAGCGATCGGGCCGCCCTCTTGCGGGGAGTCGAACTCCAACTAGATGTCGAGAGACAGCTGGGCCTGGAAGCTCTTGGGCAACGGGGCGCTGAGGGAATCGAGCGGTTTCGA
>DATEDN010000084.1:0-2049 GCA_035281645.1 Acidimicrobiia bacterium | reverse complement strand
CGGAGTATCCGGCGTCTTCGGGGATGCCTGGCCCGGGCGAGATAACCAAGCGTTGGAAGTCGATCTCTTCTTCTGCTTCTCCGGGTTTGAAAATGTCGTTGCGGATCACCACCGGGTCAGCCCCGAGCTCTCCCAGATACTGGACCAGGTTGTAGGTGAACGAGTCGTAGTTGTCGAGAACGAGGACCCGGTTTGACACCGCGGGGTCCTAGCGGAAGTTGGTAGTCATCAGGAACCCGACGGCGATGGCGACGAGTCCGCCGATAAGCCAGAACTGGTTCCAATTGAAAATGAAGCGGGCCAGCACCGCCAGCACTCCGAGGCCCATCAGACCCGACATCAAAACCACATACCAGGTAGGGCTAGGCTCTTTCGACTTAGCCTTGGAGGCGGCCGCGGTGGCGGCGGCGACGGGGCTCGGACCTCGCTTGGTCTTGCGTTTCTTCGACTCGGGCATGCCCGCAGACGCTAGCTGCGCCAGACCGGAACCATGTCCTCGCGGCAGTGGCGCGGGGCCGAGAACTCGGCGGCATTGACGTACTTCAACGTGAGCTCGGCGCCGCACACCGAACAGCGGTAGTCCTGGTCCGCCTCGATCACATCTTCGGGATCAACCTCGGGTGGCGGGGTGCTCAGGATCCGAATGAAGTACATCGCCACGTACCAAATCAGGACTCCAAGGCCAATGGCCAGGAGCAGGCGGACGATTCCCACCGGGGCTCAGATCAATTCGAGAATGGTGGCGTTGGCCATGCCACCGCCTTCGCACATCGTCTGAAGGCCGTAGCGAGTTCCGGTCCGCTCCATCTCATAGAGGAGCGTGGTCATCAGCCGCGCTCCGGAAGCCCCCAAGGGGTGACCAAGTGCAATGGCTCCTCCATTGACGTTGGTCCGGGCCCAGAGAGCATCGGGGTCAGCGCCGCCGTGCTCGATCCGCCAGGCCGCCACCACCGAAGCAAAGGCCTCGTTGACTTCAATGAGGCCGATCTCGTCGATTGACAGACCGGCCCGATCCAACACCTTCGAGGTAGCGGGGATGGGGCCGGTCAACATGATCACCGGATCAACCCCGGCGAGGGCGAAGGACACGAAGCGCGCCTTGGGCTTGAGGCCGAGGGACTTCGCCTTCTCCTCGCTCATCACTAGCACCGCCGCGGCCCCGTCGGAGATCTGTGAAGAGTTGCCGGCCGTGACACATCCGTCGACTTTGAAGGCTGGCTGTAGGGAAGCGAGCTTCTCAAGAGAAGTGTCCCAACGAATCCCTTCATCGCGGGTCACTACTTCCAATCCACCCTCGCCCTTGACGGTCACGGGCACGATCTGGCTCTCGAATCTTTCTTCCTCGGTGGCCCGGGCGGCCCGCTGGTGGGACTCGAAGCCGATGTGATCGAGAGTCGCCCGATCAAGGCCCCACTTCTCGTTGATCATCTCGGCGGAGAGCCCCTGAGGGATGAGACCGTGGCTGTAGCGCTCGAGCATGAGCGGTCCGAATGGCATCCCCGGCCCTTGTTGGGCAGTCACCCCCATGGGGATCCGGGTCATCGACTCGATCCCGGCCGCGATCACGACGTCGTAGGCGCCGGCGATGACGCCTTGGGCGGCGAAGTGAGCCGATTGCTGGGAAGAACCGCACTGGCGATCGATCGTGGTCCCCACCACTTCTTCCGGAAAGCCAGCAGCCAGAGCGGCGTTACGCCCGATGTTGAGGCTCTGCTCACCGGTTTGGGAGACGCATCCCATGATCACGTCCTCGACCAGGGATGGGTCGAGGTTGTTGCGCTCGATCAGGGCTTTGAGTGGAATCGAGGCCAGGTCGACGGGGTGAATGTCCTTGAATTTGCCGTTGCGCCTGGCGACCGGGGTCCGGACCGCATCGACGATCACTGCACTAGCCATCACTGACCACGCTCCTTATCGAAACCTTAAGGTTCTGTACTGCGGAAAACGCATGAAATTGCATTCGGATTCCGCTCGTGGAGACGATGGGACTTGAACCCACGACTTCCTGCTTGCAAAGCAGGCGCTCTGCCGGGCTGAGCTACGTCCCCG
>DATEDN010000083.1:0-49176 GCA_035281645.1 Acidimicrobiia bacterium | reverse complement strand
CAAGGTGCGCTGGGTGTTCGCTCCCAATGCCTGGTCGGTGGAGCCATTTCGAACTGCTGACTACTACCCCGGAGAAGACGTCGTCGATTTCGTGGGGATCTCGGTTTACAACTTCGGAGCGGCGGTAAGCCGCTGGACCGGGATCTGGGACTCGGGTCTGGCGGTCCTCGACGAGCTACGAAGCTTCGCTCCCTACAAGCCCTTTCTCATCAGCCAGGTGGGCAGCTCCAGCGCCGGCGGCGATCGTGACGCCTGGTTGCGAGATCTCTTCAACGCTGCCGCCTGGGATCCGAATGTCGTCGGGCTCGTCTACTTCAACTTCAACAAGGAAACCGACTGGAAAGTGTGGGACGGCTCCAACCTGGCAACCGGCTGGCTGGAAGGTATGAACCTGCCCTCTACAACCCACGTCTGGCCTCTGCACAAGTGGTTTCAGCCCGGCCCCCTGGCGTTCACTCCCTACTCCGGGCGTTTCGCCGACGACGATCAACTTGCTGTCCAGTCCGACGTCGAATGGCTCGCGGACCGAGGAATCGTGAGCGGTTGCACCGAGCGCCATTTCTGCCCCAACCAATGGGTAAGCCGCGAACAGGCGGCCACGTTCCTCGTCCGGGCCCTCGAGCTTGCTCCCTCGGAGCGGGACTTCTTCTCCGACGATGCCGGATCACCCCACGAGGCCAACATCAACGCCCTCGCTGCCGCTGGCTACGCACAACTTTGTGGACCGGATGCGTTTTGTCCGACCGCGCTCGTCTCGCGACAGCAACTTGCAGCGATGCTGGCGCCCGCCCTGGCGTTTTCGCCATCCCAGACCCGCCAATTCGGCGACTTCACCGGATCCCTCAACGATCCTTGGGGAGCAGTCACCCGCCTCGAGATGGTGAAGGTCTTACGCACCTCACTCCGAGCGCTGGCGCCGTCGCCGGTGTGGAACACAAAGCTTCCCTGGCTCTTCTAATCCCCACCTTTTAGCCGAGGACTCGATTTCCCTCCGCCACCAGGTCATCGATATCGGCTCGGGTCTCTTCGGCCAATACCCGCTTCACCCCGGGAGAGACCGAATCGAGAGCACGGATCATCTTCCTCAAGACCGACCTCTGGGCGTTCATCCGAGCCGCTTCTTCGGCAGGGGTAACCAGATCGTCGACCACCGATCCCTCGCTACGCGAGGCGACCAACGGGTCCGAGATACCCCGTACCCACACCAGTGACCTGCGACCGGGACCTCGTCCTTCGGTGATCGGCTCCACGGCGATCACATCGTCGGAGCGAACGTAGCGACCGTACCCCAGAGCAACGAGTTGGCCTGTTTGAACCCGCATAGCCCGAAGCTAGCTGACTGCACTCTCCACGGCCCGAAGGTGAGCACGGTTCGTCTCGGTGAGGGCGGTCGGCAACGTCATCTCGAATACCGACCATTCCCCTCGACGTTCGTACACCAGGTCACCGCCCATTAGCTGGGTGAGTTTCCGAGCCACCGCCAGACCCAAGCCCATCGAGCCCGGCAGGGCCGGCCCCGACCTTGAGCGGACGTAGGGCTGAAAGATCTCATTGACGTCCTCGGGCGGCACTCCGGTGCCGTCGTCACACAGAGAGAAGGTGGTGAACAGAGAGTTCTGCTTCACAATCGCTTTGAGGTTGGGACCGCCATAACGGACGGCATTGGTGAGGAGGTTGCGGAGGACCTGTCGGAGTCGAAGCGCGTCGGCCACCACCGGCTGGCTCGAATCGAGCTTGAGCTCGATCTCGCGTTCGGACGGGAGGTAAAGCTTGAGGCATGCCTTCAGCTCCTCGTCGATGGCGATCGACTCCCGGTTGATGACAAGTGACCCACCGCCGTCCGATCTGCCGATCACGAGCAGGTCTTGGACGATATTGGCGAGATCGCTTGCTTGGTCGGCGATGACTCCGATCAGGTCACGGGCAACATCACCACTGAACTCGTCGAAGGAGGACCGCAGCTCCTGGGCCATTCCGACGATGACTGTCAGTGGCGTCCGCAGCTCATGAGAAACGGAGGTGACGAATTCGTCCTTGGAGGCGAGGAGAGCAGCCAGCTTTTCCTCGGTGCGCTTTCGCTCCGTGATGTCGACCGCGATCGCGCCTAAGCCGATAGGAACTCCCTGGGCATCCCGGATGCGAGTGATGGTGGCGAGCGCTGGCACTTCGGCGCCATCCACTCCCTGCAGCACCGTCTCTCCCCGCCAGGTCCCCTCCAAGGGAACGTCGATGCCGAGCAATGCCTCCCGCGCCTCGTCAGTAACCAAATCCAGCAAGTGGGCCCGGCGCAACTGCTCGGGTCGAATCCCCAGGGCCGCGACCGCGTTGGCGTTGACATAGATCAAGCGCCCATCGAGATTGGCCGCCACCACCATGGTCCGGACCTGGTCCAAGAGCGCGGCCTGAAATTCGATGCGCTGAATGACGGCCCTCTTGTCGGAGACGTCCCTCATCACGGCAACGTAGAGCGGTGCGCCTTTCTCTCGGGTTCGTCCAATTGTGACTTCGAGCGCCACCTCGTGGCCCAAGCGGTGTAGCCCCAGCAGGGAGAGGTTGATTGTTTCCCGAGAAGCCTTGATGGACCCTCGATCGAGGGTCGGAAGGAGTCGATCGATGCAGGAGCCGATCACGTCCGTGGGCCGAAATCCGAGAATCGGATCGAGAGTGCGGTTGGCGAAAGCGATTCGCCCTTCCTCGTCAAAAGCGACGATGCCGTCGCTCGCATTGTCGGTGACGACCCGAAGCCGACCCTCTTTCTCGATCAGACTTTCGGAGAGTTGCTGGCGAGAGCGAAGTAGACGGGTCGACGAGGAGATGAGCCAGGCCATGGTCGGCAGGTGGATCGCCAATGCCAGCGCTGCCAGGACCCACTGGCGTGGCAGGGACCAGGCGGCCGAGGGGTAGAGGACAGCCATGAAAGCGGCAGCTGCGAAAAGCGACATGGCGGACACGACCAGAACCCCCGCCCGCCAGCCGTCGAGGGCCAGCACCCCGGCGACCACGATGTAGCACAGGCCGGGGATGAAGGCCCAGACCGGCGGCTCGCCGGCGAGGAAGATCGCCGCCAACCAAAACAGATCGACTGCCAGAGAGATGACCAGCGATTTCTCGGGACGGTTCTTTCGGTGCAACCCATGAGTCGCGACCGCCAAAGAGAACAGGGAGAGCTGCCAACCCTCCCACCACCCCCAGGTAAAAGCGAGCAGTCCAAAACCACAGGCGGCAATTAGCCCACTGAGGGCGCGGGCCCCGTGAAAGGAACCGCCGATGGCCACGCCCAGGGCAGGGCTGGGAGGACCCCAGGGGGCAGTCGATTTAGCCGCAACCACTCCGGCTTCATCGGCAAAATCGGCCTTGAACCTTACGAATCGGGGCAAGGAACCGCGCCAAAACGTCGACGTTTACGACCCTTTTAGGGGCCTCGTATACCATCGATAGCTCGCACGGCCGCATGACGGCCGCGCTGACAGCTCATTTGGAGGATTCAAAAGGTATGCGAAAGTTGGTATCAGCCGCGCCAGCCCGAGTGGTATTGGCTCTCCTGCTCCTGGTTGCAGTGTCGAGCCCAGCCGCAGCTCAGACCACAGGCTTTTCGCTCAGCACCCCTTACCCTGGCCTCACCGTCGAACCGGGTGACACGGCGGGCTTCGACCTCACACTTGCGGCAGATTCGACGGCGGCAGTCAATCTGGCCGTCGATGGCGTTCCTGAGGGGTGGACCGCCACTTTCCGCGGTGGTGGCTTCGTGATCAACCAGGTGACGGTTGGCCCTGAACTAGCGCCCGAGCTTCGCCTCGACGTCATCGTTCCCACTGGAACTGCCGACGGTGATTATCCAATGACCGTCAACGCCAGCGGCGGCGGCGCCACGACCTCCCTTCCGGTCATGGTGACCGTGCAGGGGGGAGCCGGCGGCTCGGTCACCCTCACCCCAGAATTCCCCGGACTGCGGGGCCCGGCCAGCTCGACTTTCACGTTCAACATAGATGTCAGGAATGACACTCCCTCAGAGGTCCAGCTCGAGCTCGCCGCCGAAGGACCCATCGGTTGGACGGTCGATGCCAGGCCTCAAGCTGCTTCTCAAGCCTCTTCAATCACGGTCGAAAGCGGATCCACCGGCCGGGTGACGGTCACCGCCACGCCTCCGAGCACGGTGGAAGCGGGGGTCTATGACCTCCGAGTCACTGCTCGCGGTGGCGGGGTCGATTCCGAAGCCGCCCTCCAGGTCGAAATCACGGGCAGCTTCTCGATGGAGTTGACGACCCCTGATCAGAGGCTCAACGCCGACGTCACCGCCGGTAGCCCGACCCAATTCCCGCTCGTAGTCCTGAACACAGGCTCGGGTGATCTCGCCAACGTGGCCCTCACCGCCACTCCTCCGGCCGGTTGGGAAGTGACATTCGATACCGAGAACATCACCACTGTTCCGGCGGGTGACTTCGCCCAGGTGACTGCCACAATCACCCCCTCGACCGAAGCCATCGCCGGTGATTACTCGATCACTTTCCGAGCCAACACCGATGAGGCCAACGCTTCGATGGATGTGCGGAGCACCGTGAGTCCTTCGGCGTTCGGTGGTCTGGTAGGGATCGGCTTGATCCTTTTGACGTTGGCTGCCCTCGCCTGGGTCTTCCGGCGCTTCGGTCGGAGGTAGCTTTGGCGCAGGATAAAGCGGCCACCGCCACCACCGTCGTCGCGCATCGCTTGACGAAGGATTACGGCGAGGCTCGAGTAGTCGACAACCTCGACCTCAAGCTCAAGGCCGGGGAGATCTTCGGGCTCCTGGGACCGAACGGCGCCGGGAAAACCACCACCATCCTGATGCTTCTCGGCCTGGTCGAACCAACTGCCGGCTCGATCGAGGTTCTCGGTCTCGATCCCTCCCGTCACCCACTCACGGTCAAGCGCCGAGTTGGGTACCTGCCGGATGCGGTGGGCTTCTACGACGGCATGACCGGCTGGGAAAACCTCTCCTTCACCGCCCAACTCAACCGTCTGGACAACGGGGGAAGGGTGGATGAGTTGCTCGACGAGGTGGGCCTGGCCGAGGCTCGGGATCAGAAGGCTGGCACCTACTCCCGAGGAATGAAGCAGCGCCTCGGCATCGCCGATGCCCTGTTGAAAGACCCCGACATCCTGATCCTTGACGAGCCCACGACCGCCATCGATCCTGAGGGCGTGGCTGAGATCCTGAGCATGATCAGGCGGCTGGCCGACGAGCGTGGCGTCACGGTCTTGCTCTCGAGCCACCTTCTCCACCAGGTGCAAGCAGTCTGCGATCGGGTAGCGATCTTCGTTCGTGGCAAGGTCGTCGCTCAAGGAGCGCCGAGCGAACTCGCCTCCCGCGGTGGCGGACCCGAAGAAGTGGAGTTCAACACCCCATCGACGGACGACAAGGTGCGGTCGGCCCTTGGGCAGGCGAGCTTTGTCAAAAAGCTCGAATCCGCTCGAATCCGAGGCACCTACGTCGCCCGAATCGATCGGGGCTCGACGAACAAGCTCGTCTCGGCTCTCGTCAATGGCGGCGTGCAACTCGACGGCATCCGCCGAACGTCAGACGACCTCGACGAGGTCTACCGGCGCTATTTCCACCAGGATGATCAGAGTCGTGAGTGAGGCAACGGCTGTCCGTACCAACGAGGGATTTGGTAGCGGCTGGCGGGTTGTGGCGCGAAAGGAGTTCGCCGATCACCTCCTCTCGGGGCGCTTCCTCGTCCTCATCGCGGTGCTCGCGGTTGCGGCGGCGGGGGCGGTGTTTGCTGCCTCGGGCGGGATCCGATCGGTGGCGGTCGACGCCGCCGGAGTGCCGGCCCTGTTCTTGAAGCTCTTCACGGTCACCACCGACCCGGTGCCCTTTCCGCTGGTGGTCTTCATTGGCTTCCTGGCGCCCCTCCTCGGCATCATGTTTGGATTCGACGCCATCAGCGGCGAGCGGTCTCAAGGAACCCTGCCCCGGCTCCTCGCCCAGCCAATTCACCGCGACGAGGTCATCCTCGGGAAGTTCGTGGGAGGGCTGGCCGTGGTGGCCCTGATGCTGACCGCGCTCACGGTCTTCGTATCCGGCATTGGGATCTTCCGCCTGGGGCTGTTTCCGGAGCCGACAGAGGTGGTCCGGCTCATCGTCTGGTTGGCGGTTGCCATCATCTACGTTGGTTTCTGGCAGGCCCTCGCCACCCTGACCTCAATTCTGGTCCCCCGAGCTGCCACCTCGGCGATGATCGCGATCGGGATCTGGCTGGTGCTGACGCTGTTTGGAAGCTTCATCTTCCGAGCGGCCGCCTCGGTTCTTGCCAACCCGGAAGACCAGGTATCGAGCATCAGGGCCGAACTGCTCTTGTCGCGCTTGTCGCCCTACACCCTCTACAGCGAGACCTCAACCGTGCTTCTCGATCCCACCGAAAGGGCGACCGGCCTCCTGACCGCGCAGCAGGTCGACCGAGCCATAGTCTCCAACCTCTCACTCCCCCAAAGCCTTTCAGTCGTATGGCCCCAGGTGGTTGGACTGCTCGCCTTGACGTCGGCGCTCTTCGCGGTTGCTTACGTCGCCTTCATGCGCCAAGAGGTGCGAGCCTAAAACGCGAACTACACTCCCCCGCCTCGTGTCGTTCTCAGACTGCATGTGCTGTCGATGCTCTCGGGTGGATCGCCCGGGCGCCGACTGCTGACAGTCTGTCGCTCCCCCGCATCGCCACCCCCGAGAGCAAGCCAGGCGGTGCCATTCTTCGACTTCGACTGAAAGGGAAGTGACATGACCTACCGATTCGAAACGCTCCAGGTCCACGCCGGCCAGCAACCGGCCCCGGGAACCAATGCCCGGGCGGTGCCGATTTATCAGACCACCAGCTACACCTTCAACGACAGCGACCACGCCGCCCGGCTCTTCGGGTTGCAGGAATTCGGGAACATCTACACCCGCATCATGAACCCAACCACAGATGTCTTCGAACAGCGGGTGGCGGCGCTGGAAGGCGGCTTGGCGGCGGTGGCAACCTCCTCGGGCCAGGCCGCTCAGTTGCTCGCGTTCACGACGCTGCTCGAGGCCGGCGACAACATCGTCTCGACGTCGTATCTCTACGGCGGGACCTACAACCAGTTCAAGGTGGCCTTTCCCCGCCTGGGATTCGACGTTCGGTTCGTCGATGGGGACGATCCTGCCGAGTTCGAGAAGCTGATCGATGAGCGGACGAGGGCGCTTTACGTCGAAACCATCGGCAATCCCAAATACAACATTCCCGATTTCGAAGCTTTGGCCTCGGTAGCACATCGCAACCGGGTTCCGCTGGTAGTCGATAACACCTTTGGGGCGGCCGGCTATGTCTCGCGCCCGCTCGATTGGGGCGCCGACATCGTCGTCCACTCCGCTACCAAGTGGATCGGAGGCCACGGCAACTCGATCGGAGGGGTGATCGTCGACTCCGGCCGCTTCGAGTGGAGAAATGGGAAGTTTCCGATCTTCACCGAGCCCGCCCCCGGATACCACGGGCTGGTTTTCACCGACGTGTTCAATCCCGAGGGACCCTTCGGCAACATCGCTTTCGCCATCAGAGCCCGGGTCGAGGGTTTGCGCGACTTTGGAGCCGCCCTCTCCCCCTTCAACAGCTTCCTCTTCCTCCAGGGGTTGGAGACTCTGTCGTTGCGGGTGCAGCGCCAAATCGACAACGCTCTCGAGCTGGCAAAGTGGTTGGAACAGCATCGCCATGTCAGTTGGGTGAGCTATCCCGGGCTGGCGAATCACCCCTATCACGCCGCCGCCAAGAAGTACCTCAGGAACGGGTTTGGCGGGGTGCTCTCATTCGGCATCGGGGGTGGGTACGAGGCTGGAAAGCGTTTCATCGATCATGTCCGGTTGCTTTCGCACCTGGCGAACGTGGGCGATGCCAAGACTCTGGTGATCCATCCTTCTTCGACGACCCACCAGCAACTGTCAGAGGAAGAACAGATCTCGTCCGGGGTCACGCCGGATTTGGTTCGAATCTCAGCCGGGATCGAGCACATCGACGACCTCAAGGAGGACATCGATCAGGCACTGGCGGCAGTGAGTTGAGGCTGTGACTTACCCGGGGTCGGGAGCGAAGGCCGAGACCAGGTTCTTCGACCTGCCCGCATTCAAGATGCGGAGCGGGGATCTCCTGCCCCGGGTTCGTCTCGCCTACGAGCTGTATGGCGAGATCAATAAGTCAGGGGACAACCTGATCCTGCTGTTTCATGCTCTGACTGGAAGTCAACACGCTGCGGGCTTTACGTCCTCGGTGGAGGGCGTCGAGCGTTGGGTCGAGGAGAATCAGACCGGGTGGTGGGAAGGCTTTGTCGGTCCCGGCATGGCAGTCGACACGGATCGTCACGCGGTCCTCTGCGTCAACTATCTCGGTGGTTGCTACGGGACCACGGGCCCGTCTTCGATCGATGAAGAGACCGGGGAGCGTTACGGTCCCGATTTTCCTCCGGTCCACTTGGCGGACATCGTCGATTCACAGTTGCCGCTGCTGGACCATCTCGGCGTCCGGACCGTGCGAGCGGTGGCGGGAGCGTCGGTTGGCGCCCTGCTATCGCTGTCGATGGCGGCCCGCTACCCGGACAGGGTGCGCGCTGTTATAGCCCTAGCCGGCGGTCTAGGGGCGACCACCCTTCATCGCATGCTCAACTTCGAGCAGAAGCTGGCGATCCTCAACGACCCCAACTTTGCCGGCGGTCACTACTACGACGGAGATTTCCCCGCCAACGGCCTGGCGCTGGCTCGGATCATCAGCCACAAGGCCTTCGTCTCGATCGATGCAATCAAGACCCGGGCTCGCTCGGAGGTGATCGACCACCCCTACGTCACTCATCCGGTTGAGAGCTACTTCTGGCATCAAGGAGAAAAGCTGGTCATTCGGTTCGATCCCAACAGCTACCTGCGGATCATCGATGCCTGGTCCAACTACGACTTGCTCACCGACACCGGAGCATCGACCTACGAGGAGGCGTTGGCCGGGTGTCGAGACCAGCAATGGCATGTGCTGACGATCGACACCGACGTGTGTTTCTACCCCGAGGAGCAGCGCCAGTTGGTGGAGGCGCTGCGGTCGGCGGGGGTGTCGGTGGAGTGGGCCAAGGTGTCGTCGGCAAAGGGTCATGATGCGTTTCTGACCGAGCCCGCCCTCTTCGACGAAGTCCTGCGCCGCGCCCTCGCCTAAATCGCGCTTCTAGCCCGAGGGGGGCTTGAAGGCGGGGATGCCGGTGATGGCTTGACCGAGGATGAGGGTGTGGATCTCGTTCGTACCCTCATAGGTGTAGACCGTTTCCAGGTTGGTCATGTGTCGAATCACCGGATATTCGAGCGTGATCCCATTAGCGCCGAGGACGGAGCGAGCCGAGCGGGCCACATCGAGAGCGTTGCGGACGTTGTCGAGTTTGCCAAAGCTCACTTGCTCTGGACTAAGCCTTCCATCGTCCTTCATCCGTCCCAAATGCAATGCGAGCAAAGTGCCTCGGTTCACTATCACCATCATTTCGACCAACTTCTGCTGGGTGAGCTGGAACGAAGCAATGGGGCCGCCAAACTGCTCGCGTTCCTTGGCGTAGGTCAGGGCGGCTTCGTAGCAGGCACGCGCTGCTCCCATAACTCCAAAGAGGATCCCAAAACGAGCTTCGCTGAGGCACGAGAGCGGTCCTCGCATGGAAGAAACTCCCGGCAAGACGAAATCATTAGGCACTCGAACCCCCTCAAGCACCAACTCGGAGGTGATCGACGCTCGTAACGATGCTTTGTGGTGGATCTCGTTTGCGGTGAATCCAGGGGAGTCGGTGGGGACGATGAAGCCTCTAATCCCACCTTCGGTACGAGCCCAGATGATGGCGAGGTCGGCGACGTTGCCGTTGGTGATCCACATCTTGGTTCCGTCCAAGATCCAGTCGGATCCGTCTTTGCGGGCAGTGGTTCGCATCGAGGCTGGGTCGGAGCCGGAATCAGGTTCGGTCAGACCGAAGCAGCCGATGACCTCTCCAGCGGCCATACGCGGCAGCCAATCCTGCTTCTGCTCTTCCGAACCAAACTTCCAGATCGGAAACATCGCCAGAGACCCCTGCACCGAGACAAAGCTGCGAGTTCCCGAGTCGCCCGCTTCGAGTTCAAGACAGGCGAGCCCGTAAGCGGTGGCACTGGTTCCCGCACATCCATATCCCTCGAGATGCATCCCCAGCAGTCCCAGCTTTCCCATATCGCGGGCGATCTCGTGGGGAAAGGTTCCCTGCTCCCACCACTCCGCCACCTCGGGCAGGATCCGCTCCTCGGTGAACTTGCGAACCGTCTGGCGGAGGAGCTTCTCCTCACCCGTGAGAAGCGCGTCGAGATCCAAGAAGTCAGTCGACATCAAACGCGAAGTTTACGCCCGGAGCTAAGAGGAGAAAGCGACCGCGAAGGCAGCCGACCAGCGACCCATGAGGTTGGTGTAATGGAGCCCGGCCTCGTCGGGATTCCCGGAGGCGAGAGCATCAATCGAAGCCCAGACTTCGGTGGCCGACTCGTCGAGGGCGAGATCCGCACTCTCGAACAGGTACGCCACGGTTCCATAGTCAAGCTCGAGCATGGAGTCGGCAGGAAATTCCGCCAGCCACGATGCCAGGTGCCCGAGTTCGACGATCAGTGTTTCGGGGAGCTCGGCCTTGGTCAGGATCGCCGCGGCTTTCTTGACCCGCTCGATCGCCGGGCCCAGCGAGCTCCGATAGCGAATCGAGCCATGCATGCCACCATCGTCTTTCTCAACCTGTTCGTAAATTCTTTGCTCGGGGGTGAAGGCGATAAACCAGCGCAGCGGCACATGCCAAGCCGAGGTGAGGATGTGAGATTTCATATCAGGCTCAGACGCCCTGAGCTTTCGCAGCTCCCGATCGGCCTGGCGAGCGACTTCCTCCGGGATGATCGTCGATCGACCCATTCCCTCGAACGCGTTGTACAACGCCAGCACACCTTCAAGCATTCTTAGTTGAGGACGGCGTGGGCAAACGTACCGACCGCCGCGCCACTCCGTGATCCATGCATCTTCGATCATCGACTCACCGATGAATCCGTACGGCTCCCAACGACGCGTGCGCTCAGGGCTCGGACCGGGATGCTTATCCCACGCTCTGATTCGATCTTCGGGTAGATACACGCGCAGATACGCCGACTTGATCACCTCCTTCATCCTATGTTCAGGGTGCTCAGAATCAGTGTTCGTTAGAATCTCGGCCAAAAGGAGTAGCCCGCTGACCGCCGCCTTTCGCGCATGAGCTGGATGCAACGGGACGTTCATCATCGAGACCTGGGTCTGTCCGACTCGCAAATGCTCGATATGTACCGGCTCATGTTGGAAGCGCGACGGGTCGACGATCGAATGTTTGCCCTCAATCGGCAGGGGCGAGCTCCCTTCGTCGTCGGCTCTTCCGGTCACGAAGCCGTTCAAGTCGCATCCGCCTTCGCCCTCGACCGGGAGAAGGACTGGGTACTCCCCTACTACCGCGACATGGGTGTCGCCCTCGCCTGGGGGATGAGTCTCACGGATATCTTCATGGCGGTGTTTGCGCGGGCCGACGATGGCTTTTCCGGTGGCCGCCAGCTTCCGAATCACTGGTCGGATCGCGACCTGAGGGTCTTTACCCAGTCGTCGTGCATCGGCACTCAGTATCCGCACGCAGTCGGAATTGCCAAGGCCCTCCAAATAATGGGCGACGAGGCCGTCGTCGCCGTCTTTGGTGGCGAGGGTTCGACCTCGGAAGGCGACTGGCACGAAGCAGTCAACTTCGCCGGAATCCACCGATTGCCCGTGGTCTTCATCACCGAGAACAACCAGTACGCGATCTCCGTGCCGAGCTCAGACGAAGTCGCAGGATCGGTCAGCGAGCGCGGGCCGGGATACGGGATGCATGGTCGTCGTATCGACGGAAACGACGCACTCGAGGTCTATCGCACGGTCAAGGATGCAGTGGACCGGGCCCGCCGCGGTGAAGGGCCCAGCCTGATCGAGGCGGAGACGTACCGGTACTACGCCCACACCTCCGACGACGACGATCGCCTCTACCGAAGTCGCGAGGAAGTCGAGGAATGGCGCCGCCAGGACCCCGTCGTGGCCATGAAGCAGTACCTGATCGAAGAGCGCCTGCTTTCCGAAGCCGACGAGCAGCGCATCAATCAGGAAGTCAGCGATCTGGTCCTCGCCGCGGTGGACCGGGCCGAGTCAGCTGCCGCTCCCGACGATCCCTATAGCCACGTTTATGCACGCCTCATCGATCCAGGTCCGGCGGCCACCGTGCCCGAACCCGCAGTCCAGGGGCCGGTTATCAACCTCATCACTGCCATCAACCGCTCTCTCCACGATGTCATGGAGACCCATCCCGAAACAGTGGTCTTCGGTGAAGACGTGGCGGGGAAGAAGGGCGGAGTCTTCAAAGCCACGGAGGGGCTCACCGATCGTTTCGGAGAAGGACGCTGCTTCAACACCCCGATCTCCGAATCGCTCATCGCCGGGCTGGCGGTGGGAATAGGCGCCACGAAGTTGCGACCCATTGCCGAGATTCAGTTCGCCGACTACATCCATCCCGCTTTCGATCAACTGGTCTCCGAAGCCGCCCGCATCTCCTATCGATCGAACGGCGTTTGGACTTGCCCAATGGTCGTCAGGGTGCCCTTCGGGGGTGGCATCCACGGAGCGCTCTATCACTCCCAATCGATCGAGGCGTACTACGCCCATGTCCCTGGACTCAAGGTCGTGGTGCCCTCGACCCCCGCCGACTTCAAGGGTTTGCTGACAAGCGCTGCCGAGGACCCCGACCCGGTGATGATCCTCGAGCCCAAGAAGCTCTACCGCCTGGTCAAAGGCCCCTACCCCGAAGGTGAATGGAGAGTGCCGCTTGGCAAAGCATCGATCCGGCGAAATGGCGACGATCTGACCATCCTCACCTATGGCGCCATGGTTCATTTCACGATGGAGGCCGTCCCGGCTTTGGAAGAGCTGGGTATCTCAGTCGAGGTCATCGACCTCCGAAGTCTGCGCCCCCTGGACTGGCCCACCATCGAGGCTTCGGTGAAGAAAACGAGTCGAGTCCTCATAGTCCACGAGGACAACGAGTTCGTCGGATACGGTGCCGAGCTGGCAGCTCAGATCGCGGACAAGGCCTTCGAATGGCTCGACGCCCCCATTCGGCGGTACGCCCTGGGAGAGGTTCCTGCCTTCCCTTATGCCCAGGAACTCGAGGACATGCTTTATCCCAATCCGGAAGGGATAATCCGACATGCCCAGGAGCTCGCCAAGTACTAGCCCCGCCAGGGCTGATGCTCGAGTAGTCGAGGTAGTTGAACTCGATCGCGAGGCTCCGGGTGCGGGCTTGCCGGCCCTCGACAAGCGCCCCAATCGCTGGGTGATTCTTCTTGGAATAGTGGTTCTCGGTGTGCTCGGTCTGAGCCTGTTACCGGCTGCCGAAGTCCAACCCAACAACCTCGACGGCACGCTCCCCGACCCAGCTGTGGCCACAACCCTCGTGGGGAGCCGTCAGCCCCGGGTGGCATTCATAAACGATGAGACATTCCCGATGTTTGTGGTGAGCGGGCTTCGTGGCTTTTTGAGCCTCACCGAGCCGGTGTTTTTTGACGAGAAATGGTGGATCGTCGGCAACCGACCCGATCCGATGGCGGCTGCAGTAGTGCTCACCTCAGCGGATGGAAGGCTTTGGGAGGCGAGTTGGGAGATTGCCGGGAGCAGTGGGAAGTCGATCCGCGTCGATCAGCTGACCCTGCTCGATGAGTCCTTGGTGGCGGTGGGTACCCAGGGGACGTGGATCGGCCCATCATTCTTTCCGATCCTCTCCGGCGAGCTGGGCTTGTGGCGATCGGGCGATGGGGAGCGCTGGGTCTCGGAGACGGTCAGCGAAGGAAATTCGAGCGTCGCCTTCACCGATGCTCAGTTGGTGACGAGTGGGCGATCCACCATGTTGAAGGCACTGGTCCAATCCACCGCCCCCCACCGTGCTGCGAGTCGGCTTCCCGTCTATCTCCACCAGGACCTGGAGGCGGGTCGGTTCTTCCTGCGGGCGCAAGGTACTCGGCTGGTCGTGTACGGGCCCTTGTCGATTTATGTAGATGAAACCGCGTTGACAGAGGTGGCGACCGAACCCATTACGCACCTCTATCGATCCGAGGAGTTCGCTTCTTGGGAGGAGATCGATGTCCAGTTCCCCATGAGTGTCGAGCTCGTGGCGGCTCCCGAGGGCGGATTTGTGGTTGGCACCGGTGGAGCTGCCTTCACTTCCGCATACGGGGTGAACTGGTCACCCAACGCCCGGGCTTATGACGCTGATTTCTTCGACGACTGGGGCCACGGGATCCTCGGAATCAGGCTTCAGGACGGCGCCTCGGCACTGAGCCTGATCGATTCTGATGGTCATCAGACCGTCCAGCTACCGCTCGAGATGGCCCACTGCAGCATCGAAGGCTCCAACAGCCTTCTGGCGGGAGTCTGTATGGATCCGCAGGTTCCGCCTGCCCGAAAGGTTCCTTTCAACGAGTTTGAACTCAGCCTCAGCGATTTCACCTGGCTGCAGATGCACGATCCGTCCACTGGCGAGGACCGCAACTTTCGAGTGACTCGAGGGGTCGCTGGAGGGTATGACCCCGACCTTCAGACGATCACGCTGGCGGATTCTCAAGGGCGGCTGGAGGTGTTTCCCATGACAGTGCTGGAACAACTGACGATCCCCGATCCGACCATCAGCTACGAGATCATGCTTTCCGAAAATGCCCTGACCTGGTCTCGCAGCCAGATCGCGTTGCGAGCCGCGGACCTCGAACTTCTCGGTGGGATCGGTGACGGATTTCTGGTGGGCACCCGCTCCTCAGAGCCCGCCTCGACGCTCACCGTCCTGGCTGCCGATTTCTGATGTCACTCCTTTCCGAGTTGTCGGACTTGGTTGGCCGGGCATTCGGCGATGTCGGCCTCGATCCCTCCCTGGGACAAGTACAAGTCTCGGACCGGCCCGGGCTCGCCCAGTTTCAGTGCAATGGCGCCTTGGCGGGAGCGAAGTCGGCGGGTCGGGCGCCGCGTGACCTGGCCGAAGAAGTGGCCGCCAAGCTGCGGGCCGAATCCTCCATGCTGGCGAAAGTCGAAGTGGCGGGACCGGGGTTCATCAACCTGTCCGTCACCGATGCAGCTCTGGCGGACTTCGTCAACGCCACCGCTGATGACCCCCGCCTGGGAGTAGGTAAGGCTGACCCCGCCCAGGTGGTCTTGGTGGATTACGCCGGACCAAACGTCGCAAAAGCCATGCATGTCGGCCACATCCGGGCCACCATCATTGGTGACTCGCTCGCCCGCCTGTTTCGGTTCCTCGGCCACATCGTGATACGCGATCCCCACTTTGGAGATTGGGGGCTACAGATGGGCCAGGTCATCGCCGCCATCGAGGAACGCTGGCCCGATCTCCCTTACTTCCACTCCGATGGGCCGTATCCCGACCAATCGCCGGTGACACTGGCCGACCTGCAGGAGCTCTATCCCATCTCGGCCGCTCGAACCGAGACCGATGAGGCCTGGGCCGACAGAGCCCGTCAGATCACCGTCGAGCTTCAACAAGGTCACCCTGGGTATCGCGCCCTCTGGCGACATATGAAAGCTGTCTCTGAGGAAAGTCAGCGACGCGATTTCGCCGACCTCGGAGTGGAGTTCGACCTTTGGTATGGCGAGTCCGACGTCGCCGATCGCCTCGGACCGCTGGTAGAGGATCTTCAAGAGAAGGGGCTGGTGAAGGAAAGCGAGGGAGCATTGGTTCTCCCCGTAGCCGAGGAGGGTGACAATCGCGAGGTACCCCCGCTGATTCTCGAGACTTCGAAGGGTGCATATCTCTACGGCACCACGGACCTAGCCACCATCGACCATCGGGTGCACGACCTCGGCGTCGATGTTGCCCTCTACGTGGTTGACGCCCGCCAGTCCGATCATTTCAACGTTCTCTTTCGAGCCGCCCGCAAGGCCGGCATCGCCCCCGACGACGTGATACTCGAGCACATTCGGTTCGGCACCATGAACGGCCCGGACGGCAAGCCGTTCAAGACCAGGGCGGGAGGGGTAGTCGCACTGGCCGACCTGATCGACATGATCACCGACGAAGCGCTCCAGCGATTGCAGGAAGCAGACATCGCCCAGACCTACCCCGCCGCCGAGCGCGAAGAGATCGCCCGGCAGGTGGGGGTGGCGGCGCTCAAGTTCGGAGACCTGATCAACAACCGGGCATCGGACTATCTCTTCGACCTCGATCGCTTCTCTTCTTTTGAGGGCAAGACCGGTCCCTATCTCCAGTACGGAGTAGTTCGGATCCAGTCGATCGAGCGGCGGGCCGCCAACATGGGACTGGAGGCGGGACCAGTGCTGCCGCCCACCCTCGATGTCGAGAGAAACTTGATGCTGGCTCTGTTGCGCCTGCCCGAGGTTGCCGAGCGGGCAGCGGAACTTCGGGCGCCCAACCACCTGGCCGAGTACGCCTTCGAACTCACCGCCACCTGGAATCGCTTCTACGAGACCTGTCGCATCATCGACGAACCCGACGCCGCCCGTCGGGGTTCATGGATCACGCTCGCCGGATTTACCCGAAGAGTGCTGGTGACCGTGCTCGACCTACTCGGTATCGAAGTCCCGGAGCGGATGTGACAGAGGTACCGGTTGCCCTCAGAGAGGGAAGACCGGAAGATCTCGAGGCGATCCGAGAATTCACCACCGATACCTTCGCCTGGGGCGATTACGTACCCGACGAATACCTCGACTGGCTGGCCGAACCGTCGGGAGCCGTGTTGGTGGCGGCAGACGCAGAAGATCGAGTGTTGGCGATGGTCCACATCGAGCAGTTGTCGCCGAAGGAAGGCTGGCTCTCGGCGGCGCGAGTCCGGCGCGACTATCAAAGGCGGGGGCTCGGCTCGCGGCTCAATCAAGCCGGAGTGGATTGGCTGCGAACTCGCGGAGCCCTCGTTGTCCGTCTCACCACGGAAGAAAACAACCTCGTGGCTCAGCAACAAGTCGAGAAGCTCGGCTACCGCCCGGTGGCAAGGTTCGCCCTGGCGGAGCGCAAATTCGCGCAGCACGGCATCGAATCCAACGGCGGTCGTCGGCTCCCCGGTCCCGAGCGCCTCGATCTCGCTCCGGCCGCCGAGACCGAGCCCGCCTACCTGGTCTGGTCAACGGGGGATCTCAATCGTGCCTCGCACGGCTTGTACGCCTCGAAGGGCTGGGCTTTCCGTCGCCTGGCATTGGCTGACTTGGTCTCGGCGTCCCGGGGGCGCCGCTTCTGGGCCTCCCCAGCGGCTTGGGCCATCGCCGAAGAAGACAAGGGGCTCTGGGTTTCGGCTCTGCTGACTACCCCGGACGAGGCAGAGCGGGCGGTGCGATCACTCGTGGATCTGGCCGAGGAGAAGCAGGCGGAGTGGATGGGTGTGATGGTGCCGAGGGTGGACTGGCTGGAGAGCGCCCTCCAGTCACAACATCTCGAGATCAACTACCCCAACATCGTCTACGAAAAAGCGATCTAAATCTACGCCAGAACGAATAACGCAACGATCCAGACCGTGAACATCACCGGCAACTCGAGCTCGATGCCTTCGGCGGGAAGAAAACGGCGGATAAGCCACGCCAGCGGCACGCCGAAGACGGGCACCGGCCACAGACCGGCCACTCCGGCCCGGTTCATCAGCTCGACACCGCGCATGAGCGGAGCAGGGAAATCCTCCACCAAGGGCGAGAGGTAATCGGCCACAAAGATCATGATCATGCCAACCAGGATTGACATCACCACCCGAGCGAGCGCTCGCTCCCACTCGTTGTTGACCCAGACCAGATTGTCGCGACGGGCGGGACCTTCGGACGCGATTCCCATCAGGAAGGCCCCGGCAACGGCCAGGACCATGGCCGTCACCAACCCCGAGCCCGTCGACAGGCCAGTCTCGCGCTCAACCAGATCGAAGCCTGCGAGAACCAGCGATACCCCGAGCCCGGCCAAGGCGGCACCGAGTGCGAAGAGGCCAAGATCGAGCATGGTGGCGAAGCTATTGGCAGCCAACCGGGTGTAGTAGCGCCACCCGTCTCTTGTGCCTAGAGCGACTGGAGTGGTTTCAACCATGCAGCCTCGCCCGAGTTCACCCTGACGAGCGTATCGCCTCTAGGTAAAGCTCGATGGGATGAGCAATGCGGTGGCCACGATCGAGATGAGAACGGATTTGCATCTCGCATCCCGGATTTGAAGTGGCGACCAGCTCCCCTCGATCATCGATGAGATTGGCCAGTCGAGTTCCCAACTCCCGGGAAGTTGCCGGCCGCAGCAGGCTGTAAATGCCCGCCGCCCCACAACAGAGGCCCTCGGGGTCGGCATCGATTATCTGATACCCCGCCGCCCGCAGGATCTGGCGAGGGGGCTCGGTGCTCCGCTGGGCGTGGCGGAGATGACAGGGATCGTGAAGCACCACCTCTCCCGAATTGGTGGCAATCGAGGGCAGCTTTCCGGTCGCGATGAGCTCTGCGATCACCTGGGTGATATCGGCGGCCCTGGCCGCGATCTGAGCGCCTTCGCTCACCACCTTGCCATAGCTCTTGAGGTGGGCGCTGCAGCCGGCAGCCGTAGCCACCACCCGGTCGACATCGTCAAAAGCGCGGACGTTGATGGCCGCCAAGCGACGGCCCTCTTCGATTCCACCGTCGTGGACGACGAGCGCTCCACAACAGGTCTGATCCTCGGGGATGACCACGCGATAACCAGCTCGGCTCAAAAGCTCGACCGCCGCCGCGTTCACGCCGCTGAACCATTTGCTCATTACGCAGCCCACCAGCAGCCCGATGGTGGGACCGGACCCGTTCGATCCCGGCGGGCGAACTGGGCTCAGGGGACGAAGGCCGCGCAGGCCCCGTCCCCAGCGACCGGGAAGGATCCGGCTCACTCCTAAGAGCTGCATTAGTCGGGCTCCCTCGCTGGCCATGCCAACCAATCCCCGGTTGGAGAGAACGCGACCCAGAAAAAAATGACGAAGGCGACGCCCGGCGGTTGGGCGCTGGGCGGCGACCTCCGCTCGGGCCCCTTCCATCGCCCGACCGAACGGGACCATGCTCGGGCAGACCGCCTCACACGCCCGGCAGTTGAGGCAGAAGGTCATCGCCTCTTCGAAGTCGGCATCGAGGTCGATGACGCCTTCGGCCACGCCTCTCATCGCCGCGATTCGCCCCCGAGGGCTGGCGCTCTCGAGCCCTGTCAACCGGAAGGTCGGACAGTGCGGAAGGCACAGCCCACAAGCAACACAGGTGTTGAGCTCGGCAGTAGTCGGCGCAAAGTCCGTGACCCAGGCAGTCACGGCTAGATGCGGCCGGGAAGGCGGCCCGGGTTGAGAATGCGAGCCGGGTCAAAAGCGGCGGTGAGGCGGGCCTGGATCTCGATCCCGGGCGGGATGCTGCCCCATGGTTCGAACTCCTCACCTGGAGGTCGGCCGGTCACGACCAGGCGGCCGTTGGTTGCTTCGACCTTGGTTCTCAGCTCCTCTATGCCCTGAGTGTCTTCGGTGCTGAAGGAGATCTCGCCGACACCGACCTGGTGGATGAAGTCAGCGGGAAGATTGGGCACGAAATCCGCCGCCGCCGACGGAGGGACTCGCAATGACCAGGTCCACGGACCTGACGGAGGGCCGGGCCAAAGCAAGCCCGGTTGGCTCTCGCCAGAAAGGCGTGCAACCTGGGCTGCCACCTCTTCTTCGGTTCCGGAGAGGTAGACACTCGATTGTCGCGATTCCTCCAGCACGGCCAAGGGCCGATAGACCTCGTCGGCGAAATCGCGGTCAAGGATGACAGTGGCGGAGGCGCGGGGAAGCGGCCAGAGTTTCAAGCACGCCGACACGATCACCCCGAGGCGTCCGAAGGAACCGACGGCGAGGCGGGCCAGGTCGTAGCCGGTGACATTCTTTACCACCCGTCCCCCGGCTCGCACGACACGACCGTCCCCGGTGACGAGGGTGACCTCGAGGATCCGGTCCCGGGTGGGACCGAAGCGTCCCCGGCGATAACCGGATATGCCGGCGGCGAGGGCGCCTCCCACCGTGCCCGCTCCGGGAACCTCGGCCAGGATCGCGCTTTGGCCCCGGGCGGCCAAACGGGCTTCGAGTGAAGCCACGGTCATTCCGCCCTCAACGACGACAGTGAGGTCGTCGGGTTCCCAATCGACGATGGTGGCGAGACCGTCGGTGAAGACCACCAAGTCGGGGCTGAGCGGATACCCGTAGGCCTGATGAGTGCCTCCACCCCAGACGAGGACGGTCCGACCCTCGCTCGAGGCGTGCGAAAGCGTCTCGGCAAGCTCCTCGACCGAACCCGGGTGTCGGTGCTCGACGTCGGTGGGCGCTTCGAGACGGCGAGCAATTCGCGCCGACGCCGCCCGAATGCTGGTCACACCCAGGCCCCAGGAGGAAGCGTCCCGCTCTGATCGAAACATCTCGAGCCGGCGGGGAGGATCTTTCCGGGGTTGAAGCGTCCGAGCGGATCGAAGGTTTCCTTGATGCGGGCTTGGGCGTCGAGGTCGGCGACATTGAACATGAGTGGCATCAGATCGCGCTTCTCGCGCCCGATACCATGCTCACCCGAGAGGGCGCCACCAGCCTCCACGCAGACTTCGACCAGCTCATCGGCGGCCGCTTGCACTCGTTCGATCATTCCCGGCTCGGAGGCATCGAACATCATCAACGGGTGGAGATTGCCGTCACCGGCATGGAAGACATTCATCATCAATAGGTCGTGACGGCGCCCGATCTCATAGACCTTGTTCATCGTCTCCACTAGCCGGGTCCGGGGGACGACCGTGTCATGTAGGTAATAGTTGGGGGCAGCCTGGGCGACAGCGCCGAAGGCGGACTTGCGGCACTTCCAGAGCAGAGCGCGCTCGGTCTCGCCGACCGCCACCGACACCTCGAGTGCCTTGTTGGAGCGGGCGACCTCGGCGATGAGATCGGCCTCGGCGTCGACGGCGGCCGTCTCCCCGACAACTTCGGCCAGCAAGATGGCGGCGGCGTCGATGGGAAGGCCGGCATGGAGCCAGTTCTCAACCGCCTCCACGATTCGCTGATCCATCATCTCCAACGCTGCCGGCACCACGCCTCGAGCGATCACTCCGGACACGGTCTCGGCTGCATCGGAGATCGAGGAGAACGAGCAGAGCAAGGTACGAATGTCAGGTGCAACCGGGGTCAGTCTGACCAGGGCGCGAGTGACGATCCCGAGCGTGCCCTCAGAGCCGACCATAACTCCTCGCAAATCGAGGCCGATGGGATCTGGGGCCTCCGAACCGATTACCTCGAGTGAACCATCGGGGAGGACGACCTCAAGGGCGAGGACGTGGTTCACAGTCGATCCTTCGGCGAGGCAGTGCGGTCCCCCCGAATTGTTGGCGATGTTGCCTCCGACTGTGCAGGCTGCCTGCGAGGAAGGATCGGGAGCGAAGTAGAGGCCGTAGGCGGCAGCGGCCTTGGAGAGATCGAGATTGATCACTCCCGGGCCGACCCAGGCCGTTCGCTTCACGGGATCGATCTCGTGGATCTGGTTCATCCGGGTGGTGACGAGGACGATTCCCCCCTCGGTGGGAACGGCACCTGCGGCGAGACCGGTACCTGCCCCGCGAGCGACTACCGGTAGCTCGTGGCGGCCGGCGATCTCGACTATCTCGATGACTTCTTCCGTCGTCTCCGGTATGGCCACCACCGACGGATTCCCCCGATAGACGCCGGCATCGCGCCCGTAAAGGTGAAGCTGGAGCTTGCTCTCCATCACCCGATCGGAATCGAGCGCTGCTCTCAGTTCGTCGACAATCTCACTCATTAAGCGTCTTTATCACCTAGGCGTAGCTGATAAGGGTACGCCTAGGTCGCAAGAACGGAAATGCGGGCCAAGAGCTCCGACCGCGCTCGTCTGATTCGCTCGATCACCAAACCGGGGCTGTGAAAAATCTCGTGGTCCCAGGCCTCCACAACCAAGAATCCCATTTGAGCGTGCCGATCCCGACGAGCTTCATAGTCCGCCCGGTCTGCAAGCGAGGTGTGGAAGCACTCGCTGAGAATCTCGACGATCAGTGGTAGATCATCCGCAAGGAAGTCCACGCGACCACTCCACTCTTCGGTGCCGACGTCTACCTGTCTCCGGAATTTCAAGCCGTTCCTCTCCGCCAGGTCTCCAAAGCGAGCCTCGATATTCGAGGCTGGAGGCACCCAGGGGTCGGGGCGCTGACGCCGCAGTTGCCGTAGCACGGTCACTCCATTGCGGCCCCTCCGACCAAGACGCAGAAGCAACGCGTCGATCGTCTGACCGTCCAGAAGGCGGAGTGACCAGGCATTGTCGAGCGCTCGGGACACACGATCCTTGCCGATCGAGCCCGCCAACTGCAAGATGACCAAGGCCGGAGAGACAATGGGAATGCCACGGTGAACCTTGCGACACCACTCAGGAATCACCGTCGAATGGTGGACTATCCCGGTCGCATCTCCTCTTGCCAATGGAAAACGCGTTCGACCGTCAACTGGATGCGATCGGGTCGAAAACCTGCGATACCCCACCATGCCGCGGCAGTGGTGTGGGAGAGGTAGGCCTCTCTTCCCACATGTAGGAGAGGAATCATCAGTCGTTGGGCGGGAAAAGGTGGCGAGCCGCCAAGCCGTAGCACCCTGGAAGTGGCTACCTCGAGCAAACCGGATTGAATGCGTCGGGCAATCGCTCTTCGATCGAGTCCTGCTGCCAGCAATGGGCGACGGGCGACACTCGGCCATCGGGTTCTTGCGACGCAACCGTGTCGTTTGCGGCTACGGCTACGTGATAAAAACCACTAAGGCGCGCCCCAACCTCCTCCTCCCGGAGTCCGCACCAGGAGGCGGTCGCCTCGATTGACGGTCAGGGTGGTCTTGCCAGGCAGGCGCTCGGGCGCCTGATTGGGCCGCAGCAGCCAGTCCTCTCCAGTGGCGCCCGCCTCGCCTCCGGCCAGGCCCCAGGGGCGGTTACGACGGCGCTCGCCGACGAGAGACAGCTCGGCTCCTTCCAGGAACTCGATCTCCCGCTCGAGGCCTTCGCCTCCCCGGTGTCGGCCGGCTCCGCCTGAACCTCGACGGAGGGTGTAGCGGGTCACTCGGAACGGATAGTGCATATGGAGCGACTCGATCGGGGTGTTGGCGGTATTGGTCATGCCGGTGTGTATTCCCGACTGTCCGGCTTTGCCGGGTCGACCGCCCTGGCCGCCCGCCAAGGTCTCGTAGTAGGCAAATCTTTCGTTTCCGATGAGGATGTTGTTCATCGTTCCCTGTCCGGCGGCGGGGACTCGATCGGGAGCCACCTGGGCAAGGGCTCCGAGGAGGGTGTCGGCAATCCGCTGACTGGTCTCGACGTTTCCGGCTGCGACCGCCACCGGAGGTCGAGCGTTGACCAGGGAGCCAACCGGAGCCTTGAGATCGAGGAGGCGATAGCAGCCGCCGTTGGCGGGGATCGTGGGGTCGGTGGCTACCCGGATGGCGAAATAGAGACACGATCGGGTTACCGCCTCGACCGCGTTGAGGTTGCCGTCGATCTGGCCGTGGGTCCCCGCAAAATCGGCCTCGAGACGCCCGCCTTCGATCCGGACCGCCACCACGATGGGAAGGTCGTCCTCTCCGAACTCCATGACGTCCTCGAATCGATAAGTGCCGGCCGGAAGTTCGGCGAGGGCCGAACCCATCCTGCGCTCGCCATAGTCGAGAAGAGCCATCGAGGATCGACGGAAGCCTTCGATGTCCGATCCGATCAGCTCGGCGACACGGGCCGCACCCACTTCATTGGCACCGAGCTGGGCGGCGAGATCGCCGTCGCGCTCGAGTGGCGTGCGAGTGGCGGTGATGAACGGCGAGTGGAACTCTTCTTGCCAGTATCCGTCTCTGACCGCGAGGACGGGCGATACCACGCAGCCCTCTTGAGAAAGGAGCGTCGCTCCGGCCGGCATCGAGCCGGGGGCTTCTCCTCCGACGTCGGCATGGTGAGCCCGGTTGGCCACCCAGCCGACCAGCAGCCGCTCGACGAACACCGGGCGCACCAGCGTCAGATCGTTGAGGTGGGTGCCACCGGCATAGGGATCGTTGACGGCG
The DNA here is from genome assembly GCA_035281645.1 of Acidimicrobiia bacterium. GTDB lineage: Bacteria > Actinomycetota > Acidimicrobiia > Spongiisociales > ZC4RG35 > JACCTH01. The sequence goes on along the minus strand of DATEDN010000083.1, from coordinate 25,067 downwards.
TACTGAGCGCCCGGCCGGGGATCGAACCGATCAATGATCGCTGCGACCGAAGCCGGCATCGAACCGAGATGGACTGGAATGTGTTCGGCTTGGCCGATCATTTCTCCTCTCGGTTCGAAGATCGCTACCGAACAGTCAGCGCGCTCTTTGATGTTGGGTGAGTGAGAGGTCCGGCGTAGGACATCTCCCATTTCGGTTGCAATCGCCTCGATTCGGTGGCGAAAGACCTCGAGAGCGATGGGATCCCCGTAGTTATCAGTCACGTCCAAGTGATCTCCAGCGTCCCGTCTCCGAGGACACGGGCGGTTTCGGAGCGGTCGATAAAGGTGGTGGCCTCGGCTTCTTCGATGAGCGCCGGCCCCTCGACGGTCGATCCCTCTCGAAGGGCGGGACGCCACCAACGAGTCATCCTGGTGCCGTCGGAGGAGACCCTCTCCCCGCGGTGTGGCTCTCCCGGTTCGGGATCCGAGGCGAGATCGTTCCAGCTCAAAGCTGCCGGGGCAGTGGCTGCGACCCGGAGCGTCACCACCTCAATCTCGTGATCGGCAAGGGCGAAGCCATTTCGGAGTCGATGGGCGTTGGTGAAGTCCGCCCGCAGTCGTTCCGCCCCGGCCCCTCTCTGGTAGGCAACGTTGGTCTCGTGCGACTGGCCTCGATAGCGAGCGTCGACGGATGAGATCAACGAGGCCGGAGAAACCCCGAGGGAATGCTCCATTTCGCGAGTGGCCCGCTCTTCTAGTTGAGCGAGGGCGTGATCGAGATCGCTCAGATCGTCGCGCAGACGCACCGTTTGCACGACGTCTTGGCGCTGGGGCGAAAGTAGCAGCCCCAGCGCGGAGAACACGCCCGCATGTGGGGGGATCAGGACCGCCGACATTGCCAGCGCCCTGGCAACGGTCGTCGCATGGAGTCCACCCGCTCCCCCAAACGCCATCAATGCCGCACTGCGAGGGTCGGCCCCCTCTTCGATGGTCACCCGGCGAACGGCTGCCTCCATGTGGGTGTTCACGATCTCGAGAATTCCGTTCGCAGCCGCCATCGGATCGAGTCCGAGCTTCGATCCGAGGCTTGCCAGTGCCTGCTGGGCGAGCTGTGAATCGAGCATCGTCCCCGCTGCCAGGCCGGTGTCTGAGCCCAGCCGTCCGACCATGAGATTGGCGTCGGTGACCGTGGGTTCTGCTCCCCCTCTCCCATATGAGGCCGGTCCCGGAAAAGCACCGGCGCTGTGGGGCCCGACACGAAGAATCCCACCTCGATCGGCCCATCCGATCGAACCGCCGCCGGCTCCAATGGTGTGAATGGCAACCGAGGGCATCCGGCATACCAGACCGTCGAGGATTCGTTCGCCCGCCATTTGCGGCTCGCCTTTTTCGATCCGCGATACATCGGTGGAGGTGCCGCCCATATCGAAGGAGATGACCCGGTCCCAACCATGAGCCCGCCCGCAGGCGGCCGCAGCTACCACGCCACCAGCTGGCCCAGACAAAAGAATGGAGGCAGCCAGCATCGTCGCACCAGAGATCGAGGTGAGGCCGCCCGACGATCTCATCACCAGGATTCGGCCCGCCCCGAGTCGCTCGTCGAGGGCGCCTAGGTACCGAGCAACCACCGGCTGCAGATAGGCATTCAAGACCGTGGTGGCGACTCGTTCGTATTCCCGGAACTCAGGGTTCACGTACGAGGAGATGCTCACCGGGAGCTGGGGGAAACGCTCGTTGATGGCAACGAGAATCGCCCGCTCGAACGCCGGGTCGGCGAATGAGTTCAACAGCGCCACCGCCGCGGCCTCGGGAGCAAGGGACTCAATCTGGAGAAGGAGCTTCTCTGTCGATTCCCAGCCGAGGCGATGATCCCGAGGAACGAGGGCAGGGGAGCGATCGGCATTCGAGTCATAAAGCGAAGGTCGAACTTGACGTCCGATCTCGATGAGGTCTTCGTAGCCCTGATCAGTCACGAGGAGCGTGCGGCCGCCCTTCCGCTGCAAAAGCGCATTCGTCGCCACGGTTGTTCCATGGAGTAGAAGGTGGGGCTCGAGATCGGATGAGGTGAGGCCCGTCAAAATTCCCTGGCTTTGATCGGCGGTGGTCCCGACTTTGTCTGTACGGAGTTGCGCTCCGTCCCACTGGGCGAAGTCGGTGAAGGTACCGCCGACGTCGACTCCAACAACATTCTTCGAGTTCACGGGCAAAATCGAATCATGCAGGTAGATCCCACGCCCAATCCCAACGCCGTCAAATTCACCATCGGCAAGCCAGTCGGAGGACCCGCAACATTCGTTCCCTCCCAGCCCACCGACAACGAAATGGCTTCGGGGTTATTGGCTCTGCCGGGAGTCACCAGTGTGTTTCTAACAGCCGACTTCGTGACGATCTCGAAGACGGTGGACGCGGATTGGGGAGAAATCATCCCAGCCGCAACCGACATCCTCACCGATCATTTCGGCTAGCCCGCTTGGACGCCTCACCGGCCGGCGCGTATCACCCGGTCACCAAGGCCTTTCATTGGGGAATCTTTTTCGTCATGGCTGGCCAGTTCCTCGTTGGGTACACCCTCGGAAACCTCGAGGACGAAGACCCTGGCGAGGATCGATTGTTCACCCTCCATGCCTTACTGGGGATGACCATCCTGGTCCTCTCCATCTTCCGCCTGATGTGGCGGCGCCGACAGACTCTCCCTCCCTGGGCCCCCACCCTCACTCCATTTGAGAGGCGCTATTCGCATACGGTCGAGCGACTTCTCTACGTCCTGGCGCTGGTCATACCCCTGTCCGGCCTAGCGCTGGCGGTGGTGGACGAGAGGCCGCTACCGGTCTTTGGGCAATGGGAAATTTCGGAGGTACTCGACGACAGCGATGTCGAAGATCTCTTCGAAGGCGTTCACATCGCCACCCATCTGGTCTTCTTCGTCGTCTTCGCCCTGCACGTCGGATTGGTGATCAAGCATCAATTCGTCGACCGCGACCGCCTGTTCAACCGGATGCTGTAGGCGCTAACCAGGGATCGGGACTCCGTCCGGAGCGAACCATCGCACCATGGGCCAAGAGCCACCGGCAGGATCCTCCACCGCGATCACCACCCGCCACAGCTCGCCCACCGGACCCCCGGTGAGGACCGAGCCGGCTTGGGACGCAGCCGCCCGGATCGCCTCGGGGATCTCGGCTACGGGCAGCGGTTCGGCCGGAAGCAGAAGCGGAACCTCGATTTGCTCAGGAAGGTCGAGAAGACGCCAGCCTTCTCGTTCCCAGCGCAAAGTCCACGCCAGAGCCCGGGCGGGAAGGCGCCGGTACTCCTCCGTCCCGAGGGCTGACAACAAACTCGCCCGCACCACCACCCGAAAAGTGCCGGGACTCTCCTCGCTCACCGATACCGCCCGCGCAGATTCAACAAATACCCGCTGACCGGCGGCAGGGGCGGGAAGGGGTGAATCGGGGGGAAGGTAGGGCGCCAAGCTCGAGACTCCGCCGCCGTCCACTCCCCAATAGCTTTCGGTCAGAGTCTCTGCCCAGGCCGCGGCTTCCGAAGCCACCGAAGGCTCGGGGATGGCCATGAGGTCGGCCTCGCTGACCGGGGCGGAACTCGTGGTCGGAGCCACGGGCGTCGTCGGAGTCGCCGTTGAAACTGGAGCCGGGGTCGTAAGCGGTGGCGCCGGCCTAGCTGTGGAAACGATCGAGGCGGTGATGGCGGCCAGCGCGATAGCTCCCGCCAGACCGTAGAAGACGAGGCGCCAATTGACCCGCCCGGAAGGGGCCGATGAGCTGAGATGACCCCACGGGATGCGTTCGAATTCCTCATCGTCATGGGAACGGTCGCTCACCGCTCGAACCTACAAACTGTCGTGGGTCACCGCAAGGCCTCTGCATTTGGGAGGAAACCGGTGCCATCTCACTACCCTTGACCGACTCATGACGGCGCCGACCAATTACGACCCCAAGCCCGGTCGGTGGATGCTTCCCCTGGTTGTCCTGGCGATGGTGGCGTTCACTTACCTCTTCGTTCGCGAGTTGCCATCCGCTGCGCAGGGCTCGGAGAACGATGGCAGCACGACCACCGGCGCGTCGACTACAACCATCGGCGGCGACACGACTACTTCCCAGCCGATCATTCTCGACGAGGCCACGATGGCCTATCTCGATAGCCTTGCCCCCTATCAGACACGCATGACTGAGATGCAGACGCAGTTGGCCGCCGCCAATAGTGGATGGGATGCCAACCCCCGCACCGTCACCTTCGATCAAGCCGAAGACGCCTTTGTCGCCGTGGCCGAAGGAGCGTCGGCCCTGGCGGCGGAGCTCAGTGCGGTGGCGCCGCCGCCGGCGTTAACGGAGGCCCACAACGCCATTGCTACTGCGGCCCAGCAGGCGGCGGAGGCCGCCAACAACTCTCTCGCCGGCCTCAGGGCGCCAAGCCCTGACACCGGGGAGGCACGCCGGACCGCGGTAGCTGCATTCGATGCCGCAGTAACCGCATTCGCCGAGGCGATTGCCGCCGCCGGAGGCTGAATCGGTGTCGATCGAGATTCGTCCGGCAGCCCCAGAAGAGGCGGCCTCCTTCAGACGGGTGATGGGAAGTGCCTTCGGCTTCGATCCCAACGATAAGACCATCGATCGTTTCCATGCCTTGTGGGAGCCTGAGCGCTCCCGCAACGCCTACGAAAAGGAGAAGATGGTCGCCACCCTCGGCGCCTTCTCTCTGCAATTGACGGTCCCAGGAGCTGTCCTCCCGGCGGCGGGAACGACGATGGTGGCGGTGCTTCCGACCCACCGCCGGCAGGGGTTGCTGCGGAAGATGATGCTTTCCCATCTCGAGGATGTCGCCGAACGTGAGGAGCCGATCGCCGCCCTCTGGGCGTCGGAGTCTTCGATTTACGGGCGCTTTGGCTTCGGGACCGCGTCCAACGCAATCGACGTCACGGCACCGACCGCACAGAGCGGCTTTCATCGACTGGCGCCAGACCCGGCGCCCGTGGAGCTGATCTCCGCGGACGAGGCGCGGGCAGCGCTGCCTCCGATCCATGACAAGCTCAGACAGACCTGGCCGGGAATGTATGCCCGCAACGAGGCCTGGTGGTCGGGACGCTGGTTCCTTGACCCCAAAAGTGAGCGGGGTGGGGCCACGAGTTTTCGCTTCGGGTTGACGAGCCACGGTGACGGCTATGTGATCTATCGCCAGAGGGAAAGGTGGACGGCAGGCAATCCAAACGGCGAGATCGTGGTGAGCGACCTCGTGGCAGAGACGCCGGAATCGTGGTCGGGGCTGTGGTCGTTCATCCTCAACCACGATTTGGCAAAGGAGGTCACTGCCAACCTTCGATCCCCTCAGGACCCGCTTTTCAGTTTTCTGGCCGCTCCTCGCCGGACAACGCTCCGACCGGGCGACGGAATTTGGTTGCGGCTGCATGACCCGGTCACGGCCCTCGCCTCTCGCCACTATTCCACTGAGGGCGAGTTGGTGATCGAAGCCCACGATCCCCTCGACGATCGAGTGCATCGGTTGCATCTCGAGGCAGGGCCTGAGGGAGCAACCTGTAAGAGAACCGATCGCGAGCCCGAGATCGTTCTTGATCTCGAGGATCTGGGAGCGGTCTATCTCGGCTGGTCCCGCTTGCGCAGCTTCGCCCGCGCCGGAAGGCTGTCGGGCGATCACCAGGCGCTCACGCGGGCCGACGCCATGTTCTCCTGGGACCCGGCTCCCTGGTGCTCCGAGATCTTCTAATCCCACCTCCCGGCTTCGCTCTCCCCCGCTGCGGGGGGAGAAACACTTAGACGTCGTAGAAGAGATAGAACTCGTAGGGGTGGGGACGGAGGCGGATGGCGTCGACCTCACGGGCCTGCTTGTACTCGATCCAGGTCGAGATGAGCTCCTTGGAGAACACACCCCCCGAGAGCAAGAAGTCGTGATCGGCTTCTAAGGCAGCGAGCGCCTCGTCAAGGGATCCTGGCACCGAGGGCAGGTTGCGCAACTCTTCGGGGGGGAGGTCGTAGATGTCCTTGTCCACCGGGTCGAGGGGCTCTATCCGGTTCTGCACACCGTCGAGGCCGGCCAGAAGCATGGCCGAAAAGGCGAGATAGGGATTGCAGCTCGGATCGGGGCAGCGGAACTCGAGCCGCTTGGCAGCCGGCTTCTGGCTGTACTGCGGGATACGAATAGCCGCCGAGCGGTTACGCGACGAGTAGACCAGGTTGACCGGAGCTTCGTAACCGGGCACCAGCCGACGGTAGGAGTTGGTCGTGGGAGCGGCAAAGGCCAGCACCGAAGGGGCATGCTTCAGCAATCCCCCGATGTACCACCGCGCCATATCCGACAATCCCGCGTACCCCGCCTCGTCATAGAACAAGGGCTTGCCGTCCGACCAAAGGGATTGGTGGGTGTGCATCCCCGAGCCGTTGTCCTCGAAGATGGGCTTGGGCATGAAGGTCACGGTCTTGCCGTGGGCCCAGGCCACGCTCTTCACGATGTACTTGTAAAGGGTCACCTTGTCGGCCATCCGCAAGAGCGTGTCGAAGCGCATGTCGATCTCGGCTTGCCCGGCAGTGCCGACCTCGTGGTGCTGGACCTCGATCTCGACTCCGGCGGTCTCGAGGGCTGCCGTCATTTCTGATCGTAGGTCCTGGAAATGGTCGGTGGGTGGGACGGGGAAGTACCCCTCCTTGTACCGGGGCTTGTAGCCGAGGTTCCCTCCAGGTTCGTCGCGCCCCGAGTTCCAGGCCCCCTCTTCGGAGTCAACGAAGTAGTAGGCCGAGTGCTGGTTCTGACCGAATCGGGCCGAGTCGAAGATGTAGAACTCGGCTTCCGGTCCCCAGTAGGAAGTTTCGGCGATGCCGGTCGAGGTGAGATACGCCTCGGCTTTCTTGGCGACATAGCGCGGGTCCCGGTCGTAGGGCTCGCCGGTAAGCGGGTCGTGAACGAAGCAATAGAGCAACAGCGTCTTGCGGCTCCGAAACGGATCGTCGACTGCCGAGGTCGGGTCGGGAATCAGCAACATGTCCGACTCCTGGATGGCCTGAAACCCGCGAATCGAGGAACCATCGAAGCCGTAGCCCTCTTCAAAGCCATCTTCGGTCAATTGTTTGATCGGGATTGTGAAGTGCTGGACCTGCCCGGGCAGATCGCAGAAACGAAGGTCGACGAACTCGTAATCGCCGTCCTTGGCCATCTTCAGAACGTCAGCCGGCGACTTCGCCATGCAGGTCACTCCTTACTTGCTGAGCTTTGCGACCGGGCATTGTGGCGGAAGCGGAGTTTCTGCGCGGTTGCTCGATTGTTAAGGCTCTGTTACAAGCCGGTCCCGGCCAATTCAGTGATCACCTGGCTTGCCCTTTGATAACGGTGATCGGCGTCCTCGGCGCTGGTCCCGACGGCGGTTATACCCAGGCGGCCTGCCACTGCCACGGCACTGACAAGGTGGAGGGCGACACCCGTTTTGGTCTCTTCATTCCAGCTGAGACGATCGTCGTTGGTCCGATCGAGGACGTCGTCGGTAGTGAGCGTGCGATATGAGCCGTCTTCGAGATGATCGGTGGCGACATAGAACCTTCGGCCCCCCTCAACGGGGAACGTATTGGTCAGAGGGTCGAACTCGCCGTCAGTCAGAGCACTGAGCGTGAGCATTGGGTGCGTGGTGCCGCCGTTACGAAGATTGATCTCGATTGCGTAGGGTTGCCACGCCTCGTCCCGACGGACCACGACGAAGTCGATGCCGAAGCGACCGATCACTCCCTTGTCGGCCAGCACCTGACCGACCTTGGCACCGAGCTCGACAATCTGGACGCCGTAACCAGCATCGGCTGGAAAACGACAACCGAGGAAGGTCTGTCCCGTCGCACCTCCCAACACTTGGTCGTGGGTGGAGAGGACTTCCACCTGGTGGAAAGGGCTGGCGCGCAGTTGCACGCTGGGACTCCGGACATCGGCGCCTTCGATTCGCTCCTCGACGATTCCTCCCCTGCGGGCTAACGCGGCAAGGAACTCCTCGGCCTCCACCTCTTGGTCTTCGACCTCCAGATTCGCAACACGTCGCCGTAGGTCGGATTCCGAGTGGACGCCCTCCAGCCTCACCAGAGCGTTGCCCAGCCCACCGGCCAGGTCGTCGAGCTTGACCATCGCCGCCCGTAGATAGGGATTTGCTACCCGCAGTTTCTCCAAACCTGCCACCACGTCGTCAAGGGTGTAAACGCCCTCCACCCCGTCGGGATGGGGGATTCCGGCCTCTGCGAACACCTGCCGGCTTCCGCTTTTCGAACCTAGGGAAGCCAAAGTGGGATCAGGCCCGTACACCGGTGTGTCGAGGAGGTTTCCCAGGAGTACTTCCTTCTCGGTGGTGTTGAAAGGAAAGATCACCCGAAATGGACTAGCGGTGGCGAGATTCTTGAGCCGTTGAATGAGGAGAGGACGCTCGAGGATCTTGTCGACCAGGGGACGGGCCGAGCCATCGCCCGCGGAGACGAGTTCCACTCTCTGATCCACGCCCGGCGGACGTGATCCCGGCATCAACGACATGTAGTAATCGACCAGTCGGGGAAGAATCGGCTGGGAGGTGACGTATATCACCCGAGTTCCCGGGTTCTTGACCGCCGCCAGCATCAGGAAAAGGAACCGCTCTTCATAGGCGGGCACCACCGGATACATGTGGGTGGGCAATTCCATATTCATCGAGTTGACGACGATCAGAGTGCGCGGTGTATCGCCGACCCGGCGCGTCGTCATATAGGGCCAGGTTTGGGAGAGAGATGCCTGCAGCTCCCGAAAGCGGTCGAGGTCGGAAGCTGTCAGGACCGCCTTGGAGGTGGCCACCTTTGCATGCTATTGGGCGTGCTCCGGGTCCAGTCTCTGGCGTCGGCGGTACCGTGGCGCCGGATGCCCGCCACAATCGTCTTGGGTGCTCAGTGGGGTGACGAGGGCAAGGGACGGGTCACCGACTACTTCGCCGAGACCTCCGACTACGTCGTTCGCTACGCCGGCGGCAACAACGCCGGACACACGATCATTGTCGGTGACCAGCGAATCGCGCTCTCCCTGATCCCTTCCGGGGTCCTCTATCCCGACTGCACACCGGTGATCGGCTCCGGCTGTGTCATCGATCCCAAGGTTCTCATCGAGGAGATGGAGATGCTCTCTTCTCGTGGCATCGACACGGAACGGCTGCGGATCTCGAGCAACGCCCACCTCATCATGCCGTATCACCGCAAGCTCGATGGGATCATGGAGCGATTCCTGGGGCGCAATCAGATCGGCACGACCAAGCGCGGAATCGGTCCCGCCTATACCGACAAGTTCGCTCGGACCGGAATCAGGGTGCAGGACCTTTTCGACCCCGCCATCTTCCGCAAGAAGGTCGAGACCGCCCTCGACGACAAGAACCGGATTCTCACCAGGGTGTACAACCAACTGGCGATGAATGCAAAGGCGATTTCGGACGAGTACCTGGCATTCGCCCCTCGACTGCTTCCACATGTCGTCGACAGCTCGTTGCTACTCTCGGAGGCGCTCGCCGAGGGGCGCTCGGTCCTCCTCGAAGGGGCTCAGGGAACCATGCTCGACGTTGATCACGGGACCTATCCGTTCGTCACGTCTTCCAATCCCACCTCGGGAGGGGCGCTGGTAGGAGCCGGGATCGGTCCGGGATCAATCGGCGAGGTCATCGGGGTGGCCAAGGCCTACATCTCCCGGGTGGGAACGGGGCCCTTCCCGACCGAGCTCACCGATGAGGACGGCGAGCGTCTGATCGAGGTGGGCGGAGAATACGGCACGGTGACAGGGCGCAAGCGCCGTTGCGGTTGGCTTGACCTCGTTGCCCTTCGCTACGCGGTCCGGGTGAATGGAATCACCAAGCTCTTTGTCACCAAGCTCGATGTGCTTTCTGGCTTCGATTCGGTCAAGATCGCCGTGGCATATCAATCCGGAGAGGAAATGCACCGGGAGTTTCCCCGCCAGCATCGAGTGCTATACGAGTCCAGCCCCGTCTACGAGACCTTCCCAGGATGGAGGGAAGACATCTCTTCGATCCGAAGCTTTTCGGATCTCCCCTCCCAGGTGAGGAACTACCTCGAGTTCGTCGCCGCCCACACGGGTGTCCCCATCGCATGGGTCTCAGTGGGACCCGAGCGACGCCAGCTCATTTCGCTATGAAGGTCCTCTTGATTGGCTCGGGGGGACGGGAGCACGCCCTGGGCTGGAAGCTGGCCCAGAGTCCCCGGGTTCGTTCTCTCCTATCCCTTCCCGGCAATCCGGGCCTCGCTGAGCTGGGTCCGACGATCGAGGGTATCGATCCGCTGGACGGTCAGGCAGTGGCCGACGAGGCTCAGCATCATCGGGTCGATTTCGTGGTGATCGGACCAGAGGCGCCTTTGGCGGCGGGATTGGCCGACCTACTGCTGGCGGTGGGGATTCCGGTTTGGGGCCCTACTCAATCCGCGGCCCGCCTGGAGTCTTCCAAGGCCTACGCCAAGGGAGTGATGAAGCGCGCTGGTGTCCCCACCGCAGCCTGGGCCGGGTTCGATGACCTGACCGGGGCCCTCCAGTTCCTCGACTCCCAGACCCCACCATTCGTGATCAAGGCAGACGGGCTCGCGGCCGGAAAAGGTGTCGTCGTCACCGATGATCGGAAAGAGGCGGCGGATTGGGTGCGCCGTTGCCTGGGCGGCGCCTTCGGAAGGCCGGCCGTGATCATCGAGGAGTTCCTCTCCGGTCCTGAAGTCAGCGTCTTCGCCATGTGCGCTGGTCGCGAGGTGGCAGTGCTCGAGCCGGCTCGGGACTACAAGCGTCTGCGAGACGGCGATCGCGGGCCCAACACCGGGGGAATGGGTTCCTATTCGCCGGTCCCCGATCTCCCACCGAGTCTCCTGTCGTTCGCCACCGAAGAAGTCTTCCGCCCGGTCCTCGAGAAATTGGAGGAGGAAGGCAACCGCTATTCCGGCTTCCTCTACGCCGGATTGGTCCTCGGGGAGAACGGTCCCAGCGTCCTCGAATTCAACTGCCGCCTGGGTGATCCCGAGACCCAAGTGATGATCCCCAGACTCGAAAACGACTTGCTCGATGTGATCGAGGACGGCATCGATGAGCAATTGGCGACCGTGGACTTGAAATGGTCACCGGACGCTTTCGTCAACGTGGTCGTGGCCGCGCCGGGCTACCCGGATTCGCCTCGAAAGGGAATTCCTATTCGAACCGGCTCATTCGAGCCCAATGCTCTGCTCTTCCATGGCGGCACCTCGTTGGCGGGGAAGCAGTTGGTCTCCGCTGGCGGTCGGGTGCTCAATGTCGTCGGGTCTGGGTCGGATTTGGCCTCCGCTCGTGCCGCCGCCTATGACGCGCTCGATCGGATTGAGTTCCCGGGAGCCCAGTTCCGAAGCGACATCGCTGCCCAGATAGGTTTGAGCGAATGAAGGTGGCAATCGTCATGGGCTCAGGGTCTGATCGCCCGGTGATGGAGAAAGCCGCGCACATGCTTGAAAGGTTCGGCATCGAATCCGACACCCGAGTTCTATCGGCTCACAAGACTCCCGATGAGGCAATCGCATTCGCTGCCCAGGCCTCTGCCAACGGTTTCAAGGTCATCATTGCCGGGGCGGGCAAGGCTGCCCACCTCGCTGGGGTCATGGCGGCCAAATCGCTTCTTCCTGTTATCGGGGTGCCTTTGAAGGCATCCCTCGACGGTCTCGACTCGCTCCTCGCCACTGTGCAGATGCCGACTGGAATCCCGGTAGCAACCGTTGCTATCGACGGGGCGGCTAACGCGGCGCTGCTGGCGGTGGCGATCCTGGCGATCGACGACCCCAACCTCACCAAGCGACTGGAAGATTTCCGAGCGCAGTTGGCTGCCGATACGTTGGCTGGCTAGCCGGCGACGGTCCGAATCACCACCAGCCGGTCGGCGGCGGACTCCGCTCCCCAGACTTCGCCCGCTCTGCCCAGCAGTTGGCGAACGTTGGCCGGGTTGATGTCGGAGGGAAAACTGAGAAACGATTCCGTTCGGGGATCGAAGCGGACGATGGCGTTGGCTCCGAAATCCGATAGCCACACCGCGTCCTGATCGTCGACAAACACTGAATACGCCTGCGGAGCGTTGCCGGGCAGCCTCCACTCGACCCAGGCTTCCGACCGTGGGTCGTACACACCCACCTGGCCGGCATTCCACTCGCTTACCCAGAGTCGCCCGCTCGAGTCGGACCACACTCTCCTCAATCCTGCCCCGAGTGTGGGGGGATCGATGACCTCGACCGCACCGCTCGACCGATCGACAGCTCCGAGGTAGCTGCCGGCGAGGGAACTGAAATAGATCTCACCATCGGGAGTGGCGGCGATGCCATAGGGGCCCGACCCGCGCGGCGACGAGAACGTCTCCACGGATCCATCAGCCGGATCGAGGCGCCCATGCCAACCGGCCTGTCCGGTGAACCAGAGGATGCCTTCGCCATCGAACGCGGCGGTGTTGAGGTTGGCTGACGGGGAGTCGGCCTGGAGCGGGAATGTCTCCACCGCCAACGAGCTCGGATCAACGCGGACGATCGCATTGAGCCCGCCATCTGTGATCCAGGGAGCGCCGTCAGGTCCGACGATCACCCCGTGGGGAGCCGAATTAGAACCGAGAGGAGTTTCCCGCGCCTCCCCCGTCACCGGATCGAGCCAGCCCAGAGCACCCCGCGCCTGCGCCGTGTACCAGACGCCGCCATCGGCCGTCGGTGCGACATCATGCGGTCGGGAGCCGGCTGGGACCGGAAAGGTTTCAACCTCGAACTCAGGTTCAAACGCGGCTGCCGACGTGGACGGCGAGACGCTGGTGGCGGCTGAAAGCGTGGTCGACACGCCGGTGGTGGCGACCTCGGGAGCCGTCGGGGAAACATCTGTCGGCTCCGATGGCGCCGAGGTGCATGCGGTCAGAATCAAGGTCGCAACGACAGTTCGTCGCATCGAGCGACGGTACCGAGCTCGGCTGGCTAAGCCTCCGCCAGCGAGGCGGCCAACGTCCCGTTCGGTTCGACGACGACATCGTCGAGCGACAGCCACTCGGCCATGGTCTTCAGTTCGGATCGGACCCGGGAGGCGATCGATCCCGGAGCCTGACCCGGCTCGACGAAAGCGCCGCGCACGACCAGGGCCGATTTCGCCCGGTCGGCCTTGAGATCGAGACGTCCGACCAGTTCGTCATCGCAGAGGATGGCAAAGACGTAATAGCCGAATGTGCGCTTCGCAGCCGGGGTATAGATCTCGATGCGGTAGTGGAAGTCGAACAAGCGCTCAGTCCGGGGCCGGAACCAGATCACTGGATCGAAAGGGCACAGAAAGGCGAGCGCCTCGAGCTTTCTCGGGACCGCGGCGGCCGGATCAAGGTAGGCCTTGTCCTTCCACCCCTCGACCTCGACCTCGATCGCCTCCCCAGCCGCGACAAGCTCTTTGATCAGTGGCTTGCAGGGCTGGTTCGACTGGCGGTGGTAGTCGATGAGGTCGGCGAAGGTGGCAACGCCCTGGTGGCGGAGAGCTCGACGCAGCAACTCCTTCCTCTGCTCGCTCACCGGTAGATCCTCGGACAAGATCTCGGCCGGGATGACTCGTTCGATCAGGTCGTAGAACCGGACGAAGTTGAGGCGCTTGGGAACACCGAGCCGACCCCGGAGGAACAGTCCCTCGAGCGCGATCTTGGCTGGCGACCACTCCCACCAGGGACCGAGGCCCGTTTGGTGAGCCTCGAGATCGGAGGGCCGGACCGGGCCCTGCTCCCGGATCCGTGCGATGACCTCCTCGACCCCACCGGGGTTCTCGTTGATCCATCGCTCGGCAAAATGCCACTTCGATTCCATCCGGTGCCGATAGAGAGGCCAGTCCGCTTTAGGAATGATCGAGGCCATGTGCGCCCAGTATTCGGAAAGCTCGGCCTTCGGTCCCCATGTCATCTCGTCGAGCAGTGACATCGGGTAGTTGCCGATGCGGGCGAACAGCGGGAGATAGTGGGCGCGAGCCACAACGTTGACAGAGTCGATCTGGATGAGGCCGGTCCGCTTCAAAAAACGCCGAATGTGTTGGCGCGTAACGCGACCCTGGGGCCGGGGATCAGCAAAGCCTTGGGCGGCGAGCGCTATTCGACGCGCTTGGGAGATGGTCAGTCGCCGCACGGGGTTGGGAGAGTAGGCCCGGGTTACCCTCACCTGGTGATCGGCCGCTACTCGCTGCCCGCCATGGCGACCATCTGGTCAGATACCCACCGCCTCGAGATGTGGCACAAAGTGGAGCTGCTGGCGCTCGAGGGCTGGGGAAAGCTGGGCGTGGCACCGGTGGCCGCAATCGAGGGCTTACGGGAAGCCCAGGTCCCATCTCCCGACGAGGTGGCCGAGCGGGAGCAGATCACCGACCATGATCTAGCCGCCTTCGTCGATCTACTCGGAGAGAGAGTCCCCACCGGCGGGGAATGGATCCATTACGGGCTCACCTCCTCCGACGTCTTGGACACCGCCGGGGGCTTCGTCCTCGCCGAGGCCGCCCGGCTTCTCTGCGATGGGATCGGCGAGCTCTTCGAGAGCGCACGCCGGATGTCTTTGGCGGAACGAAACACGCCGATGCTCGGGCGCACCCACGGCATCTGGGCCGAGCCCACTTCCTTCGGTCTCAAAGTGGCCAGTTGGGCCTTCGAACTTGCCCGCGACCATGAGCGGATGGTGGCGGCAACGGAGGTGGTGGCGGTCGGCAAGATCTCCGGAGCCGTGGGGACATATGCCCATACACCTCCCGACATCGAGGATTACGTCTGTCAATCGCTGGGCCTGTCGCCCGAGCCCGCCTCAACCCAGGTCACTGCCCGGGATCGCCATGCGCAGTATTTGGGAACCATTGCCCTCACCGGCGCCACCCTCGAGCGAATCGCCACCGAGATCCGCCATCTCCAGCGCTCCGAGGTCAGAGAGGTACGAGAGCCCTTTCGCCGCGGCCAGAAGGGCTCTTCGGCCATGCCCCACAAGAGGAACCCGGTTATCTCCGAGCGCATCACCGGGATGGCGCGGTTGCTCCGTGGTTACGCCTCGAGCGGCCTCGAAAACGTGACCCTCTGGCACGAGCGCGACATCAGTCACTCGTCGGCGGAACGAGTTGCTCTCCCCGACGCCAGCCTGCTGCTCCATTACATGCTGGAGAAGATGAAGGAACTGCTCGAGGGCTTGGTCATCGACCGGGAGCGGATGAAGGCCAACCTCGAGGCCACTGGGGGTTTGGTCTATAGCCAGAAGGTGCTGCTCGCCCTGGTGGAATCGGGCGTAGGACGCGACGAGGCCTATCGCATCGTTCAGGAGAGCGCTATGCAGAGCTGGGACCGCGAAAGCGATTTTCAGCAGGCCTTGGCCGATGACCCCCGGGTGACCTTGTCGCCCGAAGTTCTTGGCGAGTGCTTTCGTCCGGAGGGATTCCTCACCAATTCCAATGTGGTTTTCGAACGGCTGGCGGAGGTCTCCTTGTCCGACCCAAGGACTGGATGAGCGGCACCTTCTCGGCCGCACCCCACGGCGACATCCTCCACCTGCTGGTAATGATCACCGTTCTCCTCGCCGCCGCCCGGGGGCTGGGTGAGTTGAGTTCGCGGCTCGGCCAGCCCAGCGTGATCGGCGAGATCATGGCCGGTGTCCTCCTCGGTCCGTCGGTGCTGGGAGCAATCAGCCCGGCGCTGGCTGCCTGGACGGTCCCCCAGAACGCGGTCCAGGGGCACCTGCTCGAGGTAGTCGGTCTCATTGGGGTGATGTTCCTCCTGGTCGTGATCGGATTCGAGACCGATCTGGCTTTGATCCGACAGAAGGCTCGAATCGCCTTCGCCGCCGCGGTCGGTGGCCTCGTGCTACCCCTTGCCGGCGGTCTTCTGCTCGGTTACCTATTTCCCCCCGACCTAATACCCGGGTCGGGGCGAAATCGGTTGGTCTTCGCCCTGTTCCTCGCCGCCGCGTTGTCGATAACCGCGATCCCGGTTCTGGCCAAAGTGCTGCGCGATCTCGGCCTCATGCGTCGCGACGCCGGTCAAACCATGATCGCCTCGGCCATGATCGATGACATCACCGGCTGGACCCTGCTGGGCATCGTCACGTCACTGGCCGCTCTCGGTCGCGTGGTGCCGACGGCGATCGTGCAGGCGGTCCTCACCGTGGTCGGGTTCGTCTTGATCACGGCCTTCGTCGGCCGATACATCGTCACCCGCTCTCTCGCCATCGTCCAGGACCGGATGACGAGTGAGAACCGTCTGCTGACGTTGGTCGTCGCCCTGGCCTTCGCTTGGGGGGCATTCACCCAGGCCCTCGGTTTGGAGCCGGTGCTGGGGGCCTTCGCCGTGGGCATCCTGTTCGGCCGGATGCGAAGGCTCCCGGCCGACGTCCCCCAAAAGCTGGAGGGCCTCTCCCTCGGAATCTTCGGACCCATCTTCTTCGCCATCGCCGGCCTCAAAGTCGACATCACCAGTCTGGCTCAGCCCCGCCTGCTCTGGCTGACGGTCCTGGTGGTGGGCGTGGCGACTGCTTCGAAGACGATCGGCGCCTATCTCGGCGCCCGCTACCTCGCCGGGCAAGGCCATTGGACGGCACTGGCGTTCGGAAGCGGGCTCAACGCTCGAGGAGCGGTGGGCATCATCGTCGCATCGATCGGCCTCTCGCTCGGCATCCTCGGTCAGCCGGCCTACTCGATGGTGGTTGTCATGGCCATTGTCACTTCGCTCATGGCCCCCTTTGCCCTCCGGTACGTAATGCGCAGGGTCGAACCGGAAGCAGACGAGGCGGCTCGTCTCCGTCGCGAGGAAACCGCGGCCGGTTCTCTGGTATCGAGCATTCGGCGTGTGCTTCTCCCCGTGCGACCCCGAGGCGGAGTTCATGGCGGAGCCCAAACCATCGAAGCCGTGCTTCTCGGGCATCTCGCCCGCGATCACGGTCTGGCGGTGACACTGCTGTCGGTGGCCGATCGCGAACAGCGGGCGCAATCGGCGGATTTCTTGAATCAACTTGAGCCGCTGTTCGGAGGCAACACCAGTGTCACCAAAAGAGTCATTGAGGACGCCGATCCGGCGGCGGCGGTGCTGAATGAAGCTCAGCGTGATTACGACCTAGTGGTCCTCGGCGCCCGCGAGGTCGATTCGACCTCCGAAGCTCTATTCGGCGGTGTGGTGGACGAGATCGTGCGGTTGGTGGGGATTCCTTCCCTGGTGGTGCGAGGGGCGGCCGTTGACTCGGACTGGCGGCCGCGGCGGATCGTTATCCCCACCGATGGCACTTCCTACAGCCGAAGGGCGGCCGAACTGGCATACGCCGTGGCCGAGCCGGATGCCCTCGTCACCGTCGTCCACGTGGTTCAAAGCGACAGCTCCACCCACGCCACCGGAACCGACCGGGCGGCAACCAAGCTCGAGATCGGACGCCAGCTCACAGATGATCTGCGCCAGGTCGGCGAATCCCTCGGAATCGCCACCGAAACCGAGGTCCGAATGGGGCCCGCCCCCGAAGACGCCATCCTCGCCACCGCCCGCCGGATCGATGCCGATTTGGTGGTGCTCGGTACCGGGGTGAGAGCTGCCTCCTCCCGCCTCTTCCTCGGACCCCGAGTCGAGCGAATCCTCAGCGCCTGTCCCTGCCCGGTGGTGGTCGTAAATACCTAGCCCCATCTGCGAACCCTGGGTTGGTGACCGCGTTGAACGCGGATAACGGTCCGCAGAACAGGACTCTTCACACCGCTCATCAAATCTGTCATCTATTGCGGAGTGAAACTCGACTATGAGTTGGCCGACCTGGCGACGTCACAGGCCGGTTATCTCGGTCACGATCAAGCGGTTTCCATCGGGCTATCGGACGATGCCATTCATTGGAGACTGAAGCAGGGAGTTTTCACCTTGGCGGCGAGGGGGATCTACCGCGTCAATGGCATCACCGGCGATCACCGCGGATTGCTGCGGGCGGCGACGGCCATTCTTCCCGACGCCACCGCATCACATGAGTCGGCGGCGGAGATCTGGAGCATGCCATTCGTGCCTCGGCGACGAGTGGTTACAACCGTTCACGCCGGCACAACTCACAACTTCCCCGGAGTGCGAATTCATCGCTCGATCGATCTATTCGAACACCACCGAACCTTGGTCGCCGGCATGCAGGTAACAACCCCAGCGAGAACCTTGAATGACCTGGCAGCAGTTCTGCATCCAAAGCATCTGGCGAAAGTCGGAGATGAGGCTTTGGCGGAAAGGATTGTTGACTTTGAAAACCTGAAAGATGTGTTTCTTGAAACAGCTCGTCGCGGTCGTACTGGGGCCGGTCCGATGAGACTCTTCATCAACGAACGCGACGGCTCAAAGCCAATCAAGGCATCGACTCTGGAACGGGTCGGGATGGGCGTGTTCGAAAGAGGCGGGATTCCGAGGCCAGAATTTCAGTATCCGGCTCCATGGGACCCAACCCAACGGATTGACTTCGCCTGGCCGTGGTGCTGCGTGGGCTGCGAAGCCGATGGCCGTCGCTGGCACACCAGGGCCCAGGACTTCCAAAAGGACCGATCTCGGGGCAATCTCGCGCTCATCCACAACTGGCACATTTTCCGTTTCACTTGGGACGACTTTCTCAAGCGGCCGCATCTCATCGTTGCTCAGCTCAGGGCGGCCATAACGACCTAGTTCGGGCCGTTCTACGGACCGTTATCCGCGTCTAGCGCGGTGACGAACCCAGGGTTCGCAAAAGTCAGGGAACGAGCCAGGCTGCGCCGCGGACCCCGCTTGAGTCCCCATGAAGGTTTTTGAGGAGGCGAGTGGCGACGTTTGGAGTGAAGGCATACCGGTCCCAAAGGGCAGGCACGCGCTCGTAGATCTCGTCCGTGTTGCTCATGCCGCCGCCGAGGACGATGGCATCGGGATCGAGAACATTGATAATCGTGGCGAGCGAGCGAGCCAGGCGATCGCAGTACAGGTCGAGTTGAGCCGAGGCCTCGGCGTCGCCCTGCCGGGCGGCACCGACAAGCTCGACGGCTGACTTGGCACCGGACCGAGCAGCGAAGCCGGGGCCGGAAAGAAAAGTCTCGATGCATCCCCGGAGCCCGCAGTAGCACTCGGGTCCGGGCCGTTCGTCGTCCCGCGGCCAGGGCAAGGGGTTATGGCCCCACTCGCCTGCGATGGCATTCGGTCCTGACAGCGCCTTTCCCTCTACCACCACCCCTCCTCCCACCCCGGTGCCGATGATGACCCCGAATACCACCGGGGCGCCTGCCGCCGCCCCGTCCCGGGCTTCGGACAGCGCGAAGCAATCGGCGTCGTTCCGCATGATCACCCGTCGACCCAGGGCCTTCTCCAAATCGGCGTCGAAGGGCCGGCCGTTGAGTGCGACCGAGTTCGAGTTCTTGAGGAGACCGGTGGCGGGGTCGATGGCTCCGGGTGTCCCGATCCCGATGGCTCCCGGCGTTCGGCCGTGGGTCTGCTCGAGTTCGTTGACGAGTGCCGAAATACGATCGACAGTCCCCTCGTAGTCACCCTGGGGAGTCGTCAGCCGAAGGCGCCCTCGCTCGGCGCCGTCGTCAGAGAGCACCACTCCTTCGATCTTGGTCCCACCGACATCGATCCCGATGCGGTTCATCTACCGGGCGGCGGCGGCGTAGACCGAGGCCAGGAGGTCGTTGAAGTTGACTGCCGGGGCGAGCACCAGCTCGCCCGCCGAGGTGCGCATGTCGCTCACCCGCACGGAAATCCGATTGACACCGTCCTTGCCAATGCCGCGGTATCTCCAGGCGGTTGCTACCGCATCGCCGAACGACCAGCCCGAGTCGACCCTGACTGCTCCGGCCACTGCCTCCAGGCGTGATCCCAGAGAGCCAAGAGAGTCGAAGGAGGCGAGGTTGCGGGCAAGCTGAAAGAGGATGTCCTGCTGGCGGCGCTGACGGTCGAAATCGGATCCGGCCACGACTTTCCACTCGCCATCGATCAGCGATTCGGTATGTCGTGACCTGGCCCAGGCCAGCGTCGTGTAGCCGTCCGCCCAGACACAGCCGCCGGGAAGGTCGAGTCCGGAGCGCGGGTCGCGGGCGGGGTAGTCGGTGCAGATCGAGGTGCCCCCGAGGGCGTTTACCAAGGCGGCGAAACCATCGAAGTTGACCCTGGCCACATGGTCGACCGGAATCCCGGTGTAGCCCTCGACCATGAGGGCAATGAGCTCGGTTCCGCTGGCGAAACCCTCGCATCCGCCAAGACCGGCGTTGATACGGCTCCAGGCGTTGGTGCAAGGGTTCTGGACGTAGAGGTCACGGGGAATCGAAACCAAAATCGGTGCCGCTCCATCGGTGGGGGCGAGAGCGAGGACGATGGTGTCGGCTCGGGACCCGGAGGCATCACTTCCCACCCCCAGGTAGGCGTCGAACATCTCGTCAGGGAGGGCAATACCTATCGCAGCGCGATTGGTATACGGCGGCCGCCTCAGAGCGGCAGAGCGAAGCGCCAGCAGCTCGGTTTCGAGATCAGGGGGGATGAGGTCCCTGCGCAGCTCGCGCAATTGTGCCTCCCGGTTCTGCGCCTCGATAATGGCGGCAGCCACCTCAGCCTCGGACCGGCTTTCGAGCGCCAGCGAGGCTTGCCCTGGATCAAAAGACTCGGTGGCCACCGCGTCAAAGGTGAACCAGACCTGAGTGACCAGGAAGGCCAGGAGACCAAGCATCAGGCCACCAATGGCAATGATGCCACTACGAACGGGATGAGCGCGGGCGTAACCGACCACGTTCCATTCTTGCGCAAAAACTCGCGGGTTTAGGGGCGCGAACTCACCACGATCGTCTACGAGCCGATGAAGACCGTTCCGGTGAAATGGCCGACAACCTTGCCATCGGTCCGTCTCACCAAAATGCGGTAGGTCGCCAGCCGGCGGCCGCGATGAACCTCGGAGGCAGTAGCGGTGAGCTCGTCGCCGCTTCGACTGGCCGCCGAGAACACCATGTGGGTATCGATGGCCGACGCATCTTCGGGATAGGAATTAGCGAAAAGGCTCAAGGCGCAATCGGCCAGGCTGAAGACCGCTCCGCCATGGGTGGCTCCGTGAAAATTGGTGAGTTGGTCGGTCACGGTCATTCCCACGGTCAAAGTCTCTTCTGTCACCTCGACCAAGCGGATGCCGAGCCCGGCCGCATAGCTGTCACTCGTCAAGCGCGCTTCGACCCGGGCGCGGTCGATCACTGTTGGCGAAATTTCCGAGGCATCGGCGGACAGTACTGTCCCGGTAGGATCGTCGGCCGTGGGAGAAGGAAGGCTCAGCCAGGTCGGAGCCGGCAAGGTGCGGGACATCTTTGCGATCGACAACGATCGCCTTCTCCTCGTCGCCACCGATCGGATCAGCGCCTATGACGTCGTCCTCCCCGATCCGATACCCGACAAGGGACGGGTGCTGACCGCGCTCTCGCTCTTCTTTTTCGACCTTCTGGAGACGCCCAACCATCTGCTGGGCACCGACCTCGGCGGCCTCGAGGCTCCCCCGGATTGGGCGGGCCGATCGATGGTGGTGAAACGAGCTGACGTCATTCCGATGGAATGCGTGGTCCGAGGCTATCTGTACGGGTCGTCGTGGCGTGAGTACCGCGGCGGGGGTGGGCCGACGACCGAACATCTCCCCAGGGGCCTTCGCCTGGCCGACCGCCTCGAAGAGCCGATTTTTACGCCCGCCACCAAAGCCGCCACGGGACATGACGAGAATCTCGACGAAGCCGCAGCCCGCAACTTGGTAGGCGACGAGACCTACGAGGAATTGCGCCGGAGGTCGATTGAGATCTACCTCACCGCGGCCGCCCATGCCGCCAAGCGAGGAGTGATCCTCGCCGATACCAAGCTCGAGTTCGGCACCGTCGCCGATGAGTTGATCTTGATCGACGAGGTGCTCACCCCCGACTCATCGCGCTATTGGCCGGCGAATGAGTGGGTCCCCGGAAGCGACGTCCCCTCCTTCGACAAGCAATACGTCCGGGATTGGCTCGACCAGAGCGGGTGGAACCAGTCCCCGCCCGCTCCTCACCTGCCGCAGTCGGTGATCGCCGGAACCCGCGCTCGCTACATCGAGGCCTATGAGCGGATAACCGAGGAGTCGTTCGAGGACTATTTGCGAGGCGTTGCTTGAGGGTCAGGGTGGCCATAACCCGGCGTCCCGAGATCGCCGATCCCGAAGGAGCAACGGTGAAAAAGGCGTTGACCGACCTCGGCTTCAACGAGGTAAGAACGGTTCGGTTCGACCGCTCGATCATCCTCGACCTGGAGGAGGACGACGCGACCCGCGCCCGGGACCGGGCCGTGGAGATGTGCAATCGTCTCCTGGTCAATCCAGTTTTGGAGGACTACGCGGTCGAAGTGGAGACATGACCAAGGTCGCCGTGGTCCTCTTCCCGGGAACCAATTGTGAGCTCGACACCGCAGAGGCGCTAAGCAGCCTCGGCGCCGATGCCCGAATCGTGTGGCACGCAGATTCCGATTTGGCCGAATTCGACGGCGTCGTCCTTCCCGGCGGTTTTGCCCACGGCGACTACCTCCGCACCGGTGCCATCGCCCGTTTCTCGCCGGTGATGAAAAGCGTTGCTGCCTTGGCCGAGGCGGGCCGACCCGTCCTCGGAATCTGCAACGGCTTCCAGATTCTTTGCGAGTCCGGGCTGCTCCCGGGAGCCTTTATCGCCAATCGCGGACTCTCCTTCTTGTGCAAGTGGGTAGACCTCGAGGTCGCCGACCAAGGTTCAATGCTCACCTCCGGCCTGCAACCAGGCACCCATCTGCGTTTGCCGCTCAACTCCTACGAAGGCAACTTCGTCGCCGGGTCGACCGCGGCGCGAGTCGTGCTGACCTACCGCGAAAACATCAACGGGTCCGATCACGCCGCGGCCGGGGTTGCCAACGAGGCCGGCAACGTGGTCGGAGTGATGCCTCACCCTGAGCGGGCGTCCGCCGATTGGCTGGGATCCGCTGACGGCAACCTGCTGCTCGGCTCTTTTCTCCAGGCGGCGGCTGCATGAGAACCGAGGAAGTCGACCTCGAGCCCGATGAGGGCGAGGTGCTAACGCTCCACGCCCGACTAGGTCTCAACGACGACGAATACCGACAGATCATCGACCGGCTGGGCCGGGAACCGAGTCGATCGGAGCTGGCGATGTACTCGGTCATGTGGTCGGAGCACTGCTCGTACAAGTCATCTCGGGTCCACCTGAGCCGGTTTCCCACCGAGGCGCCATGGGTGGTGGTCGGTCCCGGGGAGAACGCCGGCGTCGTCGATGTCGGTGAGGGGTGGTTGGCGGCTCTCCGGATCGAAAGCCACAACCATCCCTCGTTAGTCGAGCCCTATCAGGGGGCGGCGACGGGAGTCGGCGGGATCATCCGTGACATATTCACGATGGGGGCCCGTCCGATCGCCTTATGGGATTCGCTGCGCTTCGGCCCACTCGATCAACCGCGCAATCGGTACCTCTTCGCAGGAGTGGTGGGGGGCATCGCCGCCTACGGCAACGCCGTCGGCGTGCCGACGGTCGGGGGGGAGCTGGCCTTCGCCGAGCACTACTCGGGCAATCCTCTGGTCAACGTGATGTGCCTCGGTGTGTTGCAGGCCGAGGATTTGGTGCTCGCCACTTCCGGTCCCCCAGGGACGATTGCCGTTCTCCTCGGCGCCCCCACGGGACGGGATGGGATCGGGGGCGCTTCGGTCCTCGCCTCCGCTTCCTTCGACGAAGCCTCCGCAGAGAAACGGCCCTCGGTTCAGGTAGGAGATCCGTTCGCAGAAAAGAAACTCATCGAGGCTTGCCTCGAGCTCTATCGACGCAAGCTCGTGGTCGGCGTCCAGGATCTCGGAGCGGCCGGTCTCTCGTGTGCCGTCAGCGAGCCCGTCTCCCGATCCGGACACGGGATAACAGTCGACCTAGACCGGGTTCACACCCGCGAGCCCGATATGACCGCTCCCGAGCTGCTGATGTCGGAATCCCAGGAACGGATGATGGCCTTCGTCCACCCCGACCGGGTCGACGAAGTGATCGAGGTCGCCCGTCGTTGGGAAACCGAGGCATCAGTGGTGGGCGAGATCACCAGTTCGGGAAACGTCGTGGTGTCCCACGGAGGCGACGTGGTAGTCGACGTCCCGGCCCGATCCCTCACCACGGAAGCCCCGCGCTATCACCGGCCGCTAGGCGAACCCGGGTGGATGGAAGACCTGTGGTCCAACACGGTCAAGTTCGTCGCCCAGCCCGCCATTGCCACCGGCTTGCTGCAGCTACTCGCCGAACCCGAGCTCGGATCCAAGGCATGGATCTATGAGCAGTACGACCACATGTTGTTCCTCAACACGGTGGTAGGTCCGGGCCATGACGCCACCCTGGTCCGGCTGAAGGGAACCGACCGCGGCCTCGCCCTCACCACCGACGGCAACGGAAGGGTTTGTTATCTCGACCCTCGTCGGGGCGGAGCCCGCCTGGTCTGGGAAGCGGCGCTCAATGTGGCGATGGTGGGAGCGGAGCCGCTGGCGGTGGTCGACAACCTCAACTTCGGCAATCCCGAAAAGCCCGAGGTGATGTGGCAGTTCCGGGAGACGGTCGAAGGGATCTCCGAAGCCTGCGAAGCGCTGGGGGTGCCCGTGGTGGGTGGCAACGTCTCTTTCTATAACGAGACTGACGGCCTCGATATCTATCCGTCGCCAGTGATCGGAATGCTGGGTTTGGTGGAGGAGCTCATTTGGTCACCTCCCCGGCTCGACCGGGCCGATGCCGAGATGGCGATCTATCTGGTTGGAAACGAATGGGCACCGAACCTGGCCGGGTCGGCCTTCGAGAAGGTCACTTTCGGTCACGTCGGAGGACGACCCACCGGCCCCGATCGCGCCGCGGGACGAGCGGCGGTGATAGCCGCCCGAAGACTGGCCGAAGCGGGGATCCCGGTCCTCCACGACGTGTCGATGGGAGGTTTGGCACTGGCGCTCGCCGAGATCTGCATCGCCTCCGGGCTAGGGGCGTCGGTGGCCTACAGCGACTGGCGCTTTCTCTTCAGCGAAGACCCTCACCGCTTCCTAGCGGTGACGCCGGCGACGGCGGACCACACGATCAGCGCGGTCTGCAGCGAGGTTGGTGTGCCGTTTCTCCGCATAGGGACGATGG
>DATEDN010000082.1:0-5750 GCA_035281645.1 Acidimicrobiia bacterium | reverse complement strand
CCCCACGGCGACGCCCGCGCCCGCCTCGTCGGGGTGCCCGAGCGTCGTTGATCGTTCTCCAGACCGTTATCCGCGTTCAACGCGGCCTACAACCCTGGGTTCGCACAAAGTGGCGCTTTGGAATGAATTCGCAGCCCCGTTAGGTTCTATTAGCGATGACTGAAGCCGCAACCGCTACCACTGATCGCCCCGAGATCGATCTGGAAAAGCTCCAGGAAACCCTCGAGTACATCCGGCCGGCCATCCAAATGGATGGCGGAGACCTGGTCCTGCTCGGGGTCGAGGAGGGCACCGTCAACCTGCAAATGGTCGGCGCCTGCGGTGGTTGCCCGATGTCGATGATGACCCTTAAGGCCGGGATCGAGCGAATCCTCACCGAGCGGGTCCCTGGAGTGGTGGCGGTCAACGCCACCTAAGCGTCTTAGCCTGGGCCAGATGACCGGGCGGCGACGTGACCTTGCTCGCCGCATCACCGAGGCCCTTGAGCGCCCTTCCCCTACCTTCGGTCTGGAGTCCCGACCGCTCGTGATTGGGATCACCGGGCCTCCCGGAGTGGGAAAAAGCACACTTGTCGATCAGCTGATTCGCGGATTTCGAGAAGACGGAGCTCGTCCTGGGGTGATCGTTATCGATCCGTCAAGCCCGGTAACGGGTGGAGCGCTGTTGGGTGATCGCATCCGCATGCAGGGTCACTCTGACGACGAGGCGGTCTTTATCCGGTCGATAGCCAATCGGGGGCACCTCGGGGGATTGGCCCGGGGTGTAGGTCGAGTCCTCGATCTGCTGGCCGAGGAGGGATTCTCTCCCCTCATTGTCGAAACTGTTGGTGTCGGTCAGTCGGAAGTCGAGGTGGCGCACGTTGCCGACATCGTGGTCGCGGTCCTTCAGCCTGGATGGGGGGATGAGATCCAGGCCGAGAAGGCGGGCTTACTCGAGATCGCCGATGTGATCTTCGTCAACAAGTCTGATCAAGGCGATGCGGAGCGAGTGGTTCGAGCCCTAAGGGGGCTTGATGTTCCTGTGCTGGCCGGGTCGGCCCTTACCAAGCAAGGACTGGAGTTGCTAGTGACGACGATCGCCGAGCTCAGGCATCCGTCTGCTCGGGGCCGAGCTCGGCCTGGGCAGCGGCCAAGCGAGCAACCTTGACCCGGGGCGGGCTGCAGGAGACGTAGTCGAGTCCCACTTCTTGGCAGAACTTGATCGAAGCCGGATCGCCACCGTGCTCGCCACACACTCCCACCGAGAGCTTGGGATTGGCTTCCTTTCCTTCTCGAGTCGCCACTCTGACCAGACGTCCCACCCCCGCCACATCGAGGGTCTGAAAAGGATTGGTCTCCAAGATCCCGCTGTCCATGTACTTCTGGAGGAACAAGGCCTCAGCGTCGTCGCGACTCAACCCGTAGGTCATCTGGGTGAGGTCGTTGGTCCCGAAGGAGAAGAAGTCGGCGACCGTCGCGAGCTCGTCTGCCACCAGTGCCGCCCGCGGGAGCTCGATCATGGTCCCGATCGGAATCTCGAGGGGTCGGCCGGAGCGCCGGGAGTACGCGGCGATCTCCTCCTCGATCATGGTCCGCATCCTTCGCAACTCCTCTGGGGCCCCGACCAAGGGAATCATGATCTCAAGGTGGGGATCCCCGCCCGCCTCATATCGGCGGATTACTGCCTCCAGGCCCGCTCGGGTTTGCATGCGGTAAAGATCGCCGACGATGAGTCCCAGCCGGACTCCTCTTAATCCCAGCATGGGATTGTCTTCCTCCCACAACGCCACCTGGGCGGACATGTCTTGGAGGTCGGCGATCGAGCGACCCACCCGGACCCTTTGCACCATCTCCTGTTCCAGCTCGAGGCGGGAAGGGAGAAACTCGTGCAACGGGGGGTCAAGAAGTCGGACGATGACCGGGAGCCCGTCCATCGCTTCGAGAAGGCCTTCGAAGTCGGAGACTTGCAGCGCCTTGAGTTCTTCAAGTGCCTGCCTCCGATCATCTCCTTCCGGCGTCAGGATGATCTTCTGGACCACAGCGATCCGTTCTCCCATGAACATGTGCTCGGTTCGGGCGAGGCCAATTCCTTCGGCCCCGGCGCGCCGGGCCGTGGTCGAGTCTTCGGGGGTGTCGGCATTGGCGCGGACTCCAAGCGAGCGAAACTCATCCGCCCACTCAAGGAGCCGGTCGAGCTCAGGGAGAGGCGTCGGCGGGATCAGCGTTACGGGGTCGGTGAAGACCGCGCCGGAGGTGCCGTCGATAGTGATGAGATCGCCTTCGGAAATCTCCGTGCCCCTGATGGTCGCCCGGTTTGAGGCGGGATCGACCCTGAGGGCGGCAGCCCCGGTGACGGCTGGTTTGCCCATTCCGCGGGCGACTACGGCGGCATGGCTGGTCTTGCCGCCATGTGAGGTCAGGATGCCCTGGGCGGCCGCCATGCCATGGATGTCATCGGGAGTGGTCTCCGGCCGAATCAAGATCACTTCCTCCCCCGCTCGGGCGTAGGTGACGGCGGTGTCCGAGTCAAAGACCGCCTTACCCTGAGCCGCCCCGGGGCTGGCCGCGACACCCTTGGCCGCCGCCTTCGCCAGATCCTTGTCATCGATCTGAAACCGCTCCAACTGCTCCAGGGAGGAAGGATCCACTCGCCGCACCGCGGTCTTTTGGTCGATGAGTTCTTCATCCACCATGTCGACTGCGATTCGCACCGCGGCGGAGGCATTGCGCTTGCCCGCTCGGGTCTGCAGCATGAAGAGCTGACCCTTTTCAATCGTGAATTCGATGTCGCACATATCCCGAAAGTGACTTTCGAGGCCATCCATCACCGAGATCAGTTCTTTGTGACACTGGGGATGAAGCGAAGCCAGATCGTCGAGTGTGGACGTGTTTCGGGTCCCGGCCACGACGTCCTCGCCCTGAGCCTGAACTAGATAGTCGCCGTACGGTGTCTTTTCTCCGGTGCCAGGATCACGGGTAAAGGCCACTCCGGTGCCGGAATCGGAGCCGAGGTCTCCAAACACCATCATTTGCACGTTGGCGGCCGTGCCGAGATCGTCGGGAATCGAATTCTGCCTTCGATATTCCTGGGCCCTCTTGTTGTTCCACGATGAGAAAACCGCGCCGATCGCTCCGCGCAATTGCTCGCGGGGATCGTCCGGAATCGGCTCCTTAGAGGCAACAATCTGGCGGAACCGCCGGGTCGCCTGGGCAAGGTCATTGGTGGTGAGCTCCGAATCGTTCGAGACTCCTCGGCTCGCCCTCAGATCGGAAAGCACCTCCTCGAAAGCGCTGGCCGGTAGCTCGCGAACCACTTCGCCATACATCTGGATAAAGCGCCGATAGGCGTCATGAGCAAATTGGGCGTCGCCCGACCACTCGGTGAGCAACGACACCACCTCGTCATTGATCCCCAGGTTGAGGATGGTGTCCATCATCCCCGGCATCGAGTACTTCGCCCCCGACCGCACCGATACCAGCAAGGGCACCGGCCCACCGCCGAAGCTGCGCCCGGTCGTCTCCTCGAGGCGGCCGATGGCCTTGTCAACTTCATCCCAGAGGCCGGGTGGTACCTCGCCGTGTTCCATCACGTGACGGCAGGCTTCGGTCGTAATCGTGAACCCAGGAGGAACGGCCAGGCCCAACTTGGTCATCTCGGCCAGTCCGGCGCCCTTGCCCCCGAGCAGATCGCGCATGCTCTTATCTCCATCGGCGAAATCGAGCACGTAACCCATCGCCAGTGAACACTAAACCGGCCCTCGGTTGGTCCCATTAGGTTTCGACCTTGTGTTGCCGACCGTCGCCTTTTCACACGCCACCAGCTTTTGCGGGGCGGTGTGGGATCCGATCGCCGAGCAAATCGATGGTCCGCACCTGATATGGGATCAAATCGGCCACGGGCATTCGGCGCCGATCTCCCGTCCCTTCGATTGGTGGGACTTCGGCGCCGATGTCGCCAAGAGGATTGCCGACGTAGATGGCCCCCTCATCGGGGTGGGTCACTCGATGGGGGGCACCGCTCTGGTTATGGCCGAGCTAATGGCGCCGGGATCCTTCGACTACCTCGTGCTGATCGAGCCCATTCTCTTGCCGCCGCCATTTGCCTCTCGCGACACCCAAGTTGCCCGATCGGCCGAGAAGCGGCGCGCCAACTTTCCTTCCCTTGCGGAAGCGAGGAATCACCTTCGCTCCAAGCCTCCGTTTTCCACCTGGGACGATCGTGCCTTCGAGGGCTATTTGCGAGACGGCTTTCGGCCTACCGGAAACCACTCCGAGGTGACGTTGTCATGCCTGCCAGAAGATGAGGCCGAGATATATCGAACCGCGTTCGCTCACGGCACCTGGTCCCGTCTCGGCGAAATCAGGGTCCCGACGCTGGTGATGGCGGGATCCCTCTCTGACACCCACAGCGAAGCTTTTATTCGACAACTGGTGTCGCGCTTTCCGTCAGCCGGTTTCGAGATCGTGGCTGGCGTTGGCCATTTCCTACCGATGGAAAGGCCCCATCTCGTTGCCGATCGGGTTCGACGACTGGCCGCCCTACAAGCTCCTCAGGATTCGATCGAGGACGATCCCCACGCTGAGAAGGATTCCGTAGACCAGGTGTAGCCGGGCCGTTCCCCCCAGAAGCGGTGCGTACATCGTGGCGGTGACGGCCACACCCGAGATCCGAGTCAGCGGGGGGATGAGACCCGCCGCCCCCACGCCCGCCACCACCATCTCGGGAGCGACCCCGACTGCCGCAGCGGCGGCCGTGACCAGCATCGCCCCCCAGAGGAGCACCCCATAGAGCAAGCGCGTCCTTTTCTCTCCGATCAGCACTGCGAGGGTGTTCTTGCCCACTCGGGCATCGATCTCCCGATCGCGCAGGTTGTTGGCGACCAGGATCGCCGCCGCCAGCATCCCCACCGGTATCCCCATCAGCCAGACCCAGGCGGGTGTTGTCCCGTCATAAGCGAGGTGCGAGCCTCCCGTGGCGAGGACCCCAAAGAACCCGAAGACGAAAAGTTCCCCAAGCCCGCGGTATCCGTAGGGGAGCGGTCCGCCGACATATGTCAGCAATGCCAAGATCGAGGCGGCCCCGATCCAAAGAATCACCGGCCCCACCCTCATCGCCAGGATCACCCCGCAAACGGTGGCGATGGCGATCGCCGTCCAACAGGCGATCCACATTGCCGAGCCACTGATCTGACCCGAGGCCACCATGCGGGGCGGCCCCACCCGATCAGCGGGGTCGGCTCCCCGTCGAGCGTCCGAGGCATCGTTGGCGAAGTTGGCAGCGATCTGGATTGCGAGCGACGCAAGGAGAGTGAGCACGAGCGTCGTCCAATCGAAGGCGCCGGCGCGGTAGGCGGCCGCCGCTCCCACCAGCACCGGGACGATCGCCGCCGGCCACGTGCGGGGCCGGGCGGCATCCAGCCATCTCGCTTGGCTGGGCACGGTCGTGGTCAAAACTGCCAGGGAAAACGCTGGTAGTCGGGCTGGCGCTTCTCGAGAAACGCATCCCGGCCCTCGGCGGCTTCGGGCGAGGCGTATGCCAACCGGGTGGCTTCGCCCGCAAAGATTTGCTGACCCACCAAGCCGTCGTCGATCAGGTTGAAGGCGTACTTCAACATCATCTGGGCCGTGGGTGACTTCGAGCCGATTTCCTGCGCCCAGTCGAGTGCCGTGCTTTCCAGGTCGGTGTGGGGAATCGAGGCGTTGACCATCCCCATCGCCACCGCCTCCTCGCTCGAGTAGGTGCGACCGAGAAAGAAGATTTCTCGGGCCCGC
>DATEDN010000081.1:0-67786 GCA_035281645.1 Acidimicrobiia bacterium | reverse complement strand
CCAGGAGGCGGCCTTCTTTGTCACCACCGAGCTTGGGGCCGCCCTCCATCTCTCCACCCGGGCCGCCCAGGGCGAGGTCACCCGGGCCCTGGGCTTGGAACGGACGCAGTCGGTCTTCGAGGCTCTTTTGCGGGGAAAGCTTGACCTCTACCGGGCCGGGGTGCTGATCGACCGTACCTGTCATCTCCCCGACCCCGATCAGGCCAGGGTGCTCTCACAGGTGATCATCGAGGCGGAGAATCTCACCGCCTCCCAGATCCGGGTCCGGACCCAACGGCTCTGTTATCTGGCCGATCCCGAAGAAGCCAAGCTTCGTTATGGGGAGGCGGTGCGGAACCGTTATGTGGAGGTCCGGGGAAACGAGTTCGGGACCGCCACCCTGGAAGGGAGAGACCTCCCCCCCGACCGGGCCGAGGCCGCCTACCGCCGGCTCACCCGCCTGGCCCGGAAGTTGAAACGGAAAGGCGAGGAGCGGACCATGGACCAGATCCGCGCCGATCTGCTCTTGGAGCTGCTCTTGGGAGAGGAACAAGGTGCTGAAACCTCCGCTCCGGGAGGTTCGGTCGAACTCCGAGTCGACATCGAAACCCTGGCCGGTCTTACCGAGGCCCCCGGAGAGCTTTCGGGAATGGGGCCGGTGATCTCCGACATCGCCCGCCAGGTGGCAAGAGAGCAAAGGCACTGCCCCTGGTCGTGGACGGTCACCGATCCCGAGACCGGGATCCCGGTCCACACCGGGGTGACCCGGAGAAGACCTCGGGAGGAGACGAGACGATTGGTGGAGGCAAGAAATCCCACCTGCATCTTCCCCGGTTGTCGCAGACCCTCGGCTGACTGTGACTTGGACCACCGTTTGCAGTGGTCGGAGCGGGGTCCGAGCTGTGAGTGCAACCTGGTTCCCCTCTGTCGTCGCCATCATCGTTGCCGGCACCGGCTTGGGTGGCGACATTCACCTTTGCCGAGGGGTGATCATCTCTGGATCTCACCGCTCGGGCATCGCTACACCACCAGCGGTCGCCCGCCCTAGGTTGAGCGGGGCTCTAGGGCTCCACCACAACCCGAGCCCGCATCCAGGGATGGGGCAAGCAGAAGTATTCGAAGTCCCCCGCGTCGGTGAAGGTGTGGGAGAAAGAGGCGCCGGGCTCGAGGAAGCCGGAGTCGAAGGACCCATCGGCCGCCGTCACCGTATGCAACTGGTTGTCGTCGTTGGTCCAGGTGACAGTGGTGCCAACGTTGACCGTCAGGACGTTCTTGGAATAGTCGGCCGGATCCTCGGTGTCGGCGAATTCATCGGCCGCCCCCAAATCCTGGGCGTTGAATGCCCCGGGGACGATGGAAACGCTGTCGGCCGGACCCATGGCGTGACCGGCCGTGGTCTCGGTGGGGGCGCCTTCGCCCTCGCTCATCGCTTCGAAGATCTCCGGATTCGCCTCGCCGCTCACCACGATCTGGCCGATAGCGCCCTTGTCGACCGCTCTCGCCAGGGCATGGTCGACGAGGACGATGGTGGAGGGAACTTGTCCGATGAGCTCGACAACAGTGCCACCGCCGGCCGGAACCAAGGTCGTCTGCGAGCCCCGGATCGGATTGGCCAGCAGGGCTGCCTCCGGATAGACCACGTCCCAATGCGAGCCGATGGGATGGAAGTTGGAAGTCAGGTTTAACCCGGCGTTGATGAAATAGATGCGGGCCCTTTCCCCGACAATCATCTGCAGGGCGTTGTCGCCGGTCAAGGTGCCGCGGGCGCCGTTGAAGACAACGAACGTCGGGGTCTCGTCGGTGACCGCTTGGCGGTCGAAGGCGACTACGCCCGGTTCGTCGCCGGCGGTGTAGTACTCCGATTGGACCATGTACCACTCATGTTCCACCGCGGGGAGCGGAGTGGCGGGATCCACCAAGATCCCTCCGAACATTCCGTGGGAGATGTGGGCGGGGATGTCGCCGTATGCGCAGTGATACATGAAGAAACCGGGATAGAGCAGGCGTGCTTCGATGGTCTTGGTCTCACCCGGCGCGACCGTCGTCGCCTCCGCACCTCCTCCCTGTCCGGTCACCGCGTGGAAGTCGACGTTGTGGGGGTTGGTGTTGGTGTCAGGGTTGGTAATGGTGAACCGCAGCACGTCGCCCACTCTTGCTCGGATCACCGGCCCCGGGGTGCCGTTGACGATTTGCTCGGACCCATCTAGGAGCCGATAGCCCCAGGTTTCCGTTTCGACCCCACTGGCGGGGTCGATGGCCGAAATGCCCTCGACTACTTCGAAGTGGACGTCAACAAAGGCGGGAGTAGTCCGAGTTGCAGCCGGAGGCATGCTGGGCGCCACCGCCACGTTGACCTCTTCATCTGGCGTCGGCACAAGCTGATCCTTCGGAACCAGCTCGGGGAGGACATCCCCTACCGAGCTCGATGCTCGCGTCGTTTGTAGATATGTGTCGACCTTGCCCGCGACCAGTGCGTCATCGACCGAGTTGCGATTGGCCGTGATCATGAGCGAGGCGATCGCGAGGCCTACCGCGACAAGCGTGGCCACGATGCCGAGGGTGATGAGAGTCCCGAGCAGATAGTGAGGATGAGCCGGAATGTGATCCGCCTCCTGATCTCGCCTCCGGGTAATGGTTTGTGTCATCTCCTTGATCCTTCTGTCACCGAATACGCAGGAATTCCCCGAAACCCGTCCGTCAGGACCTGTCGAGCCTCCATCCACACCGCGTGGATCGGACATGAGGGGCTGCCGGGACAGGGACCGTCGCGCATGACGCAACGTCCGTCCTCGGATGGACCCTCGGTGGCCTCGATCACTTCCAGGAGGTGGGCACTCCTCGCCTGCTCGGTCAGGCGGTATCCCCCCCCGGGTCCACGATCCGATGCCACCCAGCCGCCCTTGATCAGCGGAGCCATCACCTGCGGTAGGAAGGTCACCGTGGTGCCGATCGCCTCCGCCAAGGCAGCCCCACTCAAGGGCTCCTCCTGTCGGGACAAATGACGCATGGCCAACAGCGCCAGATCTGTGCGACGGTTCAGGGCCAATTTCATAGTTCCATACTACGGAACTTAGGAATTGTCGTCAAGGACCAGAATCGCACCGGCTGGACGTCCTAACTCAGAACTGTTCCTCTT
The DNA here is from genome assembly GCA_035281645.1 of Acidimicrobiia bacterium. GTDB lineage: Bacteria > Actinomycetota > Acidimicrobiia > Spongiisociales > ZC4RG35 > JACCTH01. The sequence goes on along the minus strand of DATEDN010000081.1, from coordinate 64,671 downwards.
CGGTGCTGCCTCTGAGAGCCAGGGTCGACCCGGCGCCTCCGCTCACGATTTGAGACACCCGGTCGAAGTAGCCCGCCCCCACTTCGCGCTGATGACGGGTGGCGCTGTATCCGTCAGCCTCCATCGAGAACTCTCGTTCCTGGAGCTCCACATAGGCCGGCATCCCGGCGGCCGCATACCCCCGGGCCAGCTCGAACATGCTGGCGTTGAGGGCATGGAAGCCCGCCAGGGTGATGAACTGGAACCGATAGCCCAGTGCCCCTAGCTCTTTCTGAAACCCGGCGATCTCGGCTTCTCCTAGATGTTTTCTCCAGTTGAAGGAGGGAGAGCAGTTGTAGGCGAGGAACTTGCCCGGGAATTTCTCGTGCACAGCCTCGGCGAAACGGGCCGCCTCCTCGAGATCAGGCTTGGCCGTCTCGCACCAGAGCAGATCCGAATAAGGCGCGTAGCTCAGGGCGCGGGAAATGGCTTGGTCGAGGCCGGGGCGAACCCGGAAGAATCCTTCCTGTGTGCGCTCTCCCGTAACGAATTCCTGATCCGATGGATCGACATCGGACGTCAACAGGTTGGCGCCATTGGCATCGGTGCGGGCGACGATGATCGTCGGAACATCCATCACGTCGGCTGCCAGCCGGGCGGCCTGCAGGCTGCGAATGTGCTGGCTGGTAGGTACCAGCACCTTGCCTCCCATGTGTCCGCACTTCTTTTCAGCCGCGAGCTGATCCTCGAGGTGAATCCCAGCCGCTCCCGCTTCGATGAACGCCTTCGTCAGTTCGAAAACGTTTAGGGCGCCACCGAATCCGGCCTCGGCATCGGCGACGATGGGCACGAACCAGTCAAAGGACTCGTCACCTTCGGCCCAATGGATCTGATCGGCCCGGCGGAGTGCATTGTTGATGCGCCGCACCAGGGCCGGGGCCGAATTCGCCGGGTAGAGCGATTGATCCGGGTAGACCTGCTCGGCCAGATTGCTCTCCCCCGCCACCTGCCATCCCGAGAGATAGATGGCCTTGAGCCCGGCCTTCACCATTTGCACGGCCTGGCCCCCGGACAGCGCGCCGAGGGCGTTGATGTAGTCGTTCTCTCCGAGCAATTGCCACAGTTTTTGCGACATAGCCTGCGCCAGCGTGTGCTGCTCGCGCAGGGAGCCTTGCAGCGAAACCACATCGTCCGCCTGGTAGTTCCGGGTCACGTCCTTCCAGCGGCTGTCGGCCGACCAGGACCTCTCCAGCTGATCGATTTCGGCCTGATGATTGTTCACATGAGCTCCTTTAGTCGAGCAACTGGTAGGCGGGGATGGTCAGAAAGTCGATGAACTCGTCACCGAGGGCGACTTCGGAGAAGACTTTCCAAGCGTCGGCCAGATCGGTTTGCGAGCGCTCGCGTTCTTCGTCGGCGAGCCGATTGACCAGATCACGATCAATGAGAGCGCCGTCCGCGGTGCGGGCTCGACGGCGGACCCATTGCCAGATCTGGCTGCGGGCGATCTCTGCCGTGGCTACGTCTTCCATGAGGTTGTCGATGGCGACCGCTCCCGTCCCCTGCAGCCACGATGCCAGGTAGAGCAACCCCACCTTGATGTTCGATCTCACCCCATCTTCTGAAATTCCTCCATCGATCTCGAAGTCGAGGAGATCGGCTGCGCTCACCGGTGCCGTCGTCGGATCGATCTGGCGATCGATCTGGTTGGGGCGGTTGCCAAGCACCCGGTCGAAGCAGGCACGGGCCACCGGCACCAAATCAGGATGCGCCACCCAGGTTCCATCGCAGCCCTGCTCGGCCTCCCGGTTCTTGTCCTCAGTGACCTTGGCCAGTGCCAGCTCCGTGACTTCGGGATCCCGTCGATTGGGAATGAATGCGGCCATCCCCCCGATGGCGTGAGCCCCCCGGCGGTGACACGTCGCCACCTGAAGATCGGTGTACGCCCTCATGAAAGGGACGGTCATCGTCACTTGCGAACGGTCAGGGAACACGAGGTTCTCCCAGCTCCGCATTTTCTTGATGACAGAAAAGATGTAGTCCCAGCGCCCGGCGTTGAGACCGGCGGAATGTTGCTTGAGTTCGAAGAGGATCTCGTCCATCTCGAAAGCGGCGAGGATGGTTTCGATCAGGACCGTCGCCTTGACGGTCCCCACTGGCATCCCCAGCCGTTCCTGGCCATAGATGAAGACATCGTTCCAGAGGCGTGCTTCGAGGTGGCTCTCGATCTTGGGCAAATAGAGAAATGGACCGAGACCTGCTTCGAGAGCGGCCCGGCCGCCCCAAAACAGATAAAGACCGAAATCGAAGAGCGAAGCCGAAACTGGTTCCCCATGTATCAACAAATGCTTCTCGGGGAGATGCCAGCCGCGGGGTCGCACCACCAGCGTCGCGATCTCATCGTTCAGCCGGTACGACTTCTCGGGCGTGGTCAGCTGCAGACGCTTCTCGTACGCGGCAACGAGGTTCTCCTGTCCTTCGACCACGTTTTTCCAAGTGGGAGAGGTCGCATCTTCGAAGTCGGCCATGAAGACGGAGGCCCCCGAATTGAGGGCATTGATCATCATCTTTTGGTCCACCGGACCGGTGATCTCGACCTTACGTTCCCACAGGGCCGGCGGAACCGGATCCACCTTCCATTCCCCCGATCGCACATTGGCGGTTTGGGGAAGAAAATCGGGTCTTATCCCTCTATCGAGGTCGGATTGGCGCTGCTTCCGCGCCTCCAGCAAATCGCGGCGGCCGCCACCGAACTCCGCTTCGAGCTCCGATATGAATCCCAGCGCTTCCTGGGTGAGAAGGGGGGCGCTGGGAGCGAGAAGTTCGACCGTGCTCATAGCTCTCCCCGTATCTTTCCATGCGGCCGGGTTTTCTAACCCCGGCCCCGGAGCGCCCAGTCAGCCGTCAGACTTCAGAATCGACTTCGGACTCCGAGAGCCTGGCCTCGACCTCTGAGTCGTGAAACCGCGGATCGGATCTCATCAGAGCCGACATCTGCCGGCGAAGAGCGACCGGGGCATTACGCACTCCCATCGAGACGGCGAAGGCAGGATCGTTGTCGGTGGTGATCACGAGCTCCTCGCCCTCCGACAGGAGGTGGAATCCATCGTCTTGGGCGCGGATGGTGAGGGCTTCGACCGGCCACTGTCCGATTTCGATCTCGTCGGTGCCGATGCGAAGTTCATGGTCCTCGGTCAAGTCAATCGTGACCCGAATCGGCGGCGAGAAATCACCGGCCAATCTCAGCAGCCCGTCGTAGTGCTCCATGCGGCGACAAACTAGGGGAAATAGCCCGACGGGGTAGAGTTTTCTTTCGCTAGCTGGCGAGGAAGAGAGCAGGCTCGGAGAGGTTCTCGAGCACCACCGCCATGAAGCGGCGACCCTGCCCGCCATCGATCACCCGGTGGTCGTATGAAAGGGAGAGAGGCATCATCGGAGCCACTCCGACCTTGCCGGCATCCGCCACGGCTCGATCCTTTGCCCGGCCGATGGAGAGGATCGACGTCGTCCCCGGCGGGATGATCGGGGTCCCGTATCCGCCCCCGATGGCGCCGATATTGGAGATGGTGAAAGTCTGGCCGGTGACCTCATCGGGACTGAGCTTGCGGCTTTTGGACGCTTCGGCCAGGCGCCTTATGTCGGCCGCCGTCTCGAGCAAGGTCCGGGTGTCGGCAGCCTTGACCACAGCAACCAAGAGACCGTCTGCGGTGTCGACCGCTATCCCGATGTCGTAATGGCTGTAGACCACCAGATCATCGCCATCGATCGAGGCGTTGAACTCTGGAAACTGAGTGAGGGCCGGGAGGACCGCCTTGATGATCAACGCCTCCAAGGGAATCTTTACCGAGTGCCGGCTTTCGAGTGCCTGTCGAGCGGCGAGCAACCTCGTCGCGGGCGCTTCATCGAAGGTGGTGACATGCGGTATCTCTTGCCACGACTTCTTCATGTTGGAGGCGATCGTGCGGCGCAGCTTTGACATCGGGCGCCGCTCGCCCTGGCGATCGACCGGCAAGGGAGGCAAACCGGGAGCCTCGGGCAGTTCGACTTCGCCACCGGCGGTGGCCTCGGCGGCGGCCACCACGTCTTCTCTAGTAACCCGACCGTCCGCTCCGGACCCTTTGATCTTCCCGAGGTCGACTCCGAGATCTTTGGCCAGCTTGCGAACCAGTGGCAAAGCTTTCGTGACTCCTAGCGCCTTCTCTACCCGATGAGCGCCAAGGTCGATCGCTTCCTCGCTGATGCGACCGACGATTGGCGCCGCGCTGTCTTTTGGTGCCTCTGGCATGCCCTCGTCCGTAGCCATTTCTTCTTCGACCTGATCGAGCCAGGCCTCGGTCTCGGGATCGGCAGTGGCGGTCCAGGTTTCCCCTTCCTCACCCACGACGACGAGGATCTCTCCCACTGGCAGCGTCTCTCCCTCACCGGCGCCGTGGTGAAGGACAATCCCCCCATAGGGCGACGGGATCTCGACCACCGCTTTGTCGGTCTCCACCTCGACGACCGGCTGATCCACCTTCACCGGCTCTCCCACCGCGATGAGCCAGCGCACTATCTCCGCTTCCGTCAGGCCCTCGCCGATATCAGGTAGCCGGAACTCCTTAGCCATCAGACCTCCATGACTTGGGTGGCAGCGGCCGCGATCCTGGCGGGTCCCGGCAGGTAATGGTGCTCTGACCTCTTCAACGGAAACACCGTGTCCCAGCCAGTGACGCGCCGGATGGGGGCGGCAAGATCGAAAAGGCATCGCTCTTGGAGCAACGCTGCCACCTCCGCCCCGAATCCCCCGGTGCGCGGTGCCTCGTGCACGATCACTGCCCGTCCGGTCCGCTGCACGGAGTGAGCAACCGTTTCGATATCAAGTGGGACCAGCGACCGGAGGTCGATGATCTCCGCCGAAATGCCGTCCTCCGCCAGCAGCACCGCGGCCTCCCGGGTCTCTTTGGTCATCGCCCCCCAGGTGATCAGTGTGACGTCGTCGCCTTCTCGTTCCACCCGCGCCTCGCCGAGGGGCTGGGTCAGCCAACCTTCCGGCACCTCCTCTTTGACTGCCCGGTAGAGCCGGATCGGCTCGAGGAAGATCACCGGGTCGGGGTCTTCGATGGCCTGGAGCAGCATTCCCTTGGCGTCATAGGGCGTGGCGGGCACGATCACTTTCAAACCGGGAACGTGGGTGTAGATCGCCTCCATCGACTCAGAGTGATGCTCTGCGGCTCCGATCCCGCCCCCATATGGGATCCGGATGACGAGAGGAGCCGAGAATCGATGGCGGGAGCGATTCCGAATTCGGGCCACGTGATTGACCACCTGGTCATAAGCCGGATAGGAAAAGCCCATGAACTGGAGCTCGAGCACCGGCTTGAGACCTCCGACCGCCATTCCGAATCCGACCCCAACGATCCCGGATTCGGCCACCGGGGAGTCGATCACCCGGTCGGCGCCATATCGTTCCCGAAGGCCATCGGTGACCCGGAAGACTCCACCGGTTCGCCCTACGTCCTCACCCATCACCACCACATCGGAGTCCTTGGCCAGGGCGAGATCGAGGGCGTCATTGATCGCTTGGGCGATGTTGCGGACCGTCACTATTGAGTCGCTTCCATTCGCTGCGCCGCCAAGTGGGGGGGCAAGGTTTCGAACATGGCATCGAAGATCTCGCCCGGACCGAAGGCAGCCATTCCCTCCGCTCTGTCAATGGCCAGGTCGACTTCCTCGGCTGCTTCATCCTCGATCTGTTGCTGCCAGGACTCCGACCAAGCTTCGCGCTCGGAGAGGAACAGCCGCACCCTCTCCAGCGGATCGCGCCTCCGCCAGTCCTCCGTCAAGTCCGGCGCCCGATAGCGACCGGGATCGTCCGCGGTGGTATGGGGGCCGAGCCGATAAGTGACGGCCTCGATCAAAGTTGGGCCGCCCCCGCCCCGCGCCCGATCGGTCGCCTCCTTGGTCGTTTGATAGACACCGAGCAAATCGTTGCCATCTACTTGCACGCCGGGCATGCCGTAGGCAATCGCTTTCTGGGCAATGGTTTCAGAACGGGTTTGCTCCTCCCGGGGCAGGGAAATCGCCCAGCCGTTGTTCTGACAAAAGAAGACACAAGGCACCGAGAAGACGGCCGCGAAGTTCATGGCCTCGTGGAAATCGCCCTCGGAAGTGGCCCCGTCTCCGAAGTAGGTGATTGCGATCCGCGCCTCACCTCTCAACTTGGCAGCCCACCCAAGGCCGACCGCGTGAACCATGTGTCCCCCGACGGTGATCGAGGGCGGCAGAACCGGCACGTGAATCGGTGGCGACCCACCCCTTTCGTCACCTGTCCGCCCGGCGAAGAGCAGTTCCAACGGATAGCCCTGCATCCACATGGCGGCTCCATCCCGATAGGTCGCTGCCATCCAATCGTCAGGCTCAAGGGCAGCTGCGCTGCCCACCTGGGCAGCCTCCTGGCCTTCGAAGGGGGCGTAGGTGGCAAGTCTTCCTTGCTTCTGTAAAGCCGTCCCTTTGCGGTCATAAGTACGGGCAAACACCATCGCCCGGTACAGCCGCCGGATCATCTCCACTTCCAACGGAGACTCCTGATTGAGGGCTCCCGAAGGCGTGAGGATCTGAAACATGTGGCGGATTGAGCGTACCCGCTATACGGAAACTCTCTCTCGGTCGTATGCCGCGTCGAGTTCGTCCACCGTCATCAACACTGCCCGCGCCTTCGATCCCTCCGACGGTCCGACGATCCCGCGCTGTTCGAGGATGTCCATTACCCGTCCGGCGCGGGCGAAACCAATTCGGAGCTTGCGCTGCAACATCGATGTCGAGCCGAGCTGGCTGCGGACGATGAGATCCATCGCCTGGCGAACCATCTGCTCTTCCTCATCGTCGTATTCGTCGGCGGCTGCCGAAGCTTCGGCGGCTTTCTCGACCACCGCGTCCTCGTACTCGGCTTCGCGCTGGCGCTTGCTCCATTCGACGATCGCCCTGACCTCCTCCTCACTCACCCAGGCGCCCTGGTAACGGACCGGGCGTGGTTCGGCGGCGGTCACCACGAGCATGTCGCCCATACCGACCAGCTTCTCGGCTCCTGCCCCATCGATGATCACCCGGCTGTCGGTTTGGGAGGCGACCGAGAATGCGAGTCGGGAGGGAATGTTGGCCTTGATGACCCCGGTGATGACATCGACCGAAGGTCGTTGGGTGGCGATCACGAGATGGATCCCAACGGCCCGCGCCATTTGAGCGATGCGGACTACGGCCTCCTCTACTTCCCGCCCCGCGACCATCATCAGGTCGTTCAGTTCGTCGACGATGACGACCAGATAGGGAAAGCGGTCGAACCCTTCATCTGGCAGTTCGCCGGATTCGAGCTTCTGGCGGTATCCCCAGATGTCGCGCACTTTCGCATCCGCCAGGAGGTCGTAGCGGCGATCCATCTCCACCACCGCCCATTTGAGGGCGTCGGCTGCCTTCTTGGGGTTGGTGATAACGCGGGTGAGGAGATGTGGGACCCCGTTGTATTGGCCTAGCTCGACTCGCTTGGGGTCGACCATGATCAAACGAACGTCGTCGGGGCTCGTGCGCATAAGGAGCGAGGAGACGATCGAGTTGATGCACGACGACTTGCCCGCCCCGGTGGCGCCGGCAATGAGGACGTGGGGCAGCTCGGAGAGGTTCAACATTCGAGCCCGTCCTGAGATGTCCACTCCCAGTCCCACCGCTAATGGATGGGTGGCGGCCGATGCCTCCGAGCTTCTCAGAACGTCGCCCAAGGTCACCAGTCGTCGCCGTCGGTTGGGCACCTCGACTCCAATCGCCGACCGTCCAGGGATGGGAACGAGCAGTCGGACGTCGGGAGTGGCAAGGGCATAGGCAATGTCGTGGGCGAGGCTCGACACCCGATTTACCTTCACTCCCGGGGCCAGCTCGATCTCGTAGCGGGTCACGGTCGGTCCGGAGACGATCTTGGTCAGCTGGGCATCGACACCGTGTTGGCGGAGGGTCTCCTCGAGCTGGTTGGCAGTGTCTTCGAGTGCCCGACGGCTCTGCTCCTCTCCCCCCCCGGCATGGAGGAGCTCAAGCGGTGGCAGTTGATAACCACCGGCGGGCACCGAAGGGAGCTTGGGAACCTTGGCTTTGACCGGCTTCGAGGGCTTTTCCTCCACCGGGGGAAGCTCGGGTTGCCTGGGCTTGGGCGAGCGTTTGACTCTGATCGGCGGGGGTGGCAGCGGGGACGCTCGGTTGAATCCGCCCCGAACTAACTCCACGGCAGTGGTGACTGCTTCTTTGACGGTGGTGCGAAACAGGATGAGGACTCCCATGCCCATGAATGCCGAGAGCACGACGAAGGCACCCCAAGAGCCGAGCAAGCGGCGGAGCGGATAAGCAACCAGGGCCCCTATCGCCCCACCCCGTTCCTTGACCAGTTCAATGTTCGGAGCCAGCGCCACCGCCCCGGTGAGTAGGTGGAACATCGCCAGCGACCCGATGAACGTGAACACAGATCCAGTGACCGTCCGCCCCGCCGGCTGGCGGGGTCGCCCCGCGATCAATACCACCCCGATTCCGATTAGGGCGAGAGGCAGGGCGTAACGCCAGAGCCCGAAGAGCAGCCGGGTGCCGTTTTCGACCGCGGTTCCAAATGGACCAGCAAGATCGAGAAAGCCCAGCCCGAACAGCAGGCCCAAAACGACGAGGACCATTCCCCAAAGGTCGTCGGTCTGACGTCCGAGATGTTCGCGCAATCTCTCTCGCAAGCCCTCCAGCCGGGATCGCAGAGTGATGCGCCGTTTGCTTGTGGACACCCGCTTCCGCCCGCGACCACCCTGGCGGGTGGGCGTCCGTTTGGTCATGTGCTCCTAGCCTACCCGTCGAACGTAGCGGCGGTCTGGATCTAGAGCTCGAGGACCACCGGAACGATCACGGGACGGCGCGACGTCTCCGCCTTGATGATGCGGGCGGCGGTCTGGCGAGTCGCCTGCTGCAAAACCGAAAGGTCGGCCTCGCCGTTGTTCAAACGCTCCTCCAGGCTCTGGCGCACCGCCTGGCCGGCTTTCTCCAGCACCGCTTCGGGATCATCCATCACCCCGTGGCTGTGGAGGTCAGGGCCGTAGACGATCTCGCGGTTGTTGGGAGAAACGGCCACCGTCACCACCACCACTCCCTCGTCCGCCAGATGGCTGCGGTCGCGCAAGACCGCCTGCACCTCCCCGACCCCTTCGCCGTCGAGGTAGACATAACCGGCGGGTCGGGCCCGGCGCTCTACGCGGGTCTCAGCCCCGTCGAGGACCAATGAGTCTCCGTCCTCGCAGACTTCGACGTGCCCCACTCCGACTAGTCGCGCCAGATCGGCATGAGCGGCCAGATGTCGATACTCGCCGTGGACGGGAACGAAGGCCGCTGGCTTGACGATGTGCAGCATCGTCAAAAGCTCGTCCCGATTGGCATGACCGGAGACGTGAACCTCGGCATTGCGACCATGAACCACCCGAGCACCGCGTCGAAGGAGCTGATTGATGACCCGCGACACTGCGGTCTCGTTGCCGGGGATAGGTGTGGCCGAGAGAAGGATGGTGTCACCTGCCCCGATCTCGACGAACTTGTGCCGTCCCTGAGCCATCAACGAGAGGGCCGCAAAGGGCTCACCCTGGCTACCAGTGGTGAGTAGCAGCTGCCGCTCGGGGGGTAGCTCGAGGAGTTCGGTGATGTCGAGCACCTGATCGGCGGGGACGTCGAGACGGCCCAGGCTCTGGGCAACCGATGTATTCCGCTGGAGGGAACGGCCGAAGATGGCGAGCTTGCGTTCACTTGCCAGCGCCGAATCGACGATCTGCTGGATGCGATGAATGTGGGACGAGAAGCAGGCGGCGATGACCCTGCCCGGAGCATGAGAGACGATGTCTTTGATCGAATCCGACAGCGTCCGCTCCGAGGGGACGAAGCCAGGGCGTTCAGCGTTCGTGGAGTCAGAGAGGAGAAGCCGGACCCCGCGGCGGCCGAGAAGAGCGAGAGTGGCGAGGTCTGTAGCTCGGCCGTCGATCGGAGTCGGGTCGAGTTTGAAGTCACCGGTGTGGAGGACAACTCCCTCGGGGGTGTCGAAAGCCACCGCGCAGGCATCGGGGACGGAGTGAGCGACGTTGATCAACGCAAACCGAAAGGGGTCGAGGTTTACTGGCTTACCTACCTCGATCGTGCGCAGATCGGCCTCAACTCCGAGCTCTTCGATGCGCCCGGCCGCCAGTCCCAGGGTCATGGCCGTCCCGTAGACCGGAACGTTCAGATCACGGAGGAAATATGGCAGGGCGCCGATGTGATCCTCGTGCCCATGGGTGAGGACGACCCCCACCACATCCGCTCGTCTTTCCACGAGCCAGCTCCAGTCGGGAAAGACCAGATCGACACCGAGCATCTCCTCTTCGGGGAACATGAGACCGCAATCGATGAGGACGGTCTTTCCCTCCACTTCCAGGGCGGCGCAGTTGCGGCCGATCTCCCCCAGACCCCCGAGAAAAGTGACGCGTACTGTCACTGCTGGGAGGTCACAGGTGGGTGAGGGCGTCCTTGATCGCGGCCACCGTTTGCTCAGAGGACGGAACCAATGGGAGGCGCGGATTGCCGACGGGCTCCCACAGGGCGTTGAGAGCGGCCTTGACCGGCGAAGGGTTGGGGTCGAGGAAGCAAGCGAATCCGAGGGGCAGCAATCGGGTATGGAGATCGCGAGCGCGCTCGACGTCACCCGACGCGGCGGCTTTGACCATCGCCGCCACTTGCGGGCCCGCCAAATGGGAGATGACCGAGATCACGCCCACCGCCCCTACCGCCATCATGGGCCAGGTATACGTGTCCTGGCCCGAATAGACCTCGAGACCCGCCACCTCGACACAGGTGCGGGAGGTGAAATCGATGTCCATCACCGCATCTTTGACCGCCCTGATGCGGGGGTGATCGGAGAGGATCTTCAAGGTCTCGATCTCGATCAGTCGCGCAGTGCGCCCGGGGATGTTGTAGAGCGCGACTGGCAAGTCGGTGGCGTCGGCGATCGCTCGAAAGTGGGCGATGAGCCCCTCCTGGCTGGGGCGGTTGTAATAAGGAGTGACGGCCAGGATTCCGTGGCAGCCGGCTTCGGCCGCCCGACGGCTGAGATGACACGACTCTTCGGTGTTGTAGGTGCCGGTGCCTGCGACGACTTTGGTATCGCGTCCGGCCACCGCTTCAACCACGGTGCGATAGAGCGCCACCTTCTCGTCCTCGGTCAGAGTCGGCGATTCACCGGTGGTGCCGGTCACGACAAGCCCGTCGGAGCCGTGGGAAGCGAGGTGCCGGGCGAGGTTCCAAGCCTTCTCGTGATCGACCTGGCCTTCGTCTCCAAACGGCGTGATCATCGCCGTCAGGACTCGGCCGAAGATGGGCATCTTTTGAGGTTACCCCTCTTGGAATGGCGCCACCGACCACGGGGTTTAGGTTGGTGAGATGACAGCGAACGTGATTGATGTTGGAGAGGCGGAGTTTTCGACCAAGGTTGTGGAAGCGTCGAAGACTGCCCCGGTGGTGGTGGATTTCTGGGCGAGTTGGTGCCAGCCCTGCAAGACGCTGAGTCCCATCCTCGAGCGGGCGGCTGCCGATGGAGAGGGAGCCTTCACCCTCGCCAAGGTCGACGTCGATGCCAACCAACGACTAGCGCAAGCCTTCTCGATTCAAAGCATTCCAACAGTGATCGCCTTCCGCGACGGCCGGCCGGTCGACATGTTCACCGGGGCGCTGCCTGAGGCCCAGGTCAAGGCGTTTATCTCGCGGCTGATCCCACCGGCGACAGACGAGCGTGTGGTTGCGGCTGAAGGCCTGATCGAGGCGGGGAAGGTTGCCGAAGCGGAATCGTCGCTCCGCGCCTTGCTCGAAGAGAACCCGGTCAACACCGAAGCCGCTCTGACCCTCGCCGGCCTATTGATCGAGGATGGCCGTACCGACGAGGCGATCGGAGTCCTCGACCGCCAGGCCCCCACGCCCGAGGTCAAACAGATGACGGCCGCGGCCCGGCTGATCGGCTCGGGAGAAGTCGACCTTTCCGACCCCGAAGAGGCTCTGCCCCGCTTGCTCGCCGCCGTCGAAGCCGGCGGCGAGCAACGAGAGAAGGCGCGTCTGCAGATGATCGACGTCTTCGACCTCCTCGGCCCCGAGCACGAGCTCACTCGCGAGTACCGACGCCGCCTCGCCTCCGCCCTGTTCTAAAGCGCGACCCAGGGTCGATAGGGACGCTGGAAGTCCCTATCGGCCCACAGAAAGTCAAACGAGGACGGATCGCAACTGGGTGACGACAAAATCCGGCCGGTTCTTGAAATCGGCCCACGTGAATCGAAAGATTCGCCAACCGTGGATCAACGCCAGATTGTCTCTGTTGCGGTCGTTCTGAAAGTTGGCCTTTCGACTGTGCCAGCGCAGGCTGTCAGCCTCGCATCCGACGCAACACCACGGCCAAGCGAAGTCGATCCTCCTCGAAGAATCCCATGGCGCCGGATACTGCCAAACCGGCATTGGTAGCCCACCGTCGCGGAAGACGGCCATGCCGACCTTCTCTAGTTGCGAGGCCGTGACCATCTCATCCCCGACGCGTTCGCTCAGAAGCTTCCTCATGAGCTTGGAGCCGGTGCGGCCCGACCGAGCAACTTCCTGAAACAGCTTCTGAATTTCGTCGATCTGAACCAGCCGAGCGGCCAATGATTCGTCCAGTGCCCTTGCAAGGGTTTTCGGATTCGTCACCGCCGCTAGATCGATGAGTGTCCGGGCCGGAGTCGTCGTCCATAACCCGTCGATCTGGTCACGATGATGAGCTGCCAGATCCAGGGACCGATGGATTGTCACGCCTGGAAAGATGTGCGTGGTTCGTGAGTGGACGGTCACCACCTTCTGTCGACGGCGAATGAACTTGATGTCGTGGGCCTCGGCAGCAGACTCATGGGAAACCGTCGCATCGGGCAAGATGGCCATCGCCGCCCGCAAAAGCTGTTCTTGGCTACCAACAACTCCGGTGACTTTGTAGAGACTCCGGTGCACAGGCTGCAAGACACCTGATTTGACCCTCCACTTGATCGCCGAGTTGGTAAGTCCGGAGTCCGTGAGCTGTGCGTGACCGACGAATCCTGCCTGATGGCTGGCAAGCGCACCGATCACGTGATCGACGTTCATCGGACAAACGTGCCATAACGCGACTCAGACTTCTAGAGACCTCTTTCTGTGGGTCGATAGGGTCGCTGTACGTCCCTATCTACCCTGGGTCGCAATATGGCCAAGCAATATCAGGCAGCACCCGAGCTCAGCATCGACCTGGCGAAGAGGTATACCGCCCAACTCGACACCAACCATGGCCCCATAACGATCGAGCTCAACCCCGAGCGATCGCCGCAGACGGTCAACAACTTCGTTTTCCTCGCCCGTGAGGGCTTCTACGACGGTGTCATCTTCCACCGGGTCGTCCCCGGCTTCGTGATCCAGGGCGGAGACCCCACTGGAACCGGCCGCGGCGGACCGGGCTACAAGTTCCGGGACGAGGTCGAGGGACCCGGCACCTACGAGCGCGGTGTAGTTGCCATGGCCAATGCCGGTCCCAATACCAACGGAAGCCAGTTCTTCATTTGCCTGGAAAAGGTCGGCCTCCCCCACGCCTACACGATCTTTGGCGAGGTGACGAAAGGGATGGAAGCGGTCGATGCCATCGCCGCACTCCCCACCAAAGGCGAGCGACCGACCCAGGACGCGGTGATCAACTCGATCCAGGTCGAGGAGAGCTAGAGGCCGAGCAAGCCTTCGAGACCAACCGTCACCGGCCCGGACATTGTCCCTACCGATCTGATCGCCAACAGGATGCCGGGGACATACCCCGAGCGATCGCTCTGGTTATGACGGATCTCGAGCGTCTCTCCCGGGTTGCCAAACAAGACGTCTTGATGTGCCAGAAGCCCCGGAAGCCGCACGGAATGGACCCACACTCCCCCCACCTCGGCCCCCCGCGCCCCGGGTATCGATTCGGTTGACTCCACCGCCCGGGCACCGTTGGGCTTCATCCGCTCGGCGGTGGCGAGGGCGGTGCCCGAAGGGGCATCGGTCTTGCGATCGTGGTGCAACTCGATCACCTCCGCCGCCGTGAAATATGGCGAGGCCTTCTCCGCCAACCACATCATGAGCACCGCTCCGATCGAAAAGTTGGGGACCACCAAGCACTGACCTGGCCCTTCTCCCCAGATCTGGCGGAGGCTGCCGAGCTGATCCCGATCGAACCCCGAGCTCCCCACCACCACGTGCCCACCAAAGGAGTGCCAGTGCCGGACATTCTCTAAGGCCGTGCCGGCGGGCCCGAATTCGACGATTACTTCCGCAGCCCTCATCACCCCCGGATCGTCGAACCCGTGGCCGGGGGCGTAGCGGCCGATCAGCTCGAGGTCCGTTGTCGACTCCACTGCGTCGCAGCACAGCGACCCCATCCGACCCGCCGCCCCGGATACGGCGACGGTGGTCACTTGACCCAGCGGTCGAATTCGCCCGGTTCGAGAGGCCCTACTACTCCCATCACGCGGGGGCCGGAATAAACGGCTTCCGCCACTTCCTTCACCGAATCGAGAGTTACCGCCTCGATGCGGGCAATGCGCTCGTCGATCGAGAGATGGGGCCCACCGTTGATCTCGTCACGCCCCAAACGCACCATGCGGCTGTTGGGATCCTCCATCGAAAGGGCGAGACCACCTCGCAGCGAACCCTTGGCCCGCTCCAGTTCCTCTTCGGTGATCCCCTCCACCAAAACGAGGTCGATCTCGTCTTGAATCAGCTGCAGGCAGGTGTCCGCTTGATCGGGGACCGTTCCGACGTATACGCCCCAGCCCCCTGTTTCGGCGTGCGCCATCCGGAATGAGTAGACCGAGTACGCCAAACCCCGTTCCTCTCTGATCTTCAGGAACAGGCGCGACGACATGCCTCCCCCGAGTATGTGATTGAGAACGTCGAACGAGAAACGACGATCGTCCTTGCGATCTAGCGCCAGGCCACCGATGACAAAGTTGACCTGCTCGGTCTCCCGGCCGACCGACCGTACCACCGGCTCGAGAGTCGGTGCTCGGAACGAGTGATCCACCGAGCTTCCCCGCCACTCTCCGAACAGCTCCTCGACCATGCCCACCGCCTCCTCGTGGGACACCGACCCCGCCATGGCCACCACCGTCGACCCGGCTCCGTAGCGGCGCTGCCAATAACCGTGGAGGTCGTCGCGGCCCATGGCATGGATCGACTCCCGAGTGCCGAGCACCGGGCCTTCCAGGGGGTGACCAGCGAAAAGCGCCTGCGTGAACTCTTCGAACGCGACGTCAGATGGGTCGTCGTCATTCATGTTGATCTCTTCGATCACGACCTGGCGCTCAGTATCGATTTCGTTGGGTCGAAAGGCTGGTCGCTGCAACATTTCGGCCAGGAGGTCGAGACCGACTCGGAGGTCCGAGTCCAATAGCCGCGCCCAGAAACAGGTGTTGTCTTTCGAGGTGAAAGCGTTGGACTCGGCTCCGATGGCGTCGAAGGTCTCGGCGATCATGCGGGCGGAATACCGATCAGACCCCTTGAAGAGCAGGTGTTCCAGAAAATGAGAGGCTCCCGCTTCATTGCGCTCCTCATCACGTGCTCCGGTATCGATCCAGCAACCCACCGCCACCGAACGCACCCAAGGCATCGTTTCGGTGATGACCCGGAGGCCGCTTCGGAGGGTCGTCAGCTCAAAGTGGGACTTTGGCGAGGGCATGGGCGAGGAGTGTAAGAGTGGGCGGGAGATTGCCGGAACCCGTGGTTTGACGCCGGTGAGACAATGACCCCTTATGCGCGTCCGTCCGAGCACCCAACGATCGACCTTCATGCGCGATCTTCTCTCCCCCGAAGAGAAGGCGATCGAGGCCGTCGTGGCCCGGTACCAGAGAGTGGCGCCGGCAGTCACCCGCTTTGCCCGCTCACTCTCGGGAAACGACAAGCTGCGCGTGATCCTCGGGCCCGACGCCGCCGCCTCCGATCAGGAAATCGTGTGCGACCCCCGCCTCTTTCAAGCCGCCACCAACCGCGAGGCTCCAGTTACGGCCGCCGAGATGGCGCTTGCATCAGCAATGCACGAAGTGGTGCACTTGATCTCCTCGAACTTCGACCATCCCGATTCTCCCGACGGTACGACCGATCTTCTCGATCACCTTGAGAAAGAGGGAGGCCCGGTGGCCGAGGTCCTCTTCTTCAACCTCGAAGATGCCCGCCAGGAGGTTCAGGGGTTGGCCAACTATCCGGGGGTTCGCTCGGTTCTCACCGACATTTATCAGTCGGCGATCTCCGCTGCCGTCTCCAAAGCCGGCCCCCTCGGGCAATTCGCCCTCGGCTGCTTTCTCTATTGCGGCGACTACATCGAGCGCGAGGCCTTCGAACGAAGAGTCACCTCGCGCGCCCAGCAGGCGCTCTCGCATGCTCATCCCCTATGCCGCAAGGCCGCCAGCGCGGACGATCCGATGGCCGTGGTTGAGCTCGCACTCGAACTATTGGAGATCGCTCGCGACTACGGGCTGCTCAATTCTGTGCGCGAGGAAGGCACCCAAGCCCAACAACGGATGCAGCAAAAACAGGACGCCGAAGATGCCGCCGACGGCGCCGACATGGTCCGGCTACCCAGTCCCTCGGTTCAGAGCGCCGAGAGCTATCACGACGTCGAGCGGGCCACGGAGGCCCGGGCCGGTCTCTCCGATCGGAAGGGCGCCTCGGAGCTGGCGGGAGACGCCTCCACCGATCAACTGCTCCGGGTGAGCGAAGCTCCCACCGTCTATCTCCCGACCGGAATGGGGGGAAAACTGATCGTTACCCCGGCCCCGGTCGCTTTTTCCCGCTTTGCCGAAAACGGCCGGCACGCCCTCGAGGTCGCCGCTCGCCGCTGGGGAGTGGCTCAGCGCCAGGTCTCAGGCGAGCTCTACCCCCTCTTCGCCGCCAATCAAAGAAGGGGCTTGCGCTCGGGCTATGACCAGGGCGACGTCTCCCCCCACGCCGCCCTCTTCATCGGCGCCGGTCTCTATCAGCGAATGTACGAACGGAGGGCGTCACGCACCCGGCGTTCTTACGCGGTGAGTCTTCTGGTGGATGCCTCGGCATCGATGCTGCAGCCGCGCAACCAGGGACGGGACCGGCATCCGTGGGGTATGAGCGCGGCTTTGTTGGGGGCGATGACGCTGGCGCGCCTTTGTCACGAACTCCAGGTCGACTTCGAAGTGTCCCTCTTCAATCGCGGGTTCGCTTCCCGTCCCAACGACACCGAATGGACCTACACCCGGGCTGCCAGCCAGGCTGCCGCCGGCCTCCGCCAAACCCATGGCACCGCCGCCAGCCGATTGACCTCGACCATCAATCACTACCTGGTGAAGCCATTTGATCGGCGCTGGCGCGACGCTGAGGCGGTTTTGGCCGGGATGTTCTGGACAGCGGCCGAGCCGGCTCAAGCCGCCCTGGCCGCCCGCCGCAATCCCCGCGAGACGCCGCCGGTTTCGATGTTCGAGCGGGCGGCCAACGTCGACGAGTTCAATCTCATCCACGCCGCCGAGAGGATGGCCAAACTCGGCGCCCAGGTGCGGGTGCTGGTGGTCCTCGCCGACGGGATGACGCGAGGGTCGGTGGAAGCACTCACCTCCGCCGTCTCGGCGGTGGAACGGTCGGGGACGATCGTTCTCGGGATCGGCATCGGAGACGACACCGCCACCGGCGCCTATCACCGATTCGAGATCGTCAACCGCCCCGAGGAGCTCACCCGGGCGATGGTGGAGGGCACGCGCAGCGCCCTCCGCCGCGGCCTGGCGCTTTGGGGCATCGACTCGTGGTGGCTGCGCCCCAATCGTTATGAAGTTCCCTATTTGAAGGAGGCAGTCAATGCCTGAGCAGGTCTCGATCTCCGATCCCACCGGTATTGGGCCGCCCATCTCCCTCGATCGCTTCGAGGTTCCCCGCAATCTCGAAGACCACCAGCAAAGGGTGGGGAAGATCCCCGAGCCCGACCCGCACTATGTCGACCTGGGGATGCTCTATCGCTTCGCTCAGATCGAAGCCGTCCGCCGATCCGAGCCCGAAGGGTTCGCTCCGCTCCATCTCGCCGTGCGGGGTCATATGGGAACGGGCAAAGACCACGACATCGAACAGTTCGCTGCCCATATGGGGCTTCCGTACTACCGAATCCCGCTCACCGGCGAAGTCCGCGACGTCACACTCATCGGCTCCACCCGCCTCCATGGCGACGGCAAAGGTGGTACCGAGAGCCGGTGGGAAGACGGCGACATCACGCGGGCGCTGCGAGGCCCGGCTCTCCTCAATCTCTCGGAGCTGAACGCCGCCGGTGCCGAAACCCTCTTTGCCCTCCATGGGTTGCTCGACCGCTATGGGGCCCTCGACCTCCCCAATGGCGAAACCGTGCGCTTGCGTCCGGATGTGAGGGTGTTCGGCACCATGAATCCGACTGACATCCGCGACTACGCCGGAACCCAGACCTTGAACAAGGCTTTTGCCGACCGGTGGGTCATCTGGGAGAAGGACTTCCCCGCCGCCGAACAAATCCAGGCGATGCTCCGTCGGCGCTATCCGTCAATGAGAGATGACTACGTGGAGGCAATCGCCCGCCTGGCGATCGAAGTCAACGCCTCATTCGTTGTCCCCGATGCGGCCACCCGGGTCGAGTCTCCACTCTCATTGCGGTCCGTGCTCGACCGAATCCCCACCGGCCTTCGCGTTTATCACTCGGATACGGATCCGCTCCGACGGTCGTGGGAGGAGTTCGTCCTCCCCCACGTCGACTCCTTCGACCGCGATCACTACGAGACGGTCTGGAACGCGGTAGTTCGCAAGGGACCTGCCGCCACCCCCTTCGCCGCCTAGCTCCGGCTCAATGCCGCGAAAAGTCGCTGGCGGGCTTGTTCGAGGCGATCGAGGGCCGCGAAGGCGGTGTCGGAAACCGTGTTCTCCACCGCCTCGGTGACCCGGGCGGCCACCAGCCGAGCTTGGCGTCGGCCGATCCATCCGGCATGGATGGAGAGCACGGCCCCGAAGAGGAAGCTGGCGACCAGAGAGGCCACCACCAAAACGAGAGGTACTGGCACCGGCCCCAGGTAGGGCACCTCGACACTCGATACCTCAATGCCACCAGGCCCGAAGATGATCGTCAGATACCAAGCGATCGCGAACAGGAGCACGGCCCCCAGCGCGAGCTGGATTGCTCCGATGAAGCCCCAGAGAAACGAACGGGGAGGGCGGGCTGCTGCCCGGCCCTGACGCACCGCCTGGTCGACAGCGGAGACAAGACGCGCCTCGAGGTCGTCCATTCCAAGTGCCGCCATCGCCGGCGCTCGGGCGCCAGCGGGCAGTTTGGCCAGGGCATCGGTCACCACCCGTCGAATGGGATTGAGGATGTGACCGAGCGACCCTCGCCGCCGCCAATTCATGAGATAACCCTCCGGATCAGCCGTCCGTCGACGAGTCCCGGTAAGCGAGGAGAGCATGGCCAGGATTCGCACCAACAATGACCCACCCTGTCGGCGAGCCTGGTTCTGTACCGCCGCTCGCACCTGTCGACCGACCCCGGCTGGATCGACCACGGAAAGCGCCCCGGCCACCGCTCCCTGGTTTGCTCGTTCCCTCGCTTTTGGGTCCACCAATGGCGGCGGTGGCGTCTCGGGTTTGATCCCCGCCTTGGTGGCCAGGTTTCTCAGAGCGGAGGTGGCATCCGTGGTGAGCTTGGCGGCAACCGCCGCCTTGCGATCCGCGGCCCCGGCGAGATCGCGCCGAAGAGCTGCGACGCCCTGTCCGGTGCGGGCCGAAAGCATCCGGATCGATGATCGGGCGATTCCGTCCATCGAAAGGCGCCGAGCCAAGTCCTCCTCGAGAAGTCTCTGGTCGTCGTCTCCCAATCGATCGGCCTTGTTGAAGAGGAAGACCATGCGATCGCCATGGGCCGAGAGCTGGCGCAAGTAACCGTGCAGCCGCTCGTCGTCGTACTTTTCGGCGTCGACGACCCAATAGACGGCATCGATTCGAGGAAGCAGCGCATCAACCGTCGCCCGGTGAGCGACATTGACACTGTCGACGTCGGGTAGATCGATTATCGCCACGTCAGCCAAATCCCGATGCTGATGATCGACGACAGCTTCGACCCCCACCCATTCCAAAAGTGGCTCGATCTCCTCGCGATCGTTCTCTTCCACCCAGGCGAGAGGACGCGACGTCGTCGGCCGGATGGCGCGCACTTCGCTCACGTTGCTTTCGGCCAGGGCATTGAGGAGGGACGACTTGCCTACTCCGGTGCCCCCCGCCAGAGCGATGACATAGGTATTGCCCTCAAATCCGCTCCGCTGCTCGATGAGAGCAGCGGTTCGCTCGACCTCGGTGGTATCGAGACCGAGATCTCGTGCCGCTTCGATCCCCTCGGCGAGAGCGACCATGGACTCCCTCAAGTTCAAAGCGACGTCGCCCCGGCCCGGGCCTGACCGGCCAGCCCCCGAAGCGTGGCGGCGAGGTCCTTTTCCACCGGCCCGACGGCATCAGTGAAACGCGCCCGATCGCGGTGAAAAGCCTCGCTCAGTAAATCGGTGAGCCGGCCCCGCGCCCGTTTGACGAAGGCAGCCACATTCGCCTCGCCGAAAATGGCTTCCAGAAGCTTTTGGTTGAGGAAGGCGGTGGCAGCGCCAATTCCGACCTCGGTCCCGGTTAGCCCCCCGGTATGGACGAAAACTGCGATCATCGCACTGGTCCCGAGCACATTGAGCCCCACCGATGCGGCTTGGGCCCAGGCCTTGCGCTGCTGGCCCAGGGTTGCGATCTCGCTCCCGATGGCTTCACCCCAGGAGGAGAGCGACTGGCGCAGCCGCTCGTCGAAGTCATCGCTGGCGGCCATGAGCTCGGGCCGACCGGCCAGGGATCGTTCCCCGAGAGGGTCGGCGGACCAGGTCGAAGAGACCCGGCGGGCTGCATCGTCGGCATGTCTGCGCGCGGAGGCGACCAGATCCGAGAATGCGGCCTCTCGAATGGGAGGGGCTGGCGGTGGGGGTTGAGTGCGGAAGAGGTTCCGGATGGAGGCGGCGATTTTCCCGACCCCCTCGGCCAGAAGTCGGGCCAGCGGGCCGGCGCGGACGAAATCGAGCCATTGCTGGAGCACCTCCGAGCGGAGGAAGTCCCCGCTCTCCACTTCGTCGAGGAGTCTCCGCAGCCCTCGCTCGTACGCCCCGTCTACTTCCTCGAGAAGTGACATGGTTGCTTGTTGATCCCTCTCGGTGTCGTCGGCAATTTCCTCGACGCCACTGGGGAGGCTCTCGAGCGCGGTGACAAGGCTGCGGCGGGCAATGGCCCGGCGAGCGGTGTCGTCTTGGCGAAGCTTTTCGATTGCACCCATGATCGGCGAAATCGCCTCGACGGCGAGGGCGTCGCGCCCAGGGTCGATGGCCCCCTCGGCAACTGAGACCACCACCAGATCCCCAAATGCCCCCTGGCTGTCGAGACCACCACGCTTTAGCAAGGCCCGGAAGTCGGCTAGGACTTCGGCCTGTTCATCGGTATCGATCGGCATCCGATTGATGATCATGAGGAGAGGGACGCCGCGCTGGTGGGCCCGATCAAGCACCAGCCAAGGCACCTGATCGGCGTAGCGGGTAACGGTGGTGACGAAGATGACCAGATCGGCCTTTTCGAGTAGGTCGAGCGCCAGTTGGCGGTTGTGTTGCTCAACGCTGTCGAAGTCGGGAGAGTCGACAATGACCAACCCCTTTGGGGCCGAGCCGTCGTTTTGGACGAGAAGGTTCGGGTGGATTTCGATGCGGTCCTCGGGATGGGCGAGAGCCACTGGCCGGCGGGTGGTGGGGCGAAGCAATCCCGAAGGACTCACCGCTCGCCGCGCCAGCGCATTGAAGAGCGAAGACTTACCGGAGCCGGTCGAGCCGAGAATGACCACGAAGAGCGGGGCCGCCAGATCCGATGCCCTGGGCAAGAGATAGCTTTCGACGTGGGTGCGGAGCCTTTCTGCCTGTTCCCGCGACTCCCTGGTCGGGGCCGACGATGCCCGGCGGGCCAAGGCAGCAGATAAATCCTCCAGCACTTGGTGCAGCATCGAGGCAAGTGTGACAGCCTCGACCGGGAAATTCGTTTGTTGGCTACGGTTGGCCGGGTGAAGCCCTACCAGACCGGCCAGCCCTCCCTCGACGAGCAAATCCGCCAGCTCATCATCGACGCGGGCGATGGCGGCAACCAGGATCTCATTGCCGAGCTCCTGACGACGGTCATCAAACTGCATCGAGACAAGGCCGAGCGCGGTGACCTGAAGATGGTCAACACCGCGCTCAAGGAGATGCGCTACTCGATGGCGGTATTCGCCCGACACCAAGAGCCCAAGGTGACGATCTTTGGAAGCGCCCGACTGGCCGAGTCCGATCCCAACTTTCAGCTCGCCGAACGTTTCGCCGGGCTGATGGCGGAGAAAGGCTGGGGAGTGATCACCGGAGCAGGCCCGGGAATCATGGCCGCCGGGAGCAAAGGCGCGGGTCTCGATCACTCATACGGGGTAAACATCCGCCTCCCCTTCGAGCCCGATCCGGTGGGCTACATCGATCCCCAGCGCAACATCAATTTCAAGTACTTCTTTACCCGCAAGCTCACCTTTATCAAGGAGTCCCATGCCTTCGCCCTCTTCCCGGGCGGCTTCGGGACCCTCGACGAAACGTTCGAGCTGCTGACGCTCATTCAGACCGGGAAGAGCGACATGCATCCGATCGTGCTGATCGAGGCACCAGGAACCGGCTACTGGCCCCCCTTGCTCGAGTTCTTCTCGACGACACTGGTGGCAAAGGGTCTCATTTCCCCTGCCGATATGAACCTCTTCGAGGTCACCGGCGACGCCAACGACGCCGCCGCCACGATCCACGCCTTCTATTCGAACTTTCACTCCCAGCGTTATGTGGAAGGAAAGCTCGTGCTGCGGATGAAGCAGGCCCCGGAAGGAACCGTCCTCGACGAGATCAACCGCGAGTTCGCCGACATCCTTGCCTCCGGGAGCATCGAGAAAACGGAACCGTCAGCCGCCGAGGAAAAGGATGCAGATGCTCTCGACCAGGAGCGACTAGTCCTCAACTTCGACCGCCGGAGCTACGGGCGGCTGCGACTCCTGATCGACCACCTCAACACGTTGGTCTCCACTCCTGACCGGGTCGCGCCACCGGCCCCCTTCCAGGAGGAACAGGCAGAAAGGCCGTGGTAGCGAGGTTTCGTGGCCCGGGTTGGAGCTCGGCCCCGGAATCTTGTTTGTTGGAAGCGACTACCATGGCGGAGTGCGCGAACTCCTCTCAGACCTAGTAGCTGAGCAGCAGTTTCTCGACCAGTTCCTGCAAAGGATCACTCAGAAGGACTGGGAAAGGCCGACCCCAGCCAAGGGTTGGTCGATCAGGGACACCATCAGTCATCTCGCCGATTCCGCAGAATTGGCTGCCGACGCTCTCAATGGCGGGAACCGTATCGAGATCTATCGCAGTGCTCCCGACCTGGATGCGCTCCGTCAGGAAGCGGTCAAGAAGGGCCGCAAGATGCGTTACCAGGACGTGATCGAGTGGTGGCGGGGAGGTCGGGCCAAGGTCGTCGAGCCCCTCTCGCATATGTCGGCCGAGCAGCGCATCGAATGGATCTCGGGGGATATGAGCGCGAGAACGTTCGCCACGATGAGGTTGATGGAGAACTGGGCGCACGGGCTCGACATCTACAACGCGATGAAGGCCCAGGTCGAGGACACGGCGCGGCTCCGCCACATCTGCTTCCTCGGCTGGAAGACCCTGCCCTATGCGTTCAAGATCGCTGACATGGACTATTCACCCGTTCGAGTGGAGGTCATGGGCCCCGGCTATGCCAAGTGGGTCTACGGGCCCGACGACACTGACCAAGTCATCAAAGGCCCGGCCGGCGAATGGGCCCGACTCTCGGTGCGAAGGATCAAGCGCAAGGACGCCAAGAATTTGAAGGCCACCGGTGACGTGGCCGAGACAGCCCTGGACGTGGTTCGCGCCTATCTATGAGGCTTCCATCCCTGTTTGGGATGGTGCATGTTTCCCCCCTCCCAGGAGCCCCTCGATTCCGAAGTGACACCGGGATGGATGCGGTTCTGGCGCGGGCGTTAAAGGACGCCTCGAGGTTGGCGGAGGCGGGTTTCCCGGCGCTGATGATCGAGAACTACGGCGACGCCCCGTTCTTTGCCGTTGGAGTTCCGCCCGTCACGGTTGCCGCCCTCACAAGGGTCGTTGCCCGCGTCAAGGACGAGACCGGCCTCGAGGTGGGTGTGAACGTGCTCCGCAACGATGCCATCTCCGCCCTCGGAATCGCGGCTGCCACCGGTGCCGGCTGGATCAGGGTGAACGTTCTCTCGGGCCTCATGTATACCGACCAGGGTCCCATCACCGGACAGGCCGCGGAGGTGGCGAGGGTGCGAAAGGACTGGTGTCCAGGGGTGGGGATCCTGGCGGACGTGTTCGTCAAACATGCCACACCTCCACCGGGAGGCCACATCGCCCAGGCTGGAGCCGACACCTGGGAGCGGGCAGGCGCCGACGCTCTTGTCGTCTCCGGGACCGGCACCGGTTCGGCCCCTGACCTCGACCTGGCCCGCGAGCTGCGGATGGCGGTGCCGGAGGCACCGATCCTGGTGGGATCGGGGGCCACGGCCGGAAACCTGGCCGAGTTGGCGAAAGTGGCCAACGGCGCCATCGTCGGCTCATCGCTCAAGGTGGGCGGAAGACCCGAGGGAGAGATCGATCTCGACTCGGCTCGAGGTTTTGTCGCCGCCGCCCGCGAGGTGGGCTGGCTCCAACCCTGATGCCTCCGTCGCTCACCGCCGAGGGGCGGGTGGCCACCCTCACTCTCGACGAACCCGACACTCGCAATGCGATTACGGGCGCCGAGGCTCTGAATGCAGTCATATCTGCCATTGCCAGCCCTCCCGCCGAGGTCGGCGTGCTCGTGATCACCGGGGCCGGTCCTGCATTCTCGGCCGGCGGGAACATAAAGGACATGGCCGCCCGCGAGGGACTATTCGCCGGAAGCCCCGAGGAGATCATGGAGGGTTACCGGTCCAGCATCCAGCAGCTGACCAGAGCCCTGGCCGAAACCGATCTGGCGACCATCGCCGCGGTGAACGGCCCCGCCATCGGCGCCGGCTTCGACCTGGCGATGGGATGCGATCTGCGGCTGGGCTCGACGTCGGCCCGGTTCGCCCATACTTTTGTCGACCTCGGGATCATCCCCGGCGACGGAGGCGCCTGGCTTTTACCCCGAGTGGTGGGCTGGCAGCGAGCCGCCGAGCTTGCCTTCACCGCCCGGTCGGTAGGAGCGGAGGAGGCGAAGGACTTGGGGATCCTTCTCGAGGTCACCGAGCCGCAAGATCTGATGACAAGGGCGATGGATCTCGCCCGATTGATCGCCGGCAAGCCGGCCCATTCCATTCGGTTGGCCAAGCGCTTGCTCCGCCACGCCCGATCGATGGATCTGGCGGGATTTCTCGAGTTTTCGGCCGCCCTCCAGGCGATCTCGCACCACACCGAAGCCCATCACGAGGCGATGGCCGGGCTCAAGCGCAACCCGTAGTGACTAGTCACTCAGAGTGGTGATACCGTAGACCCATGGTGGGAGGGTGACCTCTAGCCCAATCTGTTGCCCCTAGCGAGTGGGAAGGGCATGGACGAGAGTCTCCTGAAGGCAATGAAAGGCGTGGTCGACGACCTCTACGGCCACGTGCACCGCGTCAGCGACCTCGCTGTCGCCCTCGGCAAGGAGATGTCGCTTCCCCGCGATGATGTCAAGCGCTTGGGCCTGGTCGGAATCCTCCACGACGTAGGAAAGATCCACATCGATCCGGGCGTCTTGGCCAAACCCGGCCCCCTCGACGATCTCGAGCGAGAGCACATGCGCCAGCATCCCGAGATCGGCTACGCGATGATCGCCGAGAAGTTTGACCGGCGGGTATCCGAAGCCATCCTCTATCACCACGAGCGCTACGACGGGCTCGGATATCCGTTCGGGTTGGCCGGCACCAAAATTCCGGTTCTCTCCCGAATCGTTCTCGTGGCCGATGCCTTCGATGCCATCACCAGTCACCGGGCCTACCAGCCCGCCCTTTCGGTCGATTTCGCCATTTCCGAGATCATCAACAATTCGGGTACCCAATTCGACCCCGGTGTGGTCGAAGCCTTCCTCGCCGTCTCCGAGCGCGACGGCGTCCCCACCTCGAAGCCCGGAGACCGATCGAAGGAGCGGGCCCGGGTCCTTAGGCGGCTAACCCGCCCGACCCGCGAGAAGGCTCCCACGGCCTGAGAAATACTGTCACTCACCCCGAATAGGGTGAGGACGTGGATCCACTCACCCACTTTCACCCTGCCACGGCAGCTTGGTTCAGGGCTTCGTTCCCGGGACCGACTCTGGCCCAGGAAGAGGGATGGCGGCATATCGCCGCCGGTTCTCACACCCTGATCCACGCCCCCACCGGTAGTGGGAAAACGCTGGCAGCGTTTCTTTGGGTACTCGATCGGCTTCTGCACGAGCCGCCGCCTCCGCCTCAAACGCGGTGTCGGGTTCTCTACATATCTCCGATGAAGGCCCTGGCCTACGACGTCGACCGGAACCTGCGGGCTCCTTTGGCCGGTATCCGCCACGCGGCGACCCGTCTCGGGCGGGACCATCTTCCCGAATTATCGACCTTTCTTCGCACCGGCGACACGCCGGCAGCCGATCGCCAACGAATGCTTCGACATCCGCCCGACATCCTCATCACGACTCCGGAGTCATTGTTTCTCCTGCTCACCTCCGAGGCGCGAAAGGTCCTGGCCTCGGTGCGCTGGGTGATTGTTGATGAGGTCCACGCGGTGGCTTCCCAGAAGCGGGGAGCCCATCTCGCCATCTCCCTCGAACGTTTGGAGGAACTCACTGAAGTGCCCCCGCAACGAATCGGGCTCTCGGCCACCCAGCGACCGTTGCAGACCATCGCCGAGTTCTTGGGCGGGGGCACCGTCGTTGACGACGACTATCAACCCCGACCGGTTGCGATCGCCGACGCCCCCGCTCCTCGTCCGCTCGACCTCGAGGTGATCGTTCCGGTCGAAGACATGAGCGCCCCGGCCCCCATCGACCCGCTCGATCCTGAGGCTTCCCGCAGCCCATCGATTTGGCCCGCCATCTACCCCGAGATCCTGGAACTTATCGGCCAACACCGGTCGACAATCGTCTTCGCCAATTCCCGCCGGCTGGCGGAAAGGATCTGCGCCCAGATCAACGAGCTCGCCGGCGAGGAGATCTCACGGGCTCACCACGGCTCTGTCTCGCGAGAGCAACGAATCCTGATCGAGGAATCTCTCAAGAGGGGCGAACTGCGAGCCGTCGTCGCCACTTCCAGCCTCGAACTCGGCATCGACATGGGTGCGGTGGATCTGGTGATCCAGGTCGAGGCACCGGTGTCGGTGGCCTCCGGCCTTCAGAGGGTTGGTCGATCTGGCCATCATGTCGGGGGCGAAAGCCGGGCCCGAATCTTCCCGAAGTACCGAGGCGATCTCCTCACCTCGGTGGTCATCGCCCGTCAGATGCTGGAGGGCGATATCGAAGAGACCGTCATCCCTCACAATCCCCTCGACGTCCTCAGCCAGCAGCTGGTGGCAGCGGTGGTGACTGGGCCCCGCACGGCCGATGATCTCTATGACCTCATGCGACGCGCCCGGCCCTTCTCGACGCTGGGGCGACCGGTCTTCGACGCCACTCTGGACATGCTGGCGGGTCGGTATCCATCCGATCTCTTCGCGGAATTGCGGGCACGGGTGAACTGGGACCGCACTGACGGCACCATCACCGCCCGGCCCGGGGCGCGACAGCTGGTGGTTGCCAACGCCGGGACGATTCCCGATCGGGGGCTCTTCCGAGTGGTCCTTCCCGACGGGAGCCGGGTAGGCGAGCTTGATGAGGAGATGGTCTACGAATCCCGGGTCGGCGATGCGATCGTCCTCGGTGCCAGCACCTGGCGGGTATCAGAAATCGGCCCCGAGCGGGTGGAGGTGGTCCCCGACCCCGGCGCCGCTGGTGCCCGGCTCCCCTTCTGGAAGGGCGACGTGCAGGGGCGGTCGCTTGCTACCGGCCGTCGCATCGGTCGCTTCGTTCGCGAGATGAGCCGGCTCCCTGACCCCAGCGGACCTCTCATGACCGATTACAACCTGGACGAGTTCGCGGCCGCCAATCTGGCCGCCTACCTGGCCGAGGAGAAGGAGGCAACCGGCCTCCTCCCTACCGATCAGACGCTGGTGCTGGAGCGTTTTCGAGATGAGATTGGCGATTGGCGGGTGACGTTGCTCTCGCCTCTCGGTGCTCGCATCCATGCTCCTTGGGCGATGGCGCTCACTCAAAAATTGCGCAGCCGCTTCGGAACCGACGTGGATGTGATATGGGCCGATGATGGCATCGCTTTCCGCTTTCCCGACAGCGACGAGGTTCCGGGTTTGGCGGAGCTGACTCTCGAGCCCGAAGAGGTGCGAGAACTGCTCGAGGATCATCTCGCCGATACGGCCCTATTTGGAGCCAGGTTTCGAGAGGCGGCGGGACGGGCGTTGCTGCTCCCGCGGCGCCGGCCGGGGAGTCGGACGCCGCTGTGGCAACAGCGCCGGCGCGCGGCAGACCTGCTGGCAGTGGCACGTCAGTTCGGCACGTTCCCGATCATGCTGGAGACCTATCGAGAGATCCTGACCCAGGACTTCGACCTGCCGGCACTCACCGAAGTCCTCTCCGATCTTCGGTCCCGCAAGCTGCGCATGGTCGAAGTGGAAACGACCCATCCCTCGCCCTTCGCCTCCTCGCTGCTCTTTGCATTCGTGGCCGCATTTCTCTATGAGGCCGACACTCCCCTCGCCGAGCGGCGAGCAACCGCCCTCACTCTCGACCGCAACCTCCTTGCCAGCCTTCTGGGTGAAGGGGAGCTTCGAGATTTGATCTCCCCCGAAGTCGTGGCGATGGTCGAGCTCGAGCTCCAGCATCTCACTCCTGAACGGCGGGCAACCAGCGCCGACGGAGTGGTCGATCTCCTCCGCGACCTCGGTCCTCTGAGCAAGGACGACATCGAGGTCCGAAGCGACTTGTCGGATTTCTCGGCGTCTTTCGAGGAATTGGCGAAGACGGGGAGGACGGTGGCGGTCCGCATCGCCGGGCGCCAGTGCTATGCCGCCGCTGAGGACATTTCCCGGCTGCGGGACGGACTTGGCATCCCCCCTCCTCAGGGAAGTCCTGCGGCATTTCTTCAACCGGTGCCCGATCCGCTGGGCGATCTGATTGGCCGCTACGCCCGCACTCACGGACCCTTCCAGCCAGCCACGGTCGCTTCCGCCCTCGGTCTTCCGCCTGCAGTCGTCGAGAACTCCCTCCGTTTGCTGGCCGAACAGGGAAGGGTTTTGAAGGGCTCGTTCCATCGCGGCGAGGGATGGGTCGACGCCGAGGTGCTGCGGCGGATCAAGCGACGGTCTCTGGCCGTGCTTCGACACGAGATCGAGCCGACCGAACCGGAGTCTCTGGGGAGGTTCACGCCCGCCTGGCAGGCAGCAGGCAGCAAGAGGCCGGCTCGAATCGACGTCGTCGCCGACGTGATCACCCAGCTTCAGGGCTACGAGGCGGCGGCCTCGGTGTGGGAGCGGGAGATCCTCGCTGCCCGAGTGGGCGAGGCTCAGGCCCTGCTCGATCGGCTATTGATGGACGGTGAGGTGCTCTGGGCAGGGCGGGGCACCCTGGGGGGACGCGATGGGAAACTGGCTCTCTATCGGCGTAAGGACTTCTCCCAACTCTGGTTCCCGATCGAGGCGACCTTCGCCGACGACGGCGCCCACGACGCCCTCCGTCAATTCCTTCGGAGCAACGGCGCCTCCTTCTTCTACGACATCTACCAATCGGTCGGCCCATCGGTGGACGGGGACCCTTCCCAGTTGCTCGAGGACCTATGGGATCTGGTCTGGGCGGGACTGGTCACCAACGACAGCCTGGCGCCGGTCCGGGCTTACACCCAAAGTCGGGGCGGGCAGCGGCCGCCCGGCCGACGTCCCCTGGCATCGTCCTTCCCAGCCCACGCCGGCGGTCGTTGGTCACTCCTGCCTCTCGCCGAACCCGACCCCACCGGAGCCGCCACCACCTGGGCCAATGTTCTTCTCAACCGCTACGGAGTCATCACCCGTGCTCACGTCGCGGCCGAAGGAATTCCCGGCGGTTACACCCGTCTTTACCCGGTTCTCTCCAAGATGGAGGAGATCGGCAAGGTGAGAAGGGGGTATTTCATAGAAGGATTAGGTGGGGCACAGTTCGCCCTCCCGGGAGCGGTCGACCGCTTGCGAGGAGTCGAACGATCCCAGGTCCTCGGCCTGGCAGCCACCGATCCGGCCAATCCCTACGGGGCTGCGCTTCCCTGGCCCGAGCGGGAGTTTCGGTTCCAGCGCGCGGCGGGATCCTATGTCGTCCTCGGCGACGGCAACCTTCTCGCTTACCTCGATCGCGGAGGCCGTCGTCTCGCATTGTTCACCGAAGGCATGGATTCCTACGGCGAGATCGCCCGCGAGGTGGCGGCGATTGCGGGAAGACAGCGTCGCATGCGGATCGAACGAATCGACGACCATCCTGCCCAATCGGCGCCCTTTGGCTCTGCCCTCACCGAGTGGGGGTTCGTGCCGGCGCCGCAGGGCCTCGCTTATCGGGGCTGAGCGCTCACAGCCACTTTCGAAATCGGGCATAGATGAGCGTACAAAACGCCAGAAAGCCCATTACGAAAATGGTCACCCAGAACATCGACGGATCCTCGAACAATCCGACCTTGAAGTTCATCCCCATGATCCCGGCCAGCAACACCGCCGGCAGCAACAGCACCGACGCCAGCGTGAGACGCTTCATGATGTCGTTCGTATTCTGCGTGATTTCAGTCATGTGGATGTCGAAAGAGACCGCGATCATCTCCCGGGTCGTGTTCACCTCCTCGAGGGCGTGTTCGAGTCGCTGAAGCAAGCGAAGAAAATCCGGCGCCGCCTCCGGCGAGGGGAGCAACTCGGAATTGGGATTGCTCAGAGGCGCGAAAACATCACGGTGGGGGCTCAACGCCCTCCGCAGCCTGGTGACCTGCCTGCGGAGACGGAACAAGCGGTCAAGCAGCTCCGGCTTTGGTCCTGGCCTCAGCAACAGCTCGTCGACCCGATCGATTCCGTCCTGCACAGCCTCGATCTGGCGGAAGTACCCGTTGAGGTGCCAATCGAACACCAAGGCGAGAAACGACGAAGAGTTGAGCTCCCCAAGACGGGTGTCCCGGGCAAGGGGTTCGTTGAATTCCTCGACGAGATTCAGCTCACCGTTGTGCAGCGTCGCGATCCAGTTGTCGCCCAACAAACAATGGAGCATGACGGGAGTGAAGTCGGCCAGATCTTCGCGGGCGGAGAGGATGATGATGTGCACAAATCCTTCGTGGGCGACGAGGCTGGGCCTCGCCTGGTCCATGTCGAGGGCGTCGAGCGAGCCTTCGATCCCCAGCACCTTTAGCACCGAGGCGGCATCCGCTTCCTTGACGTTCGCATCAATCCAAAGGATCTGCTCGTCGCTGATTCCACTGGGATCGAGGTCGCTGATCCGGGTAGGGGCGTCGTCGCCGGAGACGTCATAAAGCCAGGCCTGAAGCCCGTTCTCGTTCGTGATTCTTGTTTCTTGAGCCATGCCTAGAAGAACATCGGGTTGAAATGCATCGGGCCGCTGATACCCACCGCCGGAGCCGGCCAACCCTGGTCTGCGCTCGCTTGCCACCTCGACCGCTCGCGCCACAGAATGTATCGGTGGCCCCCCAACTCACAATCCGCCCGGGCCATCCCCTGTTCCTCGACCTTCCCTGGTCCCACTCGATTGCGGAGTGGGAGCTTCCGATCCTCCTCGATCTTCCCAAGGGAATCAGCCGCCACGAGGTCCGATTCCTTTCCTTCCCCGAGGGGACCTACGTCGTCAAGGAACTCGCCACCGAACTAGCCCATAACGACTATGCAGTGCTGCGGGCGTTGGAGGCGGTAGGGGCACCGGCCGTACACGCGGTCGGCGTCGTCGAGAACCGGGCTCCCGATCGAACGGCAGAACACTCGGCGGCGTTGATCACCGCCTACGAGCCTTTCTCGTTTTCCTACCGGGAGATGCTGGCCGGGCCCGGATTCGGTGCCCGACGAAGTCAGCTCCTCGACGCGTTCGCCGGCCTCTTGGTCGAATTGCATCTAGCTGGCTGCTTCTGGGGTGATTGCAGCCTCTCCAACGTGCTCTATCGGTTCGACGCCGAGGCGATCGAAACGATCATGGTCGATGCCGAAACCGCTCGCATGTACGACGACGATCTCACCGATGGGCAGCGGAACGAGGATCTCGAGATCATGGTCGAGAACGTGGCAGGAGGGATGGCCGACATCGCTGCCGAGGCGGGAGTGGATCTGGATCGAGCCGATCTGGAACTTGGCTATGACATCGCCCTCCGCTACGAAAACCTCTGGGCCGAGCTGGGCCAGGCAACGAAAATCGGAGTCGACGAGCGATTTCGGGTCACCGAGCGGGTCGAACGACTGAACCGTCTCGGCTTCGACGTCGAAGAGGTCGACCTGCTGCCCTCCCTCGATGACACCTCTGAGATGATCATCAAGGTCAGGGTCGGGAACCGTAACTTCCACACCAACCGTCTCAAGGCTCTGACAGGGATCGATGCCCTCGAGAATCAGGCCAAGGCCATCCTCGCCGACGTTCACTATTTCTCGGCTCGGCACTCAGACAGCGCCGCCACCAAATCGACCCTGGCCACTCGCTGGCGGGCAACGGAGTTCGAGCCGATGTTGTCCTCGCTGACGGCTCTCGCCGGGGTGTCGGATCCAATTCAGGCTTATTGCGACGTCCTCAATCACCGCTATCACCTGGCCAAATCGTTGGGCGCCGACGTATCCACTGCCGACGCCCTCACCGACTGGTTGGCCAAGGGACGCCCCGGATACCCCTTCGCCTACACCTAGTCGACGTCCGCTTCCTCCAGGATCTGATAGGTGGTACTCCGACGAGCCGGGCGGCGGCCCGCCGACTTGATGGTCTCCACGAACTCCTCCGGGCTCACCTCCTGACCGTGAGCTGCCCCCGCCGAACGGGTGATGATTTCACCCATGAGCGTGCCACCGAGGTCGTTGCATCCGGCATCGAGCAAGCGGGCGCCCCCGTCGAGTCCCAGTTTCACCCAGGAGGCCTGAATGTTGGGAATTAGACCCGCGAAGGCGATCCGGGACACCGCGTGGACCAGAACCACCTCATCCCAGGTGGGTCCAGGACGGGATTGACCGCGAAGGAAGATGGGGGCTCCCATGTGGACGAATGGCAGCGGGACGAATTCGGTGAAGCCGCCGGTCCGGCGCTGGATCTGACGGATGACCTCGAGATGGTTGGCCCAGGCCGAGGGGTGGTCGATGTGCCCGAACATGAGGGTGGCAGTGGCGCGGAGCCCGAGTTCGTGGGCCGTGAGCATCACTTCCGCCCATTGGGCAGTTCGGATCTTGTCCGGACACAGGAAGCGTCGGACCGAATCGTCGAGCACTTCCGCCGCGGTCCCCGGCAAGCTCCCGAGACCGGCGGCTCGAAGCCTCTCGAGGAAGCTGCGGACAGGAACACCGAGGGTCTCGGCCCCCTGCCAGATCTCGAGGGGGGTGAACCCGTGAATGTGCATCTCGGGGAGGCGGGCCTTGATTGCCTCCACGACCCCGGCGTAGAAGTCACCCGTGAACTGGGGGTGAATCCCCCCTTGCAGGGTGACTTCGGTGGCTCCCCGTTCAGAAGCCTCGACCGCCAGCCCCACGATTCCCTCGATTGGGATGAGATAGGGCTCCTCGCGCAGGTTGAGACTTCGGGGCCCCTTCGAAAAAGCGCAAAAGCCACAGCGGAAATAGCACTGATTGGTGTAGTTGATGTTGCGATTGATCACGTATGTGACGGTTTCCCCCACCTCGAGGCGACGGAGTTCGTCGGCGACGTAAGCAACGGCGTCGACCTGATCGCCCCGGGCCCCAAACAGGGCCTCGACGTCGTCGCGACTGGGCGCGGTCCCGGCGAGCGAGCGCTCGAGGATGGGGCGAAGCTCCCCGGCCTTGCTCAATTCAGGCGGAGCCGGCGAACCCAGCCACGCCGGGTCCATCCATTGGGCCGAGAGCCTGGCGGACGGCACCGGAGCGGGTAGCGCCTTGCCGGGAGCCCACTCCCAACGGGGCCGAACCACTCCCCCGCCATCGACCTGCCGCAACCAAACCGTGTAAACCGCCGGAGGGAGGTGGATGCGCATTTCGTCGATCGGGCGCTGGGGAGGGAAGGCACTTCGCTCCAACAACTGGTGCGGGAAAAGGGCATCGCGGAGATCACCGATTCCCTCCCCATCCCAGTCCCGCAGCAGCAAGTCCGAGGCACCGGCCGCCACCGCCGCCAGCGCCGAATCGACGTCGTCGACGAATACCGAGAGCACGGTGTCGATGCCGGGCAGGGCACAGATCCTCGAGAGCTCAGCAACCCGCGCTCTTCCGCAGCGCAAGAACGCCGGCTGAACGCGGGCGACCTCGTCGAGGAGCGACTCGAATGAGGTGGCGCCGGCATCGATGCTCACTCTCCAGCGGGGCTCGTGCTCAACACCCGTCCCCGCCGCCACGACCCAGGCGGCGGCCTCGGGATCGGCGGTCCCGATCGTCACCGGAAGCAGCCCACCTCCCAAGGAAGCAGCCAACGCCTCCTTATCCGCTGGGGCCAGCTCGACCACGGTCGTTCCTTCCCGCCACCGCGATTCGGCAGCCGCCGGAGTCATCGCTTGGGCCGGGCGGAGGCGGACAAAGGTGACGTTCATGCCAGCGCTCCGGCTAGGTGCTCGAGCTTCTCGGCTGCTTCCCGAACTCGCGGCAACAACCCGGGATCGATCCATCGCGGCGTGATGAATTCCGGGTAGACCGGTAGCCGGGGGGCGAGCTGGAATCCGGCGGCGGAAGTTCGGGCCGCCAGCTCGTCCAGATGTGGCCAGGGCTGTTCGGGATTGACCCAATCGATAGTGAGCGGGCTCACTCCCCCCCAGTCGTTGATCCCGGCGTCGAGATACAGCTCGAAGTGCTCGGTGAGATTGGGGGGAACCTGAAGGTTCATAGTCGGTCCCAGGAACCACCGGGCGACGGCAACAACGATTGCAAACCAGGCCGGGAGAGGCTCGGAGTGCCGCCTCATCGGAGTATTGGCCTTGGCGCGAAAGTTCTGGACTATCACTTCTTGGATCGATCCCCAGGTCCCACTGGCGCGCTCGAGGGCAATGATCGAATCGACGATCTCGCGGTTGTTCTCACCGATGCCGATCAATACTCCGGTCGTGAAGGGAACCGATAGCCGGCCGGCATTGGCAATCGTCTCCAGGCGCAGGTTGGGGTCCTTGTCCGGGCAATCGAAATGAGGCATGCCCGGTTCGAGGAGTCGCCTGGAGACATTCTCGAGCATCAATCCCATCGAGGGGTTGAGGGGCCGGAGCTCGGCCATCTCGGTCAACGACATCAAGCCTGGGTTGGCATGAGGAAAAAGACCGGTCTCCTCCAGAACCAACCTATTCATCGCCGCCACGTAATCGAGGGTGGTGCTTGCTCCCACCGAGTCGAGGAAGGCGCGAGCCTGCGGCCAGCGATCCTCGGGGCGATCTCCGAGCGTGAAGAGAGCCTCCGTGCATCCGTGGCGGCTGCCGGCGCGGGCCACCGCCAACACTTCGTCGGGAGTCAGGTACATGCCACCTGCTCCGGGAGGCTGGGCGAAAGTGCAGTAGGTACATCGATCCCGACAGAGGGTGGTCAGCGGTATGAATACCTTGCGGCTGTAGGTGACCGTGGTCCCTTTGCCCTCATCGCGGAGACGACGCGCCTCCGCAAAGAGCGGGCCCGGATCGCGCACCCCATCGAGGTACGACATAGCCAACTCGGGGTCGGGGCGAGGATGCGTCACGAGATGGCGCTCCCGGAGGCGCCGATGACGCCGCCATCAACCGGGAGGACGACACCGGTGATCCAGCTGGCGGCATCGGAGGCCAGGAAGACGATGGCCCGGGCAATGTCGTCGGGCTCGCCCAAACGGCCCAGAGGGTGGCCCTTGCTCGCTTCTTCTTCCCTTCCCTCCCAGAGAGATCCGGCCAGCCGGGTTTTGACCACCCCCGGGGCGACGGCGTTGACCCGCACCACCGGAGCCAATTCCATAGCCAGCTGGTGGGTGAAATGGGCGAGGGCAGCCTTGGAGATGTTGTAGGCGCCGAGGATGGGGGCCGGCCGCATACCGCCCACCGAGCTGACGTTCACGATCGCGCCCCCATGGTCTGCCATCCACTGCCTAACCGCTTGCTGGCACCAGAGCAAAGGCCCTCGCTGGTTCACGGCCCACGTCTTGTCCACCGCTCCGAGATCGACAGTGACCAAAGGCCCCGGTGCGGGGTTGGTGCCGGCGTTGTTTACCAGGATGTCGCACGATCCGAAGCGTTCGATGGTGGCCGCGATCGTCCGTCGGGCGTCCTCAACGTCGTCGGCCCGGGCGGTGATTGCCTCCAGTCGATCGGCATCGGCTCCCGAATTCAAAAGCTCGGCCTTCGCTTGCTCGAGGTTCTCGGGTTTGCGGCTGGTGATTACGACTCCTTCAGCACCGGAGGCCAGCATCAGGCCGGCCGTCGCTTGCCCGATGCCGCGGCTACCGCCGGTCACGACCGCGACCTTTCCCTCCAGGCGTACTTCCATCGGCTTCGACGTTACCTGTGCCCGCTAGATGACCTGATGGCCGCCCCGCTTGACCCCGCCGTACTTCATCCGGGTGTCCGATACCGCCGCCGCCCGACTGTCGGGAACGTTTACCTCGGCGCCCACCACCTCGCCGATAAATAGGGTGTGGGTGCCGAGATCGATTGCCTGACGGACCGCACAGTCCATCCAGGCCACCGCCTCCTCAAAGACCGGAGCACCAGTCACCGCCGTGCGCACCGGCCTCCCGTTCAGCGTGCCGTTCTCGGAGACGGCGGGCTTCGAGAACTTGACAAAGACCTTGGTGTCATCCGGCGACCACAAGTTGACGCTGAATCCGCCGCCCTCGTTGATCAGGCGATGGGTGATTGCCTTGTTGTCAACCCCGACTCCGATCAGAACCGGCTCCATGGATAGCTGGGTGACCCATGAGGCCGTCATCGCATTTTGTTCCTCGCCCGCCGCCGAGCCGATCAGGGCGAGGGCGTTGGGAATCATCCAGGTCACCTGATTGAGCAGCGCCGCATCCATCGACTCCATTGTGGCTCGGGAGGGCGGTAAAGGCAGCTGCCCACCTAACCTCCCGATACGTGCACGTGCTAGTCGCCACCACCGGCGTCCTGCCACCGTCTGCGGTAGCCAACTTCTGCGATCTGCTGGTCGACGAGGGCTCGATCACGGTCATGACTGTCATCCAGGTGCCCCGCACTTTCCTGGCTTCGCTCGACGACGAGGAGCGGCGCTCCCTCCTCGACGACGACTCCCGGCGAGACGAGCAGGCCGAGATGAAAGCTGCCCGCTATCTCGAAGAGCGAGGCAGGCGCATCGTCGATCCTCTCGTATCGGCGCTGGCCGCGCGCTCGCGCACCGCCACCATCCGCCTGGTGGAGGGGGATGATCCCGCCGAGGCGATCATCAGAACTGCCCATGAGCTTGCCATCGATACGATCATCATGGGGGCCACTCGCCGCCTCTTCACCGAGCAGGCCTGGACGAGTATCTCGGTGAGGGTCATGGAGCGATGTCAGGTGCCGCTGGTCCTGGTTCCCGGCACCCGAACCGAGGACACTGGCGACTTCGTGCTGACCGGTTTCGAACCAGAGCCCGCCTGGGACCCCGGCGGCTAATTGGCGACGGCCCGGAACTGGGTCTCGAAGAGCTCTCGATAGAGACCACTCCCCGCCATCAACTCGCGGTGGGTTCCCTTCTCCACCAAACGGCCGTGGTCGAGAACCAGGATTTGATCGGCGGCGAGGATGGTGGAGAGCCGGTGGGCGATAACCACCGAGGTGCGTCCCACCATCAATTTTTCGAGCGCATCCTGGATCAGGGCCTCGGAGCGAGAGTCGAGATGTGAGGTGGCCTCGTCGAGGATCAGCACCGCCGGATCCTTCAAGATGACGCGGGCGATCGCCATCCGCTGGCGTTCGCCTCCCGACAAACGGTAACCCCGCTCTCCCACCACGGTCTCGAATCCGTCGGGAAGCGAATTGACGAACTCGGCGATGTTCGCCGCCACGGCCGCCTGTTGGAGCTGGTCCTCGGTGGCGTCTTCGCGGGCGTAGCGAAGGTTGGCCGCGATCGTGTCGTGAAATAGATAAGTCTCCTGGGTGACGACCCCCATTCCTCGGGCGATGGAGTTGAAGGTCAAATCTCGCACATCATGACCGTCGATCCTGATCGCACCCAGGTCGACGTCGTAGAGACGGGGGATCAAATAGGAAATCGTCGTTTTGCCGGCGCCGCTCGGCCCCACCAACGCCACTAGCTCACCCGCCTTGATCTCGAAGCTGACATCTTCGATCGCCCACGGACGGGTCGAGACTTGCTGGGGAACAAAACCGACCTCGAAGGTTCCCCGGCGTCCGGAGCGTTTTACGGCCTCGAGCCCGATCGGCTCTGCCGATTGATAACGAAATGACACCCGGTCAAAACTGATGTCGCCCTTGATCGGATAGAGGTCCTCTTTTCCTTCGATCAGTTCCGATTGCATGTCAAGCACCTCGAACACCCGCTCGAAGCTCACCAGCGAGGTGGCCAGCTCTACCCGGCTATTGGTGAGCGAGCTCAGCGGCCCGTACAGCTGCGCCAAAAGACCCGTGAACATGACGACGGTCCCGACGGTGAGCTCATTGCGGATCACCATGAAGCCGCCGAACCAGAAAACGACAGCGCTCCCAATCGCCCCCACCAGGCCCAGGGTGGCGAAGAACCACCTCCCCACCATCGCCGATTTCACTCCCAGATCGCGCGCTTGCGCCGCCTCATGGCTGTAGCGATCGACCTCCCGCTGCTCTCGACCAAACAACTTGACCAGCAAAGCCCCGGAGATGTTGAACGTCTCCTGCAGGATGACGGACATAGCGGCGTTCTTTTCCATCTGCTCGTCGGTGTATCGACGCAGGATCCGGGCCACCCGGCGGGCCGGCAAAGCGAAGAGAGGCAAGGCCATCAGAGCCAGCAACGTCAGCCGCCACTCGGCTTGCAACATCACCACCAGGATCACGCTCACCGACACCAGGTTGGAAAAGACGGTGAGAAACGTGCCGGTGATGGCTTGTTGGGCCCCCACCACATCGCTGTTGACGCGCGAAATCAATTCGCCGGTTCGAGTCGACGTGAAGAAACGCAGAGACATTCGCTGCAGGTGGGCGTAGAGCTGTCGACGAAGGTCATAGATGATCCCTTCCCCGGCTCGCGCCGACCACCAACGCTGCAGTACACCGATACCGGAATTGATCAGAGGCAAGAGCACCATCCCCGCCCCCAGCAGGGTCAACAGACCCAAATCCCGATTCGGCAACGCCACGTCGATCAGCTGGCGAATGAGAAGGGGCGGGAGTACGCCGATGATGGCAGTAGCAAAAACCGTAAAGATGATGCCGACCAGCTGGCGCCGATAGGGCCGCCCGTAGTGCCAAACCCGGGTCAGGAGCTCGCGATTGAGCTCGCTAGTTTCTTGCTGGGGATCGAAGCGGAGATAGCTCCAGCCGTGGCCGTGAAACATCGATCAGAAGGAAAGCGCGGAAAGCGGACGAGCGGATTCGG
This sequence comes from Acidimicrobiia bacterium, assembly GCA_035281645.1. GTDB lineage: Bacteria > Actinomycetota > Acidimicrobiia > Spongiisociales > ZC4RG35 > JACCTH01. The sequence goes on along the minus strand of DATEDN010000081.1, from coordinate 24,853 downwards.
CCATCTCCCGGACCAGGGATCGATTCACCCCTGAGCGCAAGAAAAGCTCGTATCGATAGGTCTCCGAGAACCAGATCAGGGTGACCCCGAGGTTGTCGACCAGCTCCCAAGCCGGACGTTCTCGCACCGTACTCACAGCACACTGAGCCTGGCGATCGATGTAGCGAGCACAGCTGGTATCCGCCTGTCCCGAGGAGATCGCCGCCAGGCCCTCGGGATCGTTCACGACGGTCAACACCGCTTGCTGGCCAACAGAGCGCGAGCGCGTATAGGGCTCGACCGACCAGAGACCGAACGCGGCCACCTGGTCGGTGGCGAGGGTCAGCTGAGAGAGGTCGTACACGAGCTGGCTCGTGATGTATCGCACCTCCGGGGGAACCTGGCTGGGAAACTCGATACCTGGCAACGCGGCCGCGATCTCAGCCGGTGTCGCCTGGACGAAAGGATCACTTGACCGAGCCCTGGTGTAGACGCCGGCGATGATCTCGGCCGGAGTCGTCCCGCCCACCGGTGCCAAGTCGCCGTTGAACCACTCGGTCCGGTGCACCGAGGCGAGGGAAGGACCATCAGGAGCAGTGGTCTCGGTGGTGGCGAGGGTAGGCTCACGGATCCAGTCCGAGGATCGTCCCCCCACGCCCGAGAGCGGCGCCCCGCCACAGGCGGTCACGATCAGGAGGACGGCAATGGGGCGGCGCATCGCTGACAATTTTGCCATCGCAGCGGTGGTTTCTCGATGACCTGTTGGGGTAGTGCTCCCTTTCTAAGATCGCCGTGATGCCGCGGTACCTGGTGATCAACGGACCTCATCTCGACCGCCTGGGCACCAGAGCACCAGAGATTTATGGGTCGACCACTCTCGACGAGCTGAGGCGAGACCTCTCCCAATTCGCCGCCCGGCTCTCAATTGAAGTCAGCATGTTCCAGTCCAACCTCGAGGGAGAGCTGCTCGAAGCGCTTGCAGGGGCCGGGGGAGCCTTCGACGGAATCGTCCTCAATCCCGGGGCTCTCACCCACTACTCGCGCACTTTGGGCGACGCCGTGGCCGCCATCTCTATACCTGTTGTGGAGGTTCACATCAGCAACATTCTCGAGCGGGAGAGCTGGCGCCGACACTCCGTGATCGAGGGAGTGCAGCGAATCTACGGACGCGGAATCCACGGCTATCGGTGGGCCCTCCGCCACTTGTTGAACCGCAGCGCCACCCCCAGCGAGCGGCTCCGCTACGGTCGGCTGCCCGACCAGGCGGGCGATCTGCGGATGGTCGAGGGAGCTTCGCAGTTGGTCGCCCTGCTCCATGGGGGGCTGTGGCGTCATGAGTGGACCGCAGACACCACCGAGTCCCTGGCCACCGACCTCTGGCGCAGAGGCATCGCCTCCTTCAACCTCGAGTACCGCCGCCTCGGGCTCGGCGGGGGATGGCCAGAGAGTTTCGCCGACGTAGCCGCCGCCATTCGCAAAATCCCTGAACTGACTGGGTTTTCGGCCGATCAAGTCGTCCTCATGGGACATTCGGCGGGGGCCACGATGGCCCTCTGGACCGAGCATCAAGGGTTGACGATCGCCCTCGCCCCCTTTTGCGACCTGGTCTCGGCTCGGGCTCAAGGAGTGGCCGGAGACACCTTTATGCGACTTCTCCCCGACCCCCTCCCACGCCCCTCCGAGTACTCGCCGGCCCATCGTCTGCCCCGCTCGGGCCGGGCGGTGGTGATCGCCAGCCCCTTCGATCGCCTGGTCCCGATCGATCCGATTCGCACCTATGCGTCCTCGGCTCGACGGCACCAAACTGCCATCGAGCTTCTCGAATCCGAGGATCGCCACTTCGACATGCTGGAACCCTCAAGTGCTAGTTGGGGGTTAGCTATTGACGTTCTCGGAGCGCGAAAAGCAGCCGTATAGCGGTTTGCCCCCTTCTTTTGGGCCTGTTTATTTTCAACAGCAATCGGACAGGCTGTTGGATGGCTTGTCCGGGGCGGAGTCATGAGTTTCCATCGCTTTGTGTACGTGGCCGGGTGGTCGGCGGTGATCCTTCTTGCCATCGCCGGCTTTGCCGCGTTCAACGCCGGGGCGCCGCCGTTGACTCCCTCAACTACTCGTGGCCAAATTATCTGGGGTGAAGCCGCCGGTGCGGTTTCTGCCCAGGGTTGGCTCGCTATGGCGGGCACCAAGGCCGCCGCTCCCGAAGTGGCCGCCCCCCCGACTACCACGCCGGCGGTTACCGCGCGATCCACTACTTCCCTCGAGCTGAACACCGGATGGCTCGACTCGGTCGCTTTGCGAAGTCTCATCGAGGACAACTTCGCCTCGAGCGATGTCAATAAGGCAGTCCGGCTGGCTTGGTGCCTATCCCGTTTCGACGTCGACCTGGTCAATCCCGACTTGGGTCTGTTGGGGTTGTTTCAGATCGCCCCCTCGGATTGGAATGCAACCACCGAAGCGATGGGGTTCGGCACCGGGGCAGATCCTTTTGACCCCGCATTGAACGTGGCCGTTGCCGCTCACATCGTCTATCAGGGTTCGGGCTGGGGCTACTGGAGCTGCTCCTAGCGGAAGTCCCGCGACTTCAGGGTCGTCACCCCCAAGGGTCGAAAGCTCTGAGCAACCAGGTTGGTGACACCGTCGCGATACTCCAGACGACCTCCGATAACCATCGCCGGGCGTTTGCGAGCCACTTCGCGATTACGGGTCCACACCTCAGGGAGCACCACCACGTTCAACATCCCGGTTTCGTCCTCCAAATTGAAGAAAACAACCCCCATCGCTGTACCGGGATGCTGGCGATGGGTTATCACCCCACCCACTTCGGCGAGCTTGCCGTTGCGTCTCAACTCCAGAGCCTCCATCACGGTCAAACAGCCTTCTGCGCGAAGCTGGGGGCGGATGAACTGGATCGGATGAGTCAGCGAGACTCCTGTCGACCAAAGATCGGCACGATGTTCTTCCTCGGTATCCATGGCCAAGAGGGAAGGCGACTCGGTGCCGGGTGAGAGTGGGAGACGACCCGGATCGATCTCAGACAGAGGCCCAGCCGCCCAAAGCCCTTGCCGGCGCTCGATCCCGAGATCGGCCAGAGCACCGCTGGCGGCCAGCCCCTCCAGGGCCGAGACGGACAAACCGGTGCGAAACGCCAGGTCCTCGGGATTGACGAAACGACCGCCGATCTGGCGGGCTGCCTCGATCCGGTCGATCTCCTTCGTGCCCAGATTGCGGACGTATCTGAGGCCAAGGCGGACTGCCACTGCCGGGCGAAGGGGATCGGAGAGCGCTCCCCTTCCCCGCCTCCACGACACCCCGTAATAGGTGACGAGGTCGTCGGGATCGGCCTCCCAGGCTTCGATGGTGCAGTCGTGATAAGAACGATTGACGCACGGCGACAGAGTCTCCACGCCGTGGCGGCGGGCATCCTGGACAAGGCTATTGGGGCTATAGAACCCCATCGGTTGGGCATTGAGCAGCCCGGCCAAGGTCTCGGCCGGCCAGTGATATTTCAACCAGGCCGACATATAGACGATGTAGGCAAAGCTGACCGAATGGCTTTCGGGAAAGCCGAAGTGGGCGAACCCCTGCAATTTTTCCCAGATCTCTTCGGCCGCCTCACCGACCACGCCCCTTCCTGCCATCCCGAGAAACACTTCCTCTCGAAGCTTTTCCATCGCTTGCTCGGACCGCTTGTGAGTCATCGCTTGGCGAAGCCGATCCGATTGATTGCCATCGAAACCGGCGCACACCCGCGCCAGTTCCATCAGTTGCTCTTGGAAAATTGGAACCCCGAGAGTCTTCTCGAGGATCGGCTTGGTGAGGGGGTGTGGAAAGCGAATCGGCTCCTCGCCGCTACGACGGCGGAGATAGGGATGAACCGATTGCCCTTGGATCGGTCCCGGGCGAATCAACGCCACCTCGACCGCCAGGTCGTAGAAGGTGGTGGGCTTCATGCGTGGCAGAGTCGCCATCTGCGCCCTTGACTCCACCTGGAAAAGGCCAACCGTGTCGGCCTTGGTCAACATCTCGTAGATAGCTGGTTCTTGCTCGATCGTGGCGAGGTCGATTTCGATGCCGTGAGTCTCTTTGATCAGGTCGGCGGTGAGGTGGAGAGCATTGAGCATCCCCAGGCCGAGCAGGTCGAATTTGACGATGCCAATTGCCGCGCAGTCATCCTTGTCCCATTGCAGGACCGAGCGTCCCTCCATTCTTCCCCATTCGAGCGGCACTACCTGAGAGAGAGGGCGATCGGCAATGACCATTCCTCCGGAATGAATCCCGAGATGACGCGGAAATCCGTCCAGCCGCCAGCAGACGTCATAGAGCAATTCGGCCGTCAGCCCCGGTGGCAAGGGTGTGTCATCACGGATGGCCGCCGCGTCATGGCTGTCGACGTACTTGGAGAGGCCGTCGACCTGGGCCTGGGTGAACCCCAAAGCTTTGCCCACGTCACGCAGCACCGACCGGGCCCGGTAGGTGATGACGTTGGCAACCATCGCCGCCCGTTCCCGGCCATATCGGCGGTAGCAGTACTGGATCACCTCTTCCCTTCGATCGGCTTCAAGATCCAAGTCGATGTCGGGGGGACGACCCCGCTCTTCGGAGAGAAAGCGCTCGAATGGCAAGCCCAGCCGGATCGGATCCACCCGGGTCAGACCCAGACATCGACAGACAGCCGAATCGGCGCCCGAGCCTCTGATCTGACACATGATGTTTTGACCCCGGGCGAATTTGACGATGTCCCAGACCACCAGGAAATACCCGGCGAACCCGAGGCGCTCGATAATGCCCAGTTCGTGTTCGAGCCGCCGGCGGGCCGTGGGATCGACCAATCCTTGACCGGGGTAGACCTCCCGGGCTCCTTCCCAGGTGAGGTGCCGGAGGTAGTCCATCTCGGAACGGAAATGACCCGGCATCGGAAAGTCGGGCAGCCTCGGGGCGACCAGTTTCAGATCGAAGGTAAGTCGTTCGGCCAAACGCACTGCGGCCGAGATAGATCCCGGATATCTATCGAAGCGTCGCCCCATTTCCTCGGGACTCTTGAGATAACGCTCGTCGGTGGCAGGGCGAAACCCATCGGCCTGATCGAGCGACCGGCGTCCGCCGACCGCCGCCAGCACCTCGGATAGGTCGGCATCCTGGCGGCGGTGGTAGTGGACGTTGTTGGTGGCGACCACACCCAGGTTGAGCCGGCCCGCTACTTCCCAGATCAGGTCGTTGCGAGCATCGTCTTCCGGCATCCCGTGATGCCACATCTCGAGATAGAAACGGCGACCGAACAACTCTCGCAAGCGAATGGCTGCACTCATCGTTCCAGCCAGGTCTCCCTTCGCCGCCGCCCTGGCCACCGCGCCCTTCCGACAACCGCTCAAGGCCACGATCTCGGGGGTAGCCGCAGCGGTGCGTGCCAGGTCCTCCCAGAGGTAGACCGGTCGGTCCTTCTCCCCCCGGAACTGGGCGGTGGAGACCAACTGGGAGAGGGCCCGGTAGCCGGCTGGGGAACCGGCAAGGAGAAGAAGGTGATCTGTCGGTTCCTTCTCGACCGGCTTGGTCCCATGCATCCGCTTGGTCCGCCCCCGCCTCCTTGAGATATCAGATTTCAGACTTGAGACTTCAGATCGATCTCTTTCTTCAGCCCGAGCGAGTGGATCTGATATCTGATGTCTGACGTCTGACGTCTGAAGTCTGATGTCTGATGTCTTGCTGAGTCCGATCTCGGTGCCGTAGACCGCCGGCAGCCCTGCCCCCGCCGCGGCAGTGGAGAACCGCACCGCACCGTAAAACCCGTTGTGATCGGTTACAGCCAGCGCTCGATAGCCGAGGTCGACCGCCTCGGCGACGAGGTCTTCGGGGTGCGAAGCCCCGTCGAGAAAGGAAAAGTTGGTGTGGCAGTGGAGTTCGGCGTAGTCGAACATTCGTTCGACAATATAGACAAAGTTTGAAGACGAAGACATAAGAGTCATCTCGCGCATTTGGCAGGTCCGAGGTCTTGGGCCTTTGGTCTTTAGTCTTCGGTCATGAGCATCGAAAAGACCGTTCGCCTCTCGGGAGGGTCGTCTGATTCCATCGAAGATGCGATCCGAACTGTCCTGGCCCGGGCAGCGGTGACGATCCGGGACATCACCCGCTTCCAGGTGGTGCAGGTTTCCGGTCAGGTCGACTCGGCCGGAGTGCCCACCGATTTCGCAGTCACTCTCGACATAACCTTCCAGGTGCGGGAATCCCTCGGTCGTGAGTGAGCAGTGCCGTGAATGAGCTCAGTGAATGATTGGGCGCGGCCTCTCGGCCAGGGAATCTCCCAGATCACGCTTCCGCTGCCCTTTGCCAGCCCGAGGACCGTCAACGCCTACCTGATCGAATCGAGCGACGGACTCGCTCTCGTCGATTGCGGGGTTGATACCGTCGAGAGCCGCAACGTGCTCTTCGGCGGTCTCGCCGACCTGGGCTACAACCCCGCCTCGATCGACACCCTGATCGTCTCCCACCTCCATCCTGATCACGTGGGGATGGCCCCCCGCCTCGTCGAGCAGTTCGGAATGCGAGTGGTCATGCACGAGCGAGCCGCCAAGGTCGTCGATCGGTACAACGACACTCCCGGATTCGGGGAGCGGATTCGAATCCTGGCTCGACGCCACGGAGTCCCCGCCGATGCCTATGACGCCTTCGTCGATGTCGGCCCGAGACCGGATTGGATGCCACTCCTAGCCCTCCCGGACGTCACGGTGGATGAAGGTGACTCGATTGCGATCGGCAGCAACCGTCCTCTTCAGGTCATCTTCACCCCCGGCCATGAGCCCACGCATATCTGCCTCCGTGACTCGCGCACGGGAGTGCTCTTCGCCGGCGACCACATCCTTCCTCGCATCACCCCCTTTGTCGGATATGACGAGGACTTTCCCGACGTGCTCGGGGAGTTTCTCGAATCGCTTCGCAAGATCGAGGCGCTTCGAATCACCACCACCTATCCGGCCCATGGCGACATCGTTTCCCATGGATCGGCCCGGGCCGAGCAGATCCTTCTCCATCACCAGCGCCGCCTGGCCGGGATGCGCGAGGTCGTCGCTCCGCTCGGATCGAGCGCATGGCAAGTGATGGAGCAGGTCTTCCGGCCCAACCTTGCGCCGATGGATCAGCGTCTCGCCCTGCGGGAGACCATCGCCCATCTCGAACATCTTCAGCTAACCGGCCGCCTTCAGCACGGTGACGATCCCGACGCCATTCGCTACAGGCGCTAGCGCTCCCCCGTCTCCCAGAGGTCTCGCATCAAAGCCGAGTGCTCGAGAAGCTCGCGCAAGTGGCCCCGAGCGACGATCCGGCCCCGATCCATCACCAGTATCTGATCGGCCCGCTCGAGCGCGGCGCGGCGGTGGGACACGACCAGGCACGTGGCCTGGCGCTGCTCAAAGAGGCGCCGCCACAGCTCGCTTTCGGTCCGTAGATCGAGAGCCGAGGAGAGGTCATCGAATACCAGCAGCTCGGCATCGGTGGCGAGCATCCGGGCTGCGGCCGAGCGCTGCACCTGGCCTCCGGAGAGCTTGACACCCCTGGCTCCCACCAGAGTCTCGAGGCCCTGTTCCATGCGCTCGAGATCGGGGTCGAGCACCGCCAACTGGACCGCCTCCCGGAGCCGCTCTCGCGTTGCCCGCTGTCCCAGGGCGATATTGTCGGCCAGGGACTCTGAGAACAGCCGAGGGACCTGCGCTGTGTAGGCCGAGCGAGGAGGCACGAAGAACGATGCCGGGTCTTCGACCAGCTTTCCATTCCATCGAATCTCCCCGGTAGCGGGAACCAGGCCGAGCAAGGCACGAACCAAGGTGCTCTTCCCGGACCCGATCTTTCCGGTGATGACCACAAAGCTTCCTCGCCCGATTTCGAAGTCCACATCTTCCAAGCCTTCCTCGTTATCGGGGAAACGGTGACTGAGCCCCCTCACCGACAAGCGGTCGAACGTCTCGGCTTCCATCGACGGGCCGGGCACTTCGGGGACTTCTCCCTGCAATGAGACCGGGAAACGGTTGAGGAGATCGTGATCGCGTGCGTCGACCGCCAGACCCCGGATTCGTTCGAACGCGACGCCGGTTCGACGATGCTGGGCGATGATGTCGCCGATGAACGCCATGTAATCGGTAAGACGGGGAAGATACGTCAAGAACACCGTCAGCTCCCCGAGGCTCATCGATTCCTCCGTCAGGGATCCGGCTCCGAAGATCAGGACGAGGGCGATCCCGATCGTCGACATGTTGCGGTTGATCCCGCGCAGCACTTCGGTGAGGACCGTGTCGCGCATGGCCGCCCGATGTCGGATTCGATTGAGGCCTTCAAAGCGGGCCATGACCTGCTCTTCGGCCCGGAAGAGCTTGATCGCCTGGACGGCGCCGAAGGTCTCGCCGACAAAGCCGGTGACGTCGTCGGTGGCAGCGCGCATCGCCCGGCGACGGGCCCGAATCTGGGGACCGAGAGCCTGGGTCAGGAGGGCGGTTAGAAGCAATGGGACCAATAGGAACCCGGTCAAGCGCAAATCGATCATCGCCATGATCACGATCGAACCGAGGCCAAAGATGACGAGGCCGCCCATGTCCACCCAGTTCTCGAGATACTCGAGCAAGTCTTCGACGTCGTCGCGAAAAGTGCTGACCGCCTCCCCAGGTGACAGTGGGAGAACACGGCTCCGGGGAGCCTCGAGGAGCCAGCGGAGGAGATTGCGTTGGACAAGCAGAGTGACTTCGTTCCAATGCTTGATCCATTCGACGTCCCCGAGCCAGATGATTCCGTTTCGGCCGATGGCCAAAGCGCTGAAGATCGCCACCGGCGTCCAGGCGGTTTGAGCGACATCGGCGCTGCCGGCGAGCCGGTCGAATACGGTTCCAATCAGCAAGCCGAAGAGCAACGGCGAGGCGTGGACCAGTGCCCAGACCGTGAAGCAGAACATGAACCGGCCGGTCCGGTAGCGGATCAGCTCGCGGATGATCTCAAGAGTGCTGAGATTCTTCGTCACAGAAGGCCGCCCTCCAACAGACCGGGGTCTCCCAAACGGAGCAGACCGGCGTAAAGACTCCCCGGGTCGGCGGCGAGTTCGGTACGGGACCCGTGCTCGACGATTCGCCCCTCATCGACCACCATGATCTCGTCCGCAGTGCGGACGGTCTCCAACCTGTGGGCGATGATGACGACGGTGCGACCGGCGAAGAGGCGCTCAGTAGCGACCGCCAACACCGACTCCGTAGCGGGATCGAGGCGAGAGGATGGCTCATCGAGGATCACCACCCCCGGGTCCTGAAGGAACACCCGGGCAAAGGCCAGAAGCTGCTGTTCGCCGGCCGACAGACCCTGGCCTCCGGATCCGAGCTCGGTGTCGAGCCCGATCAAGCGGGCCCAATCCCCCAGACCAGTCCGATCGAGCACGGCAAGGATCTCCTTATCGGCTCGCTCCCGGAAAAGGGTCAGGTTGTCACGAACCGAGGCTCGGAAAAGCTGCACGTCCTGGGTAACCACGCCCAGGGCTCTCCTTAGGGAACCGGGCTCGACGGTTTTGAGATCGATCCCTCCCACCCGCACCTCGCCATGAGTGGGCTCGTAGAGGTGGGAAATGAGCCGTGTGATCGTCGTCTTCCCCCCACCGGTGCGGCCGAGCAGACCGAGAACCGTTCCCGCCTCAAGCCGGAAGCTGACCCGATCAAGGACCAGTCGATCTTCGTAGGCGAAGGAAACATCATCGAGCTCGACCGATAGCGGGCCCCTTGGCATCTGGTGCTCGCCGACTGAGATGGAGGTCCGAAGCCTCCGTAGCTGATCAATGCGGATGAGCCCGCCCGCCGCCTTCTGGAGACGCTGCAGCTCCTGGGTCACTTGCTCGATCGGACGTCGCACCAATTGGGCGTATTGCAGGATCAGGTAGGCGGTACCGATCGTGATCGAGTCGGCCAGAACCAGCCAGGTCCCCACCGCCAGGGCCAAAGCGTCCCCGGCCCAGAACACCGTATTGGCTGTCACCCAAACGATCACTCGCTTGCGCCACGCCGCGGTTGTGCGGCGGTAGTAATCACGCATGACCGGAATGAAGCGAGACATGGTGAAGCGACCCGCCCCCAAGGCACGGATGTCCTCGATGCCTGCCAGCCGCTCTTCGATGAAGCCATAGAGGACCGCGGAGACCTCCCTCTCTTCTTCTGCGGCCTGCACCGGAAGGTTGCGGAGGCTCCAGAGCAGACCGAGGACCCCGAGCACGTAGACCGTCAGTGACACCCCCATCACCGGATCTTTGGACCAGGAGATCACGAGTACCCCCAACAACAGCGCCCCGGCTCCGAGCAGGCGAACGAGGAAACGCGAAATGAAATCGGAAACGGCGGTGACGTCGCCATCAACCCGCTCGATCATCTCTCCCGGGGTGGTGTCGTTGTGATAGCCCATGTCGAGGGATAGGAGGTGGCGCCCGAGATCCTCTCGCAGGCGATTGGTGGCGCTCCAGCCAATGTCGGTGCCGAGATAGGAGGTAAAGGCATCAAGTAGCTGGTTGACGATGCCCGCCAGCAGATAGGCAATCCCGATACCGACCAGGCCGTCAACCGCGACCCGCGAGCCCACCTGATCGATGAATCGGGCCAGCAGCTGCGGGACTACCAGTTGCAGCCCAATCGAGGCCAGCAACGCCACCAAGAGCAGGGTGGCTCGACCCCGCAGGGGGGCGAGGTAGGTGGTAAGAGTGGTGCGATACGAAGGAGTAGTCACTTGCGGCTTGACGCCATCGGAGAGCGCGGTCATTCGGAGTTTGGTTTTCGGGTTTCGACGGCGGGATAAAGGGACGTGGTGAAGAGTGCGGTCATTTCACGGAACCCCCGAACCTACCGTTGAGTCTTGATCGACGAGACCGATTTAGAACCTCGATGACGATCAAGTTTTTCACGGCCCTATTGATCTTCCTAGTGGCTATGGCCGCGCCGGCCGCGGCCACCGGTGTCCCTGGCGAGGTCATCAACCATCCCTTGCCTCCCGACCTTCGCCCGGGATCGGTGGGGCCGACGGTCGCAGATCTGCAAAGCCGGCTACTGGATGCCGGCTTCTTTCCGGGACGGACCGACGGCGTGTACGGCCGGCAGACGGTGGGAGCAGTGCTCGCCTTTCAGAAGCTCTATGACCTCGAGCGAACCGGCATCTTCCGCCAAGACGACTGGCATCTACTGGGAAGAGAGATCACCGGCCCCGGCCCGGCGCCTGAACCCGACCGAATCGAAGTCGACCTCCGTCGTCAGGTTTTGTATTTGATCGAAGCTGAATCGGTGGCTGGCGTGTTTCCGATCTCCTCGGCCAACGGCGAGTCTTATCGCAACTCCCGCGGACGATTGATCCGGGCCATCACGCCGGAGGGTCGCTTCGAGTTCCGACGCAGCCGTCAGGGATGGTGGGAGTCATATTTGGGCTTCCTTTACTCACCGTTCTACTTCTACGGGGGCTATGCCCTCCATGGGTCGAGGTCGGTTCCAGCTTTCCCGGCGTCGCATGGTTGCGTGCGAGTCGAGATCGAAGATATGGACTTCCTGAAGAGCCGAATTCAGCTGGGAATGCCGATATACCTCTACGGCCACTCGGTGAGTCGCGACGAGCTGATTACGCCTTAGCGTCGGCCAACAGAGCCTCGAGCGCGATCTCCACCATGGAATTGAAGGTCTGCTCGCGCTCGAGGGAAGTTGTTGCCTCCCCGGAGCGGATGTGATCCGAGATAGTGAGAATCGACAGGGCTCGCGCTCCCTTCTCGGCCGCCACCCCATACAGCCCTGCTGCCTCCATTTCCACCGCTAGCACCCCCATACCCTCCAGCACATCCCATACCTCGGTCTGAGGGTTGTAAAAGAGATCGGCCGAGAAGACGTTGCCCACCGCCGCGTCGACACCCAGGGCGGCTGCGGCGTCGACTGCCGCCCGGGCCAATCCGAAGTCGGCGATGGCGGAGTAGTCCCAACCGTGAAACCGAGCCCGGTTGACTCCCGAATCAGTGCATGCTCCGGTGGCGATCACCACGTCCCGCAGCTTGATTGAGTTGGAGATGCCGCCGGCGGAGCCAACGCGCACCAACCGCTTGCACCCATATTCCGCTACCAGCTCGGTGGCGTAGATCGAAGCCGAGGGGATGCCCATCCCACTCCCCATCACCGATGCCGGCATCTCCTTGTAGACCCCCGTGTACCCGAGCATGTTCCGGACCGCGTTCACCTGACGAGCGTCGTCGAAGAAGTTCTCTGCGATGTGCCTGGCCCGCAATGGATCGCCCGGCAGCAATACGCACTCGGCGAAGTCTCCGGCCTCGGCGGAAATGTGGGGCGTGGGCATCAAGCTCCTCTAATCGGGGAGCAGCAATCTATTCGGGGGTCCCGCGTGAGGCGGGCGATCCGCTATGGGGTGGCTTGCGCCTGGCGGATGCGCTCGGCGAGGCCGAAACGGCTCTTGGGAGCCCGTAGGTCGACCACGGCCCCGATCGAATCGGAGAAGCCAGCCGGGTCGCCGGGTTGGAACTCGTAGCTGACGTAGCCGTCGGAGAGCTGGAAGCGGAAGACGCTCATGCGCTCGCAGGAGACCTGCGCCTGGTCCCAGGAGACCAAGCGGCGGCGGTCGGTCCAAATCCTCACCCGGCCGTCTTCGATCTGTACGGAGGCCCGAACGGGCGGCTCATCATTGCGATAGAGCTGACCTACGAAAACCGACATCCACTCCCCTTCTTCCACAGATCAGACTAGGCCTCTGGACCTACCTCGGCAAGAGGCAACCGAGCACCGTCATAATCGGTCGACATGTCCGAAAAGGGCCGCCGCCTCCTGAATTTGGCTCGAGTGGCGACCCTGGCAACCGTCAATCCGGATGGGAGTCCGCACGTCATCCCCATCGTCTTCGCCATCGTCGGCGACCGACTGGTAACCGCTGTCGACCGGAAGCCAAAACAAGACCCCAACCTCGCCCGGCTCCGGAATATCAGAGCCGATCCCCGGGTCTCGGTCCTTGCCCACCACTATGCCGAAGGATGGCATCACCTCTGGTGGGTGCGGGTGGACGGCCACGCCAAAGTGGTTTCGGAGGATCCGGAAGCGATAGCTGCCCTCAAAGCTCGCTACTCCCAGTACAACCAGTACGAGATCACGGGGCCGGTGATCTCGGTGGCGATGGAGCGCGTCCGGGTGTGGGTGGCCGACCCCCGCTTTCAGGGATAGCCGAGTGGCATCCCCCAGTGGATGTTGAGTGCTTCCCGCATGTTGAGACTGAAGTCGGAGAAGAACGTTCCCTGTGGTGCCATGGGCCCGAGGAGAATCAGGGCGAAGAGAGCGACCAGCGCCAACGCCACCAGCCGCACAAAAAGCCTCACCTCTTCATCCTGTCACCCGATAGCCCGACTCGGTCGCGATCGCATTCATCCAGACATCAGTATCAGCCATCGGAAGTCCCTCGACTACCCGGCGATCGACTGTAATTCCAACCAGCCAGGGCCGGGGCTCAAGGCTGCTCAGCAGCTGGTCGTAATAGCCGCGGCCGTGGCCCAGGCGTGCGCCGGTAGCTGAGAACAGAACCCCGGGAACCAGAACCGCCTCGATCGCCGCCGGGTCCATCAATTCGGCGTCGGCGGTGGGCTGCAAATACCCAAAAGGATGCGTTTCCAGCAAGCCCTGGAGGCGATGAATTGTCAGCGGGCCTTGGCGGGGGGTGCGGGTGACGCCCAGGGAAAGTGCAGGGTCGTCGTGCAGGCAAGCGAGGCTGACCTCCCCCGGCATGGCGAGAAAGGTAAGGACCACCTTGAGAGAATCCTGGCGAAGCGCCTGGGCCACCACCGCGCAAACGGCTTCCGATTCGGCTTCAGTGACCGGCGAGATGCTCTTCGCCCAGTCCCTCCATTCCCCCTTGGTCCGCGGCACCCCGACACCCTATCGTCGGCACATGCGGCGGTTGCTGGCACCCGTGCGGACGGTTCTAACGATGGTGATCGGGGTCGCCGCGACTTTGCTGGCCGCTCCCATTGCCATAGTCCTGGGACGCCTTCGACCGACGAGCCCGTTCATCGACCAGCTGGCGCGGGTTTGGAGCCGGCTCTGGCTCTGGGCATCGGGGACGACTCTCGTTGTCGAGGGCCGAGAGCACGTTGACCGCACTCGTTCGCATGTGGTCGTAGCCAACCACCTCTCCGTGCTCGACATCATGGTTTGCTTTCTCGCCGTGCCCCTTCCCATCCGATTCCTGGCCAAGAAGGAGCTGTTCTCGATCCCCATTCTGGCCCCGGCCATGCGGGCGATTGGCATCGTCGAGGTCGACCGCGAGGCAAGGTCGGCGATTCACGAGAACGTCAATCGGCAGGCCCGGGATCTGGTGGCATCGGGAAGATCGCTCATCATCTATCCGGAGGGGACCCGGAGCCGCGACGGCACCCTGCGGCCGTTCAAGAAGGGTGCCTTCACTATGGCCTTGGCCGGAGCCATACCCCTCCTCCCGCTCACGATCGTGGGGACCCACGAGGCCTGGCCGGCCGGAAAGCTCTGGGTATTCGGGGGCGATGTCAAAGCGGTGATCCACCCCCCGATCGAGACGGCAGGCTTGGAGAAAGCCGAAACGACCAAGCTCGCGGCGCGGACCCGCGACATCATCGCCTCGGCGCTCTAGTCGTAAATTCCGGCCAGAAATGTTCGCTGGCCGCGGACGATCACGAGGAAAGCACCGGCCGAAGTCACGATCTGATAACGATCGGCGGCTTCTTCTCCCTTCCACCACCGACCTAACAGCCGCCAAGGACCGGCCCAGTTGACTACCTGCTCCCAGCGGGCGCCAAGACGAACCCGATACGGCATTCCTCCTTCCCACTCAATGTCGATTGGCTTCGGTTCGGGAGGTACCAGCGCTGGAGCAGGACCGGGAGTGGCTCCGGGCCAGGGGGCGAGGGGGTCGCGCTCGGCCGGGGCAGGTTCCTCGCCGAACCGAAACCACAGCACTTGTTCCCCTGGCATCCTTCCTCCCTGCCACTCCCCCTGCAACACCTCATCCGGGCCGACGAGAGATTGGACCCGGTGAAGGGCCCGCTCCGCCTCCGGTCGGTTGGCGTCATAGGCTTCCCAACCCATCTCCGATTGCTCCAGCAGAGCGAGTTGGCGCCCGCGGCCGGAAAGGTCGGAGGGATCGAGCCGGAGCCGGACCAGCCCGCCTCCCACCCCTTCCCCTTCCACCCAGGCTCGCAGCTGCCACCAAACCCGTTCCGTCAGTGAGTACTCGAGGAAGGGATCGGCCGAACGCCACACCCTTCTCCGCACCTGACCCCGAGCCGACTCGGCTTCGATCTCCACCCGATGAGGGGCGATCCCTTCCCGGCGCAGATCGTTCATCAATCGGGCCGAGAGAGCCCGAGCCGAGAAGGCCACCTGATCGAGGGATTCGAGCGGGTCGTCGTAGTGAGCCTCGACAGCCAGGTGAGGAGGAATGGAGCGGGGGTTGACCGGCCGATCCTCGCCGGTGGCGAGTTGGTGGGCGCGGAGGCCTTCTTCGCCAAAACGAGAGGCAATCGCCGACCGGGGTAGTTCACCAAGCGCTCCCAGAGTGGTCAACCCCAACCAGCGAAATGTGTCGATCATCTCCTCGCGATCGATGACCGAGATGTCGAGACGGGAAAGAAATTCCACGGAGTTCTCGACCACATTGGGTTCGTTCTCGGCGGTCCGTGCTGCCCAATGGGCAGCAAAGGGACCGTCGGCCAATCCCACCCGCGCTCCCGGACCCGCCGTCCCCGTCACTTTGTCGAGAAGGATGTCCTCACCGCCATAGAAGCGAAGCGACCCTTCGATAGCGATCAGTACCAAACCGGGTTCGACCACTTCTACTCGCGGGACCAGATCTTCGAGCGAGGCGACCACCGGTTCAAACCGCCGGGTTTCCTCTCCCAGGTCACGGGCCTTGCTCGTTGCCGTCGGACAGAGTGCCTCGGACGCCCTTCTCCCCATGCCAATCGTGATCCCGGCTTGACGGGCCAATCGGTTGGCGGCAGCTATTCGCTCCGTCTCTCCCCCGGCTGCCCGACCTTCTTCGTAGACGAATCCGGCGGCATCATCTGGCATCCCCTCGAGCGGCCAATCCGGGAACCAGACACAGATGGTTCGCATCAGGCAGTGGCCTGTAGCTCCTGCCAGGGCAACGACTTCCCAGACACCTCCAAGGAGAGCTGCCTCTCGCTCAAGGCGCCGTGTCCCATATCGGGCCCTTCCCAGGAAACCGAGGTGCCCTTCAGACGCATATGGGTGATCCCGGCCGGGAGCTGA
Source organism: Acidimicrobiia bacterium (assembly GCA_035281645.1). Lineage (GTDB taxonomy): Bacteria > Actinomycetota > Acidimicrobiia > Spongiisociales > ZC4RG35 > JACCTH01. Next base: position 8,606 of record DATEDN010000081.1, on the reverse strand, counting down.
CCTCTAAGCGGCCTTAATGCCAACCCTGCTTTGCGAGCCCTGGTGAGAGCAGCCAAACGTCGAAGCTCGCTCTCCCCCACTCCCGGCGGGACCTCTGCGTAGACCGCCGCTACTCCCTCCAGAACTGCCGCACATACCTTTGCCCAGAGCTTTGGATTCGAGCAGCGAACAACAACCAGCCGGCTGGGTTTCACCCCCACCTCCCAAGCCGCGAGCGGAGAGAGCCATCCCCCGCGGGCATCGATCACCACCACCGTCCCCACCTGCGAGGGAGCGGTCAGAAGCGAGAGCCCTACCCTGGTCAAACCCAGCCCGGCCGGTCCTTCCAACCCCACGATCTTTCCCGGAGCCAGTTCGATCGGAAGCTTTTGCGGCTGAGCCAGCGCCGTCAGCATTTGTCGACATTATCGAACAGATGTTCGGTCGTCAACCAGCCGAGCTATTCAGGTCAGGGGAAAAGGCGATTGCACCCACCACGGTGTCATCGAGGGGCGGATCGCCACCACCCATTTCACCCACCAGAACCCCCGGCGCCCGGGGGCGACGATCCGAGCCGGAAAGCCATGACCGATCGACAACGGCTCTCCTCCCACCGCCACCGCCAGCCACAAGCGATCGAGGTCGCGAATCGGATAGCGCCGGGCGTACCCCGTGGCCGAGACCACCTCGATACTCCGCCAGGCCTCCGATCCGACCAGGCGATCGAGACGCACCCCTCTCCATATCTGAGTCGAGTGCCAACCCCCGGTGCAGTCGATAGTGGCCTCGAAGTCGTCGTCGGACATCGCCTCGAGGTCGTCGAGGGTGAATTTCCTATCCCCGATCTCAACGCGCCAGGTACTCGCCGCCAGCGCCGGAGGGACATCGTTGATCCAGGACGTGACCGGGAAGCCCGAAGGATCGAAGGAACCGACTTCGTGCGATCCGGTGAAACGCCGGGGGGCAGCGGCCAGACGCTCCCAACCCCACCACAGAGCCCAGGCCACCCCGCCGGTGGCGGCCAATCTGAGGAAGCCACGCCGGTTGAGATCAAAAGATCGCGGGCGCTGCGGATGCCGAAGGTAATGACCGATGCCGAGCACCAGGGCGACCACCGCCGACCCGACGTGGATCTGCATCATGGTCATCCCGGCCAGGGTCCGCGCCCACTTAGCCGTGTGAGCCAGGCCGCTCGTGATTGCGAGCAAAACAACTGCCAGAAACACCAGGGACCAGACTTGCCCAGGTCGGGAGCGAGCGAGGCCACGCTTGACTACCACCGACTTCCAAGGCGCCAGCACTAGGAGAGCCAGTGCCGTCACGCCGTGGATGATCGAAGGATCAATCAGCCAGTCGGTCCCGATTGAAAAGCTCCAGAATCCGCTGGCCAGCGCCGCCAGGAGGAGAGCGGCCAGAGCGAGGTTGGTGCGCCGCCCCATTCAATAACCTCCGGCCGGAATGGATACGCCCGGACTGATCGCAGTCGGACTCGCCATCGCGGTTGGTCTGGTCGGCATCGTTGTCGCCGCTTTGCCGGGGCTGATTCTGGTCTGGGGAGCGGTACTGGTGTGGGCCCTGGTGGAGAAGACCACACTCGCCTGGATAGTTCTGGCGGTAGCCACTGCGCTATTGATTTTCGGCCAGGTAGGAAAGTACATGGTCCCCGGAAGACGGTTGCGCGAGGCTGGAGTTCCTCGACGATCACTGGTCATCGGTGGGCTTCTCTCCATCGCCGGCTTCTTCCTGATCCCGGTCGTCGGGTTCATCATCGGATTCGTCGTCGGTGTCTATGCCTCCGAGCGCCAGCGACTCGGGACCCACGAGCAAGCCTGGCCCTCGACCCGCAAGGCACTGTCAGCCGCCGGGCTTTCGATCCTGATCGAGCTGGCAGCCGGCCTCCTCATCGCTGGCAGTTGGTTGGCCGCGGTCTTGTTCGGCTAGCGGGATTTGAGGTCCTCGAGCTCCTCGAGGCTGGCGGGCCAGTCATCCTTCAATAGGCGCGAGAGGGAGCGATCGGCCAGGAGCTTGCCACCGGTCTGACAGGTGGGGCAATAGTTGGTCTCGTTGTCGGCATAGACGATCCGCTGCACCTTCGTCCCACAGCGCGGACAGGGCTGACCGAACTTGCCGTGGACGGCCATCTCCGGTCGAAAGGCAGTCACCTTGGTCGGCCAGCCATTTCCCACCTGATCTCGCAGCAAATCGGTCCAATGGTTGAGTTGATCGATCGTCGCCTCTCGCAATCGGGCGATCTGTTCTGTTGAAAGCTGGCGAGTTCGGACCACCGGGGAAAGCTTGGCCGCCCAAAGGATCTCGTCAGAGAATGAATTGCCGATTCCGGAAAAGATTCGGGGATCCGTCAGAGCCCGTTTCAAGGTCCGGTTCTCCTTCGTCAAGGCTTGACCGAATTCGTTCGGCGATGACTGAAGAGGTTCGACCCCTCCCCGGTTCTCTGCCAGCAATGCGTCTTCTCCCCTCAGTACCCAGATCCCGGCGCGTCGCTTGGTCCCTTGCTCGGTGAGAATGAGAGTCCCGGTATCGAACTCAAGTGAGGCGAGGCCGACCTTCTTCGGAATCGCGGCCTTCCCCTCTTTCCATTGCAGACGTCCCGCAATCATGAGGTGGATGACCACGAAGAGGCTTTCGTCGAGTTCGAAGACGATTCGCTTTCCGATTCGCCGCAAGCCCCGGACCGTTTTTCCCTCGACCGCGTCGAAGGGTGGGTCGTAGGTGCGCAGTACCGCCGGGGATGCCAGTCGCAATCGCTCGAGGGTGTAGCCAACAGTCCTTCGTTGCAACGCCTCGAGATACACGACGATATCTGGCAGCTCCGGCATGCCGCCAAGCTAACCACTACCTTCGGCCGCCATGCCGACCCTGTCCCGCCAGTGGGTGCTGGCAAGAACTCCCGAAGGCGCTCCCCAGCCCGGCGACTTCGCCATGCAGGAAGTGCGCTTGCCGGCGGTGGGTGAGGAAGAGGTGATCGTCGCCAACCGCTTCCTCTCCGTCGACGTGGGTGTGCGCGACCGTCTCGCCCGTGATAGCTACGGAACCCGCACTCAGGTGGGCGAGGTGATCGATGGATTCGCGGTGGGTGAGGTGATCGAGTCGAGTCACTCCCGCCTGGGGGTTGGTGACCGGGTGGCAGCGGGCACCGGCTGGCGCACCCACTACCTCTCTGACGGCAAAGGGTTGTTGCGCCTCGACCCCGAGATCTTTTCTCCACCGATTCCCGATTCCACCGCCATCGGCGTACTCGGCGTCTCCGGACTCACCGCTTATTTCGGCCTGCTCAGCGTGGCGCGGATCTGGCCGGGCCAGACAGTGCTCGTCTCGTCGGCGGCGGGAACGGTGGGGGGCACCGCCGGTCAGATTGCTCGTATCAATGGCTGTCGGGTGGTAGGGATCGCCGGCGGCCCCGACCGCTGTCGCTACGTCACGGGAAAGCTGGGTTTCGACGACTGCCTCGATCGCCACGACCCCGAGCTCGCCAGCGCTATCGGCCGCGCCTGCCCGGAGGGAGTCGATGTGTATTTCGACAATGTCGGCGGCGAGCTTCTGGATTTGGCCTTGATCGCCATGAATCGCGGCGGGCGAGTGGCGGTGGCCGGTCAGGTTTCCGAGTACAACCTCGAAAACCCGCGGGGGATTCGCCACGTGCGCGAGCTGATTGAACGCCGGATCCGGCTCGAGGGGTTCGTGGTGTGGGATTTCCTTTCCGACTTCCGCTCGGCGATGTCTGAAATGGCAGGTTGGATCAGAGAGGGCAGACTTCTCTATACGGAAACGTTCAGCAACGGCTTTGAGTCCGCGCCCGTGGCCTTCTCAGAGCTGTTTACACGTGCGGGATTGGGGCGGTCGCTGATTCGGCTCTGACGGCGTCCTCGAGTTTGACCCAGCGTCGCTCGGCGACATAGAAGATGACCATCCCCACCAAGACCGCCAGTGCCACTGTCACGAACGCGGTGGCGTATCCCACCTGTTCGATGATCCATCCGATCACCGGCGCCGCTCCAAATAGACAAAGGTCGAACAAAGCGGTGAAGATCGCAATCGCCGTCCCTCGCTCCCCGGGGGCGGCCCGGCTGGTAGCCACTGCCACCACCACCGGGAAGGAAATCCCGTGGCCAAGTCCGGTCAGGACTCCCCCACCGATTAGTCCCCAGGGTGGTGCGATCAGGCCGATCACGATCAGGCCAGCGGCATAGAGCATCAACCCCGGAGCGATCATTCGCACCGGGCCCACGCGGTCGGGAACCCAGGACAGAGTGAGGCGCCAGATGATCGCCGTGACTGCATAGGCGGCGAAGAACGTTCCGACCCGCCCGGCTCCGATTGCGGCCACATAGGTGGTGACGAAGACAAAAGCGGCCGTAAATCCGAGGGCGAGCACCAGGATCACGAACCAGACCGGCCGCAGACTTGGCCGGCGAAGCATGGGAAAAAAGCCGGCCCCCGCGTTCTCGTGGTCCTCGGATTCGGGTTCCTCGAGACGCATGGCCAGGAAGAAAGACACCAGGGAGAAGGCGGTGGCGCAAAGAAAGATCCCCTGGTAGCCGAACCGTGAGGCCAGGATCTGGTCACCCATGGCGGGCCCGATCCCCAATGGCGCCAGTCCCGATATCCCGAAAAGGGCAATCCCCTGGGACCGATGAGCTTCCGGTAGACGGTCGGCGATATAAGCCCAGAACGCAGTCATCGCCATCGCCTGCCCCAGACCTTGCAACAGCCTTGCCCCCACCACGGAAACGCCGATGCTCTCGATAAAGGAATAGGACAGGGTGGAGGCGGCGAGCACCAGACATCCGAGCCGGATCATCCGCCGCCGACCTCGGCGATCGATCACCCGGCCGATCCAAGGACGCACGACAATCGAAGCGGCGCCCGAGACACCCACGATGGTGCCGATTCGAAGCTCGCTGGCTCCCATGCTTTGGAGAAAGCCCGGGAAGTGCACGAGCAAGCTGTTGGTCAGCTCCGCGGCCAGCGAGGCCAGGAAGACGAGCGCGAACCACTTGGTGAGGAGGGAACGGCGGACCACCGCCGAAGATTCTAAGAAGGGCTAGTGGCCGAAAAAGCGCGGCTGCCGCTTCTCGGCGATCGCCGCTAGTGCCTCCTGGTGATCCTTGGTCATGAACGTCACTAATTCGTGGCCGGTGGCGTAGTCGAAGGCCGTTTGCAGGGCTTGCTTCACCAATTGGTTGACGGCGACCTTCGTGTATTGGATCGCCAGGGGGGCCCCGGCCGCGAGGCGCGAGGCCATGGCCATGGCCTCGGTCATGAGCTCGGAAGCGGGCACCACCCGGTTCACCAGACCGATCCGCTCGGCTTCATGGGCAGAAACCGGATCTCCCGTCAGAAGGTATTGCTTGGCTCGAGCCGGCCCGACGAGCAGTGGCCAGATGGCGGTACCGCCGTCACCAGCCACGATTCCTACCCGGACGTGGGGATCGGCCACATGCGCGCCTTCGGCTATGAAAATGACGTCTCCCAACAATGCGATCGTGGCTCCGAGTCCAACTGCCGGCCCATTGATCGCCACCACCAGCGGCAGTTCGAGGTCGACGAGATCCCAGATCATTTGCTTGGCGTCCCGACGCAATTCCGCCAGGCGCTCGGGGCTCTGAAGAGTCGGGAACCAGGAGAAGTCGCCGCCGGCGCAGAACGCCTTCCCTTGTCCGGTGAGCAGTACCGCTCGGGCTTCACGCTCCCGGCGGAGGAGGTGGAAAAGATTCGTTAGCTCGCGGTGCAGGCGGTCATCGACCGCGTTGAGTTGGTTGTCTGGTCGATCGATCGTTGCCACCAGGACTTGATCAGCCCTTTCGATTCGGATCGATTTGAACCCGAACTCTTCAGCCCTCACCTTCTTACGATACGAGGGTGACAGCTGCCTTGACCGCGCCTCGAGTCTTGTTGTCACACTTGATCGATTACGCCGGCATGTACCCACCTGAGTCGCTCTCACTTGACGACGCCCTCATGACCTACCGCCGCCACCAAAGAGGCCGACATGAATGGATGCTCGCCGCGTTCCTCTGCCCGAGCTCAAAGCTTCACGATCTCGAATGGCTCATTGGAGAGGAGCGGTTGCCGGTCGGGGTGGTCCTCGACCAGCCGGCCGATGAAGCGATCTCGGCGATCGAAGCTTCGGCCCTTTCGATTCGACAGATCGAGACCACCGATCTAGACGTCGAGGGGCATTTCGATGAGATCGATCAGGCCTTGACGATCTGGCTCGAAGTTCCGCCCGAGCGCGCCGCGAAGGTCGCGGCCCGCAATCCCGGTCGTCGAGTTGGAGTGAAGGTTCGCTGCGGAGGCGCAACCCCGGAGTCATTTCCACCCCCTGCCGCATTGACGGAGGTCCTAGTCGATGCATTTCGGGGAGGCTTACCGATCAAGGCGACTGCCGGCCTTCACCATCCCTGGCGGCACATATGGGCTGACTTGGGGGTTTGGCGCCATGGCTTCTTAAACCTGTTGGCCGCCTCGGCCGCGCTGGTTACCTCCGCTGATCCAAAAGCAGTCGAGAGTCTGTTGGCGTCAGAGGAGGCCGGGGATCTGGGCCGCGACCACCTCCGTCTGGGAGGGCATAGGTTCTCGGTGAGCGAACTCAAGTCGGCTCGAGTCTTCTTTCGTTCGTATGGAAGCTGCTCATTCGATGAGCCAGTCGAAGACTTGGTCATGATGGGAAGCCTGCAGGCAACCGCTTGATTGCCTTCGGGGTGTTCACGACCGAGGGCGCTGGCCCTCGTGTAGGGGTGCGAAGCGGGGGCCATGTATTCGAGGTTGCAGGCGTGTCGACCCTTCTTGAGTCCGCTTCGTTGTTGCCGCTGTTGGCTGCGGGGCGTACTGCTTGGGAAGAGGTCATCGGAGACGTTGGCCGGGCGCTCCCTGATCTTGCACCCATTCCAGTTTCCGAAGTCTCGATGCATCTTCCTTGTCGGATCGGCGACTATGTCGACTTCTATTCATCTCTCAGTCATGCCCAGAACGTGGGCCAAATTTTTCGCCCGAACTCCGAGCCCCTCACTCCCAATTGGCGACACCTCCCAATTGGATATCACGGTCGGAGTGGAACGATCAAGGTCGACGGAACTCCGATCCCTCGACCGCATGGACAGCGGGCCCAGGGTGATTTTGGCCTCTCGCAGCGACTCGACTTCGAGCTTGAGATGGGCTTCATCACCGGCGACGGTCCAGGAGAAATTCCGGTTGCCGAGGCCGAGGATCACATTTTCGGGTTGGTGCTAGTCAACGACTGGTCCGCTCGGGATATCCAGGCCTGGGAATACCAGCCCCTAGGTCCCTTTCTGGGAAAGTCTTTCGCGACCACGATCTCGCCTTGGGTGGTACCGCTTTCCGAGCTCGCATCCAGGAGGATCGACGCCCATGTCCAGGATCCACCACCGCTTCCCTATCTGACACCGCCCGGCTCCGGTATCGATCTCGATCTCGAGGTCAGACTCAATGATCGAGTGATCTCGCGTTCAAACCTGCGGCACCTCTACTGGACGATGAGCCAGCAGCTGGCCCATGCAACCTCCAATGGCGCCACGATCCGCGCCGGAGACTTGTTTGCGTCGGGCACGATCAGTGGCCCCACCGACGACAGCCTCGGTTGCTTGCTGGAGATCACAGAGGGACAAGGTCCGTTTCTTCAAGACGGCGACACTGTTTCGTTCACTGCTGGCGACCCAGCCTTCGGAACTTGCTCAGGGACGATCCAACCGAGCTAAGGCCCATGCCGCTGATGTTTCTCGGTGTGGTGATGACGACAGAGCAGCTGCAAGTTGGAGAGCTTGGTCTCCCCTCCCTTCCACCAGGGGATGATGTGATCGACATCGCACCAGCGAGAGGGGCGGTCACAACCGGGGTGACGGCAGTGCCGATCCCTGACCATCACCGCCCGCCGTAAGGCGGGGGGAATGACCCGGGTCTTTCTCCCCACGTCGATCGGCTCGGAATCCGCACCCATGATCATTCGGGAGACCGAGGAGTCACAGAGCAGCCGCTCCAGGTCGGATTGGGGGAGTTCGGTCCCCTCGAGAGTCTCCGCGGTCCCGCTCAGCTGATTTCCGACCCGCCCGCTGTCGACCAGGACGACGAGATGGGGTTTCTCGCCCCCGGATTCGGCCAGCCTCCCCGAGTCCATCGCCTCCCGGCAGAGATCGACTATGGCATCGGCCCTTCTCTGGCCAGGGTTGCGGTGGTCCTCGGCCGTGGGGACGGCACAGGCGCCCTCGACTGCGGTCCGCACAAGTTCGAAGCCTTCGGGGTCCAGCAATCCTTCGATCCTCCCCATCCCCTCGGGTGTGGCGGAGAGGTGGAGATAACGCCGCTGCCGGAGCTGTTCTAGCTCCCGATCCCGTTGTTCGGCATTGACCCGCTGCCGCCACTGGTTGACTTGGCGGACGGTGTCACGGAGATCGAGCTCCTCCACCTGGGACAAAAGTTCCTTCTCCCCGGCCGGGAAGAGGTCGGGGTTAGCGTCCCGGGCGGTGATCAGTTGGCGAGTCTGGTCGGGAGAAAGGCGATCCTCGGCCCAGGCAGCCATCGTCTCTGGCATCTCCGCCAACGATTCCGCCTGGGATAAGAGTCCCTTGGCCCGGGAGGGGGACATCCTGCAT